>NZ_BCXA01000004.1 GCF_001894865.1 Rhodococcus maanshanensis NBRC 100610 | reverse complement strand
GGTTCGGACCTTCAGGCCGGGGTTGCCCGTGAGGGTCGAGTTGATCGGCTGCCCCCATACCTGCGAGGAGTTGTTGCACTCCCCGCGGGTGCCTGCGCTAATGGTGCCCAGCGCCTTGGTGCCGGTCACCATGGCTCCACCGCTGTCGCCATGAATCCCGCAGACCCTCACGGCGAAGGCGTCGTACACGTTGGCGATGACGGTGCCTCCGCTTTGGGGGGCTATGTGCTGGTTGACGGCGGTGATCTTGCCGCAGGTGAAGCCGGTCATTCGGCCGGACTTGCACACCGGCGCCCCGACCACGGGATCCGCGGTGCCGGTGATCGGCAACGGGTCCCCGCCGTAGGTATCGACGAAGTTGTTCTCGAAACGGTTGGCGGTCTCGTCGTCGATCATGATCAACGCGTAGTCGCCGCCATCGATGACTGTCTTGTCGAAGGTGCCGATCGAGTAGTGGCCGCCGTTATCCCCAATGGACGCCCTCGAGGCACCCGACTCGCCCGCGTTTTCGGGGTGCGGGTCACAGTGTCCGGCGGTGATGTTCACCGCGTGGCCGTCGCCGTCGGTGGCGTTGAAACCGAACGAGCACCCGCCCGGCCCGATGGAGTAGGCCTGGCCACCGAGGATGGCGTTGGCGGCCGGCGGCTTGGGCTTGGTGGTGGTGGGCTTAGTGGTGGGGGGCTTGGGGGGCCCCGCGACGGTGACTTGCTGGGTGGTGGTGGATCCGGTGACGCCGTCGCGGCCGGAGAAGGTGGCCTTGATGCTCACCTTCCCGGCGATGCTGGGGTACCACTCCTGGGTGGCGGTGCCGTCGGCGCCGACCTGTGCTTCTTCGTGGTAGGTGTTCTTGTCGTCCTCGAATACGACGGTGCCGCCCGCTGCTGCGGGGGTGACCTTCGCCTTCAACGTGATCGCCTTGCCGCCGGCGGTGGCTCCCTTGATGGGGGCGAGGGTGATCGTGGAGGTGGCGGTGTTGGTGCCGGCGGGTGCGACGGTGACCTGTTGGGTGGTGGTGGTTTCTCCGGCGACGCCGTCGCGGCCGGTAAAGTTGGCGGTGATGGTGCGCTGACCGGCGGTGGTGGGGGTCCACTGGTGGGTGGCTTGGCCGTTGGCGCCGACCTGTGCGGTGCCGAGGAGGTCCTCGCCGTCCGCGAAGTCGATCTCGCCGCCGGCTCCGGCCGGGTTGACGGTGGCGGTCAGTGTGGTCGCCTTGCCGACGGTGGCTCCGGCGATGGGGTTGAGGGTGACGGTGGTGGCGGCCGGGTCCGTGGTCGGGTCCGTGGTGGGTTCGGTGGGCTTGGTGGGTGTGGTCGGGTCGGACGAGCCGAGCGAGCCGAACCCGGGCAGTTCGGACGAAGCGGCCGGTCCCTGCGCCACGCGCACGAAGCCCAGGAAGCCGGGCAGTTGCAGGCCCTGGCCCGCAGCGGTGTCCGTGACGTTCAACGCGATGTCGTTGGCGGCGGGGTCGATCGCGGTGCCGTTGACGAGGCCGGCCAGCGGTGCGGGAAGCTGCTGAACCCAGGCGTTGAGCTGGCCCAGCAGGCCGGACAGGACCTGCTCGCTGCGCGCCTGGTCCTTCACCTTGAAACCCGCGGCCTCCACGGCGGTGCGGGCGGCGGCCTTGTCCGGTCCGTCGGCCAGGCCGACCAGCGGTGTGCCGGCCGCATCGAGCCAGGCGCCGGCGTAGGCGGTGGGGAACTTGCCGCGCAGCGTGTCGGCGAACGCCGCCAGATCCTGCCCGGTGTCCGCCTGGTCGAGGTACTGGGCCGGGCTGAGCCCGAGGTCGCGTTGGATCGCGGCCACCATGTCCGCCGGCAGTGCGGGTGCCGGTCCGGTGGGTTCGGCCTGGGCCAGGGTCACGCAGGGCGCGACCAGAAGCAGTGCCGCGGTGCCGATCATCGCGGCACGGCGGGCGCGGGTTCTACGCATGGGGGCCTTTCGG
>NZ_BCXA01000003.1 GCF_001894865.1 Rhodococcus maanshanensis NBRC 100610 | reverse complement strand
GCCTTTCGGTTCGAGGACGTGTGCGGGTACGACCGAGGCGTTGGTGCCGGGCCGGTTGCGGGACTGTATGCGTGATTTCCGCTGCTGCCTACCGAAAATTGGTGGGATGAATGTGGGCTCGGCGGCGCGCCGTTTCGGACCTGCGGGTCGGGGCGTCACCTCTGGAATGCGACAAGGGGCCTCGGGCGCGAGAGTTCGCGTCCGAGGCCCCTTTTCGGGATCCTGTGCGTCTAATTGGTGCGGATCTTCAGTCCGGGGTTGGCACTGAGGATGTTGGTGATCGGTGTCGCGGTCACCTCGGGTGCGGTGGCGGAATCGCACGTCCCCTCGACAGCCTTGTTGGATCGGACCGTGATGCCCAGCGCCTTGGTACCGGACAGCACGGCGCCGCCGCTGTCGCCGCTCAGTCCACAGATGCTCACGGTGAAACGACTCGGGAAGATGGGGATATTCATTATGTCGACGAATTCGACCGTGCCGCAGTGGTAGCCGGTGACCATGCCGGACATGCACACCGGCATCCCTACCACGGGGACGGCGGTGCCAGTGATCGCTACCGGGGCCTGGCCGGGGGCGCGAACGTAGTTGTTCTCGAAGCGTTTGGCGACGCCGTCGTCGATCTTGATCACCGCGTAGTCGAGTGGCCGCTGGGACGCATTGGTGAAGGTGCCGAAGCGATCGCCGCTGACGCCGTCGACCACCTCGTGTCCGATTGAGGCGTCATCAGTGCCCGCGGCGTCGGGGTTCGCGTCGCAGTGTCCGGCGGAGATGACCGCCGCGTGGCCGGAGGCGTCGGTGGCGTTGAAACCGAGCGTGCACCTGCGGGAACCGCCGGAGACGTCCACGGCGTCGTAGACGTCGCCACCCATGATGGCGTTGGCGGCCGGCGGCTTGGGCTTGGTGGTGGTGGGCTTGGGGGGCCCCGCGACGGTGATCTGTTGCGTCGTGGTGGATCCGGTGACGCCGTCGCGGCCGGAGAAGGTGGCCTTGATGGTCACCTTGCCTGCGATGCTGGGGTACCACTCCTGGGTGGCGGTGCCGTCGGCGCCGACCGTTGCTTCTTCGTGGTAGGTGTTCTTGTCGTCCTCGAATACGACGGTGCCGCCTGCTGCTGCGGGGGTGACCTTCGCCTTCAACGTGATCATCTTCTCGACGGTGGCTCCCTTGATGGGGTCGAGGGTGATCGTGGAGGCCGGGTCGGTGGGATCGGTGGTGGGATCGGTGGGCTTGGTCGGGCCGGACGAGCCGAATGAACCGAGTGAACCGAGCCCCGGCAGGTCGGACGAGCCACCCGGTACCTGCGCCACGCGCACGAAGTTGAGGAAGTTCGGCAGCTGCAGGCCCTGCCCCACTGCGGTGTCCTGGACTTCCAGCGCGATGTCGTTCTTGACCGTGTCGATCTTGGCGCCGTTGATCTGGCCGGTTAGCGGCGCGGGGAGCTGCTGGGTCCAACTGTTGACCTGGCCGAGCAGGTCGCGCAGGGCGTTCTCGCTGCGTGACTGGTCCTTGACCTTGAAGCCTGCGGCCTCGACGGCGGTGCGGGCCGCGGCCTTGTCCGGTCCGTCAGCCAGGCCGACCAGCGGGGTGCTGGTCTTGTCGAGCCAGGCGCCGGCGAAGGCGGTGGGGAACTTGCCGCGGAGTGTGTCGGCGAACGTCGCCAGTTCCTGCCCGGTCTGGGCCCGGTCGAGGTACTGCTCCGGGCTGAGCCGGAGGTCGCGTTGGATCGCGGCCACCAGGTCCTCGGGCAGCGCGGGTGCCGGTGGGGTTGGTTCCGCTTGGGCGAGGGTCGCGCAGGGCGCAGCCAGCAGGAGTGCCGCGGTGCCGATCATCGCGGCACGGCGGGCGCGGGTTCTACGCATGGGGACCTTTCGGTTCGAGGGCGTTGCGGGTACGACCGAGGCGTTGGGGCCGGGTCGGTTGCGGGACTGTATGCGTGATTTCCGTCGCTGCCTACCGAAAATTGGTGGGATGAATGTGGGCTCAGCGAACTGCGTCGGTGGCCCGGACCTACGGGAGCTGGTGCTAGGTGATTCCCAGAGTTGCCTGGCCTGCGGATCTCATTTCATCGGGATCTCCACTGACAACAGTGCATTGTCAATTCGTCGCGGAATTGCTTTCAGCTCTGTTCCGACTTGCACAACCGTTTCCGCTCGTGGATCGACCGTCGCGAACCGACAAGCGCCGCGCGACAGTCGTGGCCACCATCG
Organism: Rhodococcus maanshanensis NBRC 100610; assembly: GCF_001894865.1. Taxonomy (GTDB): domain Bacteria; phylum Actinomycetota; class Actinomycetes; order Mycobacteriales; family Mycobacteriaceae; genus Rhodococcus_G; species Rhodococcus_G maanshanensis. Next base: position 300,265 of record NZ_BCXA01000003.1, on the reverse strand, counting down.
CAGTCGTGGCCGCCAGTAAGCTGCGTGCGATCGACCGCGACCTTGACGAGGAAGGAGTCCACCGGTGGGCGCTGCAAACCCCGCGCGACGCATCAAGTCGGCCCGCGAAGTCGCTGAGCGGCTTGGCATCTCACCGCGCGCGGTGCGCAACATCATGGCCGGGCCTCGGGCCGAGTACGAGGCACGTGCCGCCGAACGCCGCCGGCGGGTGCTGGAGCTGCGCGCCGAGGGCCTCAGACTGCGCGAGATCGCGGACGAGGTCGGCATGACGGTCGGCGGTGTTGGCACGATCCTGCACCGCGCCTACACCGCCGAAGCCACCCAACCTGCCAGCTGACCCGACACCACGACCCCCGGCCGCGCCCCTTGCGGACGGCGCGGCGACACACTCCCTTGGAAGGATCCCGCCACTTTTCGCTGAGGACCACAGGTCTGGAGGTGGGCCGGCCGGCCCCCGCGTGCCGTAGAAGCGCGACGAACGGGATCACAAGGCGCTGTCAATTCCGGGCGTGGGGTGGCCACGGCTTCTAGCGTCCACTGGTGGCGGCTGGACGGGTGCGCGCGGGGTGCACGAATATCGTCGGGCCTGGAGGGGACGCTGGTTGTTGCCTGCGCACGCTTGGGCGGCCGTGTGGTATTCAGGTCCACCAGTAGAAGCGCCGCGCCGCGACCAAGAGCCGCGGCACGGCGCTTGCAGTCCATCTTCAGTTCACGTGATGCGACGATCCCTAGTCCGTCCACGTGTGACCGGGGTCGTCGCGTTCCGCGGTCAGTACAGCCGGCCCTCGTGCCGCGCGCGGTCGAACGCCGGGATGGGCCCGCCGTCGCGGAGGATCGTCGCGAGGGCAGGCTCGGTCAGGTGCAGTCGCCCGATGGCGACCAGGTCGAACTCCTCGGCCTCGAGCCGGCGCAGGAGCCCGTCGAGGTCGGCCGGCCCCGGCGTGCCTGCGTCGCGGAGGGACCTGTCGAGTCCGACGCTGCCGACGGCCATGCTGATCGCGCCGGTCAGCTTCTTGGCCCAACCGGCCAGGGTCAGCTCGCTGCCCTCGAACGCGGGGACGTCGAAGCGTCGGATGCTCGCGTCGAGCACGTCCACACCGGCCTCGACCAGTGCGTTCAGGACGAGGCCGAGCTCGTCGGGGGTGTTCGCGATACGCGCCCCGTAGTCCTGTTGCTTGTGCTGCGAGAACCTGTAGAAGATCGGCAGGTCTGGACCGATCTCTCGCCGGATCGCCCGCACCACCTCGACCGGGAACTGCGCGCGCCGTCGCAGGTCGCCGCCCCAGCCGTCGTTGCGCCGGTTCGTCGACTCCCACAGGAAGGCGTCCAGCAGGTAGCCGTGCCCGGCGTGGACCGCGATCCCGTCGAACCCGACGTCGACCGCGTTGCGGGCCGAGCGCACGTAGGCGGCGATGACGTCCGCGATGTCGTGCTCGGTCATCGCCGGGGTTGGTGCGCTCGCCCGCGCGATGTAGTCGTCCGGATAGACGGTCTTCCCGACCTGGCCCCACAGCCCGGAGGGGCGCATCGGCGTCAATGCCGGATCCACTGCGCTCATGGCGCCCCACAGCGGACCGACATGCCACAGCTGGGGAATGATCCGGCCGCCTGCCGCGTGCACATCCTCGATCACGGTGCGCCACCCCGCCAGGGCCGATTCTCCGTGCAGGCGGGGGACTCTGGGGCTGTCGACGGCGGTCGGGTGGTCGATCGCCACGCCCTCGGTGATCAGCAGCCCGGTGCCGCCCTCGGCGCGCCTGCGGTAATAGGCGGCCACGTCGGGGCCGGGAACCCCGTCCGGCGAACGCTCTCGTGTCATGGGGGACATGACGATTCGGTTCGGCAGCGCCAGCGACCGGACCTGCAGCGGGGCGAAGAGCGGGTTCACAGCGCCTGCAGGTAGTCGAAGAAGCCCTCGGTCACGTCTTCGCGCAGGCGGGTGAGCTTCCGGTAGCTGATCAGCCAGCGGCCGTTCACCTTCCGGTACTCCTCGTGGTAGTGCCCGTAGCCGTGCAGATGCTCCTCGTGGTCGCCGTTGGTCCACCACAGTTTGTCCTCCATCGCCCAGATCCCGCGGGCGGTCTCGTCGGAGGTCAGCTCGATCTCAGGGGTGTGGCCGTGGTGCACGGTGGTCACCGCGGTCGGCCCGCCGAGCAGGGTGCTGATCGCGCGGGTCAGTTTGTCCTTGCCCACCACACGGTTCGAGGTGCCCTCGGTCTGCGGCTGCTTGTCTCCTGGCAGGCCGCCCCACGTCTCGGAGACCACGTCGTCGGTGTGCAGCGTCGGGTAGATGTCCCATTGCTTGTTGTCCATGCAGCGCAGGCGCGCCGCGAAGGTGCGCTTGATCTGCTCGATCGCCAGGAGTTGTTCGGGAACTGAGAGTGTGAGCTCGGATTTCATGGCAACACGCTGTCAGCGGTACGTCGCGCGGGCAATTCATCCTTCCGATGAGCGGACTGAGGCCAGGTCAGGGCCGCGTCGCTCCGGCGAGGTCGAAGTAGTGTGCGATCGCCGCGGCCGCCATCCGTACGGGCGCCGCATGCCGATGGTCGAACTTCAGCCGGCTCATCGGTCCGCTGACCGAAAGGCCGACCTCCGCGCCGCCGAGCGAGCCGACACGCGCTCCGATGCAACCGAACCCGGCGGCGCAGGTGCCGAAGGAGACGCCGGACCGGCGTCGGTTCCGCTCGTCGTCGCTGTCGGGCGCCGCCCGGTCGGGCAGGGGTCCGGCCGCGAGCAGCGCCTTGCCTATCGTCGACGACCGCGCGGGTATGCGCGCCCCGACCCGCGTCTGCAAATGGGGTGCCGCCGCACCGCCGACCTTCTCGAGGTAGAGGACGTCCTTGCCGTCGAGAATGCCGAGATGTACGACGTGGCCCGTCACCAGGTGGAGTTCGCGCAGCAGCGGCGTCACCACCCGGTCGACACTGCCCCGGTACAGCGACAAGGCCCCGAGTTCGGCAAGGGTGTCTCCGAGTTCGTACTCGACACCCGTGCGGCGGAGCCATCCCATCCGGACCAGTTGGTCGAGCATCCGGAGCGTGCTCGTTCGGGGTATGCCGGTACTGCGGGACAGCTCCGTCAGATTGAGCCGCGACGCGCTGCGAAAGCGGTCCAGGATCAGGGCCAGACGATCGAGGCCGGAGGTGGGCAGGCTCGTCCTCGAGCCGTCTCCGATCGACATTCGTATCTCCTCCCGTGCGACCTCGCGGCTGCGCCGCCCACGGACCTCCGGGCGGGCGCAGGCACCGTCATCCAACCGCGGGGCGAGGCACGACGCCAGGGGGGCTTCCGCTCAGTGGGATGTTTCAGACCAACTGGTCTATTCTGATCCCGGGGGGAATCTGACGGCGCGCCACAGGTTTTCGGCTGCCGGCCGCCTCTCGCCATGATCGTGATCACATCTACAAAGCCGGGCTGACATCTCGAATGCGCCAGGCAGCGAAAGGACCACTGTGGGCATCGGGGAATCCGACGAGGTTCGCATCATCGAGGAGGGCACCGCCCCCACCCGCTTCGCTCGGGGGTGGCATTGCCTGGGGCTGCTGGCGGAGTTCCGGGACGGCAAGCCGCACTCGGTGGAGGCGTTCGGGACCAAGCTCGTGGTGTTCGCCGACAGCAACGGCGACATCAAGATCCTCGATGCCTACTGCAGGCACATGGGTGGCGACCTGAGTCAGGGCACCGTCAAGGGCGACTCGATCGCCTGCCCGTTCCACGACTGGCGCTGGGGCGGCAATGGCAAGTGCACCGGCATCCCCTACGCCCGCCGGGTCCCCCCGCTGGCTCGCACCCGCACGTGGCAGACCATGGAGCAGGACGAGCTGCTGTTCGTGTGGAATGACCCGGAGGGCAACCCGCCGCCGCCGGAGGTCGCGATCCCCGCCGCGCGGTCCGATGATGCCGAGTGGACCGAGTGGCAATGGAAGTCGATCGTCATCGACACCAACTGCCGCGAGATCATCGACAACGTCGTCGACATGGCGCACTTCTTCTACGTGCACTACTCGTTCCCGACGTACTTCAAGAACATCTTCGAGGGCCACGTCGCCATCCAGGAACAGGCGGGCGTGGGTCGTGAGGACATCATGGGGTGGACCGATCCCGACGTGCCGAAGCTGCTCGGCCACCGCTCGATCGCCGCCTATCACGGGCCGTCGTTCATGATCGACGACCTCGTCTACCACACCGACAAGTACGACGTCGAGTCCGTCCTGATCAATTGCCACTACCCGATCTCGCCGGACAGGTTCGTGCTGATGTACGGCATCTCCGTGAAGAAGACCGAACAGATCCCGGCCGAGCTCACGGACCAGGTGGTGGACCTGATGATCGGTTACATCGGCATCGGCTTCGAGCAGGACATCGAGATCTGGAAGAACAAGACCCGGATCGACAACCCGCTGCTCACCAACGAGGACGGCCCCGTTTACCAGCTGCGCCGCTGGTATGAGCAGTTCTACGTCGACGTCGCCGACATCACCCCGGACATGGTGGACCGCTTCGAGTTCGAACTCGACACCACCAAGCCGGTCGAGGCGTGGAAGCAGGAGGTCGCCGACAACATCGCCCGCTGGGCTCCCGAGGAGTTGTCGGTCTGATGCGGCACGTCGACTGTGCGCGGTGCGGCGTCGAGGTCCGCGCCGAGAAGAACAGCTGGCAGCACACCAGCGTCCAGTGGAGCACCGCTCACCCGGAGACCATCTGCCACGAGTACCGGGACGATCCATCGTTGACGGTGCGCGGCGCACGGGTGGGGCGCTGCTCCGCACTGCGCGAGTCGATCGCCGCGGCCGCCGTCGACGGTCGTATCCCCATCTCCGAGTGACCGCCGGACGGGTAGGCCAGGCGCCCAGGTGCGAGGCCTACCCGTCTCGCCTGCTAGCGGGGCCGGATCTGCACCGTCTGGTTGATCCGTCCGACCGGGCCGGACTCGTCGTGCAGCACGCCCGCGCACATGCCGACGCCGTCCGGGCCGTACGAGGTCTCGGCGGAGACGCCGACCCATTCGCCCTCCGGCACCCGGAACAGGTGCACGGTGAGGTCGGTGTTCAGGTACGTCCACTCGCTGGGGTGCAGCTTCGCACCCACGCCGTTGGCGACGTCGGCGACGGTGAATAGCCGCTGGATCGGGGTGAGCGGTTCGCCCTCGACCAGTGCGGGATTCGGGCGGGCCCAGACCTGACCGGGGCCCTCGCAACCGATCTCGGCCAGCCACTGCCAGTCCAGGCTGGCGACGAATCCGGAGCCCCAGAACCGCCCTTCCATCTCGATGGTGTGCGACTGCGACAGCGGGGCCAACGCGGGATCCGCCGCGTGCTGGACCGGGGTGGTGTCCGCGGTCTGCATGCGCCATCCGGTGCCGCGAGCGACCGCGCGCTCGGTGCCGTCGGGGCCTGCGGCCCACAGCTCCGCCACCACCAGCTCCATCCGCTTACCGGGCCGCTCCACCCAGGACCGCACCTCGATCTCGCTCAGCGGAACCGGGCCGAGGATCTCGATCACCACGCGGGTGAGCCGGGAATCGGGGCGTTGCTGGCAGCGCTCGAGCGCACGGACGAGGAGCGCGGAGGGCGGCGCGCCGTGCTGCATGGTGTCGGCCCAGGTGCTCACGGTCAGCGCGGTGGTGGCGAATCGCTCGACACCGTCCTCGGTGGACCCCAGCGGAACGTAGTAGGCCTGATCACTCACTCGACGATCTCCTCGAACTTCTGCACTTCATCTGCCGGGCTCTCCGGCCACCCCGGATAGGGCGGCGGCGTGCCGCCGAACGCGGGGCAGCGCACCTTATGGTCGCACCAGTTGCACAGCCGCCCCGGATTCGCCCGGAAGTCGCCGGTGGCCCCTGCCGTGAGAATGGCCTTCCAGATCGCGGACAGGGTCCGCTCGAAGCGCAGCAGCTCGGCCTCGTCCGGGGCGTAGGTGAGGATCTCGGCATCGGCCAGGTAGATCAACCGGAGCTGCGCGGGCACGATCCCTCGGGTGCGCAACAGCACCAGCGCATAGAACTTCATCTGGAACAGCGCCTTGGACTCGCTCATCTCCCGCGGAGCCCGGCCGGTCTTGTAGTCCACCACGCGGACGTGGCCGTTCGGGGCGACGTCGATCCGGTCCACGAACCCCCGCAGCAGCACCCCGTTGTCGAGCTCGGTCTCCACCCGCAGCTCGCACGATTCCGGGCTGAACCGGGTCGGGTCCTCGAGCCGGTAGTAGCCCTCGATCAGCGTGCGCGCCTCGGCCAGGAATGAGGCCCGCTCCTCGGCGGGGACGGTGTCGGCGATCTCGGGGGAGTCGGCGAGCAGTTGCTCCCACGCCGGGTCGACCAGGGACACCGCGCGGTCGGGGACCCGCTCCTGGGCGGGCAGGCCGTACAGCGACTCCAGTGCCGCGTGCACCACCGTCCCCTTCAGCTGCGCCTTCGACGGCACCTCCGGGATCCGGTCGACGGCGCGGAAGCGGTACAGCAGCGGGCACTGCTTGAAGTCGCCCGCCCGGGAGGGGGACAGGGCGGGCCGGGAGCGCGGGCCCACCGTCGCCGCGTCGGCGGCGTCGGATGACTCGGCGGGGGGCGTCGACACGGGAGAGCTCACACCTGGCAGGGTATGCGGCGGGTCCGACACCGCTGTCGGGGCCGGCGCGTGGGTCGCCGGGAATGCTGAATACGAGGAGAACTGAGTCGTGGCTGGGCAAGACGTGAGCGCACGCGAGAAGCGACCGACCGGACCGTTTCGGGAGGGCGACCGCGTTCAGCTCACCGACGCGAAGGCGCGCAAGTACACGGTGGTCCTCGAGGCGGGCAAGGAGTTCCACACCCATCGCGGCGGGATCGTGCACAACGACCTGATCGGTGCCCCCGAAGGCAGCGTCGTCACCTCGACGAACGGGACCCCCTACCTGGCGCTGCGGCCGCTGCTCGTCGACTACGTGCTCTCGATGCCGCGCGGCGCGCAGGTGATCTACCCGAAGGACGCCGCGCAGATCGTGCACGAGGGTGACGTGTTCCCCGGGGCACGGGTGCTCGAGGCGGGAGCCGGCTCGGGCGCGCTGACCTGTTCGCTGCTGCGGGCGGTCGGGCCCGAGGGCAAGGTCATCTCGTACGAGGTGCGCGACGATCACGCCGAGCATGCGGTCCGCAACGTCGAGACCTTCTTCGGCGGCCGCCCCGACAACTGGGAGCTCACGGTCGCGGACCTGGCGGACTTCGACGCCGAGGCCAACGGCGGTCCGGTGGACCGGGTGATCCTGGACATGCTCGCGCCGTGGGAGACGCTGCCCGCGGTGTCGAAGGCGCTGGTGCCGGGCGGCGTGCTGATCGTCTACGTCGCGACGGTGACCCAGCTGTCCCGGGTGGTCGAGGCGCTGCGCGAGCAGGAGTGCTGGACCGAGCCGCGGTCCTGGGAGTCGATCGTGCGCGGGTGGCACGTGGTCGGCCTCGCAGTGCGTCCGGAACACCGGATGCAGGGCCACACCGCGTTCCTGGTCAGCGCGCGCAAGCTGGCCGAGGGCACCGTCACCCCGAAGCCGCAGCGCCGCGCGGGCAAGGACAAGAAGGTCTAGAGGGCGCTACGCGCCCGTGAGTGATTTGTGCCCCAATCGGGGTGCAAATCGCTCACGGGCGGCGAAGCCGCGAATCACTTCACGCAGGTGAGCTTGCCCATCGAGAAGATGGTGCACGCGGCGTCCTCGGAGATGACCCACTTGCCGTCGATCTGGTCGAAGACGACCTCGGATGCGGCGCCGCCGTGCGGGCCCGCGATGGTCGTGGTGGCCGAGACGGTGTCCTCGTCGACCGCCGTCACCTTGGTCACCTCCGCGGTGAGCGGGTAGCCACGCAGCACCCCGTTGAACTGCTCGAGCACCGCTGCCTGGCTGTTGCCGTCCTCGACGAGCGCGACCTTCTCGGTGGTGCCGACGGCCGGGTCGAAGAAGGTCACCAGGGTCGCCTGCAGCTCGGCGGCGGTCGGGGTCGCGGCGGCCGCGGCGCTGGCGCTGGTGCTGGTGGCCGCGGCGGAGGTGGTGGCATCCGAGGCGCCGGTCGAGTCGTCCGAGCTGCAGGAGGCGACTCCGACGGCCATGGCGAGGGTTCCGACGGCGATGAGGGACTTGCGAATGATCACGAGTGAGGCCTTTCTGGTTGGCCAGGGTGCCAATTAGTCAGGTAAGGCTAACATCAGAGATGGTGCCCGTGAGTCGGCTCGCCGTCCCACACTGTGCGACGCCGACGGTCCGTGTCCGCCTGTCGGTCCGCAGTTTTGGTACAGCGGCTGTAGCGTTGATAGATCGTCACTGGGAGGAGTCGCACATGAGCGCAACAGAGAATCCGGACTCGTTCGCCGCCCGGGCCGAGCTCGAGGCGCTACGCCTGGAAGCCGCTGGTCTTCGCCGCCAGCTCGCCCAGTCGCCCGAGCAGGTACGAGAGCTCGAGTCCCGTGTCGACTCACTGTCGATCCGAAACTCCAAACTGATGGACACGCTCAAGGAAGCCCGTCAGCAGTTGATCGCGCTCCGCGAGGAGGTCGACCGTCTCGGTCAGCCGCCGAGCGGGTACGGCGTGCTCATCTCGACCCATGAGGATCAGACGGTCGACGTGTTCACCTCCGGTCGCAAGATGCGGCTGACGTGCTCGCCGAATATCGACACCGAGACGCTCCGGCCCGGGCAGACCGTCCGCCTGAACGAGGCGCTGACCATCGTCGAGGCGGGCGCCTTCGAACGGGTCGGGGAGATCTGCAGCCTCCGCGAGATCCTCGACGACGGCGAACGGGCTCTGGTCGTCGGGCATGCCGACGAGGAGCGCGTGGTCTGGCTCGCACATCCGCTCGCGCTCGCCGCGTCCGATGCGACGATCCATCCCGACGACGAGGACATCGACTCGCCGTCGCGCAAGCTGCGGCCGGGTGATTCCCTGCTGGTCGATTCGAAGGCGGGCTACGCCTTCGAGCGCATCCCCAAGGCGGAGGTCGAGGACCTCGTGCTCGAGGAGGTGCCCGACGTCGACTACGGCGACATCGGTGGCCTCGGGCGGCAGATCGAGCAGATCCGCGACGCCGTCGAATTGCCGTTCCTGCACAAGGATCTGTTCCACGAGTACGCGCTGCGCCCGCCGAAGGGCGTGTTGCTGTACGGCCCTCCCGGCTGCGGTAAGACGCTCATCGCGAAGGCCGTCGCCAACTCGCTGGCGAAGAAGATCGCAGAGGCAAGGGGCCAGGATGCCAAGGACGCCAAGTCCTACTTCCTGAACATCAAGGGCCCGGAGCTGTTGAACAAGTTCGTCGGCGAGACCGAGCGGCACATCCGGATGATCTTCCAGCGGGCCCGTGAGAAGGCCTCCGAGGGCACCCCGGTGATCGTGTTCTTCGACGAGATGGACTCGATCTTCCGGACCCGTGGGTCGGGCGTCTCGTCCGACGTGGAGACCACCGTCGTCCCGCAGCTGCTCAGCGAGATCGACGGCGTGGAGGGACTCGAGAACGTCATCGTCATCGGTGCGTCGAACCGCGAGGACATGATCGACCCCGCGATCCTGCGGCCCGGCCGGCTCGATGTGAAGATCAAGATCGAGCGTCCGGACGCGGAGTCGGCGCAGGACATCTTCTCGAAGTACCTGACCGAGAACCTGCCGGTCAACGCCGACGATCTGGCCGAGTTCGGCGGGGACCGGGCGGCCTGCATCAAGACCATGATCGAACGTGTCGTGGACCGGATGTACGCCGAGAGCGACGACAACCGATTCCTCGAGGTGACGTACGCGAACGGCGACAAGGAGGTTCTGTACTTCAAGGACTTCAACTCGGGCGCGATGATCCAGAACATCGTCGACCGGTCGAAGAAGTACGCCATCAAGTCGGTGCTCGAGACGGGGGCGCCCGGACTTCGGGTGCAGCACCTCTTCGATTCGATCGTCGACGAGTTCTCCGAGAACGAGGACCTGCCCAACACCACCAATCCCGATGACTGGGCACGCATCTCGGGCAAGAAGGGCGAGCGGATCGTCTACATCCGCACCCTGGTCACCGGCAAGAACGCCAGTGCCAGCCGCGCCATCGACACCGAGTCCAACACCGGCCAGTACCTGTAGCACGCCGGCGATCGGGCCGGGCACCTCCATCCGTTGGTGCCCGGCCCGATCGGCGTCGCGGCACGGACCGGGGACCGGCTAGGCGAAGTAGTCGGCGAGCAGCGCCCTGGTATCGGGGACGAACGCCCACGACGGGTCGGCGAGATGCGCGCGCAGCTCCGCGTCGCTCCACCACCAACCGTCGACGATCTCGCTCGCCTGGTGGACGATGGGGCCGTCGTAACGCCCCTCGAAGGCAAACAGGTGGCATCGCAACGGTTTACCGTCCCATCGGCCGTCCCACCTGACTCGGGCGATGGGGGACAGCTCGATCCCGGTGACGCCGAGTTCCTCGGCGAGCTCACGGACCGCGGTCTCGCCGGGACTCTCACCGGGATCGACAACCCCGCCCGCGAGACAGTCGTGCATGCCGCCGAAAACCGCCTTGTCGGGGGAGCGGCGGTGCACGTAGACCCGGCTGCCGTCCATCGAGCGCAGCAGTACTCCGGCGCTGGCGTGCCACAGACCTTCCGCGTACACCCGCGATCGCGGGGCCGTGCCGGTCACCGACCCCACGGCGTCGTAGACCGTCACCACCTCGTCGGGTGCGGCGGGGCCGCCAGGCGGCGACGATGGGCGCTGATCCATGCGCCCATCGTTCCACGTGGCGATAGGCTGACCACGTGCCCCTTCCGCGCAGGCTCGCCGAGTTCAACAAGGTGGTCACCAATCGCGTCAGCAGGCTCGTCGCCGGCTGGTTGCCCGGCTGCGCCATCGTGCTGCACCGCGGACGCCGATCGGGTCGCTTGTACAAGACGCCGGTCAACGTGTTCCGGCGCGGCGACGGATACCGGTTCGCGCTGACATATGGCCCCGACAGCGACTGGGTGCGGAACGTGCTGGCGGCCGGGCACGTCGACATCGCGACCCGGGGCCGGCTGGTCTCCCTGACCGAGCCCCGGCTGGTCACCGATGCGTCAGCGAACTGGGCTCCTCGCGGAGTCCGCCTCGTGCTCCGCCGGGTCGGTGCCGACAGCTACCTGCAATGCCGGATCGACCGCTGACGCCGTCGGGGTTCCCGGGCCGGATCGCCTGACGGGGCCATCTCCCGCGAGCAGGAGATAGCTTCGGTGCCACAGCCATTCGACGGGGCCGCGCTCGAACCGGCGCAGCCACAGGTGTGCGGCGACGATCACCACCGCGCCGACGCCGAGGTAGATGGCGACGGTCGCGGGCACGCGGGCGTCGGGGGACAGGCGCGCCGCGAGGCCGAGACCCCAGCCGTAGCAGAGCGCTGACGCGACGAGGTTCTGGAGGACATAGCAGCTCAGCGCCGTTCGCCCGACGTCCGCAAGCCTGCTGCCGCAGAACCCGATGCGAGTTCGGCGGCAGTAGAACTCGGCGACCAGTGCGAGCAGTCCCAGTGACACGACCGGCGCGGTCCCGTATCGGGTGAACAGCAGGCCCTCGTCACCGGCGAGGATCCCCGTCAGCAGGTCGACGGGCAGTGCGACCCCGAGTCCGAGGACCATCAGGCGGCGCCGGATCCGGACCCCGGACGGCGCCAGTACCCCCGCTCGAAACAGCTTGGCGCCGAGCAGGAACAACGCGATCGACAGCGCGAAGATGAAGACCGGTTCGATCCGGAACGCCACCACGTTGTCGATCCGGAAGAGGACGAGGTCCCACCACGACCCGTCCGCGTACGGGTTCGGGTCGAGCGGCGGGGGAGCGGGGCGCGCCGGCTCAGCCACCAATGCGAGGGTGCCCAGCGTGAGCAGCCCGAGATGGATCGCCGCGGCCCAGATCATCCAACGGCGCTGCGCGCGTTCGCTGCTCGCGAGTACGAACGCGACGACCAGACCGGTGACGGCGTACCCCATGAGCACGTCGAACTCGACGACGAGGAGGTAGTGCACGACGCCGTCCAGGAACAGCAGCGCCGCGCGCCACGGGTACCCACCGGGCCACGGCCTGCCCGCCCGAGCGGCGGAGCGCTGCTGGATGGCGAGCCCGATCCCGAACATCAGCGTGAGCAGCCCGAGGAACTTGCCCTGGGCCAGCTGCTGGAGCACCTTCTCGAGCCACCCCCAGCCGCCCGCGGCAACCGCGGTGCGATTCAGATAGCCCACCAATCCCTCGGGATTGGTGAAGATCCAGATGTTGGTCGCCAATGTTCCGAGGATCGCGATGCCACGGAGTACGTCCAGGCTGTGGAAACGGGGAGTGGGTTCGGACATGAGGCAAGGGTGCCCGGAAGCCAGGGTGGGGGAGTCCGTCGAAGGGATGATTCGAGGGATGACAACCGGTTCAGCACCCTGCCGTGACCTGCACTTTCCCAGGATAATGTCATAACGCAGGTTATCGGCGTTTAAGCCCGAAGTGGCGTCAGTCTGCCATCGAACGATCTAGAACCACCTCGAGGGAGGGGCGGGGTCGGTCCAGGTGTGTTTTGATCCAAGGATGGGTGGTAGACACCGGCCGAGCGCAGGCCTGAGCGTCCGGGTCGCCGTTGCGCAGCCGAGGACCGTGCTCGGCGACCTCTCGGGCAACGTTGCCGCACACGCGGCGGCGGTGGATCGGGCGGCCGCCGATCTCGTGGTCTTCCCGGAGATGTCGTTGAGCGGATACGCGATGGACGCACAGGTCGTCGCCCGAGACGACCCGCGCCTCCTCCCGCTGAGGGAGGCATGCCGGCGAACGGGCGCCATCGCCTTGGCGGGTGCTCCGGTCCACACCGGCAGCGGAGGCCGGAGCATCGGGGTGCTCGCCGTGACCGGCGACGGAGTCGCCGTCGCCTACGTCAAGATGTCCCTCGGCGAGGTGGAGTCAAGACATTTCGAGCCCGGGCGTGGTCCGGCGAGTCTCGAGGTGAGGGGCCTGCGGGTGGGCATCGGGGTGTGCAGGGACACCAGAATCGATCATCACCTCGACCGAACCGTGGCCCTCGGCATCGATCTGTACGTCGCGGGTCTCGTCCATGCGGCTGACGATCTTGCCGAACTCGATATCCGAGCGCGGAGGATCGCGACGGCATACGGCCTGCCGGTCGCGTTTGCTGGGTTCGCCGGACCAACAGGGGGTGGTTTCGCGCGAACCTGCGGCGGCTCGGGAGTCTGGGATTCGGCGGGAACCGTGGTGCGGCAGCTCGGATCCGATCCGGGAGCGGTCGCCTCGGTGGAGCTGTGACTCCGACCCTGATCCACGCCACGGCGCCGCCAAGTGGGAACGGTCGAAAGATCGAGCGCGCCGACGATCTAGGCTCGTGGGCATGCAGCGCATCATCGGTATCGAGGTCGAGTACGGGATTTCCTCCCCGACGGAACCGACCGCGAACCCCATCCTGACCTCGACCCAGGCGGTACTGGCCTACGCGGCGGCCGCCGGTGTGCCGCGCGCCAAGCGCACCCGCTGGGACTACGAGGTGGAATCGCCGCTGCGCGACGCAAGGGGATTCGATCTCGGCCGCTTCAGCGGCCCGGCTCCGGTGATCGATGCCGACGAGGTCGGCGCGGCGAACATGATCCTCACCAACGGCGCCCGGCTGTACGTCGATCACGCGCACCCCGAGTACTCCGCACCCGAATGCACCGACCCGCTGGACGCCGTCATCTGGGACAAGGCGGGGGAGCGTGTCATGGAGGCGGCCGCGCGGCACGCGTCAAGCGTTCCCGGCGCCCCGCGGCTCCAGCTGTACAAGAACAATGTCGACGGCAAGGGCGCCTCCTACGGGACCCACGAGAACTACCTCTGTTCCCGGGAGACCCCGTTCTCGGCGATCATCGCCGGACTGACGCCGTTCTTCGCCTCCCGGCAGGTGATCTGCGGTTCCGGGCGCGTCGGCCTCGGCCAGTCCGGTGACGAGTCCGGGTTCCAGCTCTCCCAGCGTGCTGACTACATCGAGGTCGAGGTCGGTCTCGAGACCACCCTCAAGCGCGGCATCATCAACACCCGCGACGAGCCACACGCCGACGCCGACAAGTACCGGCGCCTGCACGTGATCATCGGCGACGCGAACCTCGCGGAGTGGTCCACCTACCTCAAGGTCGGCACCACCGCGCTGGTCCTCGACCTGATCGAGGCGGGCGTTGACCTGTCCGACCTGCAGCTCGCCCGCCCGGTCACCGCCGTGCACCTGATCAGTCACGATCCGACCCTGCGACAGACCGTCGCGCTCGCCGACGGTCGTGAGCTGACCGGTCTTGCGCTGCAGCGGATCTACCACGAGCGGTGCGCGGCGTTCGCCGAGCGCCAGGGCAACGACGATCCGCGGGTGGCGGACCTGCTCGACAAGTGGGCCACCGTCCTCGACATGCTCGAGCGGGACCCGATGGAGTGCGCGCACCTGCTGGACTGGGTGGCGAAGCTCCGGCTGTTCGAGGGCTTCCGCCAGCGGGAGGGCCTGTCCTGGTCGGCACCCAAGCTGCACATGCTGGACCTGCAGTACTCGGACGTCCGTCTCGACAAGGGGCTGTACAACCGCCTGGTCGCCCGCGGTTCGATGGAACGGCTCGTCTCCGAGCAGCAGGTGCTGGACGCTATCCGGAACCCGCCAACGGACACCAGGGCGTACTTCCGGGGCGAGTGCCTGCGCAGGTTCGGGGCCGACATCGCCGCGGCCAGTTGGGACTCCGTCATCTTCGACCTGGGCGGCGACTCCCTCGTCCGGATTCCCACACTCGAGCCGTTGCGCGGCAGCAAGGCGCACGTCGGCAAACTGCTCGAGTCTGTGGATTCCGCCGCTGACCTGGTCGATCAGCTCACCAGCTGAGACGGCCACACGCGACACGCTCGTCCACCACCTCAGGGTGCGTCGCACTCGGTAGGGTAGGGGTCCGTGCACGAGCGCACACTGGTTGTGCCGGTAATTGTGCAAGAGCTAAGAGGAGGTCGGCGGCTATGGCGCAGGAGCAGACCAAGCGCAGTGGCGGTGGCGACGACGACGACGCCCAGATCGGCGACGGTGCCGCGGGGCAGGAACGTCGGGAGAAGCTCGCCGAGGACACCGACGACCTCCTCGACGAGATCGACGACGTTCTCGAGGAGAACGCCGAGGACTTCGTGCGCGCGTACGTGCAAAAGGGCGGCCAGTGACGGCGGATCATCAGCGGTCCGTGACCGGGGGCGAGCGGCTGCATTTCGGTTCGCAGCTGTCCTCGTTCTCCGACCACCTCCGCAAGCATGCGCCGGAACTGTTGCCGGAGAACCGGATCGACCTCGGTCGTCAGCGCGCCGGAAGGGGTGACTCGATGGATGCGGCGGACATCGCTCCGCACGGCACCACGATCGTCGCGCTGACCTTTGCCGGTGGCGTGCTGATCGCCGGTGATCGCCGGGCGACCATGGGGAACCTGATCGCCAGCCGGGACGTGGAGAAGGTGTACGTCACCGACGACTACTCGGCGGCCGGGATCGCGGGCACCGCGGGCGTGGCGATCGAGTTGGTGCGGTTGTTCGCCGTCGAACTCGAGCACTACGAGAAGATCGAGGGCGTTCCCCTGACCTTCGACGGCAAGGCCAACCGGCTCTCGTCGATGGTCCGTGGCAACCTCCCGGCGGCGATGCAGGGACTCGCCGTCGTGCCGCTGCTCGTCGGCTTCGACCTGGACTCGGCCACGCCCGAGAAGGCCGGCCGGATCGTGTCCTACGACGTGGTCGGCGGACGTTACGAGGAGCGGGCCGGATACCACGCGGTCGGTTCCGGATCGCTGTTCGCGAAGTCCGCCCTCAAGAAGCTGTTCGATCCGAAGGCGGACGAGGAGCACGCGCTGAGGGCCGCCATCGAATCGCTCTACGACGCCGCGGACGACGACTCGGCCACCGGCGGGCCCGACGTGAGCCGGGGCATCTACCCGACCGCCGTGGTGATCACCGCGGCAGGCGCCGTCACCGTTCCCCAGGAACGGACGTCCGCGCTCGCCAAAGCGGTCATCGCCGAGCGCACCGAGGAAGCGGGTGAGAACGCATGACGTTGCCGTATTACGCCTCCGCCGAGCAGATCATGCGGGATCGCTCGGAGTTGGCGCGCAAGGGAATCGCCAGGGGCCGCAGCGTCATCGTGCTGACCTACGCGCACGGTGTGCTGTTCGTGGCGGAGAACCCGTCGACCGCGCTGCACAAGGTGAGCGAGCTGTACGACCGGCTCGGGTTCGCCGCCGTCGGCAAGTACAACGAGTTCGAGAACCTGCGCCGGGCCGGCATCGTGCACGCCGACATGCGCGGCTACTCGTACGACCGCCGCGACGTGACGGGCCGCTCGCTGGCCAACGCGTACGCGCAGACCCTCGGCACCATCTTCACCGAGCAGCCCAAGCCGTACGAGGTGGAGATCTGCGTCGCCGAGGTCGGCCGCGTCGAGCAGCCGAAACACGCGCAGCTCTACCGCATCACCTACGACGGATCGATCGTCGACGAGCAGCAGTTCGTTGTGATGGGCGGCGCGACCGAACCGATCAGCACCGCCCTCAAGGCGTCGTACCAGCCGGACCTCGAGCTGGGGCCCGCGGTCGAGGTCGCGGTGAACGCGCTGCGGGTCGGCACGGCACTGCCAGGGAACGGTGAGGCCGAACCCCGCGCCATCGGCGTCGAGGCACTGGAGGTCGCGGTCCTCGACCAGACCCGCCCGCGCCGGGCGTTCAAGCGCATCACGGGAGCGGCGCTGGCCGGGTTCCTGCCTGCCAACATGGTCGGTGGGTCGGAGCAGGCTAAGGAGCCCGAGGCCACTCCCGACAGCGGCGAGGACACCGGTTCCGACGAGAACGGGTCCGACAAGGCCTGACCGGCTCTACCGGTACGTCACCGGTAGAGCCGCAACGCCAGCGGCCTACTGGTGAACCGGAATCGGTTGCCCCGCCCGACCACCTCGCCGTCGGTGGCGAGCGAGACGGCCTCACCGTGTACCCGGACCTCCAGGTCGGTGACCATGCTGCGTTCGTAGCCGGCCGAGCCGCCGAGGGTGCCGGTGGCGGCGGCCCACAGCAGCCGGGTCCGGGACCAGCGCCGGTCGGCCCGCAGCAGGCGGACGTCGAGAAGTCCGTTGTGCAGCTCCGGTCGCGACATCGGGACCTGATCGGCAGGCGAGTAGCGGCCGTTGCCGACAAAGAGCATCCACACCGCGATCCGGCGGTCGTCTACGGTCACCTCGAGGGGCTGTGCCCGCGCGAGGACCCGGACCATCGCGGCGGCGGCCGCAGGCCACTTGCCCATCCGGTGCTCCCAGCGCTCACGCAGCCGGACCGCGTCCGGATAGCCGCCGAGGCTCGAGGTGTTGACGAACAACCTCGGGCTCTGACCGTCAGCACTGACCTCCGCGACGTCCAGCCGGGTCGCGTGGCCGACCGCCACGGCCTCCCGTGTGGCTTCGATGTCCTGAACCCCTGCGTCCCTGGCGAAGTGGTTGAGCGTGCCACCAGGGAACACCGCCAGCGCGAGATCGTCGCGGATGGCGGCCGCGGCCGCGGTCACCACGGTGCCGTCGCCACCGCACACCCCGAGCGCCCTCGGCCGTTCTCGCGCGATCGCGTCGTCGAGCTGGGCCCCGAGGTCACCGTCAGGATCCGCCTCGACGAGC
This sequence comes from Rhodococcus maanshanensis NBRC 100610, assembly GCF_001894865.1. Lineage (GTDB taxonomy): Bacteria > Actinomycetota > Actinomycetes > Mycobacteriales > Mycobacteriaceae > Rhodococcus_G > Rhodococcus_G maanshanensis. The sequence goes on along the minus strand of NZ_BCXA01000003.1, from coordinate 282,638 downwards.
GTCGTCGCCTCCGGCAGGAACTCGGCCAGCTCGGCGGCCGGGTCATCGTCGGCCGTCCCCGATCCGGGGTTGATGAGGATGAGCAGTCCGGCGCCGTTCGGGATCTCCGGCGCCGCCACCGTCGGCCCCAAGGTGGCAGGCTCCTCGGTTCGCACGGCCCACCACCGACGGGTCAGCAGGGCCATGCCTGCGCCGACGGCGGCACCGACGACCACATCGGAGGGCCAGTGCACGCCGATGTGGACCCGGGAGTACGCGACCGCGGCGGCCACCGGCGCGAGCACCGCGGCAGTGGCGGGCGATTCGAGCGCCACACCGGTCACGTAGGCGGCGGCCGACGCCGAATGGCCGGACGGGAACGAGGAGGAGGTCGGCACCCGCCGCGCCTGCCGGTGCTGCGCCACCCATCCCACGGGCGGTCGCCTGCGGGGGAGTAACGGTTTGAGAACGGCGTTCGTGAGCGCGCTCGAACCTCCGAGCGAGAGCAGTCCGCGCACCGCCGCCCGCCTGGGGCGGCCGCCGATCGCGAAAAGTCCGGCGGTTATCCCGAACCACAGCACGCCGTGATCGGCCGCTCGACTGAGCGCCCTGAGGCCGCGGTCTGACGCGAGCGGCGCCATCGGCAAGACCCGCTCCGACGTGGTCATCAGTTCAGAGTAGACGGCGCGAAACACCGCGGAGGTATGTATGCGGTGAGCCGGTCCAGGGGCGCCTCGGCGCTGTACTGTCGAAGTGTGCAGCGACGAATCATGGGCATTGAGACCGAGTTCGGTGTGACGTGCACCTTTCACGGCCACAGGAGGCTGAGCCCCGACGAGGTGGCTCGCTACCTGTTCCGTCGCGTGGTGTCCTGGGGCCGCAGCTCCAACGTCTTCCTCCGCAACGGCGCGCGCCTCTATCTCGACGTGGGCTCCCACCCCGAGTACGCCACCGCCGAGTGCGACAGCCTGGCGCAGCTGGTCACCCACGACCGGGCGGGCGAGCGGGTGCTCGAGGACCTGCTGATCGACGCGGAGGAGCGGCTCGCCGAGGAGGGCATCGGCGGGGACATCTACCTGTTCAAGAACAACACCGACTCGGCGGGCAACTCGTACGGCTGCCACGAGAACTTCCTCGTTGTGCGGGCGGGCGAGTTCTCGCGGATCTCCGACGTGCTGCTTCCGTTCCTGGTCACCCGCCAGCTGATCTGCGGCGCGGGCAAGGTCCTGCAGACGCCAAAGGCGGCGACCTTCTGCCTCTCGCAGCGGGCGGAACACATCTGGGAGGGCGTCTCCTCCGCCACCACCCGCTCCCGGCCGATCATCAACACCCGCGACGAGCCGCACGCGGACGCGGAGAAGTACCGGCGTCTGCACGTGATCGTCGGTGACTCGAACATGTCGGAGACCACCACCATGCTCAAGGTGGGCACGGCGGCGCTGGTGCTGGAGATGATCGAGGCAGGCGTCTCGTTCCGCGACTTCGCGCTCGACAACCCGATCCGGGCGATCCGCGAGGTCAGCCACGACATGACCGGCAAGCGCCCGGTCCGGCTGGCCGGGGGACGCCAGGCCAGCGCCCTCGACATCCAGCGCGAGTACTACGCCCGCGCGGTCGAACACCTCAAGACCCGCGAGCACGACCCGCAGGTCGACCAGGTGGTCGAGTTGTGGGGGCGCACCCTCGATGCCGTCGAGTCCCAGGACTTCGCGAAGGTCGACACCGAGATCGACTGGGTGATCAAGCGCAAGCTGTTCCAGCGCTACCAGGACAAGCACAACCTCGAGTTGTCGGACCCGAAGATTGCCCAGCTCGACCTGGCGTACCACGACATCAAGCGCGGCCGCGGCGTCTTCGACCTGCTGCAGCGCAAGGGGCTCGCCAAGCGTGTCACCGAGGACGAGCAGATCGACGAGGCCGTCAACACGCCGCCACAGACGACAAGGGCGAAGCTGCGCGGCGAGTTCATCTCGGCGGCCCAGGACGCCGGCCGCGACTTCACCGTGGACTGGGTGCACCTCAAGCTCAACGATCAGGCGCAGCGCACGGTGCTCTGCAAGGACCCGTTCCGGTCGGTCGATGAGCGCGTCGAACGCCTCATCGCATCGATGTGAGTGCCGGGCGGTCAGTGATCTGGCACTAGGCTGCTGAGCCGTGGCGATCACCAAAGTCGAGCGGTTGATGAACCTGGTCATCTGTCTGCTCTCAACCCGGCAGTTCCTGACCGCCGAGAAGATCCGGCACAGCGTGGCGGGCTACGACGAATCGGCCAGCTACGAGGCCTTCAGCCGGATGTTCGAGCGTGACAAGAACGAACTCCGCGATCTCGGCGTGCCGCTCGAGACCGGCCAGGCCTCCCGCTTCGGCACGGTGGAGGGCTACCGGATCAACCGGGACGCATACGAGCTGCCAGACATCGATCTGAGCAGCGAGGAGGCCGCAGCCGTCGCGATCGCGGTGCAACTCTGGGAGTCGCCCGAACTGAGCTCCGCGGCCCAGGGGGCGCTGCTGAAGCTGCGGGCGGCCGGTGTGGTGGTCGACCAGGACTCCGCGTCGGCGATCATCACCGCCCTGCCTGCCCGGTCGAGGGGATCCGAGCCTGCGCTGGAGAAGCTGCTGGCCGCCGTCGACTCCGGACAGAGCGTCCGGTTCGAGCACCGATCGGCCCGCAACGAGCCCCTGCGCACCCGCACCGTGCAGCCGTGGGGTGTGGTGACCCACGCGGGCCGCTGGTACCTCGTCGGGCACGACACCGACCGAGACGCCACCCGTACGTTCCGGCTGTCCCGGATCGGCGACGACGTCACCGCGTTCGGCCCGGTGAACTCGGTGCACAAGCCCGACGGTGTCGACCTGCGCGAGATAGTGGACCGGATCGTCGGCTCGGGTGGGGTCACCGGCATCGCCACCGTCTGGGTCGCGGACGGTCGCGCTCAGGAACTGCGGCGGCTCGGCCGCGCGGCGGCGGACCGGACCGTCAGGGGAAGGCCGGGCACGATGCTCGAGGTCCCGGTGCGGTCCTGGGACTGGGTCGCCAGGCTGATCGCGGGCTATGGGGAGGATGCGCTGGTGTTCGAGCCCGCGGAACTGAAGGAGGACGTCCTGGACAAGCTGCGCTCGGCGCTGTCGACGTCCGCGAGCGAGGGGGGCCGATGAGTCAGAAGCTCTCGTCCCGGCTGGCCCGGTTGCTGAACATGGTCCCGTACTTCATCGCCAATCCCGGGATGAGCGCCGCGGAGGCGGCGGCGGAACTGGGAGTGAGCACAGCCCAGCTGATGGACGATCTGAACCAGCTGTGGATGTGTGGGCTGCCCGGGTACGGTCCCGGCGACCTCATCGACCTCTCGTTCTCGGAGGAGAGCATCGAGGTGACGTTCTCGGCAGGCATCGACCGGCCGCTGCGGCTGACCTCGACGGAAGCGACCGCGCTCCTGGTGGCGCTGCGCTCGCTGGTGGAGATGCCGGGCACCGCGGACCCCTCGGCCGTGCAGGGTGCCATCGCCAAGATCGAATCCGCGGCCGGCGTCGCCGCGGGCGGGTCCGTCGCCGGGGTGGCGGACCAGCGCGAGCAGGCGGAGGACCCGGTGGCGGCGACCGTGCGCTCCGCGGTGCGCCGGGGCATGGCACTGGAGCTGACCTACTTCTCCGCGTCGCGGGACGCGGTGTCGCAACGGGTCGTGGACCCGGTGCGCATCGTGCTCGTCGACAACCACAGCTACCTGCAGGCGTGGTGCAGGCAGGCCGGCGGGGTCCGGCTGTTCCGGTTCGACCGGATCGACGCGGCATCGGAGCTCGACGAGCCCGCCGCCGCGCCCGAGGCCGCGCTCGAGGACGGCCGCGCGATGGACCTGTTCCACGACAACCCGACGCTGCCGCAGGCCCGGCTGCTGATCGGGCCGGAACACGCCTGGGTGATGGACTACTACCCGATGACTGACGTCACCGTCGCGGCGGACGGCTCGATCGAGGCGTCGATGCGATACGGCTCGCGGGACTGGATGACCCGGCTGATGGTGGGGTTCGGTCCCGGCGTGCGGGTGCTCGGCCCCGACGATCTGGCGGCGTCCGTGCGAAACCGTGCACAGGCCGCTCTTGCCGCCTATGGTGAGGCCTCGACTGCTGACTGACCCGCACTCTCCGCGGGGGGCCTGACCGCTCTGGTCCGGTAGCATCGAATCATCTGATACCTGGAGGTAAAAATGGGAGCCATGAGCCCCTGGCACTGGGCCATTGTGGCGCTGGTCGTCGTCATCCTGTTCGGTTCGAAGAAGCTGCCCGACGCCGCGCGCGGCCTGGGACGGTCGCTGCGGATCTTCAAGAGCGAGGTCAAGGAGATGCAGAACGACGGTGCCACCACCGCCGCTCCGGCACCCGCCGCCCCGCCCGCCGAGCTGCCCTCCCCGGCGCCGGCCGCCGATCCGACGCAGTCCGCGGTCACTCACACCGAGCCCCGGACTTCCTAGTCCCGATTCCGACGGTCCCGGGGCTGCACATCGCGCCCCGGGCCGACTGCTGACCAGAACCAGGGCCCACTGTGCGCATCCCATTCGACCCGCGGCGGAGCAAACGCAGGGTCAATCCAGACGGCAGCATGTCGCTGACCGACCACCTGTACGAGCTGCGGACCAGGTTGCTCCTGTCGATTCTCGCGGTGCTGATCACGACCGCGTTCGGCTTCTTCTGGTACTCGCACGAGATCTTCGGCATCCAGAGCCTCGGCGACCTGATGCTGGGGCCGTACTGCTCATTGCCCCAGGCGAACCGCGCCGAGCTCACCAGTGACGGCGCCTGCAGGCTGCTGGCCACCGGGCCGTTCGAACAGTTCATGCTCCGGTTCAAGGTGGCATTCACGGCGGGCATCGTGCTCGCCTGCCCGGTCTGGCTGTACCAGCTCTGGGCGTTCATCACGCCCGGGCTGTACGCGAAGGAACGCCGGTACGCGATCGGGTTCGTCGCGGGCGGCGCGGCGCTGTTCGTTTCGGGCGCGGTCCTCGCCTATGTGGTGGTCTCGAAGGCGCTGCACTTCCTGCTCACCATCGGCGGCGATGTCCAGGTGACCGCGCTGAGCGGCTCCGAGTACTTCGGCTTCGTGATCAATCTGATCATCATCTTCGGCGTCAGCTTCGAGATCCCGCTCCTGATCGTCGCGCTCAACGCCGTCGGTGTGCTCAGCTACGACAAGCTCAAGGCCTGGCGCCGCGGCATCATCATGGGCCTGTTCGTGTTCGCCGCGATCGCGACGCCCGGCCAGGACCCGTTCTCGATGCTCGCGCTCGCGGCCGCGCTGACCGTGCTCGTCGAGTTCTCCATCCAGATCGCGCGCCTGAACGACAAGCGCAAGGCCCGCAAGCAGGAGGAGGGCTGGGGCGCGCTCGACGACGACGAGGCCTCGAGCATCACCGCGGCGACGCCGCTCGACGACGCGTCGACGATCTCCGGTGCGACGCCGCTCAAGGACCTGTCAGACACCCTCTGACGTAACCGCCACGACGCACGGGCTGCCCCCGCGACCGCCATTCGGTTGTCGGTTCGAGGGCAGCCCGTCGTCGTTGGACGGACCCGGCCGTCCCGTTGGCTAACCTGGCTGTGTGGAACTCGAGACCTTCGCGGCGCAGCTGAGCTTTCCGCTCGATCCCTTCCAGAAGGAGGCCTGCCGGGCGCTGGAGGCGGGGCACGGGGTGCTGGTGTGTGCGCCGACGGGCGCGGGCAAGACGGTGATCGGTGAGTTCGCGGTGCATCTCGCCCTCACCTCGGGGCGAAAGTGCTTCTACACCACCCCGATCAAGGCGCTGAGCAACCAGAAGTACGCCGATCTGGTCGACAGGTACGGCAAGTCGTCCGTCGGGCTGCTCACCGGCGACCTGAGCATCAACCCCGAGGCGCCGGTGGTCGTCATGACGACCGAGGTGCTGCGAAACATGCTGTACGCGGACTCACCGGTGCTGCGCGGGCTCTCACACGTGGTGATGGACGAGGTCCACTACCTCGCGGACCGGTTCCGCGGCGCCGTGTGGGAGGAGGTCATCCTGCACCTGCCCGAGGAGGTCCGCCTGGTGAGCCTCTCCGCGACCGTCAGCAACGCCGAGGAGTTCGGCGCCTGGATGGAGACCGTGCGCGGAGACACCGAGATCATCGTCGACGAGGTCCGGCCTGTGCCGCTGTGGCAGCACATCATGGTGGGCCGCAGGCTCTTCGACCTGTTCGATCACGATGCGCAGGTGGCGGACAGCAACGCCAAGCTGATCGTCGACCGCGAGCTGGTGCGGCACCTCAAGCAACGCCAGGCGCTGGACCGGGCCGACTCGTGGCAGCCGCGCGGCCGTGGTCGCGGTGACCGGGGCGGCTCGAGCAGCAACTTTCGGCCGCTGGCGCGCCCCGAGGTGATCGCGCGCCTCGACGAGGAGGGCCTGCTGCCCGCGATCACGTTCATCTTCAGCCGGGCGGGCTGCGATGCGGCGGTCGCCCAGTGCCTGCGGTCGCGGCTGCGGCTGACCACCGAGGAGCAGGTCGAGGCGATCACCGCGATCATCGACAAGCACACCGGTGAGCTGCCGCGCGCCGACCTGGAGGTGCTCGGCTACTGGGAATGGCGGGAGGCCCTCGAACGGGGCATCGCCGCACACCACGCCGGGATGCTGCCCGCCTTCCGGCACACCGTCGAGGAGCTGTTCGTCAACGGGCTGGTCCGGGCCGTGTTCGCGACCGAGACGCTGGCGCTCGGCATCAACATGCCCGCCAGGACCGTCGTGCTCGAGCGTCTGGTCAAGTACAACGGCGAGACCCACGCCGAGCTCACCCCCGGCGAGTACACCCAGCTCACCGGCCGTGCGGGCAGGCGAGGCATCGACGTCGAGGGCCACGCGGTCGTGCTGTGGCAGCCCGGGATCGAGACAACGGAGGTGGCCGGGCTGGCCTCGACGCGTACCTTCCCGCTGCGGAGTTCGTTCCGGCCCGCGTACAACATGTCGATCAACCTCATCGACCGGATGGGAGCGGCGGAGTCGCGCTCGCTGCTGGAGCGGTCCTTCGCGCAGTTCCAGGCGGATCGGTCGGTGGTCGGGATCGTCCGCACGATCGAACGCAACCGGGTGGTGCTGGCGGAGCTGAGCGATCAACTCGGCGGCGCCGACGGCGAGTTCTTCGAGTACGCGCAGCTGCGGGAGCGAGTTCGCGCCCGCGAACGCCAGCTGGAGAAGCAGGGCCGCACGGACCGCAGGCAGGACGCGGTGAGCTCCCTGACGGCACTGCGTCGCGGTGACGTCATCGCGATCCCGGTCGGCCGCCGGTCCGGGCTGGCGGTGGTACTCGAGACCGATTCCGATCCGAACGATCCGCGTCCGCTGGTGCTCACCGAGGACAAGTGGGCCGGGCGGATCTCCGCGGCCGACTTCCCGGCACCCGCCAAGTCGCTGGGCAGCATGCGGCTACCCCGCCACGTCGACCACCGCACCGCCCGCAGCCGACGGGATCTCGCCTCGGCGTTGCGCAGTACCGGGATCGTGCCGCCGGGCCGATACAGCAAGCGGAAGTCGCCCGCGGCCAGTGATCGCGAGCTGGCGACGCTGCGGCGGGCATTGCGTTCGCACCCGTGCCACACCGCGCCGGACCGAGAGCAGCTCAGTCGGATCGGGGAACGGTACAACTCGCTGGCCCGCGAGACGGAGACCCTGCGGCAGAAGGTCGCGGCGACGACGAACTCGCTGGCCCGCACCTTCGACCGCATCGTCGCGCTGCTGGCCGAGCGCGAGTACATCGAGGAGGAGGGACACGGGATCACCGAGAACGGGCAGCGACTGAGCCGGATCTATTCCGAGAGCGACCTGCTCGTCGCGGAATGTCTGCGAGGCGGTCTGTGGAAGGGCCTCGGACCGGCCGAGCTGGCGGGTGTGGTGTCGACGATGGTCTACGAGTCGCGGCAGGACGGCGACACCGGTGACCGCGGCCCGACCGGACCGTCGCGGCACGCGCTCACCCGGACCTTGCAGGTGTGGAGCGAGCTTCGCGCAGACGAGGTTCGGCACAAGCTGCCGCTCACAAGGGAACCGGATTTCGGCTTCGTCTCGGCGATCTACAAGTGGGCGCGAGGGGAACCGCTGGTGGACGCGCTGCTGGCGGCGGGTGATCGCGGACAGGCGCTCTCAGCAGGCGATTTCGTCCGGTGGTGCAGGCAGGTGATCGATCTCCTCGACCAGGTGCAGTCGACCGCGCCCGACCGCGAGGTGCGCGCCGCCGCGACCAAGGCGGTACACGCCATCCGGCGGGGTGTTGTAGCGATCGACGCGGCCTGAGCGGGCCGATGGTGATCGGATTCGACGGCTTCTCGGACAGCCACGCCGCTTGACCCCGGGGTGACGAGCCGCGGGGGACTACGGTGTACCTCAACACAACCTTCAGGGGAGGCAACGATGAGTGGCCCGGTCGGACCCAGCCAGCCAGACGAGCACGGGGCGCCAAGCGAGGACCAGCCCGGTGCCGGTGAGCAGTCACCCGCCGAGGCCGCGGCCACCGGAGCCGAAACTCCGGAGGCGGCAGGCGAACCGTCGCAGCCGGGGAGCGAGCCGACGCCGCAGCAAGGTGGCGACCAGACGCAGCAGTTCCAGTGGCCGCAGCAGGCCGGTGCGGAACCGACCCAGGCGTATCCGTCTGCGCAGCAGCCGTATCCGGGTGTCGAGCACCCGCAGGCGCCGCAGCAGTACCCCGGCCAGCAGTACCCGCAGCAGCAGTGGGGCCAACAGGCTTGGGGCGCACAGCAGCCCGCCCAGCCCCAGGCCGGCGCCCAGCCGCAGTATCCGGCGTACTCCGCTCCGCAGCAGCCGTATCAAGGTCAGCCGCAATACCCCGGCCAGCAGTACCCGGGGCAGCAGCAGTACCCCGCCCAGCCCCCGAGCGACCAGCAGCAGTGGAGCCAACAGGCCTGGGGCGCACAGCAGCCCGGTCAGCCGCAGACCGGCGCCCAGCCGCAGTTCCAGGCGTACAACGCGCAGCAGCAGCAGCAGCAGTACCCCGGCCAGCCTGGCCAGTATCAGCAGGGCGGATATGCCCAGCCTGGCCAGCCCGGTCAGCCGCAGTGGGGCGCACCGGTCCCGGGTCAGCCGGGAGGCGGTTCGTCGAAGCTCCCGCTGTGGATCGCGCTCGGCGTCGGCGCAGTCGTGGTGCTCGGCGCCATCGCCGCGATCGTCGGCATGACGCTGGTCGGTGGTGACACGTTGGACCGGGCCGCGGCCGAGCGGGGCGTCGAGCAGGTGCTCACGGGCTCCTACGGCATCAAGGACGTCGACGACGTGACCTGCCCCGCCGACCAGAAAGTCGAGAAGGGCGAGAGCTTCACCTGCGAGCTGACCGTCGATGGCGAGCAGCAGCAGGTGACCGTGACCTTCACCGACGACTCCGGCACCTATGAGGTGAGTCGGCCGACCAGCAAGTAGGACGAACTCCCTTGCGCATCAACATTCTGTTGACAACAGAATGTTGATGCGCTGAGGTGGGGTGGTGTCGTTCAATGATCACGATGATGCCGCCGACCTCGGCCGCGCCCGCGTTGTCGTCGACGAGGCCGGTGCCGCCGGCCTAGCCAGGCGCCCGTGGCAGCATCCCGGCCAGCCGGCGTCCGACGGTGACCTGGTGCGGTTTACCGCCTGGACCGCTCGCGATGCGCGGACCACCGATCCCGCGGTCGTGGGCGCGGGGTTGCGCCTGTTGGCGTCCGCGCGAGCGGAGCTCGACCAATCCGAGGCCGGATTGCTGTTCGCCGCACGTGGAGCCGGGATGACGTGGACGCAGATCGCAGACGCACTCGGGCTGAGTTCGGCGCAGGCCGCCCAGCAGCGGCTCAACCGAGTGCTCACGCGAGTGACCGGCCCGGACACGGAGTCCTGACCGTGCTGGTTCCGCTGAGCCGAGCCGATGAGCGGTCCGGCGCCAAGGCCGCCACCCTCGCCCGGCTGGCGCGCGAGGGATTTCGGGTGCCTGCCGGGTTCGTGATCGACGACGCGCTCGGTGACGACAGCTGGGTCGGGGAACTCGAGACCGCCCTGCGCGGGCTGGGGAGCGGAGCGTTCGCGGTGCGCTCCTCCGCGCTCGTGGAGGACGGTGTCCGTGCGTCGTTCGCCGGCCAGTTGGACACCAGCCTCGGCGCTACCACCGCAGTGCGGGTGGCCGAGGAGGTGCGGCGCATCGCCGCCTCGGGCACCAGCTCTCGCACCGTCGCGTACGCCGCTCGGACAGGTCGGTCACCGCGGCCGGTGGAGCCGGTGATCGTGCAGGCGCTGGTCCGCCCCCAAGTAGCCGGGGTGTTGTTCACACGGAACCCCGTCACCGGCACCGGCCAGGTGGTGATCGAAGCGCATCCCGGGCTGGGCGAGCCGGTCGTCGGCGGCAGTGTCACCCCGCAGCGATGGATCGTCGACGGCCACAGGGTCGCCCCCGCTTCGAACGCCGTCGCCCAACCCGTCCTGACGGTGACGCAGGTGCTCGCGCTCGCCGAGACCGGTCGCCGGATCGAGGCGTCGTTCGGGTGTCCACAAGATGTCGAGTGGGCCATCGCCCACGGCACGGTGTGGGTGCTGCAAGCACGTCCCGTCACCACATCGGGGGCCGAACCTGTCGCACCGTCACCTAACATCGCCGGAGCGGCGTTGCTCGCAGGCACGCCTGCCGGCCCCGGCATCGCGGCCGGGCCGGTTCGGGTGATCGGCGGGCTCGATGACTTCGCCCGCTTCCGCGGCGGCGACGTGCTGGTCTGTCGCACCACCTCACCGGCGTGGACCCCGCTGCTGGCCCGCGCTGCTGCGGTCGTCACCGAGATCGGCGGCGTTCTCGCCCACGCCGCGATCGTGGCGCGCGAGTTCGGCATCCCGGCCGTCACGGCGGCCGCCGACGCGACGGCCGTGCTCGCCGACGGGGTGCGCGTCATCGTCGACGGCACCAACGGCACGGTCACCACCGAACGGTCCGGACACAGTGGACATCCCGAGCACACCGCGGAGAACACATGAGTAGCGCCACACCGACCGACGTCCTGGTGCTGCACGCCGTCCGGACTCTCGGTTACGCCGATGCCGCACGCATCGCCGCCCGCCTGACCCTGCCCGAGGACGAGGTGAGTGAGCACCTGCTCGACGCTCAGGCCAGCGGCCGGATCACCCTCTCCGCCTTTGCCGGCGACGAGGGCTGGTCGCTGACCGAAGTCGGCAAGACTCACGGGGAACGCCTTCTGGCGGCCGAACTCGATGCAGCAGGAGCCCGCGCCGCTCTCGAGGCGGTCTACCGGGACTTCCTGCCGCACAACGACGCGATGACCGCGGCCTGCACCGCCTGGCAGTTGGCCGAGATGGGCATCAGTACGCACACCGTGACCATCGCCCAGACGATCGCGGCACTCGAAGGTCCCGCGGCCGCACTGGCCGGACTCGAGGATCGCCTGACGGCCCACCTCGAACGGTTCTCCGGCTATCACCGGCGTTTCAGCGACGCCCTGGCCAACGCGCGTACCGAGGCCTCCTGGATCACCGGTACCGACCGCGACTCCTGCCATGCGGTGTGGTTCGAGCTGCACGAGGACCTCGTCGCCACCCTCGGCCTGACCCGCTGAAGGCCCCGGACAGCCCGCAAAACAGCCCTCGGGAACTCATGGCTTGACCTTGACCCGAGGTCAAGGTGCACCCTTCATCGCATGACGACTTCGAACGCGAGCAACTCGGCCACTTCCACCTGGACCGGCATGGTGCCGGTCGACGACACGGCACTGGCCGTGACCGACACCGGCGGCACCGGCCGTCCCGTCATCTACCTGAACGGGTCCTACGCCGACACCAAGCACTGGCGGTCGGTGATCGCCGAACTCGGTGACGAGTTCCGGCACATCACCTTCGACGAGCGGGCCCGCGGCAAGTCGGAGCGGTCCGCGGACTACTCCTTCGAGGCGTGCCTGCGCGACATCGACGCCGTCCTCGAGGCGACCGGGGCGCAGCAGCCGATCGTGGTGGGCTGGTCGTACGGCGCACTGCTCGCGGTGCACTGGGCCGAGCGCAATCCCGGCCGCGCCATGGGCGTGGTGTCGGTGGACGGCGCGATGCCGTACGGCATCACCGGCGAGCAGGCTCGGGAGCGTATCCGGAAGCTGTTCCGTCGCATGCGATTCCTGATGCCGGTGGCGCGCCCGCTCGGCTTGGCCGCGCGAATGACCGCCGACCAGCACGCGGACGTCAACATCGAGGCCAACGAGCTGCACGCCGCCCTCGCGCCGGTGCTGGACCGGGTGAGCTGCCCGATACGGTACGTCCTGGCCACGGGTGCCAACCTGGGCGGCGGTGAGGAAGAGATGGCAGCGGTGCGCGCTTCGCTCGATCCGGTGCTCGCCAGCAACTCGAACATCGAGGTGAGCGCGCGCGTCGCCAGCAATCACTCCCACATCCTGCGCAAGGACTTCCTGGCCGTCGCGGACGCGGTACGCGAGGTCGCCGCCCTCGACGATCACCAGGCAAGCTGAGCAGATGATCAACGGAGTCACCATCGGGCAGGCGGCGGTATTCGCAGGCGTGACGATCAAGACAGTGCGGCACTACCACAAGCAGGGGCTGGTCGAGGAACCGGAACGCGACAGCTCCGGCTACCGGCGGTACGGATCGGGCGACCTGTTGCGGCTGGTCCAGGTGCGGACCCTGGCCGGAGCCGGCGTGCCACTGGCCGAGATCGGGCCCCTGCTCGACGCCGACGCCACGCTGTTCGCCGCCGCGCTCGCCGACGTCGAGCGGAACCTCACCGAACGCATCCAGGAGCTGATCGCCCGGCGCGACACGCTGCACCGGCTCGCCGACGGTGACCGGGCCATGCTGCCCGACCGCGCCGTGGCGCTGCTGGACCGGATGCCCGGCCTGGGTCTGACCACGGACGACGTGGCGGCCTCCCGAGAGGGCCTGGTCCTGGCCAAGGCACTGGTCCCCGAGGGTTTCGACGACTACCTCACCCATGTCGAGCACGCGCTCGAAGACACCCAGTTCGTCGCCCTCAACAAACGCGCCTTGGAAGCCGCGGCCTGGGAACCGAACGATCCCCGCATCGAGGAGCTCGCCACAGCCATGGCCGACCACTACCTCGCCAACCCCGCACTGCTGAAGATCGTGACCGGCCTGCAAGCCCGCACCGAGGCCGCGGCCCGGTACAAGCTGATCCGCGACTACGGCGAGGAGCAGGCATCGGCCTCGGCACGGCTGACCACGCTCTTCGAGGCCAAGCTCCGCTCCGCAGGCATCGACATCCCCGGACCGAACTCCCACTGACCGAGCGCTGCTCGGTCTTTCAGCCCGGCGCATTTCGGCCGCAGGCACTTCACCGGCCGGGTCCGCCGACCCCGCCGCCCATTTCACCCGTCAAAGGAGTACAGCCATGCCCACATTCCAGACCCAGGAACCGATCGCCGTCACCGTCGACGTGCTCTGCGGTGGCGTCACGGTGATCGCCTCGGACCGTACCGACACCGTCGTCGAGGTCCGGCCAACCGATGAGTCCAGCACCGAGGACGTGCGCGCCACCAAGCAGACCCAGGTCGATTTCGCCGCGGGCACCCTGACCGTGAAGGCGCCGAGAGGGTGGCGGGCCCACGCCCCGTTCGGCGGCAACCCCTCGATCGAGGTGACCGTCGAGGTGCCCACCGGTTCGCGTCTCGATGCCACCGCCGGGGTGGGTAGATTGCTGGGCATCGGCGAACTCGGCCAGTGCGACCTGGAGACTGCCGCCGGCGACATCACCGTCGAACGCCCGCGCGGTTCGGTGACCGCGAGAACCGCCAAGGGCGACATCCGCATCGGCGAAGCAACCCGCGGCGAGCTACGACTGGAGACGTCCGCAGGCGAGCTGGAGGTGGCCATCCGCCCCGGCAGCGCGGTGCGGCTGGAGACCAGCGCTCAGTACGGCACCGTGCAGAACCTGATGGGACCGGTCGACCGGATGCAGACGAACGGGGACACCGTGCAGGTGTACGCGCGTAACGCTTTCGGCAACATCATCATCCGGCACGGCGCCGCCTAGGGCTACGCGCCGTACCCGTTCCGCGGCGCGGCCATCGCCTTGGTCAGCCGGCCGATCGACGCCCCGATGGCCAGTTCGTCCGCGAGCGCCTCGAGCCGGTCCGGGTCCACAGGAGCGACGGGCAACGGGTCAGGGCGCGACATCTCGACCGCAGCGTCGGTGGCCACCCGGACCACCGGCAGCGCGGCGTCGAGATAGTCGGAGGCGGCGGTGAGCTTGGCCCGGATCCCCTTGGCCAGACCGGACTCCGGATCGCCGACGGCCGCGCGCAGCGCCTCGACCGACCCGTACTCGAGCAACAGGGACGAGGCGGTCTTCTCACCGACTCCCTTGACGCCGGGCAATCCGTCGGAGGGGTCGCCGCGAAGCAGGGCCAACTCCGCATACCCGATGCCAGGGCGATGCGCGGGCACGCCGTACTTCTCGGCCACCTCGACGGGACCGAAGAGTTCGGCCTTCGACAGTCCACGCCCGACGTACAGCACCCGCACCGGCACCGGATCGTCGGCGACGACCTGCAGCAGATCCCGGTCACCACTCACCACCACGACGGTGTCGGCGCGTTCGCGGGCGGCGAGGGTGCCCAGCACGTCGTCCGCCTCGAAGCCCTCGGCACCGGCGGTCGCGATACCGGCCGCGGCCAGCACATCGAGGATCATGTCGACCTGTGGCGTCAGCGTGTCCGGCACCTCCTCGACGTCGGGACCCACCTCGGTCTCGATCGCGACGCGATGGGTCTTGTACGAGGGCACGGCGTCGACTCGGAACTGCGGGCGCCAGTCCAGATCGAGGCACACCGCCAGCCGCTCGGGCTGATGCCTGGTGATCAGCGAGGCGACCATGTCGGTGAATCCGCGGACCGCATTGACCGGTCGCCCGTCGCGGGAGGTGAACGATTCGGGCAGCGCGTAGTACGCGCGGAACCACAGGCTCGCGCCATCGAGCAGGAGCAGGGGGCCAGTCATGGCCCTCATCCTGCCAAACCGAACTAACCTGAGTGGCATGAGTTCCCACGGCGGTTCCGCGAGCACCCCATCCGACGGTCCAGAAGCGCAGGCGCCAGCGCGTTTCCCCACCGCGATCTACGCGGAACGCCTGCGCCGGGCGGCCGAACTCACCGCGGCGGCGGGGCTCAACGCTCTGCTCATCACCCCTGGCCCGGACCTTCGGTACCTGCTCGGTTCGCGGGCGGATTCCTTCGAGCGGCTCACCTGCCTCGTCATTCCCGCCGACGGATCCACGGCCTCGGTGGTGGTTCCACGACTGGAGTTGGCGGCGCTGGGCGATTCCGCGACGGCGGAACTGGGCCTGACGGTGCGGGACTGGGTGGACGGTGTCGACCCGTACGCCCTGGTGGCGTCGGGGTTGCCCTCGCCCGCACGCACGGCCGTCGCCGACGCGATGCCCGCGCTGCACGTCATCCCGCTCACCGCGGCCTTCGGCGCACCGCCCGTCCTGGCCACGGACGTGCTCCGCGAACTCCGGATGATCAAGGACCCCGCCGAGATCGATGCGCTGCGGCGCGCGGGCGCGGCCATCGACCGGGTGCACGCCCGGATGGCGGAGTGGCTCCGGCCCGGCCGCACCGAGGCGGAGGTCGCGGCGGACATCGGGGCCGCGATCGTCGAGGAGGGCCACACGGCGGCGGAGTTCATCATCGTCGGCTCCGGCCCGCACGGGGCGGACCCGCATCACGAGGTCTCGGATCGGACAATCGAATCGGGCGACGTCGTCGTCGTCGACATCGGCGGTCCGGTCGAGCCCGGCTACAACTCCGACTCGACCCGCACCTACTGCCTCGGTGAACCCACTGCCGAGGTGGCCGCCCGGTTCGCCGTGCTGGAACGGGCGCAGCGCGCCGCCGTCGACGCGGTTCGCCCCGGCGTCACGGCCGAGTCCGTGGACGCCGCCGCCCGCGACGTGCTGGCCGCGGAGGGCCTCGCGGACGTGTTCGTGCACCGCACCGGTCACGGGATCGGCCTCTCGGTCCACGAGGAGCCCTACATCGTGGCGGGCAATCGCATCGAGCTCGCCGAGGGCATGGCCTTCAGCATCGAACCGGGTATCTACTTCCGCGGCGCCTGGGGTGCCCGGATCGAGGACATCGTGGTCGTCACCGCCGACGGCTGCGAGCCGATGAACTCCCGTCCGCACGGACTGACGGTGCTCGGGGACTGACCCCGCGGTTCCCCGCGGTAGGTCCCGGCCGAGGGGACCATGCTGAATGGGTTGCGCGACACGCACCCCGACCGCGGGAGCATCGTCATGCCTGCTTCCTCACCGACGAGGAATGGACCCGGATCGATCCGTGCGGGTGGACTGGAGCGGCAGCCCGAACACCAGCCGAACCCCGCCGAGCGGGCTGTCCTCGAACCGGGCCGCGCCACCGTGCAGCTCGGCCTGCTGACGGATCAGCGCCAAACCCAGGCCCGATCCGTCCAGCGCCGCACCCGTGCCGCGACGGAATCGTTCGAACACGGCGTCACGCTCACCCAGAGGTATGCCGGTGCCGTCGTCCGTCACGGTGACGACCACCTCGTCCGCATCGGCGAGTGCCGCGATCTCGATCATCCGGGCGCCGCCGTGCCGAATCGCATTGGAGACGGCGTTGTCCACAGCCAGCCGGAGGCCTGCGGGGAGCCCCATGACCGTGAGGACCGGCGGAACATCGAGTCGAATGTCCACACCAGGATGGGTTCGGATCGCATCCTGGGCCGCCCGGTCCAGCAGTTCGGCCAGGTCGACCTGCTCGAAATCCGCTTCAGATGACAGCTCGCCCGCCGCAAGCCGCTCGAGCGCACGCAGGGTGGCCTCCACCCGCCGCTCGGTGCGTAGCGCGTCATCGAGGATCTCCTGCCGCGTGGCGGCGGACAGATCCAGCGTCGTGGCCACCTCGAGGTTTGTACGCATCGCCGTCAGCGGTGTGCGCAGCTCGTGGGCGGCGGCGGCAGCAAAGTCGCGTGCGGTCGCAAGCGCCGACGCGGTGCGAGCGCGCTCGGCCGCGTTCGAGTCGAGCAGCGACCGCAGCGCCGACGCGAGCTCCTCGGCTTCCCTCGCCCCCGACACCCTCGGCGACGGTGCTTCCGGGTCGACGCCCAACCGACGTGTCTGTTCGGCCAGACGGCGTAGTGGCCGTATCGCGACCCCCGCGAACAACCAACCCAGCGCGGCCGCCACCACCACCGCGCCGCAGCCGATGATCAGCATCCACCCGTGCAAGCCGTCGATCGTGGCCCGGACCGGGGCAGTCGGTGCGCCGATCGAGATCGTGGCTCCGAGCCCGCTGAGCACCTCGGCCGTCCGCACCCGGTACTGCACCCCGTCGGCCGTCGCATCGTGCCAGCCGACCTGGGATTCGGGCAGCTGCGTGTCGGTCGAGGAGAGCACCAGGTCGCCGGCACGCAGCGTGCCCGCGTACCCAGGGGGCAGCGACGGCAACGGCCCCTGCAGGACCCTCAGGCTGGTCAGGTTGGCCGCGGCCACCTCGGTGACCGATTCCAGTTTGCTGTCGAGCTGGGACGCGACCTGTCGGTCGATACCGAACCACGCGACCCCGCCGAGCAGCAGCACGACCAGCGCCGTGCCGAGGGCCGCCGCAGCGGTGACCCGCAGCCGGAGCGAGACCGGCCCATGTCGCGCGGTCATCGGTCCCGCAGAACGAATCCGATGCCGCGTACGGTGTGCAGCACCCGGGGAGCGCCGTCCGATTCGAGCTTGCGGCGCAGATAGCTGACGAACACGTCCACCACGTTGGTCTCGGTGTCGAAGTCGTATCCCCACACCGACCGCAACAGCGTCTCGCGGCTGTGCACGATCCCGCGGTTCTCGGCCAGCGTCGCGAGCAGATCGAACTCACGCTTGGTCAGGTGCACCTCCCTGCCTTCGACGTGGGCCCGACGGCCGAGCAGATCGATCGCGACCGGGCCGATCGTCACAGTCCCGTCGCCGGTCGCCTGCTCCGATACCGGTCGACGTCTCAGCAGGGCACGAATCCGCGCGACCAGCTCGCCGAACTCGAAGGGTTTGATCATGTAGTCGTCGGCCCCGGCCTCGAGGCCCGCGATCCGGTCGTCGACCGCACTGCGGGCGCTGAGGACACACACAGGAACGTCGTTGTGCACGGCGCGCAGCGCCTTCACCACCCCCACCCCGTCGAGAATCGGCAGGTTGAGGTCCAACACGACCAGGTCCGGGTCGTGTTCGTCCACGGCGCGTAGGGCGGCCGCCCCGTCCGCGGCCGTGACCACCATGAAGTCCGAAAGTTCCAGGCCGCGCCGGAGCGCGGTCTGGACATCGGCATCGTCCTCGACGATCAGTACCTTCTGAACCGCCACCACTCCTTCATCTTGCAGCGTCCGGACGGCTGTCGCCGTCCAATGCGCTCAGGCCGCGACACGTCGAGCGCTCAACAGATTCTCGACCGAGTCGGCCCACCGGAGGTAGTCCTCGGTCCACTGCAGCGCCGGTTCGGTGGCGAAGAGGAGGACGTCGACCTCGTCGTTCGGTGTGGCACCGGGGAACACGGACGCCAGCCACCCCCGGCCCGGCTCGGTGACGATTACCTCCCGGCAGTTCTCGTCGGACGCGAGAATCGCGTCCAGCCCGCGCATTCGCAGCTCCGCGGTCGTTGCGGTGACACAACGCCGTTCCCGGCCCAACCTCCGAATACCCGACATGACGCCTCCTGGTCGCTCAGAACTTCTTGCTCTCCAGGTGAATTCGATTCTCCGAAGAGCTCGTATCGATAGCCTAGGGAGGCGAAATTGTGGTTCAGTTGCGAGAGATTAAGGACTCTGTGAGAGTCCGCGACCACGTCGAGCCGCGTACCGTGCCACGCATCAGCCGTTCCGCCGTCGGCGCTGGTGGTCCCCGGCGCCGACGCAAGTCAGAGGCCGAGCGCGGTCACGGCGTTGCCGTGCAGGCCCGCGTGCTGGCGGGAGTAGATCGCGATCATCCGCTGATCGGTGTGTCCGCTCTGGGTCATGATCTGCTCGGCGCTCGCATCGTTGCGGACCGCCTGGGTGACGAATCCGGCCCGGAGGCTGTGCCCGCCGAGCAGGGCCACGAATTCCTCGGCGTACCCGGCCCCGACCGCGCGGCGTTGGATCATCGACGCGATCGCCTGTCCGGACAGCGCGTTCGCGCCAAGTGCTCCGGTGCGGTGCACGGGACGAAACAGTGACCGGACCGCCGCCTCGGGGCGACCACGGACGCCGCGGCAGCAGTGGTCGAGGGGTTCGGTGTCGGGCTCCGCGAGCAACGCGCTGACCGCGGGTTTGCCGTCCCGGTCCCACGCGTCCAGCACCGCTCGCCACCGCCAGTATGCGCACACCGGGCAGGTGATCTCGGCTTGGCCGTAGGGGAGCGTGACCGTGCGACCGGCCGCGGCCTGGTCGGTCTTCGACCGGCGGATCGTCACGTACAGTCCGTCCGCCCGGTGCGGGACGACGTCGCCCACCGCGAGCCCCGACAGTTCCGAACGCCGCATCGCGCCGGTCAGTCCGAGCATCAGCAACGCGGTGTCACGCCGCTCGGCCGCCCGGTCGGCCCACGAGCCGTGTGCCGACCGGGCACGCATGGACTCGACGATGCTGCGGATGTCGGCGGTGAGCAGCGGCTCGCGCCGAAGCGGCGGCGTGGCCCTGGTGCGGGCGATACCACGCAGGATCTCGCGCACGGCGGAGGACTGCCCCGGCTTGGGATGGCCTGCGAGCGAATGGATCTTGTTGATCGAGGCGACCCAGCGCGTCATCGTCGACGACGCGTAGGCAGGCCGGCCGTCCTGGCGGACCTCAGAGGACTTCTCTGTCAGGAACCAGCCGACCAGGTCGGGGGAGGCGGGCAGCGGTGCCCGCCCGACGCGGTCGCACCACCGGGTGAAGCACGTCCAGTCGCTCAGTTGCGCGGCGCGGGTGTTGGGGGAGACGGACTCGACGCGCAGTCGGTGCATCGCCGCGGCCGCATCGGCGGGGACCGCGAGGACGCCGCGCGCGGCGTCGCCGGCGATGAGGGGTTCGAGTTCGGCCGCCACACAACAGAAGATACGTCAGCGATCCGGGTGTCGGTGCGGGCGTCGTGGCGGATCAGCAGCGCCGCTCCAGACGTGTCATTGCCGGAGTGTGAGGCGGATGATCGGGAGTTGCCGGTCGGTCTTGCGCTGGTAGTCGGCGAATCGTGGTGCGGCGGTCTCGATCTGCTTCCAGGCCCGGTCGCGTTGTTCGCCGTGGAGTTGTTCGGCGGTGACGTCGTGGGTTTCCCCGGCCAGTTCGATGCGGACCTTGTCGGGGTTGGCGGCGACGTTGTGGTACCAGGCGGGATTCTTCGGTGCGCCTGCGGCGGAAGCGACGATCAACCGGCTGCCGTCCTCGCCGGGGAACCAGCCGACGGGGGTGCGGCGTTCGATGCCGGACTTGCGGCCGACGGTGATCAGCACGAGAGCATTCATGCCGCCGAAGGCGTTTCCTCCCTTACGGATTCGTTTCTCGGCGAAGCGATTC
The DNA here is from genome assembly GCF_001894865.1 of Rhodococcus maanshanensis NBRC 100610. Lineage (GTDB taxonomy): Bacteria > Actinomycetota > Actinomycetes > Mycobacteriales > Mycobacteriaceae > Rhodococcus_G > Rhodococcus_G maanshanensis. The sequence continues at coordinate 262,137 of NZ_BCXA01000003.1, read as the reverse complement.
AGCCATCGCATCACAGGTCCGGCTCTGGGCTGGCGGGCGCCGGTGGTGCCGTTGGGGGTGTCGAAAGTCATCGTGGCCTCTCGATCAAGGGTGGGGGTGTGGGTTCGTGCAGGACGGGATCGGGCCGGTCTGCTCCGGGATACGGCCCAGCCACTTCTTCATCGGTCGCGCCCCAACGCATGAGCCGAGGGCACACCCAGGCTCGATAGACGACGGCTACCGCCCCGGCCATACATGCCATCTTGCGCCCGAAGGCCACACGACAAGCATCTGTGCGCCCACACCGCCCCGCAAGGGACCGACGTGACGGACGCCGTGGCGTCCGCCCCCAAGGCCTCGTTTTTTTCACACCCCATCCGGAGGCGGTTTCGCGCGCGATTCAGACACGAATTCTCCCCGGTCGGTAACTCACCATAAGTGGGGATTATGACGATCAAGAATCATCGTTTCATTACAGCCACTGTAACGTAACCTGACACGTAACGTAACTAAAGGGATCCAGAGCGACGAACAGGGGAGCACCCGTGAACACCGAGGCCGCGAAGGTCGTAGACGCCGCCGAGGAGCCGAAGGCTCGACCGGGCCGGCCCCGTCAGTACGCCAGCGACGCGGACCGTGTCCGGGCCTTCCGCTCGCGCCGGAAGGCCCGCGAACAGCAGGGCGAACTCGACGCACTCACAGACGCGACACCGAGCGAGGCGGTCGGAGTCCTCGAACGGACGCTCGAGGACCTCAGGACCGTCACGACCACCTCGATCGAGCAGTTCAACGTGTTCGCCCGGCAGATCACCGCCGCCGTGGACAAGCTCAGCGACCCGGACGCGCTCGACGTGGCACTGCACCGCGCCACCGTCGAACTCGCCCAGACGAAGGCGAAGTACGAGGCGGACCTGGCCGACCTGCGGACACGGCACGAGGCCGCAGTGGAGGATCGGGCGAACGCAGAGGCCGCCGTCGACGCGGTCGACGCCGAGCTCGCCGCCGCTGTCTCGGATCACCGGCTCGAACTCGAACGACTCTCCGCGGAGCACCAGGCCGAGCTCAGGACCCTGGAGCAGACGCAGGAGGGGGCGCTGCGAGTCGCGACCGAGCGGGTGGCGGCCGTCGAGGCGGATCGCGACACCCGCCTGTCTGCCGCAGAATCCGACCTCGACGATCTGCGCAGCAGGTTGCGCGAGGCGCAGTCCGTGGCGGAGTCGGCCGAACGAAGGGCAGCGGCCGCCGAACAGTCCTCGGCCGCCGCCGAACAGCGAGCCGAGCAGGCGGGCGTGGCGGCCGAACAACGCCTCGCGCAGGTCGTCGCGTCGGCCGAGCAACGCATCGCCGACATGCGTGCCGCGGCCGAACTCGCCGCGACCACTGCGGCGGCGACCATCGCGCGGCTCGAGAAGGCCGTCGACCACGAGCGGTCGGCGGCCGCCACCGCCCGTGAACGCGCCGACACCCTCAGGGACGACCTCGAGCGGGCCCGCCTCGACACCCGCGAGGCGCGCACCGCCGAGGCCGCACTGCGCGAGAAGTTGGACGAGCTACACCCCCGTACTCGCGAAGGTGAGCCGGCGGAGAACGCGACCACCTGACGCGAGTCGCAGGTGAGATCCGCAACCCGAATCGCTGTGGCGACGAGGAACTGCCGTCCCTGCGATTCCTTGACAGGTCCTCGCCGCGTGGAACCATGGTGAATGGATATTCGCGACACGCACCGCGACCACAGGAGCGCCGTCATGACTGTTTCCTCACCGACCAGGCAGGGATTCGGATCGATCCGTGCAGGCGGACTGAACTGGGATTCCTTCCCGCTGCGACTCTTCGCCAAGGGGAACTCACTGTTCTGGGATCCGGCGAACATCGACTTCCGACGCGACGCCCAGGACTGGCGCGAGCTCAACAGCGAACAGCAGCGCAGCGCGACCTATCTGTGCACCCAGTTCATCGCGGGCGAAGAGGCCGTCACCGAGGACATCCAGCCGTTCATGAAGGCGATGTCCGCGGAGGGGCGTCTCGGCGACGAGATGTACCTGACGCAGTTCTGCTTCGAGGAGGCCAAGCACACGCAGGTGTTCCGGCTGTGGATGGACGCCGTCGGCCTCACCGGCGACCTGCATCCCTTTGTCGCGGAGAACCCCTACTACCGCACGCTCTTCTACGAGGAGCTGCCCGGCGCGCTCGGCGTGCTCGAGACCGACCCGAGTCCGGCGAACCAGGTGCGGGCCAGCGTGACCTACAACCATGTCATCGAGGGCAGCCTCGCCCTGACGGGGTATTTCGCGTGGCAGAAGGTGTGCACGAAAGAGGGGATCCTGCCCGGGATGCAGGAGCTGATCCGCCGGATCGGCGTCGACGAGCGCAGGCACATGGCGTGGGGCACCTTCACCTGCAGGCGTCACGTCGCCGCCGACGACTCGAACTGGGGTGTGGTTCAGCAGCGGATGGGCGAGCTGATGCCGCTCGCGCTCGGCATGATCGACTGGGTCAACAAGCAGTTCGAGGTGCAGCCGTTCGGGCTCGACGAACAGGAATTCGTCGACTATGCGGCCGACCGCGCGCAACGCCGACTCGTCGCCATCGAGTCGGCCCGTGGCCGCCCGCTCGAGGAGATCGACATCGACTACTCGCCGGAGGCACTCGAGGACCAGTTCGGCCAGGAGGACGCCGCGGTGTTCGTCGAGGCCAGCGAGTGATCGCAACGGCTACACGATGAAGGTCCCGACCGTCGGACTGTTCTGACAGATCACTGCGGGGCCAAGGGTGATCGAGGCGAACGCGGCGGCGGTCACCTCGCCGTGCCCGGTGTATACGGTCTTGGACTGGTACGGGTACGCGCCCTCGAGATTCACCACGCCGGACTGACCGGTGGTGGTGTTCGCCCACGCCACCGTGACCTGTCCGGCCGCTGGGATCGGCGGCGCGGCAGGGAATGACTGGAACCTGATCTCTCCCGGAGCGATTCCCGGTTCGGGTCCCGACTGGCCGGTCGCGGCCGTCAGCGACATCGGGCTGGCCTGGTTGGGACACCCGATGGTCAGCGCGGGCAGCCCGAACGGGTGCGGCGGCAGCGCGGCGGCCGGCCCCGCGATCAGGACCGCGGCGGCCGCGGGGGCGGCGAGCGTGAGGATCAACTGGGTGGTGTGTAGAGCGCGCATCGCTGCTCCCTGGGTCCGAACGTCATTGCCGGACCGGTCGCGTCGAGGCACACGGCGAGCCCCCCGACGAGCAATGTATGACCTAGATCACATTAGTCGCCCCGGTGGGGTGCGTCGAGCGCCCACCGTCAGCGGCCCAGCAGGGTGCCAAGGCCCATGACCCGCTGCACCGCGATCTCGACGACGACCCTGGTCGGGTTCTCCCGCGGCTGGCGGTACCGGGCGGCGTAGCGGGCGACCGCGTCCGCGACCGCATCGGGGTCGGAGCGCACCGTCGCCGGACCCTCGAGGGTCAGCCACCGCGCGCCCTCGATCTGGGTGACGGCGGCGTACCCGCGTCGCTCTGCGTTGATCGCCTTCTGCGAACCGCCGTTCGTGATCACCCGGGCGAGCTGGTTCTCCTGGTCCCAGGTGAACCCGACCGCCACCACGTGCGGGGTGCCGTCCCGGCGCAGCGTCGAGAGGGTGGCCAGGTGCCGATCGGCGAGGAAGGCGAGCGCCTCGGCGGACAGATCTGCTGGGTTGAAGGGGGTGCGGGCCATGCGCCGACCGTAGTCCAGCACACTTGACGGCATGAGTGTCGGATCAATCGTCATCCTCGGCGGCCGCAGCGAGATCGGTCTCGAAGTCGCCACCCGACTCGCCCCCGGCCGGACCGTCGTCCTGGCCGCGCGGCGCAGCGGGGACCTCGAAGACGAGCGCCGGGCGGTGCTGGCAGCCGGAGCCGCCTCGGTCGAGACCGTGGAGTTCGACGCCGACCACCTCGCCGACCACGGGCGGGTGCTGTCGGAGATCGTCGAGCTCGGCCCGATCGACGTGGTGGTTCTCGCCTTCGGCATCCTCGGCGACCAGGCCCGCGCCGAGACGGACGCCCAGCACGCGGTCAACGTCATCCACACCGACTTCGTCGCGCAGGTCGGCGTGCTCACGCACCTCGCGCAGCTGTTGCGCGCGCAGGGATCGGGGCGGATCGTGGTGTTCTCCTCGATCGCGGGCGCCCGGGTGCGGCGGGCGAACTACGTGTACGGCTCGGCCAAGGCCGGGCTCGACGGCTTCGCCAGCGGCCTCGGTGACGCCCTCGCGGGCAGCGGCGTGAGTCTGCTGCTGGTCCGGCCCGGCTTCGTCATCGGCCAGATGACCGAAGGGATGACCCCGGCGCCGATGGCGAGCACCCCCGGGCAGGTCGCGGATGCGGTGGTCAAGGCGCTGCGCCGGGGCCGCGAGCGCGTGTGGGTCCCCGGCATGCTGCGGCTCGCCATCGTCGTGATGCGGCTCCTGCCGCAACGCATCTGGCGACGGATGCCGCGATGACCGAATCGCTGACGGTCGTCGGCATCGGCGCGGACGGGTGGCCCGGGCTGTCCCCGAACGCGCAACGCGCGATCACCGGCGCCGAGGTGTTGATGGGGTCGCCGCGCCAGTTGGACCTGGTCCCAGACGGTTCGGACGCCGTGCGGGTGCCCTGGCCGTCGCCCCTCGTGCCCGCGCTGCCCGGACTGCTCGCCGAGCACGACGGCAGGCGGGTGTGCGTGCTCGCCAGCGGCGACCCGATGTTCCACGGCATCGGGGTGACCCTGACGAACCTCGTCGGCCCCGAGCGGGTGCGGGTGATCGCGCACCCCTCCTCCGCCTCGCTCGCGTGCGCCCGGCTCGGCTGGGCGCTGCACGAGACCCCTGTCGTGAGCGTCGTGAACAGGCCCGTCGAGGTGATCGCCCCTGAGTTGGCCGACCATCGGCGGTTCCTGGTGCTCAGTCGCGACGCGGGCACCCCGGCGGCACTGGCCGCGCTGCTCCGCGAGAACGGCTACGGCGGTAGTGAACTCGCCGTGCTCGAGCAGCTCGGCGGCGATCGAGAGCGGATCCTGCGGGGCCGGGCGGACGGCTGGGATCATCCGACGGGCGACCCCCTCAACATCGTCGCGGTCCGCTGCGCGCGGGGCGTCGCGGCACCGCGACTGACCCGCGTCCCCGGCCTTCCCGACGAGGCGTACGAGTCCGACGGCCAGTTGACCAAGCAGGAGATCCGGGCCCTGACCCTGTCCGCGCTCGCGCCTGCCCCCGGCGAGCTGCTCTGGGATGTCGGCGGGGGAGCTGGCAGCATCGGAATCGAGTGGATGCGCGCCGATGCCAGCTGCCGTGCAATCGGTTTCGAGCGCGACGCCGATCGCGCGGCCCGGATGGAGGCCAACGCCCGCCGGCTCGGCGTGCCCGGGCTCGAGGTCCGCGGCGCCGCACCCGCCGCGCTCGCGGACGCACCGGCCCCGGACGCGATCTTCCTCGGCGGCGGCGTGACCGCGGAAGGGGTCTTCGAGACCTGTTGGGACCGACTGCCGTCCGGCGGCCGGATGGTGGTGAACGCGGTGACCGCGGAATCCGAGGCCCTGGTGCTGCGGTGGCACGGACTGCACGGCGGGACGCTGCGCAAGTTCCAGGTCTACCGGGGCGGGCCGCTCGGCGGGTTCACCGCCTGGCGGCCACAGCTGCCCGTTGCCCAGTGGATCGCGACAAAGAAGGAACAAGCCCAGTGACCGTCCATTTCATCGGGGCAGGCCCCGGCGCCGCCGATCTCATCACGGTGCGCGGCCAGCGGATCATCGGCCGGAGCCCGGTGTGCCTGTACGCGGGCAGCCTGGTCCCCGCCGAGCTCCTCGCGATGTGCCCCGAGGGGGCGGAGATCGTCGACACCGCGCGACTGAGCCTCGACGAGATCACCGACCGCCTGATCGCTGCCGACCGGGCCGGGCTCGACGTGGCGCGGCTGCACTCGGGGGACCCGTCCATCTACAGTGCGGTCGCCGAACAGGCCCGCCGCCTCGACGCGGCGGGCGTCGGCTACGAGATCGTGCCGGGAGTACCGGCATTCACAGCGGCCGCGGCCGCACTGGGGCGCGAACTGACGGTCCCTGGCGTGTCCCAGTCGATCGTCCTCACCCGGGTCTCCACACTGTCCACCGCGATGCCCCCCGGTGAGGACCTGGCGACCCTGGGGGCGAGCGGGGCCACGCTGGTGATCCACCTGGCCGCGCACCGCATCGACCAGGTCGCCGAGGAGCTGCGCGGCCCCTACGGCGGGGACTGCCCGGTCGCGGTGGTCGCATTCGCCAGCCGACCGGACGAGATCATCCTGCGGGGGACCGTCGATTCGATCGCCGCCCAGGTGCACGCGGCCGGGGTGACCAAGACCGCGGTGATCATCGTCGGCAGGGTACTGAGCGCCGAGGGATTCCCGGACAGCTACCTGTACTCGGCCTCGCGGCGGCGAACCGACCACTGATGGCGCCGACGATGCGCGTGCTGATCCTCGGCGGGACCTCCGAGGCCCGATCCCTGGCGGCCCGGCTGTCGGGCGCACCGGACGTCGAGGTCGTCTCGTCGCTCGCCGGCCGGGTCCGCGACCCCAGGCTGCCGGAGGGCGAGGTGCGGATCGGCGGGTTCGGGGGAGCGACCGGACTGCGGGACTGGCTTCGCGACAACGCCATCCGCGCCGTGATCGACGCCACCCATCCGTTCGCGGCCCGCATCTCGGGCAACGCCGCCGCGGCCACGACCGAGGCGGCACTCCCGTTCGCCGTGGTGCAACGGCCACCGTGGTCGCCCCGCCCGGGGGACAACTGGGTGGAGGTGGACTCGCTCGAGGCCGCAGCGACCGCGCTGCCGGGGCTGGGCCGCCGGGTGTTCCTCACCATCGGCAGGCAGGGCGTGGACCGATTCGCCACAGTGGACGTTGACTTCCTGGTCCGGGCGATCGATCCGCCGGAGGGCCCGACACCGGCCCGGATGACGCTCCTGCTCGACCGCGGACCCTTCGAGGTCGGCCGTGAGTCCGCGCTGCTGCGTGAGCATCGCATCGACGTGCTGGTCTCCAAGAACAGCGGGGGAGACCTGACGGTCGCGAAACTCACCGCGGCGCGAGACCTCGGCGTCCCGGTCGTGATGATCGGTCGTCCGCCGAATCCGCTCGGCGCCACGGTGTTCGACGGTGTCGACGAAGTGGAGCGCTGGCTACTCGCCGTCCTCGGCTGAATCGTCATCGGCGGGCACCTCGACCGCCTTGGCCGCCACCGCCTGCGCCAAAGCGTCCAGGTGCCGTTTCGTCACCTCGGTGTCGCGATCGACCAGCCACCGCAGCACCAACCCGTCCAGGCTGGCGAGTCCGAATCGAGCGATCGCGGAAACCGGCTCGGTCCACGCGGTCCCGGTACCGCGCGAGCATTCCTCGAGGAAGGCCGCGACCTCTGCGGTCATGTGCTCGCGCTGGGCGACGGCGATCGCACCCGCGCGGGGGAAACCGGCATCGCGGTGGCGGAGCGACTGGGTCATGATCTCGTAGGTCAGCAGCCGCCGCTCCGGGTTGGCCTCGATCACCGGCCAGCCCCACTCGAGCCCCGTTCGGATCAGCCTGTACAGGCCTTGCCTGCCACGCAACTCCGACCAATCGATGAGGGTGTCGAATGTGATGCGGGCCGAGCCACTGAGTTCGAGGACGAGTTGCTCGGCCATCGCGACCACGAGCTCTTCCTTGTTCTCGAAGCAGTACTGGACCATGCCGATCGACACGCCCGTGTGCGCGGCGACCGCCCTGATGGTGACGGCTTCCATCCCGCCACGTTTGGCCAGTTCCAGCGCGCTCATCACCAAGGTGACGCGCCGCTCATCCCCAGTGAGCCTACTTCCCATTCAGCGATCCTAGCGCTTGACAGGCCCTATGTTGGACAATCGTCCAACATAGGGCGCGTGTCGTCTGTCCGTCTGGGATCTCAACCGCGTCAAGCGCGTTCAGCGCAGGAAACTCACGCCGGGTAGCGCCGGGGCGTGAATACCAGCGCGCCCTCGGCGCCGTCGACCACGGTGGTCAGCGAGGAGCCGACGATCAGGAGGCAGCGCATGTCGATCTCGGCGGGGTCGAGCTCACCGAGGGTGACGATCCGAACGCTCTCCTGCGGACCCGCGACGTCACGGCCGATGATGACCGGGGTCGCGGGATCGCGATGCTCGAGCAGCAGGTCCCGCATCGCTCCCACCTGCCAGGTGCGCGAACGCGACGCGGGGTTGTAGACGGCGATCGCCATGTCCGCCGCGGCCACCGCGGAGATCCGCTTGGCGACGATGTCCCACGGCTTGAGTCGATCGGAGAGCGAGATCACCGCATAGTCGTGGCCGAGCGGGGCGCCCGCCCGGCTCGCGACGGCGTTGGCCGCGGTCATGCCGGGCAACACCCGCACCGGGACGCCGGACCACTGGTCGTCGGCGGCCATCTCGATCACCGCGGCCGCCATCGCGAACACGCCGGGGTCACCTGAGGACACCACGACCACCCGCGCGCCGCGCTTGGCCAGGTCCAATGCCATTGCCGCACGCTCGGATTCGACCTTGTTGTCGCTCGCGTGCCGGTTCTGGCCCTCGATCACGGGCACCCGGTTGACGTAGGTGGTGTACCCGACGACGTCGGTCGCGCGAGTCAGCTCCGCGCGCACCTCTGGGGTGGTCCATGCCTCGTCGCCGGGCCCGAGCCCGACCACGGTGACGTATCCCGTCGCCTGCCCCGTGGACGCTGCCCGATCCGCCGCGGCACCGTTGTTCGACGGACTCGGCACCAGCGCGATCGAGAAGTACGGCACCTGCGACTCGTCCACATCGGCGGCCGCGATCACCCGCTGCTTGGGGGTGCTGGCCCGCTCCACGTAGCTGGCCTCGGCGAGGCGGCCGGAATCGGTGAGCGCCTGCCGCACGGCGGGGAAGGTGCGGCCGAGCTTGAGGATCGCCGCCGAATCCGTCTCCCGCAGCCGCCTGGTCAGTTCCTCGACCGGGAGGGTGCCCGGCAGCACGGTGAGGATCTCGTCGCGCTCGACGAGGGGGGTGCCGAGCGCCGCCGAGGCCGCACTGATGGACGTGACGCCCGGGATCACCTCCGCCTCGAACCGGTCCTGCAACCGCTTGTGCATGTGCATGTAGGAGCTGTAGAAGAGCGGGTCGCCCGCCGCGAGCAGTGCCACCGTCCGGCCCGCCTCGAGATGCTCGGCCAGCCGCTGCGCGGCCGCCGCATAGAACTCGTCGATCGCGCCCTGATAGCCGCCGGGGTGATCCACTGTCTCGGTGGTCACCGGGTACACCAGGTGCTCCTCGATCTGGCCCTCTCGCATGTAGGGCTGCGCGACGGCGCGCGAGATGCTGCGACCGTGCCTGGCGCTGTGGAACGCGATGACGTCGGCCTCGGCGATGATCCGGGCCGCCTTCACCGTCACCAGTTCCGGATCGCCCGGGCCGAGCCCGATGCCCCAGAGCTTGCCGGGGGTCACCTGGTCCACCATCACTCCACCTCGCTGGCGATGGCGTTGAGCGCGGCCGCGGTGATCGCGCTGCCGCCGCGGCGACCGCGGACGACCAGGTACTCCGAGCTTCCGCGGGCGATCAGATCGTCCTTGGACTCGGCGGCGCCGATGAAGCCGACCGGTCCACCCACGATCGCCGCCGGGCGCGGTGCACCCTGATCGATCATGTCGAGCAGGTGGAACAGCGCGGTCGGGGCGTTTCCGATCGCGACAACCGCGCCGTCCAGCTTGTCGCCCCACAGCTCGAGTGCGGCGGCGGATCGGGTGTTGCCCAGCTGCTCGGCGATCACGGGGACACGGGGATCGGCAAGGGCGCACAGCACCTCGTTGTTCGCCGGCAGCCGCTTGCGGGTGACCCCCGCCGCGACCATGGTCGCGTCACACAGGATCGGAGCGCCCGCCCGCAGCGCGGCACGGGCGGACTCGACGACGCCGGGCGTGAACGCGATGTCGTCGACCAGGTCGACCTGTCCCGACGCGTGGATCATCCGCACCACCACCTGCGATACGTCCGCCGGGAACCGGCCGAGGTCAGCCTCGGCCCTGATGGTGGCGAAGGACTGACGGTAGATCTCGGCGCCGTCGCGGATGTAGTCGGTCATGCGCCACACGATATGGGGTCAGCGCGGCCGTCGGTCCACCCGGTAGCCGTCGCCGGTGGCCACCACGTCGACGACCTCCCCCTTGGGCCTGCCGCATTTGCGGTCGCAGCCCACCCAGTGCTGCCTGCCCTCCACCGGCAGCTCCCCGGCCGCAACCGCCGCACCGAGGTCGCCGCGGACATCGGCAAGGGACTTGGCGCAACCGGGGCTTCCCGTGCAGGCACTGACCTGCAGCCAGGGCGAGCCTGCGTCGAAGATCAGGCCCATCGGCGCGAGCACCCGCACCACCTGCTCCGCGGTCCACTCGTCGAGGTCGCACAGCAGGACCGAACGCCACGGCGTCACGACAAGGGGCTTGTCGACGGCGGCCAGGAACTCGGCGGTGCGCGCGGGGATCGTCCCAAGCGCGAGGCCGGCGGCAAGGGTGACGCTGCCGTCGCCGTGATCGAGCCAGCCGATCGGCCCGGCCTCGTCGGCCGCCAGGTCGGCCGGCTCCGCCCCGGCCCGCAGGCCGAGACCGGCGAGGATCCGCTCCGGACCGTCCTCGATCTCGTGCAGCCGCCACTCGTCCCCGCGGATCGCGAGCAGGTGCCGGGCGGCCTCGAGCAGTACCGGCACCCCGTCGACCGAGGGGATCCGGGCGCCGGAGTCGCGGCCGGCCAGGACCAGGGTCACCTCGTCGGGGCCGACGGCGTGCAGACCGAGATCCGCGGACAGCCCCGAGACGTCGCCGCGACCGTCGTCGAGGGAGAACATCACCCGACCCGGCAGTCGCGCCAGCATCGGGTCGGCGCACAGGCCGTGGTCGAGCTCGCGCACCAAGTCTCGCACGTCGACGAGCCCACCGATCCGCCCGGACAGGGGACTGGCGAGGATGTTGCGCACCCGTTCGTGGGTGGCCGAGGGCAGCAGGCCGATCTCGGCCAGCAACTCGGCGAAGCGGGAGGGGTCGGTGACCGCGCGCAGCTGCAGATTGCCGCGCGAGGTGAGCTCCAGCTCGCCCGCCGCGAGTTCGCGCGAGGCCTCGGCCAGCGCCTGGAGCTGGCCGGGTTCGAGGTACCCGCCGGGCAGCCGCACCCGGGCCAGCGCACCGTCAGCTGCCTGGTGCACCTGGAGGGCTCCTGGGCAGGCGTCGGGGCGGGAACGGTCGGGGGTGTTCGGTTCAGCGGACATCGTCTCCAGGCTACGTCCCGGCACCGGTAGCATCAGCGGCGCTTGCGGCAGCTCGAGAGGAAACCGGTGGGAATCCGGTGCGGTCGCGCCACTGTCACCCGTCCACCCGCTGCCCGCGGGCACCGGGGAGCCAGACCCTCCGCCGCTGCCGTTCCGTACCGATGGGGCGCGAAACCCCGAGGAGGCCTCACCGTGATCCTGCTGCTGTCGACGTCCGACACCGACCTGCTCAGCGCCCGCGCCAGCGGCGCCGAGTACCGCTGGGCGAACCCGTCCCGGCTCCTTGTGGACGACCTGCCCGGCCTGCTCGAGGGGGTCGAGCTGGTGGTGGTGCGCATCCTCGGCGGCCGCCGCGCCTGGGAGGACGGGCTCGATGCCGTCCTCGCCGCGGGCCTGCCGACGATTGTGCTCGGCGGCGAGCTCGCCCCGGATGCCGAGCTGATGGAGCACTCGACGGTGCCGGGCGGCGTGTCCGCGGAGGCGCATTCGTACCTGGCCGAGGGCGGCCCGCAGAACCTGCTCCAGTTGCACCACTTCCTCACCGACACCGTGTTGCTCACCGGGTACGGATTCGAGCCGCCGGTGCACACCCCGACCTGGGGTCACCTGGATCGGGGCGCGGCAGCGGAGATCGACGGCCCCACCATCGCGGTGCTCTACTACCGCGCCCAGCACCTGGCAGGCAACACCGAGTACGTCGAGGCCCTGTGCCGCGCGATCGAGGCCGCGGGTGCCAACGCACTGCCCATCTTCTGCGCCTCGCTGCGCACGGCCGAGCCCGAGCTGCTCGCGACCCTCGGCACGGTCGACGCGATGGTCGTGACCGTCCTCGCGGCGGGCGGCACCAAGCCCGCGGGCGCATCGGCAGGCGAGGACGACGAAGCCTGGGATGTCACCGAACTGGCCGCGCTCGACGTGCCCATCCTGCAGGGCCTGTGCCTGACCAGCAGCCGCGAGGCATGGGAGTCCAACGACGACGGCCTCTCGCCGATGGACGTCGCGACGCAGGTCGCGGTGCCCGAGTTCGACGGCCGGCTGATCACGGTTCCGTTCTCGTTCAAGGAGATCGACGCCGACGGCCTCACCGCGTATGTGCCCGACCCCGAGCGGGCGGCCCGGGTCGCGGGCATCGCGGTGCGGCACGCTCGGCTGCGGCACATCCCGCTCGCGGAGAAGCGGATCGCGCTGATGCTCTCCGCCTATCCGACCAAGCACGCCCGCATCGGCAACGCCGTCGGCCTCGACACCCCGGCCAGCGCGATCGCGTTGCTCACCGAGATGCGCGCGGCCGGCTACGACCTCGGGCCGCTCGACGGGGAGGAAGCACTGCCCGGCCTGGCGGCAGGGGACGGCGACGCCCTGATCCATGCGCTCATCGCGGCGGGCGGGCAGGACCCGGACTGGCTGACTGCGGAGCAGCTCGAGGGCAACCCGATCCGCATCTCCGCGGCGCGGTACCGCCAGTGGTTCGCCACGCTGCCGCAGGACCTGCGCGAGGGCGTCGAGAAGCACTGGGGCGCCGCGCCCGGCGAGCTGTACGTGGACCGGTCGTCGGACCCCGACGGCGAGATCGTCATCGCCGCGATGCAGGTCGGCAACGTGGTCCTGATGGTGCAGCCGCCCCGCGGGTTCGGCGAGAATCCCGTTGCCATCTACCACGATCCGGATCTGCCGCCGAGCCATCACTACCTGGCCGCCTACCGCTGGCTGGCGGCCCGCCAGGACGAGGGCGGTTTCGGCGCCGACGCCGTGGTGCACCTGGGCAAGCACGGGAACCTGGAGTGGCTGCCGGGCAAGACGCTCGGCATGTCCGCGTCCTGCGGTACCGACGCGGCGCTCGGTGAGCTGCCGCTGATCTACCCGTTCCTGGTGAACGATCCGGGTGAGGGCACCCAGGCCAAGCGCCGCGCCCACGCCACCCTGGTCGACCACCTGATCCCACCGATGGCCCGGGCCGAGAGCTACGGCGACATCTCGCGTCTCGAGCAGCTGCTCGACGAGCACTCCAACATCTCGGCGCTCGATCCGGCGAAACTGCCCGCGATCCGCCAGCAGATCTGGACGCTGATGCGCGCGGCGAAGATGGACCACGATCTGGGCCTGGCGGAGCGCCCCGACGAGGACGTCTTCGACGACATGCTGCTGCACGTCGACGGCTGGTTGTGCGAGATCAAGGACGTGCAGATCCGCGACGGGCTGCACATTCTCGGCCAGGCCCCAGAGGGTGACGCGGAGGTCGAGCTGGTGCTCGCGATCCTGCGGGCCCGGCAGATGTGGGGCGGCGAACGCACTGTGCCCGGCCTGCGAGAGGCGCTGGGGCTCAGCGAGGACGGCGACGAGGCCCGCACCCGGGTCGACGCGATCGAGGAGATCGCGCACCGACTGGTCGCGGACCTGCAGGCCACCGACTGGGACCCGGCCGCCGCGGCGACGTTGGGCGCCGAGCACGGCGAGCAGGTGGTGGCCGTGCTGGAGTTCGCGGCGGCGGAGGTGGTCCCTCGGCTGCGGCAGACGGCAGGCGAGATCGCGCAGGTGCTGCGCGCCCTCGACGGTCGGTTCATCGCCGCCGGTCCGAGCGGGTCGCCGCTGCGCGGTCTGGTCAACGTGCTGCCCACCGGTCGCAACTTCTACTCGGTGGATCCGAAGGCGGTGCCGTCGCGACTGGCATGGGAGACCGGTCAGGCGATGGCGGAATCGCTGCTGGCCCGCTACCTGGCCGATCACGGCGAGTACCCGCGGTCCGTCGGACTCTCCGTCTGGGGCACCTCTGCGATGCGCACCTCCGGCGACGACATCGCGGAAGTCTTTGCCCTGCTGGGTGTCCGGCCGGTGTGGGACGAGGCCTCGCGGCGCGTCACCAGCCTGGAGGTCATCTCGCTGGAGGAGCTGGGCAGGCCCCGCGTCGACGTGACCGTCCGGATCAGTGGCTTCTTCCGGGACGCGTTCCCGCACGTGCTTGCGCTGCTCGACGACGCGGTCCGGCTGGTCGCGGCGCTGGACGAGCCCGCCGAGAGCAACTACATCCGTGCGCACGCCCAGGCGGACCTGGCCGAGCACGGCGACGACCGCCGTGCCACCACCCGCATCTTCGGGTCCAAGCCGGGCACCTACGGCGCAGGACTGCTGCAGCTGATCGACTCGAAGAGCTGGCGTAACGACGCCGACCTCGCCGAGGTGTACACGACCTGGGGCGGCTACGCCTACGGCCGAGGCCTCGACGGCGCGCCCGCATCCGACGACATGCGCACCGCCTACCGCCGAATCGCGGTGGCCGCCAAGAACACCGACACCCGCGAACACGACATCGCCGACTCCGACGACTACTTCCAGTACCACGGCGGCATGGTCGCCACCGTCCGCGCGCTGACGGGGAAGTCGCCGGAGGCCTACATCGGCGACAGCACCCGCCCCGACGCCGTCCGCACCCGCACGCTGTCGGAGGAGACCGCCCGGGTGTTCCGCGCGCGGGTGGTCAACCCGCGCTGGCTCGAGGCCATGCGCAGGCACGGCTACAAGGGCGCCTTCGAGATGGCCGCGACCGTCGACTACCTGTTCGGGTACGACGCCACCACCAACGTCGTCGCGGACTGGATGTACGAGAAGCTCGCCGAGACCTATGTGCTGGACGAGCAGAACCGCAAGTTCATGACCGAGTCCAATCCCTGGGCGCTGCACGGGATCGCGGAGCGGCTGCTCGAGGCCGCCGAGCGCGACATGTGGGAGCAGCCCGAGCAGCAGACGCTCGACGGGCTGCGACAGGTCTACCTCGAGACCGAGGGCGAGCTCGAGGGGGAGTAGTGGGTCCGATGCCCCTAGGCTGATCGGCATGAGCCCAACGCTGAGCGAGATCGGTGCCGCCAAGTACGTCCTGCTGACCACCTTCCGCAAGGACGGCTCGGCGGTCCCGACCCCACTGTGGGCGGCGCTCGACGGCGACCGCCTGCTGTTGTGGACGGTCACCGACTCCTGGAAGGTCAAGCGGATCCGCCGCAACTCGCGGGTGACGGTCGCGGCCTGCGATGTGCGTGGGAATCAGAAGGGCGACGCGATCGAGGCGACCGCGGTGGTGCTCGACGACGCCGGGACCGAGCACGCCCGCGAGGTCATCACCCGTAAGTACGGGATCCTCGGCTGGCTCACGATCAAGGGCAGCCTGCTGCGCCGCGGCAAGTCGGGCACGATCGGCGTCGCCGTCACCGCACCCTGACAGCCGGCCGATACAGAACGAGGCCCGCACCGGCAGATCTGCCGGTGCGGGCCTCGTCGACTCCTTGGTGACCTGTCAGCTGCCGAAGGACGAGCTCAGCTGGCTGAGATCGGGGAGACCCGGGATCGGGATGATCGGGTTCAGCGAGTTGAACTGGATCAGCACCATCGCCTGGTCGTCCGCGGCGGCGAGACGCTTGGTCCCGCCCTGGGGGACGAGGAAGGACCCGCCACCGCCACCGCCTGCGACTGCGCCGCCGCCACCACCGAAGTTGCCGGCGCCGCCGCCACCACCGGTGCCCGCACCCGAGCCACCCCTACCGAGCTCACCCGCACCGCCTGCCGGGGAGCCGGAGCCGCCCGCGCCGCCCGCAGTCGCGGTGCCCGCCTTGCCGCCTGCACCACCCGCTGCGTCGGCGCCCGCGTCACCACCTGCCCCGAGGCTGCCGCCGCCACCACCGGGAGCGACCAGCAGACGCGACTTCATGCCCTTCTCGCGGTCCGCCTTGATCGACTCGGTGCCGACTCCGGAGAAGCCGCCGCCCTGCGTGACGCCGGTGCCGCCGCCCTCGCCGACGAACATGTAGAGCTTCGATCCGGACTTGACGGGAACGTCGGCCTTGACCAGACCGCCGAGGCCACCGGGCCCGACGCCGGACTGGCCGCGCTCACCGAATGCCGTCACGCTGACCGAGGTCACACCGCCAGGGATGTCGATGGCGAACTCGCCCTTGACGTTGAGCATGCAGTTGACCATGATCCCGGCCTGGGTACAGCCCGCAACCTGATTTGCCGCAGACGCGACCCCGGAACCGCCGGTCACAGCGGCCGCGACAGCCGCCGTCATGCCCACGGTCGCGGCCAATCCCACGGTGCGCCGCATCCGTGTCGAGCCCGCCGACCTCGTACGCCCTTGCATCAAACAACCTCGCAGAGTCTCAAACAATCCGGGGCGGACGCCTCCGGCCGCTGGAAGCATGCCATGTTCCCCGCGTCGATACAGCTACATTTGGATACCTGTATCGACGCGGGTTCACATTTCAGGACGCAGGCCCACCGATGCTGCCGTTGCCGCCCGAGCTTCCCGCGCTGCCGCTGCCGCCGGAACTGCCCGCGCTGCCGCTGCCCGAGCTTCCTGCGCTGCCGTTGCCGTCCGAGCTGCCCGACACTGCCAATCCCGAGTCCATGTCGATCTGCACGCTCGCGCCCGCTCCTCTGGGTGCCAGGTCGGTGGCGCCGCCTGCGGGAACCAGGAAGGACCCACCGCCACCACCGGCGTTCCCTCCGCCGCCACCGAAGTATCCGCCGCCACCGCCGGTTCCCAGCGGACCACCGGACCCGCCTGCTCCAAGGGTGCCGTCGGTGCCCCCGATGCCTGCGACGCCGCCGGCGACCTGCGTACCCGCCTGTCCGCCGCCGGGGCCGGGTGCCGAGGTCCCGGCATCGCCGCCGGCCCCCGCGAGGCCGCCTGCTCCGCCGCCCGGCGCGACGACCACCCGTGAGAGCAGGGCAGCCTGGCGGTCGTTCTTGATCGATTGGGTTGCGATGGAGGAGAACCCACCACCCGAGGCGAGGCCGCCGCCCCTACCACTGTCGACCACGATGTACAGCTCCTGGCCGGGCGTGACGGGGATCTCGGTCACGACCAATCCGCCGCGGCCACCCTGCATTCCACCCCCGGTTCCTCCGAGCGCGGTCACCGTCACTGTCTGCACCCCGCCGGGTACGACGAGGACGTACTCCTGTTCGCCGCCGAAGCCGCTGTCATACCGGCATGTCGAATGACCGTCCGTGGTGGAACACGACACTCCCGTGACCACTCCGTCCGCGGCCACTTCGTCCGCCGCTGCTGTGCCCGGTCCCATCGCGAGCGCCGATGCGACGGCAATCCCGACCGCGGTCGCAATGCCCATCGACCGCTGAACCCGCTCCGCACCGCGCAGCGCTACCCGACTCACAATCAACCCAACCTCACAGACTCGCTCCGAATCCGGGGCGGGCGCCGCCGGATTTCGGGGAACTATGGCACGAGATTTCGCACCGCATACGGAGAATGAGTGAGATGATTCCGCGGGCGCCTGAAAGTCAGTCGTCGTTGAAGCCGCGCAGCCTATTCAGCTCGCGCCGTTCATGTTTCGTGGGTCGCCCGGATCCGCGATCCCGACGGGGCAGGGCGATCAGTGCCTCGCGCGGCGGCGGAGGAGGTGTTCTGTCGATCACGCACAGCGCGGCCTCGGGAGCCCCGACCCGCTTGCGGATGATCCTTGCCACCACGACTATCCGTTCGGTGCCGGCGACACGCACCCGCACCTCGTCATCCACCTGCACCGGCTGCGCAGGTTTGGCCGACACCCCGTTCACTCGCACGTGGCCTGCGCGGCACGCGGCGGCCGCCGCGGAGCGGGTCTTGAACAGGCGCACGGACCACGCCCAGCTGTCCACCCGCACGCTGGTGGCTTCCCCGCTCGACATGACGTCCAGGGTACCGAGCGGACCGGTTCATCCCTCGTTCGCTCCGCCACCTGCAGGCCTCACCGCGAGCCGGATGGGAGGCAGATAGTCCGAGACCGGGGTCCGGTGCCACCACACGCCACTGTCGTGGTGCTCCTGTCGGGTGCTGAACCGGTAGCGGAACAAGCGGGCCCGCACAAAGGTGGGCGGCGACTGCGCGAACGGATTGTGCCGGAGCAGCGCCAGCGTCGCGGCGTCGTTCTGGAGCAGCTTCTCGGCGAACGCGACGAACCACCCCCTGGCGTAGCCGGGCGAGATCGCGGCGAACCACATCAGCCAGTCGAGGCGTAGGTGATACGGAGCGAACTGGCGGGGCCGCCGCCTGATGTCGCCCGGCTTGCCCTTGAACTCGTATTCCCGCCACACCGCGTCCGGCGTGATGCGCGTCGCCTCGGTGCCCTCCACGACCACCTCGTACCGGATCCTGGTGACGTGGCCGAAGGCGCCATACGTGTTGACCAGGTGCCAGGAGTTGAACGAGGCATTCATCAGCTGGCTGTGCGAGGCCAGGTTGCGGGCAGGCCAGTAGCTGAGCACGAGGACGAGGGCGGTCACCGCGATCACCACGGCCACGAATGCGGGCGGGGTGGGCCCGGACTCGGCCGGTGGGCCGATGGGCAGGACCGCGCCGAGCACGCTGTCCGGCAACACCGACACCGCCAGCACCAGCGCGAGCCAGTTCAGCCACGCGAAGTTGCCGCTGGCGACCAGCCACAGCTGCGTCACGATCATCACCCCCGCCGCGATCGCGGCGACCGGCTGCGGGGCGAACAGACCGAAGGGCATCACCAGCTGCGCCAGGTGATTGCCTGCAACCTCCGCCCGGTGCAGCGGCCGGGGGAGCCCGTGGAAGTACCAGCTCAGCGGTCCTGGCATCGGCTGGGTCTCGTGGTGGTAGTACAGGCAGGTCAGATCTCGCCAGCAGGAGTCCCCGCGGATCTTGATCATCCCGGCGCCGAATTCGAGCCGGAACAGCAACCATCGCAGCAGCAGCAGAACCGCCACCGGTGGCGCGGTGTCGGCATTGCCGAGAAAGACCGCGAGGAACCCGACCTCGAGCAGCAGAGACTCCCAGCCGAACCCGTACCAGACCTGGCCGACGTTGACGATCGACAGGTAGAACAGCCACATCGCGAACCAGACCAGCATGGTCGCCGGCAGCGGCAGCCGGGCGGTGACGCCGAGCACGGTGAGGGCCGCCAGGCCGGCCCCGGTCCACGCCACGGCGGCGAAGAACCGGTCGGAGTAGTGCAGGTGGAACAGGCTCGGCGAACGCCGGAACGACGCCGCGGCCAGGTAGTCGGGGATCGGGAGCATCCCATTGCTGCCGATCAGAGCCCGGAACTGGTTGACTGCCACCAGAAACGCAGTCAGGTAGATGGCGGCGAGGCCTTCCGTGAAGAGCAGCCGCCCGAGCCAATAGCCGTCCGCGTTGAACCAGTCCACCGTCGCCGCCTCAGGCGAGCACCGCGGTTTCCCGCCTGTGCCGGACGTTACTCCTCGACGCCATCGATGGCGCGCGGGCGAATCCCCGCGGCCACCCTCAGTCGAGGGCGTCCAGGTACAGCCAGCGGCCGTCCTCACGCACGAATCGGCTGTGCTCGCGCAGCGAATCCCGCTGTCCGGAGTGCACGTAGTGCGCCTCGAACTCGACCGTGCCCTCGTTCTCGAACAGACCTCCGCCCGTGTGACCGAGAATGTCGAGCCGTGTCCAGCGCTGATCGGGGTCGAGCGTCAGCCGGGCCGGTCGGGTACTCGGGTGCCAGGTCCGCAGAAGGTAGTCGGCGTCGCCGACCGCGAACGCGCTGTACCTGGACCGCATCAGCTGCTCCGCGGTCGCGGCCTCCGCGGCACGGGAGTGGAACCGCCCGCAGCACCGCTCGTAGGCCTCACCGCTCAGGCAGGGGCAGCGGGTCATCACTGCGCCTGGCTCACGGACGACATGTGGAAGTCCGGGATCCGCAGCGGTGGCATTGCGGTGCGGGTGAACCAGTCCTTCCACTCACGCGGGAGCGTGGTCTCGGTTGCCCCCACCTCGGAGACCCGCCGCAGCAGGTCGAGCGGGCTCTCGTTGAAACGGAAGTTGTTGACGGCGCCGGCGACCTCCCCGTCCTCGACCAGGTACACCCCGTCCCTGGTGAGGCCGGTCAGCAGCAACGTGGCCGGATCGACCTCACGGATGTACCAGAGCGTGGTCAGCAGCAGCCCGCGCTCGGTCCGGGCGACCATATCGTCGATGGTCGCCGCACCGGCACCGGTGAGCAACAGGTTGTCGCCGGGCACGGCCACCGAGGCGCCGAACTCCCGCGCGGCATGGCGGGGGTAGGCGAGTGCGTTGACGGTTCCGTCGCGGACCCAGTCGACCCGATCCACGCCCATGCCGTTGTCGAAGAGGGAGAGTGAGTCGCTCGAGGTCGTGGTCGCCACGAAGGGCGTGTACTCGAGTCCGGGCGCCATGGGGTCCGAGCGCAGGGTCAGCGGGAAGTCGGTGAGCCGCTCACCGACCCGGGTGCCGCCTGCCTTCGACAGCGCGGTGTGCCCCTCTTCCGCGCCGCGGCCTTCCATCGTCCACATCAGGTAGATCATCAGGTCGGCCACCGCGGACGGTGGCAGCAAGGTCTCGTAGCGGCCCGCGGGCAGGTCGACGGTGCGCTTCGCCCAGTCCAGCCTGGTTGCCAGCTGCGCGAGCAGGCTCGGCACCGAGACGTCCGTGAAGTCGGCGGTGCCGGCACCCACCCATGCGCTGGCGTCACCGCGCTTGCCGTTGATCTCCACCGAGCCGGTCGGCTGGGTGAAACGCCTGCGCACCCCCGTGGAGGTGCCCAGCCAGGTGCTGTGGAGTTGATGGTGCGCAAACCCGTACAGCCGGTCGGCGCCGTCGAACCCGTCGGCGAGGTCACCCGCCAATCGGCCGAACACATCGATACCGGTGGACGCCGCCGCCTCTGACCAGCCGGGATCGGTGACGTCCGAACCCGGGATGAGGTCCATCGCGTCCTCGGCGGGCGGGGCGGTCCGCGCTGCCTCCTCGCTTGCCCGCACGACGTCCGGGATCTGCTGTGGGTCAACGGTGCTGGAGCTCACCGTGCCCACATGCGCACCTTCGGCGTCGCGGACGATCGAGATGACGGTCCAGTTCCGCGAGGTCGACACGCCGTTCGTGGTCATGGAATTGCCAGCCCAACGCAGCGAGGCCTCGCTGGCATCGGTGACCAGCACCATCGACTCGTCCACCGTGCGCAGCGCGAGGGCCCGCTCGATCAACTCCTGCGCCTGGATCATCGCCCACCCTCCACCTGCGTGTTGAGCACGTTCACCCCGCGAAAGAGCGCGGAGGGACAACCGTGGCTGACGGCCGCCACCTGACCCGGTTGGGCCTTGCCGCAGTTGAATGCGCCCCCCAGCTGCCAGGTGGAGGCGCCACCGAGGGCCTCCATCGAACCCCAGAAGTCGGTCGTGGTGGCCTGGTACGCCACATCCCGGAGCTGTCCGGCGAGGACGCCGTTCCGGATCCGGAAGAACCTCTGACCGGTGAACTGGAAGTTGTACCGCTGCATGTCTATCGACCAACTCTTGTCGCCGACCACGTAGATCCCGTCCTCGACCCGGCTTATCAGTTCCTCGGTGGAGGTGTCGTGCTCGGGGTCCGGCTGCAGTGACACGTTCGCCATCCGCTGGATCGGAACGTGGTGGGGGGAGTCCGCATAGGAGCATCCGTTGGAACGCTCCAGGCCGAGGCGCGGGGCGAACACCCGGTCGAGCTGGTAGCCGACAAGAGTGCCGCCGCGCACCAGGTCCCAGCGCTGCGAACCGACGCCGTCGTCGTCGTACCCGATGCTGGCGAGCCCATGGTCCTCGGTCCGGTCGGCGGTCACATGCATGATCTCGGTCCCGTATCGCAGCGTGCCGAGCTGGTCCGGGGTCGCGAACGAGGTACCGGCATAGGCCGCCTCATAGCCGATGGCGCGGTCGTACTCGGTTGCGTGGCCAATGGATTCGTGAATGGTCAGCCACAGGTTGGTCGGGTCGATGACCAGGTCCGTCGGGCCCGCCGTCACCGACGGGGCCTTGACCTTCTCGGCCAGCCATTCCGGGATCCGCGCGAGTTCCGTTGCCCAGTCCCAGGAAGCAGGGCCGACCACGTCGCCCAGGTACTCCCACCCGCGCCCGACCGGGGGTGCGAGGGTGCGCATGGTCTCGAAGCTGCCGGCCGACTGGTCGACGGCGGTCGCCTCCAATTGCGGATGCAGACGGACCCGCTGCTGGGTGATGCTCGACCCCGCCAGGTCCGCGTAGAAGGTCTGTTCCTTGACCTGCATCACGCTCGCCGTGACGTGGTCGACTCCGTCGGCGGACGAGAGCCGGGACGAGTAATCGGTGAGCAGCTCGATCTTCTCGGCCGTCGGGACCTCGAACGGGTCGACCTCGTAGCCGGAAACCCAGACCGCATCCGGGTACACGGGCTCCGGGGCCAACTCCACCCGCTCCCGGTTCAGCTCCCGCAGCGCCCTGGCCACCTCGACCGCCTGCGCGGCGGTGCGGGCCGCGGCGTCGGGGGTCAGCTCCGCATGCGAGGCGAACCCCCAGGTCCCGTCGACCACGACGCGCACCGCCACGCCGAGCTCCGCGCCGTCGACCGCGGACTGCACGGCGCCGTCCCGTAGTCGGATCGACTGGGTCAGCAGGCGGTGCACCCGCAGGTCGGCGTGGGTGGCGCCCGCGGCCCTGGCCGTGGACAGCGCGGCGTCCGCGAGGGCGCGCAGCGGCAGGGCGAGAAAGTCGGGGTCGACGTCGCGAGTGGCGGTCACGGGTCACACGCTACCGATGTCCGCACCGGATCAGGCGAACTGCTGCCAGCCCAACCGGATCACCATCACCACGACCACCACAAGGAGCACGATCCGAATGAAACCCGCGCCCTTGGCAAGTGCCATCCGTGCGCCGAGCACCGCACCGACCACGTTGCACGCCGCCATCGCGAGGCCAAGGGTCCACCACACGTTCCCGCTCGCCGCGAAGAAGGCGAGGGCGCCGATATTGGAACCGAGATTGATCACCTTGGCCATCGCGGCGCTGCGCACGAACTCCGTCCCCAGCATCACCGCGAACGTGATGATCAGGAAGGTGCCGGTACCCGGGCCGAACAGTCCGTCGTAGAACCCGATCACGCCGCCCGCGACGAGCACCGTGGTCCACACCCGCAGCCGGCTGGGCTGGTGATGGATGAGGGTGGTGCCCAGCGTGGGGCGCATCGTGACGAACACCGCGACAGCGACGAGCAGCACCATGATGATCGGGATGAACAGCGCCTTGTCGATCAGCGACACGGCGGCCGCCCCCAGCCCGGCGAACACCGCGGCCAGCACGGCGGCCGGGACCATCAGCCGCCACTGCATGGCGACCTTCCTGCTGAAGGTGAACACCGCGGCGGCGGTGCCGTTCACGGCCGTCAGCTTGTTCGTCGCCAACGCCATCTGCGGGCTCAGCTGGGGCATGGTGATGAGGATCGCGGGGAGCAGGATCAGGCCGCCCCCGCCGACCACCGCGTCGACCCAGCCGGCCGCGGTTGCCGCGACCATCAACACGCCCCAGTCGAACCATGCCATGGCTCAGACCCAATCACAGGACCCGGCGCGGCCCGCAACTCCTAGGCTGTGAACATGCGGAGGTTCAGCCTGTGGCTACGGGGAAAGCCGTTCGTCGCCGACTCCATGCTCGCCACGATCCTGTTCGTGCTCGAAGGCCTGTCGGCACCGAACAGCCAGGCCCCGTGGCTGTTCGTGCTGCTGGGCCTGGCGCTGTGCGTACCGATCGCCTTTCGGCGTCGCCATCCCGTTCTTGCCGCGGCCACCATCCTCGGTCTCTCGATCATGACCACCGTGATCAGCAGCTGGATCGGTGACGACACCGTCACCCATCCGGGCCAGCTCGGCCTTGCCGTGATGCTCTACACGCTCGTCGCCTACGTGGGTAGAAAACCCGCGGCCTTCTACCTCGTCGGGCTCGCGGTCGACTCTGCCCTGGCGATCTGGCTCCTGCACCAGGACATCGGGACCACCGCGGCCTTCATCACGCTGTTCTACGCGCTGTCCTGGATCACCGCCGAGTTCCTCGGCGCGCGACGGCTGTACGACGAGGAGGTCGCCGCGCGACTGGCCGTCGCCGAATACGACCGGGATCGGAGGGCGGAGGAGGCGGTGGCGGGGGAGAGGACACGCATCGCGCGCGAGCTGCACGACGTCGTCGCACACGCGGTGAGCGTAATGGTGGTGCAGGCGGACGGCGCCTCGTATGCCGTGCGGCGCAACCCGGACGGCGCCGAGCGTGCGCTGGGCAACATCGCGAGCACCGGCAGGCAGGCGCTCGCCGAGCTGCGCAGGACGGTGGCACTGCTGCGCACCGAACAGACCCCCGCAGAGATGCCGCAGCACGGGACGGCCGGAGTGGCGAAGGTCGTCGACATGATGCGCGACGCGGGCCTGCGCGTCGAGCTCGAGATGACCGGGGAACTCGACGACATCAGGCCCGCGCTCAGCCTCGGCATCCACCGCGTCGTGCAGGAGTCGCTGACGAACGTGCTCAGGCACGCGGGCACATCGCCACGGGCACGGGTCCGGGTGCGGCGGCGCGACGAGGACGTGCTGGTGGAGATCACCGACAACGGTCGGGGGTCGAGTCAGTTCACCCAGGGATCGGGAAACGGGCTGGTGGGGATGAGGGAGAGGGTGGCGGTCCTCCAGGGCAACCTCGAGACGGGCAGGGAGCCGGACGGGAGTTGGCGGGTTCGGGCGGAATTGCCACTGCACCCCGACGACTAGACGAATGCCCCCTCGCACCGAAAGTTTCGAGAATGGGATTGTCATGAACTGAACAAGCGTCTATGTTTCCCGACGGCAGAAAGAGACCCGGCTCTCATCGGAAGTCTCTTTGAGGGGTGGCGCACCATGCAACCGAGGGAGATCCAGTGGCCGTGACAAACGGGCGTAGGCGCTTGATTCTGGCAGCGTGCACGCTCGCCGCCGCGGTGGGACTGGTGTCGCCGGCGGCAGCAGCTCCGCAGCCACTCGAGTACGTGAACCTCGGCGACAGCTTCAGCGCGGGTTCCGGCGTGTATCCCGTTGTCCCGACCGCCGTCTCACAGTGCATGCAATCCGAGCGGAACTTCTCTCACATCGTCGCGCAGCAGCTCGGCCATCGCTTGACCGACGTGAGCTGTGGCGGCGCGAAGACAGGGGATTTCTATGCGCCTCAGTACCCGGGCACGCGTGCGCAGCTCGACGCGTTGACGCCGACGACTGAGCTGGTCACCCTGATGATCGGCGGCAACAACAACAACACCTTCGCCGGCGCCATGGCGACGTGCATCGGCGCGATGGTCTCCAGTCCGGTTGCCCAGGCGCCGTGCCAGGCACAGCACGGGGCGAAGCTCGCCGAACCGATCGAAACCCAGACGTATCCGGCGCTCGTGAAGGCGCTCAGCGACATTCACGACAGGTCCCCGCAGGCCCGCGTCTTCATCGCCGGCTACCCGTGGCTGCTGCCCGCAAGCGGGAGCTGCTACCCGCAGATGCCCGTGGCCGCGGGCGATGTCCCGTACCTCCGGGCGCTCCAGGCCAAGCTCAACGACGCCGTCCGGCGCGCGGCCAAGGAGACGGGCGCGACGTTCGTCGACATGTCCCAGGTGTCCGAGGGACGCGACGGCTGCAAGCCGGTCGGGGAGCGGTGGATCGAGCCCATGCTCTTTGCGACGCAGCCGGTCCCGGTGCACCCGAACGCGGACGGCGAGCGTGCCATCGCGGCCGAGATGCTCAAGGCGATCGGCTGAGAGGCGCGCAGACCTAGAGGCGCCCGGCGACGACCTGTGCGGCCCCGAAGGTCGTCCCGTTCACGGGATACAACGCGTGAAGGATGTTGGGGCGGCCGAGGGGGGAGCCGTCGCAGATGTTGTCGCCGGCAGCACACACATCGATGGTCTTGGGAGCGAAGAGCGGCCCGACAACGATCGGCGGATTTCCCGCGTCGCTCATGAACCGGTCCGACGGCCTTCCGAAAAAGACGACCGCGGCAACGTGGCCGGCCACCTCCGGCGACAACGGTCCTGGTAGGGCCAGATCGCTGGGCAATCCGGCGGGATTTCCGGCTTCGGTGACAAATCCGGCAACGGCCGCTCCCTGCGAGTAACCTCCGACCACGATCCTCGTCCCGGCGCAGCGTTCCGCCACGAACTGGATCCGGGAATGCATGTCCCGCACCCCTTCGACGAAGGTGTGGGCGAACGCCCGTCGGTCGTCGAAATTGCTGCCGGCACGGTAATTGACGGCGTACGCCCCGATCGACCGCGCGCCCGCGACCACGCGAAGCGATTCGATGAACGAGAGCCCTGTGGCACCGACGCCACTCTGTTCGTCCGTACCCCGGGCGAACATCACCTCGACGTCGGGACACGGCTGGGCGGATGCGGTCGGGGGCTCGACGGACACGCAGAGCGACGCCGCAAACATCGCCATCGCGGTGCACATGAATCGAGTGGACGTATGCGTCCCCATAGGTCAACGCTACATTCAGCGACGACGCATCCGCATGGTTCCTCAACACTCTCGACCGGCGGCCCGTCGAGACCACATGTCGGACCCCGGCGGTAGAATTCGCACATGAGTTCGATCGATGGTATCGGGGTCTCGGATCAGGTGCACGTTCACCTGTCCGCGATCGCCGACGCCGTCGATGGACTGTGCGCGACCGATCTGACCGCGCTCCCCGACGGCGAGCTGACCGACACCCTGCGCCGGCTGGAAAGATCACTGCGCAGGGCGTCGGCGGTCGGCCACAACCTGATTGTCGAAACCGTCGAGCGCTCCCTGCCTGGCAAGCTCGGCCACAAGACCGTCAACAAGCTGCTCGTCGGGGTGCTGCGGATCTCCGCGGCCGACGCCTCCGCCCGGGTCACCGCGGCCAAGTCGTTGGGCACCTGGCATGCGCTCTCCGGTCAGCCATTGCCTGCGGATCTGCCCGAAACCGCTGCCGCGCAACGCGACGGCGCGATTGGCCCGGATCACGCCCGCGCGGTACGTGAGGTCATCCGCAAGATCCCGCACGCGGTCAGCAGTTCCGACGTCGCCGTGGCGGAGGAAATCCTGGCGGACCTGGCGCGTTCCGCGACGCCGGAGGATGTGGAGAAGGCCGGACACGACCTGCTCGCGTACCTGAACCCCGACGGCGACCTCACCGACGGGAAGGACCGCAAGCGACTGCGCGGAATCCGGCTCGGCCGCCAAGACCAGAACCTCATGACCCCGATCTCCGGTCACCTCGACCCCGAGACCCGAGCCATGCTCGAACCGATCCTGGCGAAGTGGGCGCGGCCGGGAATGAACAACCCCGACGACCCCGAATCACCCACCGGCGACGCCGAACACCCACACGTCGACCGCGACAAGCTCGCCGCAGCGGCGGGCCGTGACACCCGCACCGCCGCGCAACGTAACCACGACGCCATCAAAGAGGCATTGCGTGCGCTCCTCGGATCGGGCGTTCTGGGTTCGCATCGCGGGCTGCCTGTCACGGCGATCATCACCATGACCCTCGACCAACTCGAGCACGCCACCGGCGTCGCCACGACCGCGTCCGGCGGGATCCTCCCGATACGGGACGCACTGAAGATGGCGGAGCGATCGCACCCCGTTCTGGTGTTGTTCGACCACAACGGCAGGCCCCTGCACCTCGGGCGCTCGAAGCGTCTCGCCACCGCCGATCAACGACTGGCCCTGATCGCCGCTGATCGAGGATGCACCAGACCCGGCTGCGACGCCCCCGCCACGATGACCGCCGTCCATCACGTCCGAGACTGGTCCAAAGGCGGCGCCACCGACATCGGCGGACTTGCCCTCGGCTGCGACGCCTGCCATGCGCTGATCCACGACGGACCCGGCGGCTGGCACACCCGCACCGCACCCAAGGGCACCGAATACGCCGGACGCACCGAGTGGATCCCGCCGCCGCACATCGACCCCGTCCAGAGACCCCGCATCAACCACCGCCACCACCCCAAGGAACTACTTGACCGCGCCAGGCGAAAGGCGCAGGCACGTCGAGAGACAGACGCAGGCCAACGACGCGACCAATCGAAGCAGCACCACGCGCGGGCGTCCGCAGGAAGCAATGGACGGGAAGAGATTCCGTAGAGGCGATCGCGCACGGATGATCTGCGGACCGAATGACACTGGCCGATGCCGTCGCGCTCGCAATCGGGAATTCCCGCTCAACCGGTGGCGACAGCTCGGATATAGGGTGGCGCCATGCCCATCACCGTGTTGCTCGTCGACGATCAAGAGCTGATGCGCATGGGGCTGAAGATGGTGCTCGAGGCACACGAGGACATCGTGGTGCTCGGGGAGGCGGGGGACGGGGCCGCCGCGGTGAACGCCACGCGCGACCTCGAGCCCGACGTGGTGCTCATGGACGTGCGGATGCCGATCGTCGACGGCGTGACGGCCACCACGCAGATCGTCGAATCCGGCTGCTCCAGCAAGGTATTGGTGATGACGACCTTCGATCTGGACGAGCACGCCCTCGGCGCGCTGCGGGCGGGAGCGAGCGGATTCCTGCTCAAGGACACCCCGCCCGAGGACCTGGTCTCGGCGATCAGGAGCGTCGCGGCGGGTGACGCGGTTGTCTCACCCAAGGTGACCCGGCGGCTGTTGTCCCGGTTCATCGGCGACGACCCCGCCCCGACGCGGACGCCCGAGATCCTCGACGACCTGACGGAACGCGAGCTCGAGGTGCTCCGCCACCTCGCGACCGGGCTGTCGAACGCGGAGATCGCGCAGCAGCTGTATCTCTCCGAGGCCACCATCAAGACCCACGTCGGCAAGATCCTGACCAAGCTCGGCCTCCGCGACCGCGTGCAGGCGGTGGTGCTGGCCTACGAGACCGGGCTGGTCACGCCCGGCTCGTAGGGCCCCGGTTCAGGCCGTGAAGGTACCCACCGTCGGCAAAGCGAAGCAGGTCTTCCCCGACTGGTAGGTGACATCCCCGTAGAGCGCCGCGAGCACGGTCCCTGCGCCGGTCGCCACGGTCTTCGACATCGTCGGCACCCCGAGCAGGACGTCGTTCAACGGCTCCATCCCGCCCTTGAAGGTGGTCGTGTTGAACCAGATCACACTGAGCCCGGACTGCTTCGGGAAGTCGACGTGGGCGGGCAACGCCTGGAATCGCAACTGACCGCGCTCGATGAAGGGCGGTAGGGGGAAGTTGGGTCCGGCCTGCGCGGAGGCGACCGTGACGGTCACCGGAGTCTCGCCGACCCCACAGCCGAGAGTCGGTGCGGGATACATGAAGTCCTGCGGCCTGGTCACGCCGAACTCGGGGAGGCCGAGAGGGCCGAGCGCCGCCGCGCCGAGAATCGTCTGGAGCACCGCCAACGCCTCGGGCGACTGCATGCCGGACTCCGCGACCAGGGCGGCGGGCGCCGAGCCGGGCGGCTCAACGGCCGTGGGGGATGCGCCCGCCTGCCCGGCGAAGGTGAGGGTGAGGACCGCGGCGGAGGCCACGGCCACGGATATCCTGCGAAGGATCAGGGAGAGACGCATGTTGCTCCTCGGCTGGTGCGTGAACTCGACGAACAGGAACCCGACCGGTGTGAACTGCATCATGCGCAATGTCTAAATGTCAACTAGAGGGTTTGGGTTGACCTCGACTAGAGGTTTCGCATGCACGTCAACCAGAGGGTTCTGGTTTACGCCGGAAACCCGGGAGAATTTCCGGGCCTCCGCACGTTGATCGGGCAGAGGGCCCGACAGGGGACCGAGGAAAGGCAGGCCGATGATTCCGGCGTTGTTCGTGCTCTACGTCGTCATCGAGGTCGCTGCGGTGATCTGGGTGGGCAGCGCCATCGGTGTGCTGTGGACGATTGCGCTGTTCCTGCTCGGCTGGGCGGTCGGCCTGGTCCTGGTCCGCTCGCAAGGCCGCAAGGTGATCGAGGGGTTCCGTCGCGCAGGCCGCGGCACCGGGTCGGCGAGCGGCGCCGTCGCGGATGGGGCGGTGGTCGCCGCGGGCACGGTCCTGCTGGTGATCCCCGGCCTCGTCACCTCCGCGCTCGGACTGCTCCTGCTGATCCCACCGACCCGATGGGTGCTCCGGCCACTCGTCTTGATCCTCGGCGGTCGCCGCCTCGGCATGGTGACCGCCGCAGGCGGGGTCGGCGCCGACGTGTACTCGCGCACCCGTCGCCGCACGGTGGTGGACGGCGTCATCGTCGAGGACACCATCGTCGAGGACGTCACGTACGCGACCGAGACCCCCACCTCACCCTCGGGCACCGCCGAACCGCTCGCGATCGAGGGGGAGATCATCATTCCGGATCCCGGTGGCACGGCGCAGGGTCCACGGCGGGCAGACTGAACCCCCGTGGGTACCCAATTGTTGGTCGGCGGTCGCATCTACAGCCCCGCCGCACCTGATGCGACATCGATGGCCGTGACCGATGGCACCGTGGTGTGGGTCGGCGAGGACCGCCCAGGACGCGCGCTCCATCCCGACGCCGAGATCATCGAGCTCGACGGCGCGTTCGTGACACCGGCCTTCGTGGACACCCACGTTCACGTGACGGCCCTCGGACTGATGCTCACCGGCCTCGACCTGACCGGTGCCCGATCTCGGCGCGAGTGCCTCGACCTGGTTCGCCGGTACGCCGAGGAGCAGGACGACGCGGTGATCTGGGGACACGGCTGGGACGAGACCACCTGGACCGACGACCCCGGCGCCCCGACCACCACCGAACTCGACGCCGCCGCACCGGGCCGGATGGTGTACCTGGCCAGGATCGACGTCCACTCCGCCGCCGCCTCGTCGCTGCTGCGGCGTGCGGGCGGCGTCGACGACGCCGAGACCCCGGTCACCGCGGAGGATCACCACCGGGTCCGCGCTGCCGCAAGGGAGCTGCTCACCGCGGCCCAGCGGGCGAGGTCAAGGACCGCTGCGCTCGACAGCGCCGCAGCCAACGGGATCGTCGCGGTGCACGAATGCGCAGGCCCCGACATCTCCGGCCGCGAAGACCTGCGCGAACTGCTGGCGCACCCGCACGGTGTCGAGGTGCGCGCCTACTGGGGACAGCCGGTGACGACCGCGGCGGAGGCGAAGGCACTCCTCGCCGAGACCGGGGCGGCAGGCCTCGGCGGTGACCTCTTCGTCGACGGCGCGATCGGATCCCGTACGGCCTGGTTGCACGAGCCGTACGCCGACCGCCCCGATACAGGCAATGCCTACCTCGACGTCGACACGATCGCGGCGCACCTGCGCGCCTGCACCGAGGCCCGCATCCAGGCCGGCTTCCACGTGATCGGCGACGCCTCGGTCGCGGCCGTGGTCGAGGCGTTCGAGCGCGTGGCAGGCGAGCTCGGTGGTCCCGCGGTAGCGGCGTGCGGTCACCGTCTCGAGCACGTCGAGATGATCACCGCCGAGCAGGCGGCGACCCTCGGCGGACTCGGCGTGGTCGCCAGCGTCCAGCCGGTCTTCGACGAGCTCTGGGGCGGCGACCACGGTCTCTACGCCCAGGCCCTCGGGCGGGATCGCGCGGCGACCCTCAACCCGTTCGCCGCGATGGCGGCGGCGGGTGTGTCGCTGGCCTTCGGGTCCGACGCACCGGTCACGCCCGTCGAGCCGTGGGCGATGCTCAGGGCCGCGGTCAACCATCGCACCGAGGGCAGCGGTGTCTCGCCGCGTGCGGCCTTCTCCGCCGCCACCCGCGGGGCCTGGCGGGCCGGTGGCGTCCGCGACGGACTGGCGGGCACGCTGGTCCCGGGTGCACCCGCTTCGTACGCAGTCTGGGAGGCCGGTGAGCTGGTGGTCACCGCGGCCAAGGACTCCGTCCAGCGCTGGTCGACCGATCCACGGTCCCGGGTGCCCGCGCTGCCGCACCTCGATCCCGAGTCCCCGAGCCCGGTGTGCCTGCGAACCGTGCACCGCGGGGAGACCATCTATGAGCGTTGAGGTGACCGCCTCGACCAAGACCCGATCCCGCAAGCCCCGATTGTCGACCCTCCGCGACTGCGTCCTGGCGTTCGGGTCCGGTGCGCTGCTGTTCGCGAGCTTCCCGCCACGACCGCTGTGGTTCCTCGCCCCCTTCGCCGTCGCGCTGCTCGTGCTGGTGCTGACGCGGTTCGGCGCGGGCGATCGCGCCGGGGCCGCCGAGGACCGGCCGCCGCTGCGCTGGAGGGGAGCGTTCGGGTACGGATTCCTCGCCGGGCTCGGGTTCCTGCTGCCGCTGCTGCCCTGGGTGGGGGAGTACGTCGGTCCGGCGCCCTGGCTCGCCCTTGCCGCCGCGGAGGCAGTGTTCTTCGGGCTGTTCGGCATCCTCGCCGTCATCCTCGCCCGGCTGCCGCTGGCACCGCTGTGGATAGCGTGCGCATGGACGCTGACGGAATGGCTCCGGTCGAGCGTCCCGTTCGGCGGCTTCCCGTGGGGACGGCTGGCGTTCGGACAGGCCGACGGCTGGCTGCTCTCGCTCGCCGCGGTCGGAGGCGCTCCGCTGCTCGGATTCGCCGTCGCGCTGACCGGCACCGGGATCGCGGCACTGACGGTGGCGATCGCCCGCCGTCTCCCGGTCCGGGACCTGCTCACCGCAGGCGCATTCGTGCTCATCATGCCGGTGCTCGCCGCCGCGCTGTGGCCCACCGTTCCCGGCATGGAGTCCGTGGACGACGCGGCGGGCGATCGGAGAATCGTCGTGGCCGCGATCCAGGGCAGCGTGCCCCGGCTCGGACTCGAGTTCAACGCCCAACGTCGCGCGGTCCTCGACAATCACGTCCGGGAGACCCTCGCACTCGCGGGGGACGTGCGAGCGGGCACGCAGCCACAGCCCGACCTGGTGATCTGGCCGGAGAACGCCTCGGACATCGATCCGTTGCGCAATGCCGACGCGGCCGCCGCGATCGAGGCCGCCTCGCGTGCCGTCGGCGCTCCGATCCTCGTCGGCGCCGTCCTGGTGAACGGCGACCGAACCACCACGAACTCCGTCATCGTCTGGGACGGCGACAACGGGCCACAAGACCGCCACGACAAGAAGATCATCCAGCCGTTCGGCGAGTACCTGCCCTACCGCAGCTTCTTCCGACACTTCTCGTCGTATGCGGACCAGGCGGGCAACTTCGTACCCGGCAACGGCAACGGAGTGGTGACGGCCGCCGGGATCCCGGTCGGCGTGGCGACCTGTTACGAGGTCGCGTTCGACCGAGCACTCAGCCAGGCGGTCAGGGCAGGCGCCCAGTTGATCGCGGTGCCAACCAACAACGCGACCTTCGGGGACACCGAGATGACGTACCAGCAGCTCGCGATGTCGCGGGTGCGGGCCGTCGAACACGGTCGGGTCGTTGTGGTGGCCGCCACGTCCGGCGTCAGCGCGATCGTCGCCCCCGACGGATCCGTACAGGAATCTTCGTCACTTTTCGTGCCCGCGGCGCTTGTCGCGGAGGTTCCACTTCGGGCCTCCACTACGCTGGCTACTCGACTCGGCCCGATTCCGGAGATCGTTCTCTGTGTCGGCGCCACATTGGCCCTCGTCATCGCACTCGTGCGGCGGCGGCGGCCTGCCGAACCGATCAACTGACGGCGGCAGACGCATCACGAAGGAAACCAGCCTCGGCTGGCAGGGAGGATCAAGATGGCAGCGGGTACGCCAGGCGGGGACACACCGAGCGCGCACACCTTGGTGATCATTCCGACGTACAACGAGCGGGAGAACATCGGCCTGATCATCGGCCGCCTGCACGCCGCGCTCCCGAACACGCATGTGCTCGTGGCGGACGACGGCAGCCCGGACGGCACCGGCGACCTGGCCGACAAGCTGGCCGAGCAGGACGCCGCCGGCCGGATCCACGTCATGCACCGCACCGAGAAGAACGGCCTCGGAGCTGCCTACATCGCAGGTTTCAAATGGGGCCTCGAGCGTGACTACCGCGTCATCGTGGAGATGGACGCGGACGGCAGCCACGCCCCTGAGCAGCTGCACCGGCTGCTCGACCAGATCGACGCGGGGGCCGACGTCGTCGCGGGCTCGCGCTACGTCCCCGGTGGCTCCGTGGTGAACTGGCCCAAGCGACGCGAGTTCCTCTCGCGCGGCGGCAACATCTACTCCCGGCTCGCGCTCGGCGTGAAGATCAAGGACATCACCGGCGGCTTCCGCGCCTACCGGCGCGAGGTGCTCGTGGCGCTCGACCTCGACGCCGTCGAGTCGCACGGCTACTGCTTCCAGGTCGACCTCGCGTGGCGCGCGATCCAGCACGGGTTCACCATGGTGGAGGTGCCGATCACGTTCACCGAGCGCGAGTTCGGCGAGTCCAAGATGGACGGCAACATCGTGCAGGAGGCGTTGCTCAAGGTCACCGTCTGGGGCATGCGCAACCGCTGGAACAAGGCGAAGGCACTGTTCGGGAAGTAATCAGGGCATCGGATACGACAACGCCGCCCCCGGGGATCTCCCCGGGGGCGGCGTTGATGTGTTCGGGCGAAGCCCGGCGCCGACTAGGCTCCGCGTCGCTTGGTCTTCAGCAGGTCAAGGCGCTCCTTGAGCAGCTCCTCGAGCTCCTCGACGGAACGGCGCTCGAGCAGCATGTCCCAGTGGGTACGCGGCGGCTTGACCTTCTTGGCCTCCGGCGCGGTGCCCTCGAGGAGGCTGCCCTCCAGGCCGTTCTTGCACAGCCAGGTGCCGGGGATCTCGGCATCGTCGGAGAAGGGGACGTCGAACTCTTCGCCGTTGTCGCAGCGGTACCGGGCCATGCGGCGGGGTGCCAGGTCGTGGTCGCGATCGGTCTCATAGCTCACCGCTCCGAGTCGGCTTCCTCGAAGTACGCGATCTGCCATGGTGGTGTCCTCTCCCTAGGTCGGCACGCGAGCGCGCTGGATCGGCAGTAGTACACCGATCAGCAGGCATTCACTCATCTTCAACGCCACGGACGCTGGAATGGTTCCCGGGCGTCGCACAGACGCAACCGCCCCATCTTACCGGTTAGCGAACCTCCAACCGCACAGCGTCGTCGGTCGGCACGGCGCCGCCGGCAGGCGCAGTAAGGTGACTGACCGTGGCAGGCCCCTCTCGCAGACTCGACTCGTGCGTGTGGTGTGGACGCGAGGTCGCCGACGTCGGCATCGGCCGGCGCCGCCGCTACTGCCGCCAGTCCTGTCGCCAGCGCGCCTACGAACAGCGCAGCGCGGTCAAGGGCACCTCCATTCCGGCCGACGCCGTTGTCCTGACCGCAGACGAGGCGGCCTCGCTCGTGGATCGGATGTTCGCGGTCCGCTGCGCCGCGGAGGACGTCGAGACCGCCGTCTCGGAGGGCGCTGAGCAGTCCGAGCTGGCGTCGTTGTGCTCCCGGCTGGTCCAGCTCGCGCGAGAGGCCGAACGCTTCCGCTGAGCCGGACCAGGGGCCATTACGCGCGAACGCGCAGGACATGGAACCAAAGGCCGAAACGGACGACAATAGCAGTCCGCGGCCGATACCCTGTGTAACGCGGCCGACACAAATCCGGACATACAAAATAGTGCGCAAACTGCGCCGAATACACCTTCGAGTTCTGTCTACTCGCTTGGGGAGTGCGATGACGACTACACATTCGCAGGGGCCAGCCCAAGACCCTTACGGGCAGTACACGGCATTTCCGCTGTCGGCAGTCCAGCGGAGCATGTGGTTCGCACAGCAACTCAGCCCCACCGTCCCGGAGTTCATCGCGCACTACATCGAACTGCACGGCGACCTGGACCTCGAACTGCTCCGCAGATCGGTCGACGCCGCGGCGCACGAGTTCGAATCCCCGCTGCTGAAGATGGTCGACGTCGAGGGCGAGCCGCATCAGGTGATCGACCCGGACTGCGACACCTCCACCGGTTACCTCGACTTCCGAGGGGAACCCGATCCGACCGCCGCCGCCCACGCATGGATCGAGGGGGAGTACACGACGCCGGTCGACCTGGCCAGTGACCGACTGATCGATACCTCGGTCCTGCAGGTCGGCGACCGAGATTACTTGTGGTACGCGCGAATTCACCATGTGGTCCTCGACGGCTACGGCGGTGCGACGCTGATCAACCGGATGGCGGCGCACTACACCGCTGCCGTCAACGGCACCGAGCCGGAGCCGAATCGCGCTCTGCCCGTGCGCGATCTCTACGACCTGGACCAGAAGTACCGGAACTCCGACCGATTCACCGCGGACCGGCAGTACTGGGCGGAACACATCGTCGGCATCGAGTCGGGTTCCACCCTTGCCCACCGGGAGGCACCCGCCACCGCGCGCAGTTCGCTGGTGAGTGCTCGCCTTTCGGATGCTGGACTCTCCGCGCTGGAGGATTCGGACCACCGGGTCGGAGCGACCTCGGCCGCGGTGATCATCGCGGCCTTCAGTTGCTATCTCGGGCGGATGACGGGCGAGCGCGACCTCCTCATCAACCTCCCGGTGTCCGGCCGGACGACGGCACAGCTGCAGCGATCCGGGGGCATGCTCGCCACCGTCGCACCCCTGCACATCACGGTGAACGAAACCGACACCGTCTCCGAGCTCGTCGCGCGGGTCCAGCTCGAGCTGATGGGGGCACTCCGGCATCAGCGGTGCAGCGTCGAGGACATCCGCCGCGATGCAGGGCTGACCGGCTCCTCCCGTGGGCTCGCAGGCCCGATGGTCAACGTCATGCTGTTCAACCAGGTGGTCACCCTCGGGCCGATCGTCGGCGGCTATCACATCGTGACCTCGGGACCGGTCGACGACCTGCTGGTCAACATCTACAAGAGCGGCTCCGACGAAAGGACCCTCGTCGACTTCCGCGGCAACCCGAACCGCTACGACGAGGACGAGCTGAAGGCTCACCACACCCAGTTCGTCGAGCTGCTCGAGGAGTTCCTGACAGCCACCCCGAGCACCAGGCTCGGCGACATCCACGCGACCAGCGCGGAGGCGGGCGTCCGCCAACGCCGGATCAACGAGGACCGCGATTACTGGACGCACGCGCTCGCCCACCTGCCCGAGGCCGCCTCCGTGCCCCTCGACCGGCCGCGACCCGTGCGACCGTCTGGACCGACGGGTCACGTCGACATCGAGATCGACCGACGCATCCACCGCCGGATGGCCGATCTGGCCTGGCAGTCGGACTCGAGCGTCTTCGCGGTGATGCACACCGCGCTCGCCGTGTTGCTCGGCAGGCTCGCGGACACCGACGACGTCGTCCTCGGCACCGTTGTCAACCGCAGGCAGGCGACCGAACCACCCGACACCGCCGATCCGGGCAACCCGGTGGTTTTGCGGAACACGGTCTCGGGGGCCTCCACGTTCACCGACCAACTCGCCACCATCCGCGATTCGGATCGGACGGCGCTGCGACACTCCGACTTTCCATACGAGAAGGTCGTCGAGGGACTGGGCGCCGCGGCGGGTGCACCGGCGGGCCCACCATGCCGGGTGCTGTTCGAATTCGGTGACAAGGGGGATCCCGAATCCGGCCCGGACGGCCTGAGGATCGGGACGGGAGAGGTCGACGTCCGCCTCGTCTTCACCGAACTGACCACCCACGCCGGGGAACCGGCGGGGATCGCGGGCCGCATCCTGTTCCGGACAGACCTGTACGACCGCACAACCATCGCCGAGTTCGCGGACCGGATCGACCGGGTCCTGCAGAGTGCCACCGTCGACCCAGATCTGCCGGTCGGCGACATCAGACTTCTCGGTCCTGCCGAGTTCGACTCGCTCACACCGGTCCTGGGCGCACCAGGCGCACCGCCACAGCCACTGCCCGACATCCTCTCGGCGGCCGCCGCGATCGCACCCGACCACGAGGCCCTGACGTTCGAGGGCACCAGCCTGACCTATCGCGAACTCGACGCTCGGTCCACCCAACTCGCACGTTTGCTGATCGGCCGCGGGATCGGTCCGGAATCGGTTGTCGCGCTGTCGATCGCCAGATCGATCGACTCGGTGCTCGCGTTGTGGTCGGTCACCAAGACCGGCGCGGCCTTCGTGCCGGTCGACCCCCATTATCCGCCGGACCGCATCGCTCACATGCTCACCGATTCCGGCGCGGTGCTCGGACTCGCCGCAGGTGACGGTGAACGGTCCGACGCCACGCCGTGGCTGGACCTGCACGACCCCGAGCTCGGCCGCCTGTGGTCCGGGCAGTCGACGGCCCCGATCACCGATGCGGACCGCACCGGCCCGCTGCGGGTCGAGC
Organism: Rhodococcus maanshanensis NBRC 100610; assembly: GCF_001894865.1. Taxonomy (GTDB): domain Bacteria; phylum Actinomycetota; class Actinomycetes; order Mycobacteriales; family Mycobacteriaceae; genus Rhodococcus_G; species Rhodococcus_G maanshanensis. The sequence continues at coordinate 223,967 of NZ_BCXA01000003.1, read as the reverse complement.
ATGCGGCGTACCTGATCTACACCTCCGGGTCCACCGGCCTGCCCAAGGGTGTCGTCGTCACGCACCGAGCCCTGGCGAACCTGGCCGCCGATGCTCGCGAGCGGTTCGCCGTCACGCCGGACTCGCGGACCCTGCACTTCAGCTCGCCCAGCTTCGACGCGTCGATCATGGAGCTGTTCATGACCGTCAGTGCCGGCGCGACGATGGTCATCGCCCCCTCCACCCTGTACGGCGGCGCCGAACTGGCCGAGCTCCTCGGCAGGGAACGCGTCACGCACGCGTTCGTCATCCCGGCCGTGCTCGCCTCGGTCGACCCGACCGGGCTCGACCACATCGAGTGCATCCTCACCGGAGGAGACGTCTGTCCGCCGGCACTCGTCGAGCAGTGGGGCCCCGGCCGGGCGCTGTTGAACGGGTACGGCCCGACCGAGGCCACCGTCATCGCGAGCGCCAGCGGACCGCTGTCGCCAGGGGAGAGGGTCGGCATCGGCCGCCCCTTCGTCGGTTTCGGGCTGATGGTGCTCGACTCCCGCCTGAACCCGGTCCCGGTCGGGGTCCCCGGCGAGCTGTACATCGCCGGCCCCGGGGTCGCCAGGGGATACCACCGGCGACCGACGACCACCGCCGAGCGTTTCGTCGCGAACCCCCACTCGCGCTCCGGCGCGCCGATGTACCGCACGGGTGATCTGGTCCGGTGGGCACGGAGAAATGGCGAGATCTCCCTCGAATACCTGGGCCGCACCGACTTCCAGATCAAGATCCGTGGGTTCCGGATCGAGCTCGGCGAGATCGATGCGGTGCTGCGCTCGCACCCGAGCGTCGGCTTCGCGCTGACCACCGGCCACCCGGGTCCTTCGGGTGACACCGTGCTGGTGAGCTACCTCGTGCCCGAATCGGGCCGCGAGGTCGACGAATCAGAGGTCCTCGCGCAGGCCGCGGCCGCGCTGCCTGCGCACATGGTGCCCGCCAGCTTCACCGTCCTCGACGAGGTGCCCTTGACCCCGGCGGGCAAGGTGGACCGAAAAGCGCTGCCCGCGCCTCGTTTCGATGCGGACGCCACCGGCTACCGGGCGCCGAGGGACGGCGCCGAGGAGGCGATCGCGGCGGTCCTCGCGGGAGTGCTGCAACGCGAGCGAATCGGCATCGACGACAGCTTCTTCGATCTCGGTGGCAATTCGCTGGTCGCCACCAAGGTGGTGGCACGGGTCAATGCCGCCCTCGGCACCGAGATCGGGGTGCTCGACCTGTTCGAGGCACCTACCGTCGCGGGCCTCGCGGCGCGAATCGGAGCCGGCGGCGGGCGCACCGCGCCAGGACCCGTGCTGCGGGCGGTCCCGCGTACCGGTCCCGTGCCGGTTTCGCTGGCCCAGCAACGGATGTGGATCGTCAATCAACTGGACACCTCCTCGGCCGCCTACAACATCCCGATCGCCGTGTACCTGTCGGGCGAACTGGACCTGGCCGCGCTCCGGATGGGACTCGTCGATGTCCTCACCCGCCACGAATCGCTGCGCACCGTCTTCCCGAACAGCGAGAACGGCCCGGTCCAGGTGGTGCTACCCACCGAGAGGGCAATCCCCGATCTCGAGGTGACGGCAACCAGCGACGCCGAGCTCGACGAGCACCTGAAGCTGATCGCGACCGCGGGATTCGACGTCGCCGAGGACCTGCCGGTCCGGATCAGGCTGCTCCGCACCGGCCCCACCGAGCACGTCCTGGTCATCGTGGCCCACCACATCGCGGCGGACGGACTGTCGATGCCGCCGCTCGCGCGCGATGTCATGACCGCATACGTCTGCCGTTCGTCAGGTCGTGAACCGGATTGGTCACCGCTCGAGGTCCAGTACACGGACTTCGCGGTGTGGCAGCGCGACATCCTCGGATCCGAACACGATCCGGAGAGCCGGCTCGCGCGGCAACTCGACTTCTGGACGCGCACCCTCGACGGCGCACCGGAGCTGCTCGAATTGCCGACCGATCGACCTCGTCCCGCACAGCCGACCGTTCGCGGTGCCGTCGTCGACTTCACCATTCCGGCGAGCCTGCATCGCGGACTGCTCGAGATCGCGGGAGCGCGGAACGCCAGCCTGTTCATGGTCCTGCATGCTGCGCTCGCGGTGCTGTTGGCGAGGGCGAGCGACTCGACCGACATCTCGATCGGCACCCCGGTCGGCGGTCGCGGCGAGGCGGCGCTCGACGACGTGGTCGGCATGTTCGTCAACACCCTCGTGTTGCGAACCCAGGTGGACACCGGCGGCGCCTTCTCGGACCTGCTCACCCAGACCCGCACCACCGATCTCGAGGCCTTCGGGCACACCGACCTCCCGTACGAACTGCTGGTGGAGGCGCTGCACCCCAATCGCTCCGCCGCGCATTCGCCGCTGTTCCAGGTGATGTTGGTCCTGCAGGGGCTCGAGGGCACCGAACTGGAATTGCCCGGCCTCGACGTGCGGGTCAGCGATGTGGACACCCAGACCGCCAAGTTCGACCTCCAGGTGATCCTCACCGAGAACTGGGAGGACGCGGACCAACACGACCTCGACGGTCGGCGCGAACCCGGGCCGATCACCGCCCAGTTCTCCTATGCCCGTGACCTGTTCGACCCGGCCTCGATGTCGGGACTCGCCGAACGGTTCGTCAGGATCCTGGAGGCCGTGACCGCCGACGCCGACGCGACGGTCGGCGACATCGCATTGCTCGGAGCCGACGAGCGGGAGCGGGTGCTCGAGGGATGGAACAACACCGCCGTCCCGGTCCCCGAAACCACGCTCGTCGGACTCCTCGACGAGCAGGCGGAGCGCACACCGGACTCGGTCGCCCTCGTGGTCGACGCCGAGAGACTCACCTACGCCGAGTTCGATGCGCACGTCAATCAGCTGGCCAGGGAGCTGATCTCCCGGGGCGTCGGACCCGAATCGCGCGTGGCCGTGGCCATCCGGCGTTCCACCGAACTCGTGATCGGCATCCACGCGATCGTCAAGGCAGGCGGCGCGTACGTTCCGCTCGACCCCGACCACCCCGCAGCAAGAACCGAGTACGTGCTCGACAGTTCCGCGCCCGTGTGCGTGCTCAGCACCGCGGCCGACCACGCCGAGCTGCGCAGCCCCGTCGAAGTGCTGCAGATCGATTCGATGGACCTGTCCCGGCACTCGACGTCACCGATCACCGATGCCGACCGAACCGCCCCGCTGCGGCCCGACAACACCGCCTACGTCATCTACACCTCCGGCTCGACCGGCCGACCGAAGGGAGTCGCGGTCACCCACCGCGCCATCGTCAACCGGCTGATCTGGATGCAGGAGACCTATGGTCTCGATCCGACCGACGCGGTCCTGCAGAAGACCCCGGCGACCTTCGACGTGTCCGTGTGGGAGTTCTTCTGGCCGTTGCAGACCGGAGCAAGGCTGGTCGTCGCGGCACCGGACGGACACCGTGACCCCGGGTATCTCTCTCGAGTCATCGAGGCCGAGCGGGTCACCACCATGCACTTCGTGCCCTCGATGCTGGCCGCGTTCACCTCGGAGGCCGACCCCGAGCGGTGCACCTCGCTGCGCCGGGTGTTCTGCAGCGGCGAGGCGCTTCCGCCGACAACCGCCGACGCCTTCCGCCGCTTCAGCGACGCGGACCTGCACAATCTCTACGGCCCAACGGAGGCCGCGGTCGACGTGACCTCGTGGGAATGCAGCGAATACGACCGCGTCACCGTGCCGATCGGCGCACCGGTGTGGAACACCAGCGTGTACGTCCTCGACTCGCGTCTGCACCCGGTGCCACTCGGGATTCCGGGAGAGCTCTATCTCGTCGGTAGCCAACTTGCCCGTGGCTACGTCGGCCGCAGCGGGCTGACCGCGGATCGATTCGTTGCCAGTCCGTTCGGCGCCCCCGGCGAGCGGATGTACCGGACCGGCGACGTCGTCCGCTGGCGGCGCAACTGGGAGGCACTCGGATCGCTGGAGTACATCGGCCGATCCGATTTCCAGGTCAAACTCCGCGGACTGCGGATCGAACTCGGCGAGGTCGAGTCGGCCATGTTCGTCGACCCAGCGGTGGCGCAGGCCGTTGTCGTCGTGCACGACAGCCCCATCACCGGGGAGAGCCTGGTCGGCTACGTGATCGCGGAGACCGGCGCCGAGGTGGACACGGCCGAGCTGCGCGAGTCCCTGGGAAAGCTGCTGCCCGGCTACATGGTGCCCGCGCAGATCATGGTGCTCGACGAGTTCCCGCTCGGCGCCACCGGCAAGCTCGATCGAAAGGCACTGCCCGCCCCCGATTTCCTGGTCTCCGGCGCGGAGTACCTGGCGCCGAGCAACCCGATCGAGGAGATCCTCGCGACGATCACCGCGGACCTCCTCGGCAGACCGCGAATCGGCGTGCTCGACAACTTCTTCGATCTGGGTGGGAACTCGCTGATCGCCACCAGGCTCGTCGCGCGCGCCAACGCGGCGCTCGGATCGCAGCTCGGGGTTCGTGAGGTCTTCGACTCCCTGACGGTGGCGGGCATGGCGGCCCGCATCGAATCCCAGGCCTCCCACGAGAGCGGCAGGCCGGCGCTGGTCGCGGGGGCGCGCCCCACGCCGGTGCCGGTTTCGTTGGCCCAGAAGCGAATGTGGTTCATCAACCAGTTCGACACCGATTCTCCGGCCTACAACGTGGCGATGGCGGTGCGCCTGACCGGACGACTCGATGAAGGCGCGTTGCGGGCGGCCGTGACGGACGTACTCGAGCGGCACGAATCACTGCGAACGCTCTTCCCGTCCGTGGACGGCGAACCGACCCAGGTCGTCGTGTCGACCGCCGAGGCGTTGCCGGACCTTCCCACCGAGGAGGTCGACGAGTCGGATCTCGACACGCGGATCGCCGCACTGGCGGGCTCCGGTTTCGACGTGACGGTCGCGGTTCCGTTGCGCGCGGCGCTGTTCCGAACCGGCCCCGATGAGCACGTGCTGGCCCTCGTCGTGCACCACATCTGCGCGGACGGGTTCTCGCTTGCCCCCCTCGCGCGGGACCTGATGGTCGCGTACACCGCCCGCTCCGACGGGCACGGACCGCAATGGGCACCGCTTCCGGTCCAGTACGCCGACTTCACGCTGTGGCAGCACCGGGTACTCGGTGAGTTCTCGGATCCCGGCAGCCTGCTCTCGATCCAGCTCGACCACTGGCGACAGGAACTCGACGGCATGCCGGAGCTGCTGGCCCTGCCGACAGATCGCCCGCGGCCGCAGGTTCCGTCCATGCGCGGCGCGGTGCAGGAATTCGACATCGACCAGCAGGTTCACCAGCAGCTGGTGCGGCTGGCCCGCGAACACAGCTCCAGCGTGTTCATGGCCGTGCATGCCGCACTCGCGGTGTTGCTCGCCCGCTCGTGCGACACCGACGACGTGCCCATCGGCACCCCCATCGCGGGCCGCGGCGAAGCGGCCCTCGACGACATGGTCGGCATGTTCGTCAACACCCTGGTACTGCGAAGCCGGGTGGGGAGCGACACCAGCTTCGCCGATCTGCTGGCGCGGACCCGCGAGGCCGACCTGCGCGCCTTCCACCACGCGGACCTCCCGTTCGAGCGCCTGGTCGATGCCCTGGCACTGGAGCGTTCGACCTCCTACACCCCGCTGTTCCAGGTGGTGTTCGAGTTCCGCAACAACGATAGGGCGCGCCTCGAGCTGCCCGGCCTGACCGTCGAGGGCATCGACCTGGGCACCGAGATCTCCAACTTCGACCTCCAGCTCACCTGCACCGAGGAGTTCGACGAGACCGGGGCACCGGCGGGGATCTCCGCCGGGTTCACCTACGCGACGGATCTTTTCGACCCCGCGACCGTTGCCGGGTTCGGTCGACGACTGGTGGCGATCCTCGCCGCCGTCACCGCCGATCCCACCGTCGCGGTCGGGGACGTCGAGCTCCTCGATGCCGCCGAACTCTCCGAGCTCGCCCCCGCACGCGGCGCCGCGTCCGTGGCCGCGCGCACGCTCCCCGAGCTCCTCGCCGCCCCAGTCGCGCTCACGCCCGACTCCGCCGCGCTGGTCGTCGAGGATCACGAGCTGACCTATCGCGAGATCGACGAGCGGTCGAACCGGCTGGCCCGGATCCTGATCGCGGAGGGCGTCGGTCCGGGTTCGGTGGTGGCGATCGCGGTACCAAGGTCGGTCGAGTCGGTGCTGTCGGTGTGGGCCGTGACGAAGACGGGTGCCGCCTTCGTCCCCGTCGACCCGGACTATCCGCAGGAACGGATCGAGCACATGCTCACCGACTCCGGGGCGACCGTCGGCCTCACGCTCACCGAGTTCGCCCGGCGGCTGCCCACGCTCGCTCGGTACCTCGAACTCGACACGCAGGAAACGGAGGCGGCGCTGGCCGCCTGCGCGGCGACGGCGGTGACCGATTCCGATCGGATCGCCCCGTTGTCCCTCGATCACCCCGCGTACGTGATCTACACGTCCGGGTCGACGGGCACCCCGAAGGGCGTCGTCGTCCCGCACCGCGGGCTGGCCAACCTCGCGGCCTCGATGCGGGAGCGGTTCACCATCACCCCGTCGTCGCGAACGCTGCACCTGTCCTCGCCCAGTTTCGACGCATCGGTCCTCGAGTTGGTGATGGCCTTCGGCGCGGGCGCGACCATGGTCGTCGCCCGACCGGGCATCTACGGCGGAACCGAACTCGCCGATCTGCTGCGCCGCGACCGGGTCTCGCACGCCTTCGTCACCCCCGCCGCACTGGAGTCGGTCGATCCGCACCAACTCGACGACCTGGAGTGCGTCGTGACGGGCGCCGACACCTGCCCGCCGGACCTCGTCGGCAAGTGGGTCACCTCCCGGCGGCGGATGTTCAACGGCTACGGCCCCACCGAGGCCACGGTCGTGGCGACCGTTAGCCCCCCGATGAGTCTCGGCGAACCCGTGGTCATCGGGCGACCGATCCGGGGCTCCGGCCTGCTGGTCCTCGATTCGAGGCTGCGAGCGGTGCCGCTCGGGGTCGCCGGCGAGCTGTACATCAGCGGGCCCTCGCTCGCGCACGGTTACCGCAATCGGGCGGGCACCACTTCCGACCGGTTCGTGGCCAACCCGTTCGGCGACCCGGGGGAGCGGATGTACCGGACGGGGGACCTGGTCCGGTGGGTTCGCGCCGCCGGCGATGTGACGGGATCCGACGGCGCGCCGGTGGGTGACCTCGAGTACCTGGGCCGCACCGACTTCCAGGTCAAGATCCGCGGATTCCGGATCGAGCTCGGCGAGATCGAGTCGGCGCTGGCCAGCTACGAGGGCGTCTCCAGCGCGGTCGCGAGCGCGCACTCGAACGGCTCGGGACCGGGACGGCTGGTCGGCTACGTGGTCCCCGAGCCGGGGGTGGTGCTCGACGAGGCCTCGATTCTCTCGTTCGTCAGCGGCATCCTGGCTCCGTACATGGTGCCCGCAGCGCTGGTCGTCCTGGACGGCCTGCCGCTGACCCCGGTGGGCAAGCTCGATCGGAAGGCGTTGCCGAAGCCCGATTTCGGTGCCATGGCCACGCCGGGCCGGGCGCCGGAATCCGAACTCGAGGCCGTGCTGGCGACCTTGTTCGCCGAGGTACTCGGCCTGGACGCGGTGGGTGTGGACGACTCGTTCTTCGCTCTCGGCGGCGACAGCATCATGTCGATTCAGCTCGTGTCGCGCGCCAAGGCGGCCGGAGTGGTGCTGACCCCGCGAGATGTGTTCGAGGCCAAGACCGTCTCGAAACTCGCCCTGGTCGCCGGGCTCGGCGACACCTCGGAAGTCGTCCCCCTCGAGGAGCTGGCAGGCGGCGGCGTCGGCGAGATGCCCCTGACCCCGATCGTGGCCTGGCTGCTCGAACGCGGCGGCAACTTCGACCGTCTCACCCAGTCCGCTCTCCTCGTCGCGCCCGAGGACCTCACCGACACGGGCGAACTCGGCCGCGCGATCCAGACCGTGCTCGATCGGCACGACATGCTGCGGGCCCGGTTGCAGACGACCAGGGCAACCGATCCGGACACGCGTGCGGACGCGAGAATGGAGGTGACCGCGCCGGGCACCGTCGACGCGGCCGACCTCATCCGCCGGATCGAGGTGTCCGCACCGCCCGAGGATCCCGGCTTCGACGCCGAGGTGATCGCGCAGTTCGAGGCGGCCGAGCAGCGGCTCGACCCGGCCGCGGGCGTCATGATGCAGGTCGTGTGGCTCGATTCCGGTGCGGGCATCGGCCGAATCCTGATGGTGGTGCACCACACCGTGATCGACGGGGTGTCCTGGCGCGTGTTGGTGCCGGATCTCGCATCGGCGTGGGCGCAGATCCGCGCGGGTCAGGATCCGGAATCGGACCCGGTTGGCACCTCGATGCGGCGCTGGGCGCACGCCCTCGTGCAGGAGAGCGAGAACAGAACCGGAGAGCTGGTCCGGTGGCGCGAGATGCTCTCCGGGACCGACCCGGTGCTCGGCTCGCGCGCACTGGATCCCGTGGTCGACACGAGCGAGACCGTGCAGAAGATCACCGTCGAGCTGTCGACCGAGGTCACCGACGCGGTGCTCACGCGGATCCCGGAGGCGTTCCACGGCAGCGTGAACGACGGCCTGCTCACCGCGCTGGCGATGGCCGTGTCCCGGTGGCGCCGCGACCGCGGAGTGCATGCGAGCGCGACGGTGGTCAACCTCGAAGGGCACGGCCGCGAGGATCAGGTGGTCCCCGGCGCGGATCTGTCGCGGACCGTTGGCTGGTTCACCACGGTCTACCCCATGCGGCTCGAGCTGTCCGACATCGATCTCGACGACGCCTTCGCGGGCGGCCGGGATGCCGGTGCGGCGGTGAAGGCCGTCAAGGAACAACTGCTCGGGGTCCCCGACCACGGCATCGGTTTCGGCATGCTGCGCTATCTGAGCGAACACGCGGGAGAACTGGGGGAGCTGCCGTCGCCGCAGATCAGCTTCAACTACCTCGGCCGCCTCACCGCGGGCGGCACCGACGACGGGCCGAGCGTCGGGTGGAGCCCGGTCGCGGACACCGACCTGGACCTCGTCGGCACCGTCGACATGCCACCGGCATCGGTGCTGGACATCAACGCGGTCACCACCGAGACGTCCGACGGCCCGCGTCTGCGGTCCACATGGGCTTTCCCCGGCGAGGTCCTCACCGCCGTCGAGGCGAGCGAACTCGCGGGACTGTGGGCCGAGGCGCTGACCGCGCTGGCGCGGCACGCCGCCACCCCCGGTACGGGCGGGCTCACCCCGTCGGACCTCGACCTGGTTGACCTCGAGCAGGGCACCATCGAACGACTCGAGGACCGTTACCCCGACCTCGCCGACATCTGGTCGCTGTCCCCGCTGCAGACCGGACTGCTCTTCCACGCGCTGCTGGCGGACAAGTCGGTCGATCAGTACACGGTGCAACTCGCGCTCGATGTCCGGGGCGCCGACGCAGACCGGATCTGGCGGGCGGGCCAGGCCCTCCTCGACCGGCACCCGAACCTGCGCACGTCCTTCATCGCCGACATCGACGGCACCACCGTGCAGGTGCAGCACGGGCACGTGCAGGTGCCGTGGACCGAGTTGGACGTGACGGGGCGGGGCGGCCGGGATCGTGAGGCCGAGGTCGCACGCCTCATGGACGAGGACCGGCACAACGGATTCGACATGAAATCGCCTCCGCTGCTGCGATTCCTGCTCATCCGGACCGGCCCCGACACCCACCGGCTGGTGATGACGAACCACCACATCCTGCTCGACGGCTGGTCCGCGCCGCTGCTCCTGCGGGAGCTGCTGGCCCTTTACGCGACCGACGGCGACGCGACGACACTGCCTCGGGCCAACGCCTATCGGGACTACCTGAAGTGGTTGTCCCAGCGCGATTCCGAGAAGTCGATGGACGTGTGGATGCAGGCTCTCGCCGGCGTCGACGAACCCACGCTCGTCGCGCCGCTGGACCGGGCCAGGTTGCAGTGGGACACCGCTCTCTCGGTCCTCGTCGAGATGGGGATCGAGCGGACGCAACGACTGCGGGCCGTGGCACGCGAGCGCGGGCTCACCCTGAACACGCTCATCAGGGCCGCATGGGGCATCATCGTCGCCGAGCTGACGGGTCGCGACGACGTGGTCTTCGGCAGCACCGTCTCCGGGCGCCCCCCGCAGATCCCCGGCATCGAGTCGATGATCGGACTGTTCATCAACACGCTGCCCGTCCGGATCACCCTCGACCCGTTCGAGAGCCTCGGCGAGCTGCTGAGCCGAATCCAGGACGAGCAGACCGCCCTGCTCGATCACCATTACCTCGGACTCAGCGACATCCAGGACGCGGCCGGGCCCGCGGCCACCTTCGACACCCTGACCGTCTTCGAGTCGTACCCGTTCGACAGGGCGGCACTGACCGCCGATGTCGACATCGCCGGGCTGCGCGTGCTCGGGATCCCCGAGATCAACGACGCGGCCCACTATCCGCTGGCGATGGTCGCCTCGGCGGAGGACCAGTTGCGACTCAAGGTCGAGTACTTCCCGGATCTGTTCGAGCGTGCGGAGGCGGAGACCATCGCCGCGCGCACCGCGCGGGTGCTGGACGCCTTCGCAGAGTCCCCGGACCTGCCGCTGTCCCGGCTGCGACTGCTCTCGCCCGAGGAGGAAACAGAGCTGCTCCCGGTCGACGGCGGTGCGATCGAGAGCGCGCGGACGCTGCCCGAGCTGTTCACGGACGGCGCTGGGATCGACCCCACCACGGTGGCGCTGTCGATGGCAGGCCGCGAGATGTCCTATCGCGAACTCGACGAGCGCTCGAATCAGATCGCCAGGAGTCTGCTCGACCGGGGCGTCGGCCCAGGTACGGTCGTCGCGCTCGCGATCAGGCGTTCCATCGAATCGGTCATGTCCGTCTGGGCGATCACCAAGACCGGAGCCACCTTCGTCCCGGTCGACCCGAACTACCCGCAGGACCGGATCGAGCACATGCTCACCGACTCCGGTGCGACCTTCGGGGTGACCGTCGCCGAGTACGGCGACCGGCTGCCAGGGACGGCAACGTGGTCGGTGATCGACGAGCAGGAGGCCTCGGCCGAGTTCGACGGCAGGCCGACGGCCGCGGTCACCGATGCGGACCGCCCGCGGCCCCTGCGGCTCGACGACATCGCCTACGTGATCTACACATCCGGCTCGACGGGGCTCCCGAAGGGCGTGGTGGTCTCGCACCGGTCGTTCGAGAAGCTCGTCGCCGTGCAGCACGACCTGTTCGCCCCGACCTCGGCATCGCGCACCCTGCACTTCGCCAGTCCCAGCTTCGATGCGTCGATCTTCGAGTACCTCCTCGCCGCGGGCGCGGGCGCAACGCTGGTGATCGTCCCGCCCACGGTGTACGGCGGCGTCGAACTGGCCCGGCTGCTCAAGCGGGAACGGGTCACCCACGGCTTCATCATCAGCTCGGCGCTGTCGGGGATGGACCCCGCCGGCCTCGACGACTTCCAGGACGTGCTGTTCGGCGGCGAGGCCGCCCCGCCGGAGCTGGTGCCGCGCTGGGCCCCCGGGCGGCGGCTGTGGAACGCCTACGGCCCGACCGAGGGCACGATCGTGACGAACTTCAGCGATCCGGTCTCGGTGGACCAGCCGGTCACCATCGGCGGACCGCTTCGCGGCATCCAGGAGATCCTGCTGGACGGCTTCCTGCGTCCCGTCCCGATCGGGGTGCCGGGCGAGCTGTACATCGCGGGGCACAACGTGGCACTCGGCTATCACCGTCGAACCGCGTTGACCGCCGGTCGATTCGTGGCGAATCCGTTCGGCGGCCCCGGCGATCGGATGTACCGCACCGGCGACGTCGTACGGTGGGTGCGCTCCCCGGAGTCCGGCCGCCTCGTGATCGAGTACATCGGGCGCAGCGACTTCCAGGTCAAGGTCCGCGGGTTCCGCATCGAACTGGGCGACATCGACAGCGCCCTCGGTGAGCACGACGGCATCGACTTCTCCGTGACGATCGGGCACGGAGCGGCGAGCAACGCGGTCCTGGCGTCGTATGTGCTGCCCGCCGCCGGACACCGGATCGAGCCGGCCGAGGTCCGCGAGTTCCTGTCGACCCGGCTGCCCGCGCACATGGTGCCCTCGGCCGTGATGATCCTCGACGACATCCCGCTGACCCCGGTCGGCAAGCTGGACCGTGCCGCGTTGCCCGCGCCGGAGTTCGTATCCACCACCGAGTTCCGGGCGCCGACCACGGGGCTCGAACGCACCGTCGCCGATGTCTTCGCCGCGGTCCTCGGCGTCGACCGCGTCGGCCTCGACGACAGCTTCTTCGAACTCGGCGGCAACTCGCTGAGCGCGACCCGCGTCACCGCGCGGCTGTCGTCCGCACTCGAGATCGACCTCAGCGTCCGCGCCCTGTTCGAGGCGCCAACCGTCGGCACCCTCGCGCAGCGGGTCGCCCTGTCCGACGGTGAGCACCGGCGCCCACCGCTCGAGGCAGGCGACCGGACCGAGCGACTCCCGCTGTCGTTGGCGCAGCAGCGGATGTGGTTCCTCAACCAGTTCGACACCGAGTCAGCCGCGTACAACATCCCGCTCGCCGTGCGCCTGACCGGGCACCTCGACACCGAGGCCCTGCGCGAGGCCGTCGCCGATGTCGTCGACCGGCACGAATCGCTACGCACCCTGTTCCCGATGGTCGACGGTCAGCCCACCCAGGTGATCGTGCCCGCCGCGACAGCGGTACCGGACCTCACCGCGCTCGACACCACCGAGTCCGAACTGCCGCAGGTCATCTCCGACCTGATCTCCGGCGGGTTCGATGTCACCGACGCGGTGCCCGTCCGCGCGACACTGCTGCGCATCGGCCCCGACGAGCACGTGCTCGTGCTCGTCGTACACCACATCAGCGCCGACGGTTTCTCGATGTCCCCACTGGCAAGGGATGTGATGGCCGCCTACACCGCGCGGGTGTCCGGCGCCAGGGCACCGTGGTCCCCGCTGCCGGTGCAGTACGCCGACTACGCGCTCTGGCAACACCGCGTCCTCGGCTCCGAGGAAGACCCCGACTCCCTGCTCGCGCGCCAGCTCGACCATTGGACGGAGGTCCTCTCGGGGTTGCCCGAGGTGATCGCGCTGCCGACCGATCGAACTCGACCGGTGTACCAGAGCTTCCACGGCGAACGAATCGAGTTCACCGTGCCCCCGGAGGTGCACCGCGCCCTCCTCGACGTGACACGGCAACACAACTCGACCATGTTCATGGCAGGCCACGCCGCCCTGGCACTGCTGCTCGCGAAGCTCTCGGGAACCACCGACATCGCCGTCGGCACCCCGATCGCGGGTCGCGGCGAGGCGGCGCTCGACGATCTGGTCGGCATGTTCGTCAACACCCTCGTGCTGCGCAGCGAGGTGGATCCGCGGGCCTCCTTCGGGGAACTCCTCGACGGCATTCGCGAGGTCGACGTGGCCGCGTTCGCGCATGCGGACCTTCCGTTCGAGCGACTCGTCGAGGCGCTCGCCCCCGAACGGTCCACCGCGCACTCGCCGTTGTTCCAGGTCCTGCTCGAGTTCCAGAACAACGAGCCGCCGCACCTGGAACTGCCGGGACTGACCGCGGACGGGCTCGATCTCGACCTGGCCGTTGCCAAGTTCGACCTGCAGCTGACACTGGCCGAGCGGTACGGGGAGGACGGCAGTCCCGCCGGGATCTCGGCGGTGTTCACCTACGCCGATGATCTGTTCGACCCGGCCACCGTGCACGGCTTCGCTGGGCGACTGTGTGCCCTCCTCGACGCGGTGGCAACGGATCCCGACCGCGCGGTCGGGGACATCGAGATCACCGACCCGGCCGAGCGTGACGCGATGGCCTCGCTGTGGAATGTCGCAGGCGTGCCAGCACCGGCGGGCACCCTCGTGGATCGGTTCGCGAGCACGGTCGCACGGCGGCCGGGAGCGGTCGCCGTGTCCTGTGACGGCGAAACCCTGACCTACGCGGAACTCGACGACCGGGCCAACCGGCTGGCCCGGGTCCTCATCGCCAGGGGCGCAGGACCCGAATCCCTCGTCGCGGTCGCGCTGCCACGCACCAACGACCTGGTCGTGGCGCTGTTGGCCGTCGTCAAGTCCGGCGCAGGCTACCTGCCCGTCGACGTCACCTACCCGTCCGACCGACTCACCTTCATGCTCGAGGACGCGGCCCCGATCTGTGTGATCGCAACCGGCTCCGACCTCGACGGACTGCCCGGCACCGATGTGCCCGTCCTGGTACTGGATTCGGACGAGCTGGTCACCCGGCTCGCCGCGGAATCCGGCGCGCCCGTGACCGACACCGACCGGCTGGCCCCGCTGGATCCTGCGGACACCGCCTACGTGATCTACACCTCCGGGTCGACCGGGCGCCCGAAGGGTGTCGTCGTCGCACACCGCAATGTGCTGACCCTCTTCGCGAACACCGAGCAGAAGTTCGGGTTCGACGACTCCGACGTGTGGACGATGTTCCACTCCTACGCTTTCGACTTCTCGGTGTGGGAGCTGTGGGGACCGTTGCTGTACGGCGGCACGCTGGTGGTCGTCGACTACTACACGGCCCGCTCGCCGGAGATGTTCCTGGAGTTGTTGCGGCGCGAGCGGGTGACGGTGCTGAACCAGACGCCGACCGCGTTCTACCAGTTGGCCGAGGCCGATCGGCTGGCGACGGGGGACGCGCCCGAATTGGCCCTGCGTTACGTGATCTTCGGCGGCGAGGCGCTCGACCTCGGTCAGCTGGGCCGCTGGTACAGCAGGCACGGCGACACGTCGCCTGCGCTGGTCAACATGTACGGCATCACCGAGACCACGGTGCACGTCAGCCATCTCCCGCTCGACCGCGCCTACGCCGCCGAGGCCTCGGCGAGCGTCATCGGCCGGGCGATTCCCGGTCTGCGGGTGTCGGTGCTCGACGGGCGACTGCACCCGGTCCCGCCCGGGGTGACGGGGGAGATGTACGTCGCGGGAGATCAGGTCTCGCGTGGTTACCTCGGCCGGGCGGCGCTGACCTCCGGGCGGTTCGTCGCAGATCCCATGGGCGCCCCCGGTGCACGGATGTACCGAACCGGTGACGTGGCCCGCTGGAATCGGGACGGCGAACTGGAGTACCTGGGCCGCAGCGACTTCCAGGTCAAGATCCGCGGGTTCCGGATCGAGCTCGGCGAGATCGAGGCGGTCCTGCTGCGGTTCCCTGGCATCGCACAGGCCGTGTCCCTGGTGCGCGAGGAGCCGCGGGGCAACCGGTTGATCGCCTATGTGGTCCCGGAGCCAGGGGCACGCCCCGACGAGACCGAGGTGCTCGAGTTCGCGGGCACCCAACTGGCCTCGCACATGGTGCCCGCCGCGGTGCTGGTGATCGACGAATTGCCGCTGACGGCGAACGGCAAGCTGGACCGGAAGGCCCTGCCGGAACCGGATTTCGCGACCAGGGTCCATGCCGGCCGTGCACCGCGCACCGAGACCGAGACAGTGCTGGCGACGCTGTTCGCCGAGGTGCTCGGTCTGGACTCGGTGGGCGTGGAGGACTCGTTCTTCGCGCTCGGCGGCGACAGCATCATGTCGATCCAGCTGGTGTCCCGGTCGAAGGCTGCCGGTGTCGCGATCACTCCGCGAGAGGTCTTCGAACACAAGACGGTCGCCGCGCTCGCCATCGTGGCCGAATCGGCCGAGGCCGGCGAGGCGATCGTGCTCGACGAGCTCGCGGGCGGGGGAGTCGGCGACATGCCGTTGACCCCCATCATGCACTGGCTGACCGACCGGGCCGGGGCCGCGGGAAGGGAGGCCGCGGACATCCGCCGCTACACCCAGACGGCACTGCTGACGCTGCCGCCGGGAGCGGACGCGGACACCGTGGAGCGCACACTGCAGGCGGTTCTCGACCACCACGACATGTTGCGGTCCAGGCTGATCCAGCGCGATTCCGACCGGGAACCGATGATGACGGTCACGGCACCGGGATCGGTGCCCGCCGCGTCGGTACTGAGCAGGGTCGAGGTCGCGGGCGTGGAGGGCGCCGAGTTCTCCGCGATCGCGGCGGCCGAACTCGACGCCGCGGCGGACAGGCTCGACCCGCGGGCGGGAACGATGCTGCAGGTGGTCTGGTTCGACCCCTCGGACAGCGGCGAACCCGACGCCTCGGGCCGACTGCTGATGGTGGTGCATCACGCGGTGATCGACGGGGTGTCGTGGCGAGTGCTGGTGCCGGACCTGGCGTCGGCATGGGCACAGATCCGCGCGGGTCAGGATCCCGTCCTGGCCCCGGTGGGGACCTCGATGCGCCGCTGGACGCATGCCCTTGCCGAGGCAGGAACCGCCAGGTCGGGGGAGATGGGACTGTGGCGGCGGATGCTGGCCGGTCCGGATCCGGTGATCGGTTCGCGCGCACTGGATCCGGTGGTCGACACCAACGAGACCGTGCAGAAGATCACCGTCGAGCTCCCGAGCGAGGTCACGGAGTCGCTGCTGACGCGACTCCCGGAGGCATTCCACGGCAGCGTCAACGACGGTCTGCTCACCGCACTGGCGATGGCCGTGTCCCGGTGGCGCTCCGCCCGCGGCGAAGAGGTGTCGGCGACGGTGGTCAACCTGGAGGGCCACGGCCGCGAGGATCACGTCATCGCGGGCGCCGATCTGTCGCGGACGGTGGGCTGGTTCACCACGATCTTCCCGGTTCGGCTCGACCTGTCCGACATCGATCTCGAGGACGCCTTCGCGGGCGGGCCGGGTGCGGGCACCGCGGTGAAGCTCGTCAAGGAACGGTTGCTCTCGATTCCCGATCACGGTATCGGCTTCGGGATGCTCCGGTACCTGAGCGAACACGCGGACGAATTGCGTGAACGGCCCGCGCCGCAGATCAGCTTCAACTACCTCGGCCGGATGACGGACGGGGCCGGGACACCGGACCCCGGCACCGGCTGGATCCCGGTCACCGACACCGACCTCGACGACGCCCCGAGCAAGCAGCTGCCGGTCGCGTCGGTACTGGACATCAACGCGCTGACCCTCGGTTCCCCTGACGGGCCGCGGCTGCGCGCGACCTGGTCCTTCCCGACCCGGGTGCTGCGGGCCCTCGAGGTGCGAGAGCTGGCGGACCTGTGGGCCGAGGCGTTGACCGCGCTGGCCCGGCACGCCGCGGCACCAACCGCGGGCGGGCTCACGCCGTCGGACCTCGCCCTTGTGGAACTCGAACAGGGCACCATCGAACGACTCGAGGGCCGGTTCCCCGGCCTCGCCGACGTCTGGTCGCTCTCCCCGCTGCAGTCCGGACTGCTCTTCCACGCGCAGATGTCGGACGTGTCGGTCGACCCGTATCTCGTTCAACTCACCATGACCCTGCGGGGCACGGTCGACCCGGACCGCATCCGCAGGGCCGGTCAGGCGCTGCTCGATCGGCACCCGAACCTGCGGGCGGCGTTCGTCGCCGAACAGGGCGGTGCCGCCGTCCAGGTCATCGCGGATCGCGTCGAGCTGCCCTGGCGCGAAATCGATCTCACCGAGACGGCGTCCGAGGACCGCGAGGACGCCCACGCCGAGGTCGTGGCCGCCGACCGGGCGACGAGGTTCGACATGTCGTCCGCGCCGCTCCTGCGCCTGCTGCTCGTCAGGTTCGACGAGGACGAGTACCGGCTGACGATGACGAACCACCACATCCTGATCGACGGCTGGTCGACACCGCTCGTCATCCGGGACCTGTTGACCCTGTACGCGACCGACGGGGATGCCTCGGTACTGCCGCCCGTGCACCCCTACCGCGACTACCTGGTCTGGATGTCCCGGCGCGACGTCGATCAGTCGACCGAGGCGTGGCGACAGGCACTCTCCGACGTCGAGGAACCGACGGTGCTCGCGCCAACGAACGACGGTCGTCCGCATTCGGGCAGCCAGGAGATCGGGCTGACGCTGTCCGAGGCGGAGACCAGCCTGCTTCGGCTCGTGGCGGGCGAGCGCGGCTTCACCCTCAACACAATGCTCCAGGCCGCCTGGGCAGTCGTGCTCGGCGCGCTGACCGGCCGCGACGACGTCGTGTTCGGCAGCACGGTCTCGGGCAGGCCGCCGGAGATCCCCGGCATCGAATCGATGGTTGGCCTGTTCATCAACACCCTGCCGGTCCGTGTCGTACTCGATCCGTACGAGAGCCTCGGCGGGCTGCTCGACCGGGTCCAGCACGAGCAGGTCGCGCTGCTCGACCACCACTACCTCGGACTGGCGGACATCCAGAAGGTCGCCGCACCCGCCGCCGCATTCGACACCCTCACCGTGTTCGAGTCGTACCCGATCGATCGTGCCGGCCTGACCGAACAGACCGATATCGCGGGCATGCGCATCGCGGGCTTCGACGGGCGGGATTCGGCCCACTACCCGCTGGCCATCGTCGCCTCCGGCGAGGAGAACCTGCACCTGAAGCTCGAATACCTCGCCACGGCCTTCGACGTGGACACCGTGGAGGCCATCGCGGCCCGGGTCCGGCGGGTACTTGTCGCGATGGCAACCTACCCGGACCTGCAGCTCGCCCGGATGGACCTGCTCTCCGCGGACGAGTACGCCACCCTGGTCCCGGTGAACGGCAGGCCGGGCGTCTCGGCCAGGACGCTCCCGGAGTTGTTCGAGGACGCGGCGGCCGCGAGCCCGGAGGCGACCGCGCTGGTCCACGAGGGACGCCACGTCAGCTATCTCGAGCTCGATCTGCGCTCGACGCAGTTGGCGCGCCTGTTGATCGCGAGGGGTGCGGGACCGGAAACCTATGTCGCTCTCGGCATCCCGCGTTCGATCGAATCGGTGCTCGCGGTCTGGGCGGTGGCCAAGACCGGCGCTGCGTTCGTGCCCGTCGACCCCAACTACCCGCAGGACCGGATCGAGCACATGCTCACCGACTCCGGCGCCACCCTCGGGCTCGCCATGACCGCGGATCGCGGGCGACTGCCCGACTCCGTGCCGTGGCTGCTCCTCGACGGGCCCGAGTGCACCGCCGAACTGGCGACCCAATCCACCCGTCGGGTGGTGGACGCGGACCGGGTCTCGCCGATCAGCATGACCAACGCCGTCTACATCGTCTACACCTCGGGATCGACCGGAACACCAAAGGGCGTGGTGGTCACCCACGTCGGCCTGGAGAACTTCGCCACCGACCAGCGGGAGCGGTTCGCCACGACGCCGATGTCGCGGACCCTGCACTTCTCGACACCGAGCTTCGACGGCGCCGTCTTCGAGTACCTGCAGGCGTTCGGGCTCGGTTCGACGATGGTGATCGCGCCGCAGTCCGTGTACGGCGGCGCCGAACTCGCGCACCTGATCAAGGTCGAGGGAGTCACCCACGCGTTCGTGACGACGGCCGCGCTGGCGACCGTGGATCCGGGTGGACTCGTCGAGTTCCAGCACGTGGCCTTCGGCGGTGAGGCCTGCCCGCCGGAGCTGGTCACGCGGTGGGCGCCGGGACGGAAGCTGACGAATGCGTACGGCCCGACCGAGACCACCATCATGGCCAACATCAGCGATCCGATGACGGTGGGTGAGACCATCACGCTCGGCGGACCGATCCGCGGGGTGTCCGAGGTCGTGCTGGACGGGTACCTGCGGCCGGTTCCCGCCGGGGTGCCGGGTGAGTTGTACATCGCGGGTGTCGGACTTGCGCGCGGGTACCACCGGAGGGGTGCGCTGACCGCGGGCCGGTTCGTGGCGAATCCGTTCGGTGAGCCGGGGGATCGGATGTACCGCACCGGCGACATCGTCCGCTGGCGGGTGGAGCCCGCGTCCGGCGAACGCACGGTCGAGTACATCGGGCGCAGCGACTTCCAGCTGAAGGTGCGCGGTTTCCGGATCGAGCTCGGCGAGATCGACTCCGAGATCATGGCGTACCCGGGGGTGAGCTTCGCAGTGACCGTCGGCGTGCCCGGTCCGTCCGGCGACACCGTGCTGGCCAGCTACGTGGTTCCGAAGGAAGACGTCCCGGTGCGGGTGCCGGAATTGACCGATCACCTGGCGAACCGGCTGCCGTCCCACATGGTGCCGTCGAGCGTCGTCCTGATCGACGAGATCCCGCTGACCCACGTCGGCAAGCTCGATCGGTCGGCACTGCCGGAGCCCGAGTTCCTCGGCACCGCCACCGAATACCGTGCACCCGGCACGCCACTCGAGCGCACCATCGCCGAGGTGTTCGCGGCGGTCCTCGGTGTCGATCGGATCGGCGTCGACGACAGCTTCTTCGACCTCGGCGGGAACTCGCTGATCGCCACCCGCGTCACGGCACGCCTCGGGACCACGCTCGGGGCGAAGATCGGCGTCCGTACGCTCTTCGAGTCGCCGACCATCGCCGCACTGGCGGCTCTGCTCTCGCCCGAGGGCACCGGCGCCGATGTCCGGCCCCCGCTCACCGCGACCGAGCGACCGTCGGTGATCCCCGTGTCACTGGCCCAGAAGCGGATGTGGTTCCTGAACCAGTTCGACACCACCTCGCCCGCGTACAACATCCCGCTGGCGGTCAAGCTGTCCGGTCGCCTCGACACCTCGGCGCTCGGCGCCGCGATCCGGGACGTGCTCGACCGGCACGAGTCGCTGCGCACGATGTTCCCCGTCGAGGACGGCGAACCGACACAGCACGTGGTGCCAACCGACCAGGTCCTGCCCGCCCTGACGACGATCGACGTCAGCGACGGCGAACTGAACTCGCGCATCATCGAACTCGCGGGTGCCGGATTCGACGTCACCGCCGGGGTACCGGTGCGGGCCGCATTGCTCCGGCTGGGCGAGCTCGAGCACGTCCTGACCATCGTGGTGCACCACATCTGCGCCGACGGTTCCTCGCTCGGCCCACTCGCCAGGGACGTGATGGTCGCCTACGACGCCCGTGTCAACGGCTCGGCACCCAACTGGGAGCCGCTGCCGGTCCAGTACGCCGACTACACCCTCTGGCAGCACCGCATGCTCGGCGCCGAGGACGATCCCGCGTCGCTGATCACCGCGCAGCTCGAGTACTGGACCGAGAACCTCGCGGGCCTGCCGGACGTGATCGCGCTGCCGACCGACCGCCCACGCCCGCTGCAGCAGACCTTCAGGGGCGACCGCATCGAGTTCGCGATCGACGCCGGGCTGCACGCCCGCGTCAGCGACCTGGCGCGGGAGAACAATTCGACGGTCTTCATGGTGATGCACGCGGCGCTGGCGGTCCTGCTGGCCCGGCTCGGCGACACCGACGACGTCGCCATCGGAACCCCGATCGCCGGTAGGGGCGAGGCCGAACTCGACGAGATGATCGGCATGTTCGTCAACACTCTGGTGCTGCGCACACACGTCGATCCCGACGCCGGCTTCATCGAACTGCTCGAATCGGCCAGGGAGACGGATCTCGCGGCGTTCGCGCACGCCGACCTCCCGTTCGAGCGGATCGTCGAGGCGCTGAACCCGGTCCGATCCACGTCGTACCAGCCCCTCTTCCAGGTCGCGCTGGAGTTCCAGAACACCGAACAGCCCCACCTCGCGCTGCCCGGCCTCGATGTCGACGGCGTCGACCTCGACATCCGGGTCGCGAAGGAGGACCTGGAACTGATCCTCGCCGAGAACATCGCGGCGGACGGCACACCCGCCGGTGTACGCGGCGGAATCGACTACGCCACCGACCTGTTCGACCCCGAGACCGTGCACGCCTTCGCGGACCGCTTCGTCCGGATTCTCGACTCGGTGACCGCCGACCCACGCGGGGCGATCGGCAACATCGGCATCCTCGGCGAGGCCGAGATGTCCGATATGGCGCCCGCGCTCGGGCCCGAGGGCGGTGCGCCGCAACTGTGGCCGGAGATCCTGTCCGCGGCCGCGGCCGCCGCACCCGAGTCGCTCGCGTTGTCCTTCGAGGACCAGCACCTGACGTATCGCGAACTCGACGATCGTTCGAACCGGTTGGCACGCGTGCTTCGAGAGTCCGGGGTCGGCCCGGAGACCTTCGTCGCGCTCGGCCTGCCGCGCTCGATCGAGGAGATCGTGTCGATCTGGGCGGTGGCGAAGGCAGGCGCCGCGTTCGTGCCCGTCGACCCGACCTACCCGCCGGAGCGAATCGAGTACATGCTCGTCGACTCCCGCGCCGTCGTGGGCCTGACCGTCGAATCGCGGCGGGGCCAGCTTCCCGACACGATGCCGTGGCTAGTGATGGACGCCCCCGACTTCCTCGCGTCCATGTCCGCGATGTCCGCGTCCCCTGTCACCGACGCGGACCGGACCGTCCCCCTGCACCTCGCCCACCCGGCCTATCTGATCTACACCTCCGGATCCACCGGCCTGCCCAAGGGCGTCATCGTCACCCATCAGGGCATCGCGAACCTCACTGCGGAGGAACACAGCCGGTTCGGGGTCACCGAACGATCGAGGGTCTCGCACCTGGCGTCGCCGAGCTTCGACGCCTCGGTGTTCGAACTGATGATGGCCTTCGGTACGTCCGCGGGCGTGGTGATCGTGCCGCCGACCGTGTACGGCGGCTCCGACCTCGAGGACCTGCTCCGGCGCGAGCACGTCACCCACGCCTTCATCACCCCGACCGCCCTGGCCTCGATGGAGGACCGGGACCTGACGGAGCTGCAGGTGCTCGCGGTCGCAGGAGAGGCGTGCCCGCCGGACCTGGTGGACGTCTGGGCGCGAGAACGCCGGATGTTCAACGGCTACGGGCCGACCGAGACCACCATTCAGGCCAGCGTCAGCGACCCGATGGAGAGTGGCGTGCCGGTCAACATCGGCAATCCGGCCATCGGATTCGGCGAGGTCGTGCTCGACGCGCACCTGCAGCCGGTGCCGGTCGGGGTGCCCGGCGAGATGTACATCCTCGGCCTGGGGCTGGCCCGTGGGTACCACAACCGGATCGGGCTGACCTCCGAGCGCTTCGTGGCGAGCCCGTTCGGCGACCCGGGGCAGCGGATGTACCGGACGGGTGACATCGTCCGGTGGCAGCGCGACCCGCGGACCGGAGATCACACCATCGAGTACGTCGGCCGCAGCGACTTCCAGGTCAAGGTCCATGGGTTCCGCATCGAACTCGGTGAGATCGACACCGTGCTGACGCACCACCCCGACATCGCGTTCTCGGCCACCATCGGGCGGACAGGACCGTCAGGGGACACGCTGCTGGCGTCCTACGTACACCCGGTGGAGGGCCGCACCTTGGTGCCCGCCCAGGTCAGGTCCTTCGCCTCCAGCCGACTGCCGGCTCACATGGTGCCCTCGGCCGTCGTGGTCCTCGACACGATCCCGATGACGCCCGTCGGCAAACTCGACCGAAAGGCGTTGCCCACACCCGAGTTCGGTGCTCGCACCGACGAGTACCGCGCGCCGGTCACACCGACCGAGCTCGCGATCACCGAGGCCTACGCCGAGGTGCTCGGTGTGGAACGCGTCGGCGTCGACGACAGCTTCTTCGATCTGGGGGGCACCTCGATCGTGGCCACCCGGGTCGTCACCGAACTCCGCGAGCGGTTCGGGGACCGGATCCAGCTGCAGTCGATCTTCCTCGATCCGACTCCGGCCGGGCTGGCGCACCGCCTCGACGAGGAGTCGGCGCAGTCGGCCGCCGACGAGGCCCTGCAGGTGGTGATCCCGCTGCGGCCAAGCGGTTCCAAGCCGGCCCTGTTCTGCGTGCACCCCGGAATCGGTCTGAGCTGGGGATACGCCGGGCTGGTCCAGCACCTCGCCCAGGACCGACCCGCGTTCGGCCTGCAACTGCCGCTCATCAGCGGTGGGCCGCGCTTCGAGTCGATCGAGCAACTGGCGCACCGGTACGTGCAGGAGATGCGCGCGGTCCAGGGCCACGGCCCATACCACCTGCTCGGCTGGTCCCTCGGCGGCGTGATCGCGCACGCCATGGCCGTGGAGCTGCGACGCGACGGCG
The DNA here is from genome assembly GCF_001894865.1 of Rhodococcus maanshanensis NBRC 100610. Taxonomy (GTDB): domain Bacteria; phylum Actinomycetota; class Actinomycetes; order Mycobacteriales; family Mycobacteriaceae; genus Rhodococcus_G; species Rhodococcus_G maanshanensis. Next base: position 200,165 of record NZ_BCXA01000003.1, on the reverse strand, counting down.
CCGAGGTGGCAACCCTCGCGATCATGGACAGCTATGTCACCGCCGACGGAATCCCACAGGCGCTGACCGTGGAGGAGCTGCTGCAGGGTCTCGGACTGGATCTGAGCACCCCTGAGGGGGAGGAGCTGACCTACGCGCGGGCGGTCGAGTTGCTCGACGAGTCCCTCGGGCAGCACACCGGCCTCACCGCCGCGCACCTCGAGCGGATCAGCGCCGGATTCACCAACTCGGCGGAGATCATGCACCGGTTCCGTCCCGCGGTCTTCGACGGCGACCTGCTCTTCTTCAGCGCGGCAGGCGCTTCCGGGAACGGCGAGCATTCCCCGGAGGAGTGGCGTCCGGCGGTCACCGGTGGGATCCGTGAGGTCCGCGTCGACTGCGGCCACAATCAGATGATCGAACCCGACTCGTTGGCCGTGGTCGGTCCGGCGCTCGAGGAGTACCTCTCCTCGCATTGATCGTCACGGTCGCCGGGTCGCCGACCACCGTCCGTTCCGTGGGCTGTCCCACGAGAGAGGAACGAGCGAGGTGCAACAAAGGGAGCGAAACCGTGTGCGACGTATCGGCAGTCGCGCACCTATCGTCACGCTCTCGATCGTCCTGTCAGGAGTCGTGCTGGCATCAGGCTGCGGACAGCAACCCACGCAGCCCGGTGCCGAATCGCACGACCACGTCACGACATCCGGGACGAACCAATTGCCCCAGGAGGCTCTGGTCACGTTGGACGTCGTACAGAACCACTTCCCGGAGATGGCCAGACAGAACACGCCGACCGAAAACCCTGATGCTGCCGGCACACCCGAGGCGACGAGAATGGCGATCTACGAAGGGGACGGCGGCAGGAAGGTGACCATTTCAGCAGATCGATATCCCAGCTCCGACTCGGCCTCGACTGCATTCGAGCAAGCGATCGACAAAAGTGAAGCCGTCCAGGGTTTCGTAGCGCTGCCTGCACCGGTCGATATCGGTGACAGGGCATTCGCAGGCATCGTCAGTCAGGGCGATGACACGCACATCGGATACGGCGCGCTCACCGGCGAGTTCGTTGTCGGAGTGACCTCGGCCGGCTACCCGGCCACCACCGAGAACACTGCAAAACTCATCGATCTCACTCGCGCGGCCGTCGAGAGAGCCGAAGCAGCACAGGGTCACAGCTGACGTGCTCGTTCTCGTTCACACCTGTCACCACGCAGGGCGGACGTCCTTCGCGATGCCCAGGTGCTCGCACAGCCGCCGAATCGCACTGCAGTCCTGAACCATCGGCTTGCGGTCGCTGTCCGCCGTGACGTCCGCGATGATAGTGCCCGCACCGGTGACCTCTTCCCGTTCGAGGATGGACCGCCAGGTGGTCATATCGCTCCCGGTGAACGCGTCCACCCCGTCACGCAGACCCTCGAGCAGGGTGTGCCGGTCGTCCGCGTCGAGGCCGTCGTACACCATCGTCACCAGATCGCCGGTGATGGAGGAGTGACAGAGCTCGTCGCGGCGGTGCAGCGCCACGGTCGCCCGGTTCACGGGCTGCACCTCCTCGTCCTCGGTCATCAGAGCCAGGTAGGCGCTGATCGACGTCTCGGCGACCGTGGTGAAGGCGAGGGTCGTCAGCGCGGCGGCCCGCGGATCGGTGTGGCCCACGGCAGCCGCGTGGTGGCGCCGGACCGTCTGGGCGGTGGGCAGGGCGTCCTCGCGCAACGGCCAACCCCGGTGCCTGCGCGTCGCGGCGCTGGCATTGAGGTGCATCAGGGTGTGGTACTCCTCGTCGACCATCGACTGCAGCGCCGCCGCGCGGTGGCGATCGCCGAGCCCGGTGCCGAACGCGTCGCGGGAGAGCAACTGGAAACCCGGGTTCACCACGAACTGCTCGATGTCCATCACGTTCTTGTTGTAGGCGATCCATCCCCAGGCCCGCAGCCGGTCCTTTTTCGTCTCGTCCAGGCAGCGGTACAGGTCGTGCTCGCGGAAGGGGAGCAGTTCCTCGGGGAAGTCGGCCTTGGCCGGATCGAAGAAGTCGTCGAGCTCGGGTTCGACCCGCCGCACCGTCGCCCGGCGCGGCCAGCTCCTGACCAGGCTGCAGATCACCGCGCTCTCGACCGGATTCGACTCGTCGCACTCGGGCAGGGACGGCGGCGACAGCAGGCCCTCGAACCCGAACACCCCGCCGTACGTTTCGAATGGACCTGTCACGACTCGATCACCTCCGATCGCACCGATACCTCCTCGGATGCCAGGCCGTGGAAGATCTCCGCGCACAGCTCGCCGTACTGGCGGGTGCGGTCGCCGAGAGGACGACGCGAGGCGGACACCAGCGCATCGAAATCGGCCTCGGTGCCGTGCTCGACCACAGCCGACAACCGGGTCACCGCCGCCGCCAGGGCGTCGCGTGCCCTGCCCGCCAACGGATTCCCGGCCTGGACATCCCGGTACACCGCCGGGTTCCCGACCCCGATCCGGGCCAGCAGAGCCAGCGCCACCGTGTGCGGTGGGGTCGCGGTGGCGGACAGTTCCTCGCTCGTCACATCGAGCTCGGCAAGCGCAAGGCCGAAGGCCAATACCGCGGCGTGCGTGAGCGCCTGCGTCGCCGCCACGATCCGATCGTGCTGTTCCGGTGCGAGCCGGACGATCTCGGCCCCCCATCCGGACAGCGACGCGAGGAACCCGTCGACCTGATGACCCCGGCGATAGGTGACCGCGGCCACCGGCCGGCCCCCCATACCCAGGTCCGGCGCGAACATCGGGTTGACCCCGACGGCCGGAAGCCCCGGCGCTGAGTCCGTGAGCGCGCGCGCGAACCGCGTCTTGACCGACAGCGTGTCGACGAGCAGGGTGCCGGGGGAGATGAGCACGGGGATATCGGGGGCGGCGGCCAGCGCGACCGACTCCGGCACGGCCAGCACCACGAGGTCGGCAGAGCGCAGCGCCTCGAGGAGTTCCCCGGTCGGGGCCGTCAGGTCCGCAGCCATGGCATCCGCGTCGGTGATGGTGTCTGTGCGCGCCGCACAGCGGGGATCGACCACCAGGACCCGGGCCCCGTCGCCGCGCAGCAACGCCACCAGCATCGCGCCGACCGATCCCGCGCCGCCGACGACCACAGCGGTGCGGAACTGCGACGACGCCCGCGCAGATCCAGTGCCGATCACGGTCCGGCCTGGTCCGGATGGTCGGTGTTCATGGACAGGCAACGTTTCATGGTGACGGCCTTGACCATCGTCTCCTCGTATTCCTCGTCCGGGTCGGACATGGCCATGATCGCGCCGCCCGCACCGAACGTCACCTCGTCGGCCGTGGCGACCAGGGTCCGGATCACGATGGAGAAATCAGCGGTGCCGGTGAGCGAGAAGTACCCGATCGCACCCGAGTAGACCCCGCGCGGGCCGTCCTCGAGCTTGTCGAGGATCTCGAGGGTCCGCACCTTCGGCGCGCCGGTCATCGATCCTCCGGGGAAGGTCGCCCGGATGCAGTCCACCACCGAGACGCCCGGCCGCAGGGTGCCGCGAATGGTCGAGACCAATTGGTGCACAGGCGCGTAGGTCTCGACGTCGAACAGCTTCGGGACGTGCACCGATCCCGGCAGGCAGACGCGGGACAGGTCGTTTCGGACCAGGTCGACGATCATCAGGTTCTCGGCGCGATCCTTCTCGCTGTCACCGAGGTCGCGGCGCAGGGCCTCGTCCGTGTCCGGCGAGGACGACCGCCGCCGGGTGCCCTTGATCGGCTTGGACTCGATCACCCGGTCCGCGCCGATCCGGAGAAAGCGCTCGGGCGAGGCGCTCAGGACCGAGATCCCCGAGAACTGCAGGAGCGCGTTGTACGGGGTCGGGCTGATCTCGCGCAGGCACGCATAGCGATCCAGCGGGTCGATCGCTCCGTTCAGGGTCGCGGTGTTGGTCAGGCACACCTCGTACGACTCGCCGGACCGGATCTCGCTGAGACACTGCTCGATCAGCGCGAGATAGGTGTCCCGGTCGTGCCGGAACCGCGGCTCGGTGTCGGCGTCGAGATGGACCAGCGGGGGCGGGGACGCCGGCTCGTGGGGGACCACATCGAACTCCGAAAGTGCGACCGCCGTCTCGGTCAGCCAGCGGGTGCCGTCCTGGTCGTCGGAACCGTCGTCGAGAGCGAGCAGATAGCAGCAGTCGGCCTCGTGGTCGAGCACAAGGGCTCGGTCCGCGAAGACGACGGCGGCGTCCGGATTCGGCGAGGTGTGGACGAGCTGCCCACAGGTGTCCGCCTTCAGCTCGTAGCCGAGGTACCCGACGTAGCCGAGGCAGAAACCGAAAGGGAGATCGGGGCGGGGGGCCACCGCGCGAGCGCGCAACTGCTTGTCCATGTAGTCGAAGAAGGTGGTGTGTACCTCCCGCGCGAGCTGCCCCTGCCGGTGCACCTGCACTGTGGTCTCGGTGACGCTGTAGGTGACGTACTCGGCCAGTGGGCCGGAGCAGTCGCCCATGACGGAGAACCGCGAATCCGGCTCCAATGCCGCGCTGCCGTCAAGCCAGAAGCTGTTCGGGCCGCGTGCGAACAGGACCTCGTAGACCTCCTTCGGATCGAGTGCCCTGTCGATGCGCACGCTGTCGACGCGATAGCGGGGTTCGGCAAGCGGCAGGGTCATCGGGCGCGCCGCTGCCCCACGGGAGCCCGCCCGCGCTCGGGGGGTCAGATCCCGAAAATTGGTCAGCAGCGCGCGGCCGTGATCGGTGCAGATGGACTCCGGGTGGAATTGGACGCCCCAGAGCGGACGCTCTCGGTGGCGCACCGCCATCAAGAGGCCGTCGCGGGTATGGGCCAGCGCCTCGAGCTCATCATCGAGATGCTCGACGATCAGGGAGTGGTACCGGACCGCGCGGAAGGGCGACGGGATACCCGCGAACAGTCCTTCCCCCGTGTGATGGACCTCGGACACCCGCCCGTGCATGGGCGTCGGTGCGGGCAGGACCGGGCTGCCGAACAGGTGACACAGCCCCTGGTGCCCAAGGCACACGCCGAGAACGGGCAGATCGGCATCGGTGATCGCGGCTGCGCTGATGCCGAAATCCCGGTCCCGGTCCGGCCTTCCCGGCCCAGGAGAGATGACGATGTTGTCGTGGTCGGCCAGGTTCACCGACGCCCAGTCGACGTCGTTCGTCACCACGGTCGGCGGGACCCCGTTCACCTCGGCCAGCAGACTGTAGAGGTTGTAGGTGAAGGAGTCGTAGTTGTCGATGAGGAGCGTTCGCGTCGGAGTCATGGGCGTCAGCCCCCACGTCCGGACGGACCGCTCGCACCCTCCGGCTCGGATCCGTCCGCGTCGATGATCAGGTCCTCGACTCGGCAGGTCTCGCGGATGAGCAGCTCGTAGAGCGAACGGAAGAAGTCTGGGGACAGCTCGTGCTCGACCGCGTAGGTCTGCGCGCGGTCCTGGACGAAACCGACCCGCTGCGGCTGCATCATCGGTATCGAATGCCGCCTCTTGACCTTGGCGATCCGGGTGCACACCTCGATGCGTGCACGGACGTCCTCGAGCAGATGCCGGTCGACATCGTCGAGCTCGGTTCGCAACACCTCGAGCTCGCGCTGCGCCGCCGAGAATCCGTTTCCGGCCCCGTGGGAACCATTCGACGTGTCCATCCGCCGCCGCCTTAGCAATCTGGGCTGACCTGCACCGACTCCGATCGATGCACGCCCGCCGAGGTCCGTCAGCCTCGAGCAGAACTCCGGGTAGAGAATCTTCCAATCTTCTCATGGGGGAATACGCCCGAGCCACCCTTTTCATCGAATCCTCGAACCCCGACGTTACCCAGATCCGTCGGGACGCCGCGGCCGATGTGGTCTCTCTTGGGTTGCTTTTGGCTGCCCCTCAGCTCGACTCGCCGGGACGCAGTTCGGTGGCGGACAGACCCGCCTCCGCCATCCGGCGGACGAACTCGGCGCCGGGCCCGTAGAAGCGTTCGGGGCGCACCGAATCGAACCCCATCGGCCAGAGCGTGCCGAAGTGCACCGGGATCGCCGTGCGGGCGCCGACCGCGACCGCCGCGCGGACCGCCGCTGCCGGGTCGAGGTGGCCCGGGCCGAGACTCGGCCCCCACCCGCCGACGGGGATGAGAGCCACATCGCACTCGGGGATCCAGTCCGACATCGACCCGAACAGGGCGGTGTCCCCGGCGAAGTAGGTACGCCCCTCGCCCTCGATCACGTATCCGAGCGCCCGCACCCGGTGCGGCCCGCGTGGCCAGCGTCGACCGTCGTGTTCGGCCGGAACGCCGCGGACGAGCACACCGCCGATGCGCACCTCGTCGCCGGGGCTCACCTCGATCAACCGATCGCCGAACGCCCGGAGCCCCGACATCTGGCCGACCGCGCCTGCGGGGACGAGGATCGGCACGTCGCCGCCGATCAGTCTCAGTGAGGGCAGATGGGTGTGGTCCGCGTGCAGATGGGACAGCACCACCGCGTCCGGGCGCAGCGGGTTCGTCACCTGGCCCGAGGTGTGGAGCGGATTGGGTCCGCGTCTACGCCGCAGGTGTGCGACCCGGTCGGTGAGGATCGGGTCGGTCAGGATGGTGGTCCCGCCGTCCGTGATCGAGACGGTGGCGTGCCCGTGCCATCGGACCCGCGGTGTTCGATCGGACATGGCACCCACGATCCCAGACCTACCGATCCGCCGCCCGGCAGGTGATCAGCCCACGACGTCCGCGCGGCGGTCGCCCGTCGCATCGGCCCGCACGAATTCCATGGCGTCCTCGACGGATCCGTATTTCAGCATTGCGATGTCGAGGGCATAGTTCTGGTAGAGCCGCCACGGCTTCTTCGATCCCTGTTTCGGGAACTCGTGGATCGAGCGCTGCACGTACCCGGACGAGAAGTCGATGATCGGCATCGTGGTGATCGACGGGTCGACGTTGCGGGGCGTGCACTGCCGGTAACCGTCTGCGGCCATGTGATTGAGCAGTCGGCACACGTATTCGCATGTCAAGTCGCACTTGAGCGTCCACGACGCATTGGTGTATCCGATACAGCTGGCGAAGTTGGGGACGTCGCTCATCATCATCCCCTTGTAGCTCAGCGCCTTTGCGGCATCGACGGGGACGCCGTCCACGCTCAGCCCGACGCCGCCACCCACAATGAGCTTCAGCCCGGTGGCCGTCACGATGATGTCGGCCGCCAACTCCGCCCCGGACGCGAGCTCGATTCCCTGCTCGGTGAACGTCTCGATCCGGTCGGTGACCATGTCCGCCCGACCGTGCCGGATCGCCTTGAACAGATCACCGTGCGGCACGAAGCACATGCGCTGGTCCCACGGGTCGTAACGGGGCGTGAAGTGGGCGTCGACGTCGAATCCTGCAGGCAGTTGTGCCTGCACCTGCTTGCGGAGCATCCTCTTGACGACAGCGGGTGCACGCCGGCTCAGCGTGAAGAAGAGCATGAAGCGCAGCACGTTCTTCCATCGAACGATGCCGTAGGCCAGCTTCGGCGGCAGCAGCGCGCGCAACCGGTTCGCCATCACGTCCTCGTCCGGCACGGACAAGACGTAGCTGGGCGATCGCTGCAGCATGGTGACGTGCGCGGCGGACTCCGCGATCGCCGGGACCAGCGTCACCGCGGTCGCACCACTGCCGATCACGACGACGCGTTTGCCTGCCCAGTCGATGTCGTCGGGCCAGTGCTGCGGGTGCACCACCCGGCCGGTGAACCGGTCGACCCCCTCGAACTCCGGCGTGTAGCCCTCCCGGTAGTCGTAGTAGCCACTGCACATGAACAGGAAGTTGCACGTCAGGCGCACGATCTCGGCCTCGGGGCCGTGCTGGGCCTCGACGGTCCACCTGGCGTCCTCGCTGGACCATTCCGCGCGGGTCACCCGGTGATCGAACCGGATGTTCCGATCGATCCCCTCGTCCCGTGCCGTAGCGCGGACATAGCTCAGGATCGACGGGCCGTCGGCGATGGCCTTCGCGTCCGTCCACGGCCGGAAGGAGTACCCGAGGGTGTACATGTCGGAGTCCGAGCGAACACCGGGATAGCGGAACAGATCCCAGGTCCCGCCGATCGCGCCGCGCGCCTCGAGAATCGCGTACGTCTTGTCCGGGCATCTCGTCTTCAGGTGGTACCCGGCACCGATCCCGGACAGGCCGGCACCCACTATCAGGACATCGAAATGGTCGATCGCCATGGCTGCCACCGCTGTCGTGGGGAGTGTTCCACCTCGAACCTAGCACCGCGCCGCAATGCATCCCGGACCGTTGGCCACCTACGATCCAGGTGGATGGAGGTGTGCATGCGCACTCTGGGATCGGCGGCCCGTACCGTCACCGAATTCCTCGTGCTGTGGCTGATATCGGCCGTGGCGCTGATGGTGATCGACGCGGTAATGCCCGGCGTCGAGCTGGCCAGTACCAGCGCCCCCGGTCCGCTCGGATCGGCTCCGAGTGCGCTCGCGCTGGCCCTGGTGTTCGGTCTGCTCAGCACGGTGCTCTGGCCACTGCTGCTGCGCGCCATGCTGTGGGTCGGACCGGCGCTGCTGTTCCTATTCGCGTTCGTCGGGAGCGGCCTGATCATGCTGCTCTCGGTGCGCATCCTGCCGGTCGCCACGGCGGAGAGCGCGACCGACATCGTCATTCTCGCGTTGCTGTTGTCGCTGGTGAGCTCGGCGGTGTCCGGTGCGATAGCTTCGCGGCGTGACGACACGTATCGCATGATGCTGGTGCGCCGTCAGCGTTTTCGCCTGCGCCGCAAGAAGTTGCCCGACGGTGCCTCGGATCGCCCGGGGCTGTTGTGCATCCAGATCGACGGGCTGGGCTACAAGGTGTTGCAGCGCGCGATGCGATCAGGGGTGGTCCCCAACCTCGCCGCGATGGTCCGCGACGAGTCCCACCGCCTGATGCCATGGCACACCGACTGGAGCAGTCAGACCGGCGCCAGCCAGTTGGGGATCCTGCACGGCAGCAACCACAACGTCCCGGCATTCCGGTGGTATGACAAGGCCACGAAGAAGGTTGCGGTGTTCAGCAATCCGAGCGACAACGCCGAACGCGAACGAGAACGTGCGTCGATACCGGGGCTGCTCGCCGACGGGGGAGCGAGCCGCGGCAACCTGTTCTCCGGCGGCGCCGAGGACAACGTCCTGGTGGTCAGCAGGATGAAGGGCGCCCGGATGGGCGGCGGCGGCACCGGGTACGCGGACTACTTCATCGACCCGGCGAGCGCCGTCCGTACCTTCATCAGGCTGGTCGCCGAGGTGTTGCGCGAGATTCGCCAGGCCTGGCACCAGCGCAGACGGGACATTCGTCCGCGGGTACGCCGCGGCGGCATCTATCCGCTGGTGCGGGCCTTCACCACCGTCGTCGAGACAGATGTCGTGGTGGCCGCCGTGATCGGCGACATCATCAAGGGCCGCAACGTGATCTACGTCGACCTCGTCGGCTATGACGAGGTCTCGCACCATTCCGGGGTGGAACGGCCGGAGACCCTCGCGGTGCTGCGCAAGCTCGATGCGGAGATAGGCATGATCGCCGCCGTCGCGGCGCAGGCCGACCGGCCGTACAACATCGTCGTCCTCTCGGACCACGGCCAGAGCCAGGGCGAGACGTTCAGCGGCCGCTTCGGCGAGAATCTCGAGGCCCTGGTACTGCGCGAGTGCGAGGCGGACCGGCCGCAGCCGCAGCACCGGCGGTGGCTGCACCACGACAAGGACATCCCGGACGCAGGCGCGCAGGGACGCGGCGCGGAGGGCCTCGGGTACGCCACCGCGAGCCTGCGGTCCACGCCGCCGCCGGACCGGGTCACCGCGCCGCCCGAGCAGCCGGTGGTGCTCGCGTCCGGCAACGTCGGGCTGGTGAGCTTCCCGCTCGCCGCAGGCCGCGCGACGATGCGCTGGATCACCGAGCACCATCCGTCCCTGTTGCCCGCCCTCACCACTCATCCCGGGGTGGGGTTCATCCTCGTGGCCCGCGAGGGCAAGGGATCTATCGTGCTGGGCTCCCACGGCAGCATCGAGGTCGACACCGGATTCGTGGCGGGCCGGAACCCGTTGGCGGACTTCGGCCCCGGCACCCTCGAGCGGATCCGCAGGACCGACGGCTTCGACAACGTCGCCGACATCATGATCAACGGCCGGTACTGGCCCGACACCGGCGAGATCGCGGCGTTCGAGGAACAGGTCGGCTCGCACGGGGGGCTCGGCGGCCCGCAGACCCGGCCGTTCCTGCTCTATCCCGCGCACCTGCCCGAGCCGCCCGACGAGTTGCACGGTGCGGAGCAGGTCCACCGGGTGCTGAGCGGCTGGCGCGACCTCCCGGCGGCCGATGCGCGAGCCGGTCGGTAGCCCGGTGCAGATCTTCGGCCCGCAGGGGTGGTAGCCGACACCTCTGATTCAAAGACAGGTACCTCCCCCCGTCATCTTCCGGTGGTGATCGTCGTCAGTCTCGACGAAGTATGGGATGCGACACATTTGCCGACAGGTGCGCGGCGCACTGGCGAACCGCCTGATCCGAGGAGGACCGATGAAGATTCCGCTGTGGATCGGCGTCCCGACGATGCTTGTGCTCTCGGCTGCCGACGCGGCCCTCGAACTCCAGATCCGGGCAGTCGGTGCAATGACACGAACCGTCATGTGCTCGATGGGCGCCATCGGTCCTGAGCGGCCACCACGATGGGAGACCGAGGAAGCACGCGGAGACACCGAGGAGGCACCCGCCTCGCAGCTCGAACGGTCAGGGATCGATGACCTGCCGCTGCCGACGGGGTAGCGATGCCGGATATGCCCACGCACCCGGTCAGGAACGGCCCCATCTGTCCCGCGGAACCAGCCCAGCCTCGTGACGACCACGTTGCCCGTCAGTTCGGTCTAGTGAAGAGCATCCAGAGACATGATCAATAATCTCGACTTCCCCCACACCGCCCTCATCGACGCACCCGGTAGCTGGGTCAGGTGGGCTCGTTGCCGCCTCGGTGACCCCGACAGGATGTTCGTACGGGGCAAGAGGAAACAACGAGAGGTTGCTGCGCTCTGCGAGCGCTGCCCTGTGGTCCTGCAGTGCGGGGCAGATGCCCTGGACAACCGCGTCGAATTCGGAGTCTGGGGAGGAATGCCGGAATGCGAACGGCGAAACCTGATCAAACGTCACCCGCACGTCGAGTCGTGGGCCGACTTCATCGCAAAGAATCGACGCACGCATTCCCGGAACTTCCTCGACGCGGTGGCCGGGTGACTGGTTCCAGCCGATTGCGCGTGACGCTACGGATCAGGGGTGCAGTACCCACCGAACCGATATCGCTGCGACCGTCACCCACGCGATACTCGACGGTTGGTGGCAGAGGCGATCGAACAGCGGCACGCTGACCCTCGACGGGATCAGGTCGACTCAGGGGTTGCACCGTCCATCGACTGACGGAGTGCGTGCATGACGCTGGCCAGCGCCGGGGAGTCCGCGCCGCCGGTGCGCACCACCCCGCACACCGGGATGCGCAGCCGGTTGTTGGCCTCGCGCATGAAGCAGAGCCCGGTTCGAGGTGTCTCGGCGGCAGTGCTGGCGTACAGCACGGTCCAGGCCCTCGGGTTGGTGATGACCTCGAGGGTCGCCGCGTGGTCGCTGGCGATCGAGGGCCCGAGGGAGACCCGGCGCCCGATCTCACGGAAGGCGTCCTCGACGACGGTGTGCAGCAGCACCTGACTGCTGCGCGGCGGGAGCAGCAACTGATACGGAGCGAGCTCGCCCAGCTCGACCGTCGAGAACGCGGACAGCGGGTGTCGGCGCGACGTCACGATCACCAGGTCGTCGACGCCGAGTGGCACAGTCTCCAGGCCGGGACGATCCGCCCGCCCGCGGATCAGGGCGATGTCCGCGTCGCCCGAGGCGACCGCGTCGATACGCTCGGTGAAGCTCTTGATCACGAACTCGATGTCCACGTCCGGATGCGACTCCCGCACGCGGGCGATCGCGTCGAGGCTCTGCGCCGCGAAGCTCATGTTCGCGGTGATCCGGATCCGGTTCCTCGGTTCGCGCACGACGGAGTACGCCTTGGTCTCAAGGCTCAGCACCTGCTGGGCGATGGGGATCAGCCGGGACCCGGCCGGGGTCAGCCGCACCACCCGCGTCGACCGCTCGAACAGCGGGGCGCCGAGCTCCTGCTCGAGCCGGGTGACCTGGTGGCTGACGGCGGATTGCGAGATGAAGCACCGTTTCGCGGCCCGGCTGAAGCTCAGCTCCTCGCTGACCGCCAGGAAGTAGCGCAGTTGCCGAAAGTCCATGCTCACATTCTATTCATTAGCAATCCAGATAAGAGAATTCTGGATACCCGGAGCTAGCTGGCGAAACACCGGATTGCATCCCTACGGTGTAACTCATACATCAGATCGAGCTGGAGGTTGTCGTGGTCGACGCAGGGATGGACCGGACCGAGGTCGTCATCGTGGGCTCGGGGTTCGGCGCGCTCGCGGCGGCGAAGAAGCTGGCGAAGGCCGGCACGCCGTTCGTCCTCATTTCCGAGACCACCGAGCACCTGTTCCAGCCGCTGCTCTACCAGGTGGCGACCGGCGTGCTCTCGGCGGGCGAGATCGCACCGTCCATCCGCGCGATCCTCGCGAAGTACCCGAACGCCGACGTCCGGCTCGGCCGGGTCGTGGATGTGCACGCCGACGCCAAGGAACTCGTCTACGAGGCCGCGGGCGAGCGGCACACCCTCGGCTACAACTTCCTGATCGCCGCCACGGGTGCGCGCCAGTCGTACTTCGGCCGCGACGAGTTCGCCAAGGTCACCTACGCGCTCAAGACCGTCAACGACGCGAAGCGGCTGCGCGACCAGATCGTGCGGTGCTTCGAGGAGGCGCACACCACCACCGACCCGGAGCGCGCCAAGAACCTGCTCAGCTTCATCGTGATCGGCGCTGGCGCTACCGGCGTCGAACTCGCCGGTCAGATCAAGGAGCTCGCCGGCCGCTACTTCGAGCAGTCGATCCGCGGCATCACCGCCGACGACGTCACCGTCACCCTGGTCGAGGGCGCCGGTGTCGCGATGCCCGCCTACGGCGGCAAGCTCAGCGAGTACACGAAGGCCTCGCTGGAGAAGTCGGGCGTCGAGGTTGTGCTGAACACGCTGGTCACCGACATCGACGAACACGGCGCCACCTTCAAGGCGCACGGCAGCGAGGCCGGCGTGCGGCGCACCGCCGAGACCATCGTGTGGTCCGCGGGCGTGCAGGCCAACGACTTCGCGGGCGTGCTCGCCGAGCGCACCGGCTGTGACACGGACCGGGCCGGCCGGCTGCTGGTGAACCCGGATCTGACGGTCGGCGGCCGCGCCGACATCTTCGCCGTCGGCGACATGACCTCGCTGAACAACCTGCCGGGTCAGTCGCCGGTTGCGATGCAGGGCGGACGCCACGTCGCCAGGACCGTGCTCGGCAAGACCCCACGCGGCACCGCCTTCAAGTTCCGCGACAAGGGCTCGATGGCGATCATCAACCGCTTCCGCGCGGTGACGAAGGTCAAGAGCATCGAGCTCACCGGGTTCATCGCCTGGGTGCTGTGGCTGGCCGTGCACATGGTCTACCTGGTCGGGTTCCGCAACCGCTACATCGCGGTGATGTCCTGGTTCGGCTCGTTCCTCGGCCACCGTCGCCCGCACTTCCACTACGCGCAGGAGCCGTCGCCCGTGGGAACGGTCGACGCCGACGACGAGGACGACGAGGTGTCGGTCGCCGCCTGACCGGGGCGCGACCGTCGGGGTCGGACGCGCGGCGCAATAGGCTGAATGCGCCCGCGCGTCCCGACCGACGAAAGACAGTGATGGACACCACGTCTCCCGCCCGCCTCGGCGATCTCCGGACGAGCACGCAGCGCCGCACGCTGATCGTGGTGGTGACCTCGCAGATCCTCGGCGGCGCCGGGCTGGCCGCAGGCGTCACCGTCGGCGCCCTGCTCACCAAGGAGATGCTCGGGTCGAGCCGCTTCGCCGGCCTGTCCTCGGCCCTGTTCACGCTCGGGTCCGCGGCCGCGGCGCTGATCGTCGGGCGGGTCTCGCACCGGCTCGGCCGCCGGACCGGACTGAGCATCGGATACCTCGCGGGCGCGGCCGGCGGTGCCGGGGTCGTGCTGGCGGCCGTCACCGACAGCCTCCCGCTGCTGTTCGTGTCCATGTTCGTCTACGGCTCCGGGACCGCGACCAACCTCCAGGCCCGGTACGCGGGCACCGACCTGGCCGAGGCCTCGCATCGGGGCCGGGCGGTCAGCACGATCATGGTCGCGACGACCTTCGGCGCGGTGGCGGGGCCGAACCTGGTGGAGGTCATGGGCGACCTCGCGGCCGGGTGGGGCATCCCCGTGCTGGCGGGCCCGTTCATCCTGTCCTCGGCCGCCTTCGCCGCCGCCGGCCTCTTCCTCTTGGCATTCCTGCGGCCCGATCCGCTGCGCGTCGCGCGGCAGCTGCAGTCCGAGCCGGTCGCCCCGGACGAGGAGGCGCCGCTCGAGCCCGACCGGGACATGCAGCGCCGTGGCATCCTCGTCGGCGCCACGGTGATGGTGGTGACGCAGATCGTGATGGTCGCGATCATGACCATGACCCCGATCCACATGATCGATCACGGACACGGCCTCGGACAGACCGGGATGGTCATCGCGATCCACGTCGCGGCCATGTTCCTGCCTTCGCCGCTGACCGGCATGCTGGCCGACCGGTACGGGCGGATCCCGGTCGTGGTCGCGGCAGGCGTCACCCTCCTCGCCGCCGGCATCCTCGCGGCCCTCGCACCCGCCGATTCCGTGGTGTTGCTCTCCGTCGCACTGGCCCTGCTCGGGCTCGGCTGGAACTTCGGACTGATCAGTGGCACAGCCATTCTCACCGACTCGACCCCGCTCGCGACGCGGGCGCGAACCCAGGGTTCGGTCGACCTGTGCATCGCGCTCGCGGGGGCGGGCGGCGGCATCGTCAGCGGGATGGTGGTCGCATCGAGCAGCTTCGCCGTCCTCTCGTTGGGCGGGGGACTGATCGCGCTGGCGCTGATCCCCGTCCTCGCACTGAACCGCGGACAGGCGCGGGCGAAGCCGGAACCCATGCGGACCGGCACCACGTCATGACCTCGGGCTGACCGCCGACGCCATCACGGCATCCGCAGCCGCGGCACCGGCGGGACCCAGTCGGGATCGCGGGTCGTGACCGCGAGCTCGTCGATCAGGTGGGTGGACCAGGCCAGGAGCCCCGCGACGTCGAGCGCGTGGGGCGGCCGGTCCTCGTACGACCCGACCAGGTCCCGTCCCCGCCGCAGCGACCGGGCGGCCGCCACCGGTTCGCCCCGGAGCGCCCGGTCCAGGCCGTCCGCCAGCTGCCACAGGCCCTGCCAGAGCTCCAGCTCCTCCGGGGGCGCGAGCGACGATTCGGCCTCCAGTAGCTCCCGTGCCCGTGCGGGATCGCCGTGATCCATCAGTCGCTGCGATTCGGTGATCGCGGCGCCGAGGTCGAGCTGTGGCCCCCAGGAAACGTCGGCCATGTACCGAATCTAATCCCTCCGGCACGCGGCGACCAGGGGCCGAGGGGCGCCAGATGCCGGTTCGAGAGTGTCACGAAAGGGTCGTGCGCAACCCGACAGGCGGGACGTTGCGAGTGATCTTCGTCACATTCAGGTAACGAAACGGATACGTTTCGAGATGTTTAGATCTCGGTCGTGACCTGCGGGGGAGGCGCCGACGACCCCCGGATCTGGACGGGCGTCCGTGCGTCGGGCCCGCCGTCCGGGGGGTGCGAGGGCCCCCGAACTGCGTCTACCGTCGCTTCCGGTTCACAAACGAGAACCACCACCGGCTCGCCCATCTTCGCGAACTGCCCAGCGGGATCCGGTCCGACGCAACACATCAGGGCAGTGACGAGGCCAACATCGCCGCGGGGCGAGACCCCGCCGCCGTGCCTCGGATGCAGAGAGGACCAATCACATGTCGATCAACCATGCCCGCCGCACTGCCACCAAGACCCTCGGCTGGATCGCCGCCGCCGGCGCCCTCGTCGCCATCCCGATGGGACTGGCCGGCGGTACCGCCAACGCGGCAGGTCACAATTGGGACGCGGTCGCCCAGTGCGAGGCCAGCGGCAACTGGGCCGCCGATACGGGCAACGGATTCTCCGGTGGCCTGCAGTTCACCCCGAGCACCTGGGCCGCATACGGCGGCCAGGGCCACGCCGCGAACGCCTCCCGCGAGGAGCAGATCCGCGTCGGCGAGAACGTGCTCGCGGGCCAGGGTCCCGGCGCGTGGCCCGTGTGCGGCCAGTACCTCTGATCGCATCACCGCGGGCCCGGATTCCCGGGGGCGGGCCCGCGGAGGGATCGAAGCTCCGATTCCAGTCCTGATCCCGGTTCGATGAGGGCCTCGCCCGAACAGCTCAGGGCACCCAGATCGACCTCCGTTGCCTCGAACGGCGCACGCAACGCCGTGGCCGTGGCCCAGCCTCGACGCAAGCCCAGATCAGGATCTTTCGTCCCGGCCGGGTTGCGAGATCTTCTGCGTGGCATCGGGATCGATGGCGTCGGCCCGTTCGACCTGCGCATCGAGTTCCTCGCGTGACTTGGCGGCTTCGCCCCCTCGCGCCTGGGCGCGTTCCTCCAGCCGCGTGGACTCAGCCCGCTTTGCGTCGGCTTCGGCCTCCGCCATCCGGGCCCGGGCAGCGGTCTCCTCGGCGAGCGCCTCCTTCTGTCCGACCTCGTGGGACTGCTCGGCGGCCCGGTCGCGGATTTCCGCCGCCTCGGTGCGCCGATGTTGTGTCCGTGTCCGTCGAGCGAACCAGAGCGCGGCCACCAACAACACGACGACCACCGCGATCACGATGATCCAGACGACGACATCGTTGTCCATGTCGGTTCTCCTCTTCTTTCTCGTTCCCGCGGACTCGGCGGGAACCGAAACGGCCTCACTTTGACGCCGTCTTCTTCATCGAGCGCGTCTTCCTTCACTTCGCCCTCGCCATGCCTGCGGACAGCATCAGAGCGTGCAATCGATGATGCGCATGCCGTGCATCGACGGCCGCGCGCTCACCGCATTGGTGTGCTCGGCGCCCTCGAGCAGCCTGCGTCCTTCGGCCGTGTTCAGGCACTGCAGACCTAGCTTGTCCGCCGCGCTGAGCAGGAGGGCGTCCTCCGGGCTGCAGGTCCCGTCGAGTGCATCCTCGGTGGCAATCGCACACAGCGAATCGGAGTCGACGTCCTCGGCGATGAATACGCCGTGTGCACTCGCCCACGCCGAGAACTCCGACAGTTCGGCCGGGTCACCGATGAGCACGACACTTCGTCTACCCGGCTCCGCCTTCATGATGCAGCCCTTCTACCGGGGCCTCACGCCTGCCGTGTCCGCCCTCGGTGCCAGGATTGCCCGTCGCAGACCCGTCGAAACACGCCGCCAGGAAACGCGGTGGTCTGGACCCGAATCGGTTTCGGCACCCGCCCGGAGGGGAATACCCGGTCATGAGCAGCCGGAGGCGACGGGCGCACGACAGTGCCGACTTCGATGTGAGCAACGAACCCGGGTTCCGGCGCTACATCGAGGCGGTTTCCGCCTCGGTCGGGGCAGACCTGGAGCACGTGCACTTCACGTTCTGCGCAGAGGGGGCAGAGGGACCGGCGTCGGAGGCGTACATCGCGGTGCCGAGACTGCGCGATGCCTTCCCCGGGCGCGAGGTCGCGTTGCTCTGGGTGCCATCGGGCGGATGGCAGCTCGCCGTCGAGACCTCCTCGACCGAGGACATGATCGTCCTCGGGAGCACCACAGGAAGCCCGGTTCCTCAGCCGAGTGCGGTGCGGGCGCTGTGCGAGGACTACCTGCACCCGAGCCCGCGATGACGGGCCGAGGTCACTCGACGGTGAGCATGTCACCGGTGCGGGTCACCGCGTAGCCGGCAAGGGCCTCGCGGGCCGGAGTCCGGACCACCGAGCCGTCGGCGATCGAGAAGCGGCTGCCGTGGCAGGCGCAGTTGATGGTGCCGTCGCTGACC
This sequence comes from Rhodococcus maanshanensis NBRC 100610, assembly GCF_001894865.1. Taxonomy (GTDB): domain Bacteria; phylum Actinomycetota; class Actinomycetes; order Mycobacteriales; family Mycobacteriaceae; genus Rhodococcus_G; species Rhodococcus_G maanshanensis. The sequence goes on along the minus strand of NZ_BCXA01000003.1, from coordinate 182,228 downwards.
TCGGACACGAGGCAGCCCTGGTGCGTGCACACCGCCGCGAACGCGCGAAAGACGCCCGGTTCGGGCTGGGTGAGGACCAACTGGTGCTCGGCAAGAACGATCCCGCCACCGACCGGGACCTCGGAAACCGCGATCCGCGCGGGCTCGGTGCTCCTGTCCTTGCCGACGGCCGCCACCCCGGTGCTGCAGCCGGCGACGGCCAGGCATCCCGTGGCGCAGGTGGCGGCCAGGAAGGCCCGGCGGGGCATCGCCACCGCCTGATCGACATCGCTCATGCGGGAACCACCAATCCGGTCAGGTACATCAGGAGGATTCCTGCGCCGATTCCGGCCAGGACCACCGGGTCGACGGCCGCTCGATCCGGACCGCGCAGGGACGGCGCGATCTGGACGATCACCTGGATGATCGCGCCGACACCGACACCGAGCAACAGCGCGGAGACCTCGCCGTTGCTGACCCCCGCGCCGAGGACGGCCCCGAGGATCGCAGGCGCCCCGGCGAGGAACCCGAGTCCCAGCAGGATAAGCAGGGGCGTGCGCCGTCCGGTCAGCGGGGCGACGATGGCCAGTCCCTCGGTGGTGTTGTGCAGGGTGAACCCGATCACCAGGAACGCGCCGAGGGCGAGCTCACCGACCGCGTAGGCGGATCCGATGGCCAGGCCCTCGCCGAGATTGTGCAACCCGATGCCTGCCGCGATCATGGCCGACAGGCGCAGCCCGGACGCTCCTGCGTCCGCCTGCCGGGCCCGTAGGTACCGGTCGATTCCCATCAAGGCCAGGAAGGCGACCGCCGCCCCGAGGACGACAAGGGTGACGCCACCGAATGCCCCACCGGAGGCCGCCGCCAGCTCGAACCCCTCGCCTGCGCCGTCGAAGGCGAGGAACGCGAGCAGCCCGACCGTGAGAGCGAGCACGAACCGGACCGCGCGGGCGCCCGCCCGACGCAGAACCGGCAGCAACAGCATGCCGAGCAGGACCGGGATGACCCCCACGTAGGTGCCCAGCAGCGCCATCGTGCCGAAGAACGCCATCCCGGGTTCCGGAGTGGGTACCGCGGCGGGGATCTCGTGCTCGATGACCAGCCCGGTGTTCGTCAGCATGGAGACCAGGTAGGGCTGACCGGTGATCCACGGGTAGTCGAAGGTGATCGTCTCGGACTGCAGCCGTCCGATCGGCTCCTCGGCCCCGGTGAGGTTGACGTAGGCATCGTTGACGAATGCCTGGGCGACGGTCACCGGGTCGGGCCCGACGTTGCGCACGGTCAGGACGATCTGTCCCGGTTCGAGAACGGTCCGCTCGACCGCGATGTCCTCGATCGGTGGGCCCGCGCGCTCCGGCAGGCTCTGACCGGCCAGCAGGGCCAGCGCCGCGAGGGCCACCGCGATGATCGCGACGACACCCGCGCCCCGGCTCCACGCGCCCGCGCGGGACATCTCGGTACCGCCGGCGCCGGTCTCGTCCGGCACCGGTCGCGGTGGCGTGTTCGTCACTCGGTCACCTCGAAGAATCCCATCCAGCCCAGGTCGGCGAACTCGGTCTTGTGGGCGTGGAACATGTACCGACCCGGATGCGGGAAGCGCATCTCGCAGATCCCGCGCTGGCCCTGCGCCTGGACGATCGTGTCTGTGAACTCGGCAGGCTCCAGCCGCGTCCCGGTGGGGAAGTAGTCGAAGAAGTTGCCGTGCACGTGGAAGCTGTTGATCGGGTCGTACTCGAGGATGTTGACCAGGTAGATCCGCACCAGCTCGCCGCGTTTCACCTGCACCGGCTCGTGCATGTAGTGGAACGGGATGCCGTTCACGGCGTAGAGCTGGTTGCCCTCGCCGTCGAAGGTGGTGTTGTACCCGTGCATGACCATCACCATCTCGTCGGCGGGCGGGCGTCCCTGCGCGGGATCGATGATGAAGGTGCCGTACATGCCGCGCGCGATGTGCTCGGCCAGCGGGCTGACGTGGCAGTGATAGAGGTGCACCCCGAACGGGGTGGCGTCGAACTCGTAGGTGAAGGAGGCGCCGGGTTCGATGATGCCTCGCCCCACCCCGGGGATCCCGTCCATCTCGGCCGGGTGGATGCCGTGGAAGTGCATAGTGTGCGGGTGCTCGGACCCGTTGGTGAAGCGCACCCGGAGCCGGTCTCCCTCCCGGCACCGCAGCGCGGGGCCCGGCACCCGCGAATTGAAGGTCCACGCAGGGAAGTACACCCCCGGCGCGATCTCGATCTCCTCGTCGCTGGCGAACACCTCCCACTCGCGCAGCGTGCGTCCGTCCGGCAACACCGATGTCGTGCCGTAGTCGAAATCGCGCAACACCGCGGTCGGGTCGAACCCGTTCGCCGCGTGGTCGACCTGCTGACCGAGACGGAACGTCGCCCCGCTCTCTCCGCCCCCGTGGCCGGCGACGGCCGTACCGTGCGCTTGCCCCTCGGCGGCCCCGGATCCGTGGCCGCCATGGTGCGGCGACGCGGACGCCTCCTGCTGCTTACCCGCTCCCAGCAACAGCCCAGCCGAACCAGCCAGCGCCCCTCCGATCAGCAGCTGACGCCGCGACGGCGCGCTCACCGAGCCGCCCTCCATCGAGGCGACCGGGGTTGTGCGCGCAATATTTCGCTTCATCACATTACAAAGTTTGACATACCTAACTTAAGTGTTCACACCCTCCTCATCGTGTTCCGCGCGGGATCGATACAGGCTGTGATGAATACAGGCGAATCTGAATCATTTCGGTATGGACACCCTGGTCAACAGCGACGCGCTGTCGCGGTTCAGATCCGCGCGGACCTCGGACTTCCCGCCGCACGACCACTTCGCGGCGCCCTACGTCGGCGGCCCGAACCAGGGCGGTGTGATGTGGCTCACAAGCAAAGCAGGCATGTGCCCGGGTAGTCCGACCGTTGTCGCGTACCCATACCGGCGGGCACTGTGACGTACACGGGGCGAAGGCTACGAAGGTGAGGTTTCCACGATGTACCACCACCACCAACTGCTGCACCCTGGCGCCGTGTCTCGACCAGGTGAGATCGACTGGCGAGACACCCACGTCGGGCAAGGTGGGGCGTCTGGGGACGCCGCTCGCGCCACAGCCCCGTCGTCGGGATCAGGTTCGATCGTGTCGTGGATGGTGGTGGAACCTGCACCGAACGACCAGCACGCGGCGTTGATGCCTGCCACGATCGCGATCGTCGAACTCGACGACGGCCGGCGGATCCACGTGTCGGTCGAGGGCGAGGTCCTGGTACGAACCGGCCAGCCGGTGCGCGTGCTGTTCCATCCGGCCATCCAGGGTTCGAGATTCCCCGTGCGCGGCGTGATCGGCTCGGCCGCCGGTGGGTGTCGGCAGTGGAAGCCACCGACACACCAGCCGCTACCGCCGCCCCCGCCGCCGCCACCCCCGCCTAACCACCACACGCACACCGCCGGCGACATCCTGGAGTGGTTCATGCGGCGGCGAGGCCGGACGACCCGGACGCACGCGACCGAGGCCGGGTGGTCGCGATGATGTGGAGCCCATGCGCGTACGCGAGGCGCTGGCCGGAGTTGTGGGAGCCGTTGAGCGAATCGGACAGGTGGGTGCTGTCCCAGTCCCTGGCTGACGACTCACCCGAGGACGTGAGCCGCGAGGAGGTCGCGGATCTGGCTCGGTACCTGGCCGGGAACATCACCGCCGACGAATACGAACTGCGGGCCGAATGGCGACGGGTCGAGGCGGATCCTGCGCAGCTCGATCACGATTCGGTCGGCCCGCTCCGACTCGACACCGTCGCCTGAGCCAGCGCCGCCGGGGGAGCGGACGCGACACCGAGCGCACGCCTGCGGTGCTAGGCAACTCCGGCCCGACGTGCCACCATCGTGAGGTGACCAGCAGACCCGCCGAGCCACAGCGTCTTCGTGACCTCGCCCGGCTGCGCGGTGTCCGCGACCGGATCGACCGGGAATACGCGCAGCCTCTGAACGTCGAGGCGCTCGCCCGCGACGCGCACATGTCGGCCGGGCATCTCAGCCGCCAGTTCCGGCTCGCGTACGGCGAGTCGCCGTATTCCTACCTGATGACCCGGCGCATCGAGCGCGCGATGGCGATGCTGCGTCTCGGCGACCTCAGCGTCACCGAGGTCTGCTTCGCGGTCGGCTGCTCGTCACTGGGCACCTTCAGCACACGATTCGCCGAGTTGGTCGGGATGCCGCCGAGCGCCTACCGGGACCAGACGCGCCCCGAAGGGGAGATGCCGTCGTGCGTCGCGAAACAGGTGACCAGACCGATCAGGAATCGAGAAGCGCAGGCGGTGACACCCCAATTAGCGTGAGTGTCATGGACATCAGAATTCATTCGGCCTTCCTCCCACACAACGACCGCGACGCCGCCATCACCTTCTACCGCGACGTCCTCGGCTTCGAGGTCCGCAAGGAGGTCGGCTACAACGGGATGTACTGGATCACGGTCGGCCACCCGGACCAGCCCGACACCTCCCTCGTCCTGCACCCGCCCGCCGCCGATCCAGGCGTCACCGACGACGAGCGCCGCATGATCACCGAGATGATGGCGAAGGGAACCTACGCGATCCTCACGCTGGCCACCCCCGACCTGGACGACACCTTCGCGAAGCTGGTGGCGAACGACGCGGACATCGTCCAGGAACCGATCGATCAGCCGTACGGCATACGCGACTGCGCCGTGCGAGACCCCGCAGGAAACCTTCTCCGAATCAACGAGGTGCGCTGACATGACGTCCATCAAGCCCCTGACCACGATCGAATCCCTCACCCTCGAAGTACCGGATCCCACGGCCGCCGAGGCCTTCTACGCCGCCTTCGGCGTCGGCGAACACATCGGCGTGCGCGCCGCGGAGGCGCCGACGACCGGATTCCGCGCCTACACACTCTCGCTCGTGGTGTCCCGGCCCAACATCGTCGACGCTTTCATCGGGGCCGCGCTCGACGGCGGCGCCACCCCACTGAAGCCGGCCAAGAAGGGCTTCTGGGGCTACGGCGGCGTCGTGCAGGCCCCCGACGGCGCGATCTGGAAGGTTGCGACGTCGTCGAAGAAGAACGACGGACCGGCGACCCGGCAGATCGACGACATCGTGCTGTTGCTCGGCGTCGAGGATGTCAAGGCGAGCAAGCAGTTCTACATCGACCGCGGGCTGGAGGTGGGAAAGAGCTTCGGCCGCAAGTACGTCGAGTTCGCCACCGCGCCGTCGACGATCAAGCTGGCGCTCTACGGGCGCCGTGCCCTCGCGAAGGACGCAGGGGTGTCCCCGGACGGAAGCGGATCGCACCGGATCGTCCTCGGCAGCGATGCCGGCCCCTTCACCGACCCGGACGGGTTCGCGTGGGAGACCGCCTCCGCGTGAGGGTTGACCCGGTGGGCGCAAGGACCACGGCCGCGACGGCGGCCCGACAGAGAGAGACACGATGAGCACTGCCAGCAGGGCCGGCACGACGGGGCGAGCGCAGCGACAGGAAGTGTCACGGTCGCCCGAGCTGCACGCCGCCGACAGCCACGATCTGATCCGCGTGACCGGCGCGCGCGAGAACAACCTCAAGGACATCAGCGTCGAGCTCCCGAAGCGGCGGCTGACGGTGTTCACCGGTGTCTCCGGCTCGGGCAAGAGCTCACTGGTGTTCAGCACGATCGCCGCGGAGTCGCAGCGGATGATCAACGAGACCTACAGCTCCTTCGTGCAGGGCTTCATGCCGACCCTGGCGCGGCCGGAGGTCGACGTCCTGGAAGGGCTGACGACAGCGATCATCGTCGACCAGGAGCGGATGGGGTCGAACCCCCGATCGACGGTCGGCACCGCCACCGACGCCAACGCGATGCTGCGCATCCTCTTCAGCCGGCTCGGACAGCCCCACATCGGCTCGCCCCAGGCGTTCTCCTTCAACGTCGCCTCCGTCAGCGGCGCGGGCGCGGTCACCATGGAGAAGGGCGGGCGGGAGGTGAAGGAGCGTCGAAGCTTCAGCATCACCGGCGGCATGTGTCTGCGCTGCGAGGGCAGGGGCAACGTCTCCGACTTCGACGTGACCGCACTGTACGACGACAGCAAGTCGCTGAACGAGGGTGCGCTGTCGATCCCCGGCTACAGCATGGACGGCTGGTACGGCCGCATCTACCGTGGCTGCGGCTTCTTCGACCCCGACAAGCCGATCTCGAAGTTCACGAAGAAGCAGGTGAACGACCTGCTGTACAAGGAACCGACGAAGATCAAGGTCGACGGCGTCAACGTGACCTTCGAGGGCCTGATCCCGAAGATCCAGAAGTCGTTCCTGTCCAAGGACCGCGAGGCGATGCAGCCGCACATCCGGGCCTTCGTCGACCGCGCGATCACCTTCCAGATCTGCCCCGACTGCGACGGCACCCGGCTCAGCGAGGGGGCTCGATCCTCGAAGATCGAGGGCATCAACATCGCCGACGCCTGCGCGATGCAGATCAGCGATCTGGCCGACTGGGTCCGGGGTCTCGACGAACCGTCGGTGGCGCCGCTGCTGACGGCGCTGCGGCACCTGCTCGACTCGTTCGCGGATATCGGGCTTGGGTATCTCTCCCTTGACCGACCGGCAGGCACGCTGTCGGGCGGCGAGGCACAGCGCACCAAGATGATCCGCCACCTCGGCTCGTCGCTCACCGACGTGACCTACGTGTTCGACGAGCCGACAATCGGCCTGCACCCGCACGACATCCAGCGGATGAACGCCCTGCTGCTGCAGCTGCGGGACAAGGGCAACACGGTGCTCGTCGTGGAGCACAAGCCGGAGACCATCGTGATCGCCGACCACGTCGTCGACCTCGGCCCCGGCGCGGGCACCGCGGGCGGCACCGTCTGCTTCGAGGGCTCCGTGGAGGGGCTGCGGGGGAGTGACACCACGACCGGCCGCCACCTCGACGACCGGGCGGCGGTCAAGGAATCGGTGCGTTCCTCGTCCGGTGCACTGGAGATCCGCGGCGCGTCGTCGCACAACCTCCAGGGTGTGGACGTCGACATCCCGCTCGGGGTGCTCTGCGTGGTCACGGGCGTCGCGGGCTCCGGCAAGAGTTCGCTGATCAACGGCTCGGTGTCCGGACGGGATGGGGTGGTCTCGATCGACCAGGGTGCGATCAAGGGCTCCCGGCGCAGCAACCCGGCGACCTACACCGGGCTGCTCGAGCCGATCCGCAAGGCGTTCGCGAAGGCCAACGGCGTGAAGCCGGCGCTCTTCAGCTCCAACTCCGAGGGCGCCTGCCCCACCTGCAACGGCGCGGGCGTCATCTACACCGACCTGGGCGTCATGGCCACCGTCGAATCCCCCTGCGAGGAGTGCGAGGGGAAGCGGTTCCAGGCGTCGGTTCTCGAGTACACGCTCGGCGGCAGGAACATCGCCGAAGTGCTCGCGATGCCGGTGGCCGAGGCGGAGGAGTTCTTCGGTGCGGGCGAGGCGCGGATCCCGGCGGCGCACAAGATCCTGCAGCGGCTCGCCGACGTCGGGCTCGGCTATCTCAGCCTCGGCCAGCCGCTCACCACGCTGTCCGGCGGCGAGCGTCAGCGCCTCAAGCTGGCCACCGCCATGGCCGAGAAGGGCGACGTCTACATCCTCGACGAGCCGACGACCGGTCTGCATCTCGCCGACGTCGAGAACCTGCTCGGCCTGCTGGACCGCCTCGTCGACTCCGGCAAGTCGGTCATCGTCATCGAGCACCACCAGGCGGTGATGGCGCACGCCGACTGGATCATCGATCTCGGCCCCGGCGCGGGTCACGACGGCGGCAGGATCGTCTTCGAGGGCACACCCACCGACCTCGTCGCCGCCCGCTCCACCCTCACCGGCGAGCACCTCGCGGCCTACGTCGGCGCCTGACCGGGCCGCCCGCACACCCGACACCGCGCGGACGCGATCTCCGCGCGGTGTCGGTTCGGCGATCGCCGTCAGGCTGCCCCGCCCCAGAAGTCGACGAGCACCTGCGTCAGCTCCTCGGGCTTCTCCTCGTTCGGCGTGTGCGCGGCCCCCGCGATGACCTCGAACCGCACGCCGAGACGGGAGGCCGCGTCGGCCTGCATGTCCAGCGGGATGATGTCGTTCTCGCCAGCGGCGACGAGGATCGGCAGTCCGGTCGCGGCCAGTTCCTCGACGCGGTCCGGCTCGGCGCTCATGGTGAGGGCGATGCCGGCGATGTTCGCGGTCCTGGTGGCCATCATGCGGTTGTAGAGGAACTCCTTGACCGGCGCCGGGAAGATCTCCTCGAAGGCTCCGAACATGGCCTTCCACAGCGTCTCGTTGCCGCCCGCCCACAGCAGCTCCGGGATCTGGGCCATGTCGAAGCCCGTTCCGATGTCCCGGCCGTTCGGCGGCGAGTCGAGGATCACGTAGTCCAGGAATCGTTTCGGGTCGTTCAGCACGGCGGCCCTTGTGACGAGGCCGCCGAAGCTGTGTCCGAGGAGATGAACCTTCTCGCCGGGCGCGACCTGGTCGAGCACCTCGGCGAGGTCGAGAGCGAACTTGGCGATCGTGTACTCGCCGACCGCATCCGGGCCGTCCGGCCCGTCCGAGTCGTACTGGCCGAGCTGCGAGTACGCGATCAGGCGGTAGCCCGCGGCGGTGACGAACGGCGCCATCGGGAGGAAATCCTCCCGAGAGCCGGTGAAGCCCGGGACCATGACGACGGTCCCCTTGGCCTCCACACCCACCTCGGGCGTCGCCTCGAAGAAGGACAGCTCGCCGCGCGAGATCGTGAGGCGGGACAGATTGACGGTCATGCGGGCTCCTTAATTACCGAGTGATTAGTAGGTTACTTCCGCACCGCAGGCAAGACACCGACCGCCACGCTCCGACCTTGCGTGTTGACGTTCGTCAACATTCCGACGGATGGCGGATACGCTCGCCCCGTGGACCACGAGGAGAGCAGCTATCGATACTCGTTCATCACTCCGCTACTTCCGACCTCCGTGGAGAAACGGATCCGCGATGATCTCGGCGCCTCGGTGACCGTTCACGGACACCTCAACGTCGTCACCGTGATCGGCTCCGCATACCGGCGCGCCGTCGCGGGCATGAGGCTCGCCGAAGCCCTCGCCGAACGCGGCGTCGCCGCAGAACGAACGCAGCCCGACCTCGTGAATCGGCGGATGATCGCCGAGCGCGCCCGCTGCACCAGGCAGGCCGTGGCACTCTGGGTGACAAGGCAACGGCACCAACATGATCCGTTCCCCCTTCCCGCCACTCTGATCCCGGGGGAGACCTGGGCGTGGGCCGAGGTCAATTCCTGGCTCGGCCGCAACGGATACCCCCACGAGACCGACTGCACCATCCCGGGGCTCGAGGACTATGCGCGACTCGACTCGCACCTGCTGTCCCACCGCGACGAGTACCGCGAGATCGCCGCGGCCGCCCGCGGGAATCGCGCGTAGGGGATACGACGCCTGGAGGTCATTCCATCACCGTGACGCAATGGGGTGCAGCCGGGACGGCTCGGCTCCCCCGAGCCGAGGGATACTCTGAACAGAAAAGTGGGCGATACGCCGACGGCGAAGCGATGCAGCCCTCTGTATGAGGTTGATGATGAAAGATCGATCATCGGATGATCTAGGTCAAGGCGTCGAGCGGCTGCGAACCGCCGCTCGCGGTACTTCGTCGGATGCGTTCCCGCTGTCGGCGGTCCAGCGGGGTGTGTGGTTCGGTCAGCAACTCAACCCGGCGGCGCCGATCTTCATTGCGCAGTACGTGGAGCTGCACGGCGCCGTCGACCTCGACCTGTTGCGATCGGCGGCCGTGACCACGGCGCGTGAGTTCGAGTCGCCGTTCCTGCGTCTGGTGGACACCGGCGGGGAGCCGAACCAGGTGGTCGACCAGTCGATCGACACCTCGATCGAGTTGATCGACTTCCGGCAGGAGCAGGACCCGCTCGGTGCGGCGCACGCGTGGATCGACCACGACTACGTCACCCCGATCCACTTGACGCGGGACCGACTGGTGGAGATGACCATCCTCCAGTTCGCCGACAGTGACTTCCTCTGGTACACGCGAATCCACCACGTCGCGCTCGACGGCTACAGCGGGATGACGATGCTGAACCGAATCGCCGCCCTCTACACCGCCGCGTCCAAAGGAGTCGAACCGGAACCGAGCCGGGCCCTCGATCTGCACACGCTCTACGAGCTGGATCAGAAGTACCGCTCGTCGAGCCGGTTCGAGGCCGACCGCGAGTACTGGGCAGAGCACGTGCGGGGGATCGAGGCGGGTTCCACGCTCGCGCGCCGGGACGGCCAGGCATCGGCCCGTAGCCGGCTGGAGAGCGCACAGCTGACCGAGGCCGCGGCCGACCGGCTGAAATCCTCGGACGCCCGGATCGGCGCCACCCCTGCGGCGCTCCTGATCGCGGGGTTCGCCTGCTACCTGTCGAGGATGACGGGCTGCCGCGACGTCCTGGTGACCATGCCGGTGTCCGCGCGCACCACCGCGTCGCTGCAGCATTCCGGTGGCATGCTCGTCAACGTCGCGCCGCTCCGGATCACGGTCGACCCCGACGACACCGTCGCCGACCTCGTCAGGCGGGTGCAGCTGGAACTGATGGGAGCCCTGCGGCACCAGCGGTGCAGCGTCGAGGACATCCGACGCGATGCCGGGTTGACCGGCGCGCGTGAGGGGCTGTCCGGCCCGATGGTCAACGTGATGCTCTTCCGTCAGGAGATCACCCTCGGGCCGATCGTCGGCGAATACCACATCGTGACCTCAGGACCCGTGCAGGACCTGCTGATCAACATCTACCAGGGCGGCTCGCCCGCCCGGACCCTCGTCGACTTCCGCGGCAACCCCAACAGATACGGCGAGGCGGAGCTGCGCACCCATCACCGGCGCTTCGTCGAACTCGTCGAGGCACTGCTCGCCGCAGAGCCGACCGCCATGCTGGCGGACATACATGCCGAGTCGGCCCGGATCGGGGCGCACATGCTGCGCGAGAACGACGAGCTGGCGTTCTGGACGCAGGAACTCGCCGGACAGCCGGATTCGGCCGCGTTGCCGCGCGCAGGCCCGGCACGACCCGTCGGGACCGGACGAGGCTCGGTCACGCGCGTGCTCGACCGCGACCTGCACACCGCGGCCGCGGCGCTTGCCCACGGCCTCGGCATCGAGCCGTTCACGATGCTGCACACCGCACTGGCCGCGGTCCTGAGCCGGCTCACCGACACCGACGACATCGTCGTAGCCGCTCCGGTACCGGAGCGGCCCGCCACAGCCCCCACCTGCAACACCGTGGCCCTGCGCACCCCGATCGACACCTCCGCCGCGTTCACCGACCTGGCGCGCGAGACGGGCAGACGTGAGCACCGCGCCTTCGCGCACCAGGAGATCCCGTTCGAGCGGGTCATCCAGACGCTCGGCGCGCCCCGTCCGCGGGTGACAATCGACGTCCACACCGCCGGGTCCGCCGCGATCGCCCCGGAGACCACCGAGCTCACGGTCGACCTCACCGAGCATTTCACCGCGCAGGGCACGCCCGCCGGTATCGACGCGCGACTGACCTACGACAACACCGCGCTCGACGAGCAGACCGTGACCGCCCTGATCGATCGATTCGAGCGGCTGCTCGCCGGGGTCGCAGCGGATCCCGACCGGCCGGTGGGGGACGTCCCCATCCTGACCGCTGCTGAGACCGCGGGCCTGACCCCGGTGGCGGGTCCGGCCGATGTCGCCCCGCGGACACTCGCCCGTATCCTCGCCGACGCGGTGGCCGCAGATCCGGACCACGAGGCGATCGTCGCCGACGGGCGCAGGCTTTCCTACCGCGAACTCGACGAACTCGCCGACAGGCTGTCGAGGCGCCTACTCGATCACGGCATCGGTCCGGATTCCGTTGTGGCCCTGGCGATCACGCGATCAATCGAAGCGGTGACCGCGGTCTGGGCGGTGGCTCGTATCGGGGCCGCATTCCTTCCCGTCGACCCGAACTACCCGGCAGACCGGATCGAGTACATGCTCTCCGACTCCGGCGCCGCGCTCGGTCTGACCGTCCGGGCGCACCGCAGCCAGGTGCCCGCGACCTCCACGTGGTTGGTCATCGACGATCCGATCGAGGCGTCCGGCCCCACGACCTCCCTCCCCGCGGCGACCCGTCCGGCTCACCTCGACGACGTCGCCTACCTGATCTACACCTCCGGCTCGACGGGCCTGCCCAAGGGAGTGGTGGTGACCCATCGCGGGCTGGCGAACCTCACTGCGGAGGAACGCGAACGGTTTGCGATCACCGCGGACTCCCGCACCCTGTCCTTCTCCTCGCCCAGCTTCGACGCGTCCGTGCTCGAGCTGCTGATGGCGGTTGGGTCCGGCGCGACGATGGTCGTGGCCCCGCCGGACGTGTACGGCGGCGTGGAACTGGCGGACGTCCTACGCCGTGAGCGGGTCACACACGCGTTCGTCACCCCCGCGGCGCTGGCGTCCGTCGACCCCGCCGGGCTCGATCATCTCGAGTGCGTGGTCACCGGCGGTGACGTGTGCCCGCCCGCGCTGGTCCGGCAGTGGGCTGGAGCGGGTCGCCGGATGTTCAACGCGTACGGGCCCACCGAGGCCACTGTGGTCGCCGGCATCAGCGCCGAGCTACGGCCGGGTACCCCCGTCACGGTCGGCGGACCGTCCCGCGGGTGCGGCGAGATGGTCCTGGACCGGCGACTGCAGCCGGTGCCGGTCGGTGCGGTCGGGGAGCTGTACGTGACGGGCGACGGGCTGGCCCGCGGCTACCGACACCGGCCTGGGCAGACGGCGGAACGCTTCGTGGCAGACCCGTACAGCGCCTACGGCGGACGGATGTACCGGACCGGCGACCTGGTGCGGTGGATCGCTCGTACGCCCGACGGGACGCCGCCGAACACGGGAACGCTCGAACTCGAGTACCTCGGCCGCAGCGACTTCCAGATCAAGATCCGCGGCTTCCGGATCGAGCTCGGCGAGATCGACAGCGTGCTCCTGGCGCATCCGGGTGTCGCGTTCGCGGCGACCACAGGGCACACCCGCCCCTCCGGCGACGTCGTGCTGGTCGGCTACGTGCTGCCCGAGGCAGGCACCGAGATCGACGAGGCCGAGCTCCTCGCTCACGCCGCCGCGTCGCTGCCCGCGCACATGGTGCCCGCGGCGATCGTCGTCCTCGACCGCGTGCCGCTGACCCCGGCGGGCAAGCTGGACCGCAAGGCACTGCCGGAACCGCATCAGGGCGGGATCACGGCCGACTACCGGGCGCCGCACACTGCGACGGAGGAGGCGGTCGCGGCGGTGTTCGCGGACCTGCTCGGTCAGGCGCGGGTCGGCGCCGACGACAACTTCTTCGACCTCGGCGGCGACTCCCTGGTCGCCACGCGGGTGATCGGACGGGTCAATGCGGCCCTGCCCGTGCAGCTGAGCGTGCGCGAGCTGTTCGCGGAACCGACCGTCGCGGAACTGGCGCGCCACGTCGACCGGATCGTCGAGGGCGCTGACCTCGGTCGGCGGGCGGAGGACCGGCCCGCGCTGGTTGCCGGGGACCGCCCGGACCGGCTGCCACTGTCCCCGGCGCAATTGCGAATGTGGCTGGTGAACCAGTTCGACACCGCGTCGCCTGCCTACAACATCCCGTTCGCCGTGACGTTGACGGGCGAGCTCGACCGTGCGGCGTTGCAGGCGGCGTTGGGTGACGTGATCGCGCGGCACGAGGCGCTGCGGACCGTGTTCCCCTCCGACGCGCATGGACCGCACCAGGTGATCGTGCCTGCACAGGACGCGGCAGTGGTCCTGACACCCGTCGTGGTGGACCAGGAGCAGGTGTGGGAGTCGGTCGCGGCCACGGCCGCCGACGGATTCGATGTCCGCGAACGGGTTCCGCTGAGAGTCGTGCTGTTCCGGACGGGGCCGCACCGACACGTCCTGGCCGTCGTGCTGCACCACATCTCGGCGGACGGGCAGTCCGCCGAGGTGCTGGCCCGTGACGTGGCGGTGGCGTATGCGGCGCGGGTTGCCGGGAGCGCGCCCGAGTGGGACCCGCTGCCGGTCCAATACGCCGACTACGGGCTGTGGCAGCGCGAACTGCTCGGCGCGGAGGACGATCCGGCTTCGCTGGCCGCCCGGCAGCTGGCGTACTGGGGTGACCGGCTGGCCGACCTTCCTGTGGCGATCTCGCTGCCGCACGACCGTCCCCGGTCGACGCGCCCGACCGCGTCCGGCGACCGGATCGAGTTCGACGTCGACGCCGGGATCCACCGTGACCTCCTCCGGATCGCGCGCGGGTACGACTGCACGCTGTTCATGGTCCTGCACGCCGCGCTCGCGGTACTGCTCGCCCGGCTCGGCGCGGGGCCCGACGTCGTCGTGGGGACGCCGGTCGCCGGTCGCGGCGAACCCGAACTGGACGAGCTGGTCGGCATGTTCGTCAACACGCTCGTCCTGCGCAGCACCATCCGGCCCGAGATCACCTTCGCCGATTTGCTCGCACAGGTGCGCGAGACCGACCTGGGAGCGATCGCCCACGCCGATCTGCCGTTCGAGCGGCTGGTCGACGAGTTCGCCACGGACCGATCACCCGCGCACGCACCGTTGGTGCAGGTGCTGCTCGAGTTCCAGCACGGCGAACCAACCACAGTGGCGATGCCGGGTCTGTCCGCCGAGGCGGTCGAGGTGGATCCGGGTGTCGCCAAGTTCGACCTCGAGCTGGGCGTGCGGGAACGATTCGACGACTCCGGTCGCGCCGCCGGACTGTCTGCGGCCCTTCGGTTCGCGACCGACCTGTTCGACCGCGCCACGGTCGCCGGGATCGGCGCACGGTTGGTGCGGATCCTGGCCGCTGCGGCCGCCGATCCGACCGCGGTGGTTGGCGATATCGACATCACCGACGAGCAGGAGAGATCCCTCGTCGCGCGCGAGCGGCCCGGTCGTGCGGTGCCGCCGACCACACTGCCGGAGCTGTTCGCGAGCGCGGCGGCACGCAGCCCCGGCGCGTGCGCGGTCGTCGCAGGCACCGCCCGCATCCGGTACTCGGAGCTGGCGGCGCGTGCGAACCGGTTGGCCCGCTTGCTGATCGGCCAGGGAGTGGGGCCTGCGTCACTGGTCGCGGTCGCGATGACACGTTCGGACGACCTACCGGTCGCCCTCCTCGCGGTCCTCACCGCAGGCGCCGCATACGTCCCCGTGGACGTGGACTATCCGGAGGATCGCATCGCCTACGTACTCGCCGACGCCGCACCGGCGTGTGTCCTGGTCGACGGCGGCGCGAACGGTTCGGACCTGCGTCGCACCGGCATTCCGGTTGTCGACCTCGACGATCCCGGGGTGACGACCGCGATCAGCGAGCTGTCACCGGCACCGGTGACCGATGCCGACCGGGCCGCGCCGTTGCACCCGGACTCGCTCGCCTACGTGATCTACACGTCCGGGTCGACCGGTCGGCCCAAGGGAGTGGCGGTCTCGCACCGCAGCGTGACCACGCTGTTCGCCAACACGGCAGAGTTGTTCCGATTCGGCGTCGACGACGTGTGGACGATGTTCCATTCGCATGCCTTCGATTTCGCCGTGTGGGAGTTGTGGGGTGCGCTGATCCACGGCGGCACCGTGGTGCTGGTCGACCAGACCACGGCCCGCTCGCCACACGAACTGCTGCAGTTGTTGCAGGACGAGGCGGTCACGGTCCTGTGCCAGACCCCGAGTGCCTTCCACCAGCTGGCCCACGCCGAGCGGACACGGGCCGACGCCGGGGACGCCGCAATGCTGCACCTGCGGTACGTGATCTTCGGTGGGGAGGCGCTGGATCCGGGGCTGCTCACCGAATGGTTCTCTCGCCGAGGGGACTCGGCACCGCAGTTGGTGAACATGTACGGAATCACCGAGACGTGCGTGCACGTGACCCACGGCCCGTTGTCCGGGGCGCCCGGGGCCCGTCGTCGAGCGTCGATCGGTAGCGCGTTGCCGGGGCTGCGGGTGCGCGTGCTCGACGAGCGGCTCCACGTCGTTCCGCCAGGTGTGGTCGGCGAGCTGTACGTGTCCGGCGCCCAGCTGGCGCGGGGCTATCCACGTCTCGCCGGGGAGACCGCGGCGCGATTCGTCGCCGACCCGTCCGGGGAGGGCACCCGGATGTACCGCACCGGCGATCTGGGTCGGTGGCGGGTGGACGGCACGCTCGAGTACGCCGGCCGCAGGGACCACCAGGTGCAGGTGCGCGGCTACCGGGTGGAGCTGGGGGAGGTGGAGGCCGCGATCGCGGCCGCGTCGGGGGTGGCGTCCGCGGTGGTGGTCGCGGACGAGGGACCCGTCGGGATCCGGCTGGTGGGGTACGCGGTGCCCTATGGCGGTGCGGTCCTCGATCCGGACGAGGTGAGAGCGTCCGTCGCGCAGTTCCTTCCTGGCTACATGGTGCCGTCGACGGTGCTGATCCTGGACCGCCTTCCGGTCACTGCGCACGGCAAACTCGACCGCGCGAGCCTGCCGGTCCCCGGTGCCGCCGAGCGCTCCTACGTCGCGCCGCGAAACCCGGTGGAGGAGATCGTGGCCGGCGTGATCACCGACCTGCTCGGTGTCGACCGGGTGGGTGTCACCGACGGATTCTTCGTCCTCGGGGGCAATTCGCTGGTGTCGGCGCAGCTGGTGGCCCGGATCAACGACGCGACCGGCGCCGCGCTCGGCATCCGGGACGTCTTCGACGGACCCACCGTCGCCGAGCTCGCCCGGCGGGTCGGCGGGGAGGGCAGCGGGGTGCACCGATCGCCGCTGATCCCACAGGCCCGGCCTGCGCGGATCCCACTGTCCCCTGCGCAGCAGCGGATGTGGTTCGTCAACCAGTACGACACGCAGTCCCCGGCCTACAACATCTCGTTCTCACTGCGGTTGTCGGGCGACCTCGACGTCCCGGCGCTGCGGGCCGCGCTCGGAGACGTCATCGCCCGACACGAATCCCTACGCACGGTCTACCCGCTCACCGACGACGGACCGTGCCAGGAGATCCTGCCCGCCGAGTTGGCCGAGCCCGGACTCGAGGTCATCCGGGTACGTGATGCGGACGATCTGCACGCGCGGATGTGGGCCGCGGCGGCGGGGGGCTTCGACGTCGCGGATCAGATTCCGCTGCGGGCGATCCTGTTCTTGGCCGACGAGACCGACCACGTGCTCACCGTGGTGCTGCACCACATCCTCGCGGACGGCTTCTCGCTGAACCCGCTGGCGCGGGACGTGGCCACCGCGTATGTCGCACGGCTGTATGACGGCACGCCGCAGTGGCCGCCGTTGACCGCGCAGTACGCGGACTACACACTGTGGCAGCGCGAATGGCTGGGCAGTGAGGACGACGCGTCGTCCCCGCTCGCCCGTCAGCTCGACTACTGGACCACCACGCTTGCGGGCCTGGACGAGGTACTGGATCTGCCGAGCAACAGGCCAAGGCCCGAGGTCCGCTCGCAGTCCGGTGGGCGCGTCACGTTCACGGTCGACGAAGACCTGCACCGGAGGCTGATCACCCTCGCCCACAGCCGCGATGCCAGCGTGTTCATGGTCGTGCACGCGGCACTGGCCACCCTGCTGTCCCGTCTCGCCTGCACCGACGACATCGCGATCGGCACCCCGATCGCGGGCCGCGGGGCCGCGGCTCTCGACGACATGGTCGGGATGTTCGTCGGCACCCTCGTGCTGCGGTGCGATCTCGGCGGGGCGTGCTCGTTCGATGAGCTGCTGAGCCGGGTCCGGGAGACCGACCTCGGCGCGTTCACGCACGCGGACATCCCGTTCGAACGGGTTGTGGAGGCGCTGGATCCGCCCCGCTCACACGCCCATACGCCGTTGTTCCAGGTGATGCTCGAGTTCCGGAGCATCGCGCGGCCGGATCTCGCGCTGCCGGACCTGCGGGTGGAGGCGATCGATTCCGGCGACGTGGCCGCCATCTTCGACCTGCAGCTCACCGTGGCCGAGGAGTTCGACGCCACGGGCGGCGCTGCCGGAATCGCCGCCGGTCTGGTGTACGCCACCGACATGTTCGACGAGGCCACGGCGCGAACCTTCGCCGACAGGTTCGTGCGGATCCTGGAGGCGGTGACCCGGTCCCCGGACATGCCGGTGGCGGACATCGACATCCTCGATGCTGCGGAGCGCGCCGCGCTCACGGCCGTGCGGGGTGAACCGGGCGCACCGCCGCGCACGCTGCCCGCCGTGCTCGCCGCAGGCGCGGCAATCGACCCGCCCGCGCCCGCGATCCGGTTCGACGGCCACGAGATCTCCTACCGCGACCTCGATCGCGCGTCGACCAGGCTCGCCCGCAGCCTGATCGACGTGGGTGTCGGACCCGGGTCGGTGGTGGCGCTCGGTATGCCGCGCAGCGTCGAGTACCTCATCGGTCTGTGGGCCGTCGCGAAGACCGGGGCCGCCTTCGTCCCGATCGACCCGGCGCACCCGGCGGACCGGATCGCCTTCATGCTCGACGATTCGGGTGCGGTCCTCGGGCTGACGGTCGCGCAGTCCCGGGACGTCCTGCCCGACGTGCCGCGCTGGTGGACGATCGACGCCGACCGCCTCACCGGCGACCGCACCGCCGTCTCGCCGATCCGTGACACCGACCGGACCGCCCCGATGCGGCTCGACCAGGCGGCCTACCTGATCTACACCTCCGGCTCGACGGGAATCCCGAAGGGCGTCACGATCACTCACCGCGGTCTCGCGTCGTTCGCCGACCACGTGCACAAGCGCTGCCGGACCACACCCGACTCCCGGGCACTGCACTTCACCTCGCCCAGCTTCGATGCCTCGATCCTCGACTTCATCCTCGCGTTCGGTGCGGGAGGGACTCTGGTGATCGCGCCGCCCACCGTGTACGGCGGTGCCGAGCTGAGGGAGCTGCTCGCGGCCGAACGCGTGACCCACTGCTTCATCACCCCGACGGCGCTCTCCGCGATGGACCCGGCCGGACTCGACGACCTGGTGTGTGTGGTGGCGGGCGGCGAGGCCGTCCCGCCGGACCTGGTCGCCCGCTGGGCGCCTGGACGGCGGATGCACAACGGCTACGGCCCGACGGAGGCGACCATTGCGGCGAGCATCAGCGATCCGATGACCCCGGGAGCCCCCCTCACGATCGGCGACCCGGCACCGGGATTCCGGGTGCGAGTGCTCGATCGCAGGCTGCAGCCGGTGCCGGTCGGGGTGCTCGGCGAGCTGTACCTCGCGGGTCCGGCGTTGGCCCGCGGCTACCACCGGCGCCCGGGGCTGACGTCCGGCCGGTTCGTCGCCGAACCCGGCGGGCCGCCCGGCCAGCGGATGTACCGCACGGGGGATCTCGTGCGATGGACCGCCGACGGTCGGCTGATCTACCTGGGTCGCGGCGATCGACAGGTCAAGGTGCGCGGAAATCGCATCGAGCTCGGTGAGGTCGAATCGTGCTTGATGGCAGCCGGATCCGTCGGTCGGGCGGTGGCCGACGTGCGCGCGGTCGGGCGCGCGGGAGACCTGCTGATCGCGTACGTGGTCGCTGCCGCGGGCGCGGTGGTGGACACGGCGAGTCTGCACGAGGCCCTCGCGGCACGGCTGCCCGGCTACATGGTTCCCGCACACATCGTGGTGATGCCCGAGATGCCGATGACCGTGCACGGCAAGCTCGACCGGGCGGCACTGCCGACGCCCGATCTCGGGGCGGAGGTGTCGGTGGGCCGGGCGCCGTCCGGCGCGGCCGAGGAGAACCTGGGCCTGCTGTTCGCGGAGGTTCTCGGCCTGCACACGGTCGGGACGGAGGACTCGTTCTTCGCCCTTGGCGGCGACAGCATCATGTCGATCCAGTTGGTGGCGCGGGCGAAGGCGGCGGGGTTGTCCCTCACGCCGCGTGACGTGTTCGATCACCCGACCGTCGCCGGGCTCGCCGCGGTGGCGGACTCGCGCGCCGCAACCCGGCAGGCGGCACTCGAGGAGTTGCCCGGCGGCGGGGTCGGGGAGGTGCCGCTCACCCCGATCCTCGAGTGGATGCTCCGCCGCAGTGCCGGCCGGGTCGACAGGTTCTCGCAGTCGGTGTTGCTGGTGCTGCCCGACGGAGTCGACCGGTCCACGCTCGAGGTGGCTGTGCAGACCGTCCTCGACACCCACGACGTGCTCCGGGCCCGGATCGGACGCGACGGTGATACCGACAGTGACACACCCCGTCGCTCCGCTCGCCCCGCTGGCTGGAGGATGACGGTTTCCGCCGTCGGCAGCGTCACGGCCCGGGACGTGCTGACGCGGATCGAGGTGGATTCGGTGGACGACGCGGCGTTCGACGTCCGCGCCGCCGCCGCGGCGGATGCCGCGGCGGACCGCCTGGATCCGGCCGCAGGCACGATGGTGCAGGTCGTCTGGTTCGACGGACCGTCCGGCACCGGACGGCTGCTGCTGGTCGTCCACCATGCCGTCGTCGACGGGGTGTCGTGGCGCGTGCTGGTGCCGGACCTGGCGTCGGCGTGGGCGCAGGCGTCGGAGGGGCTGGTGCCCGAGTTGGCGCCGGTGGGCACTTCGATGCGCCGGTGGGCGCTCGCGCTGGAAGATGTTGCCCCGCAGCGGGTCGCCGAGCTGCCGATGTGGGAGCGGATCCTGGCCGGCGACGACCCGGCGCTCGGGTCGCGACCGCTGGATCCCGCGCGCGATGTCGCGGCCACGAGCGAGGTGCTGACCAGCGAAGCGTCCCCCGAGGTCACCGAGGCGGTGCTCGCCGCGCTGCCTGCGTCGCTCCGTGCCGACGTGCTGGACGGGCTGCTGACCGCCCTCGCGATGGCGGTGGTCCGCTGGCGCGCCGAGCGGGGCGTCGCACGGTCCGACGTCCTGGTCGGCGTCGAGGGGCACGGACGGGAGGAGGCGGCGGTGCCCGGCGCCGACCTGACCCGCACTGTCGGCTGGTTCACCACGCTCTCGCCGGTGCGCCCGGATCTGTCCTCGATCGACATCGGCGAGGCGTTCGCCGGGGGAACGGCGGCGGGTGCTGCTGTCAAGCTCGTGAAGGAGGAGATGCGGGCGATCCCGGATCGGGGGATCGGCTACGGGCTGCTCCGTGGGCTTGGCGGGGAGCCGGGGGCGCGGGTCCGCGGGTGGCGCGAGCCACAGATCGTCTTCAACTACCTGGGCCGCATAGCAGGCACCGACGGGGCCGGCGACCATTCGCAGGCGTGGCTGCCCACCCCGCGCTACGGGCTCGGCGGCGCCAACGATCCGCAGATGCCCGTGACGGCAGTCGTCGACATCGCGGCCGGGTTCGTGCCGCGGCCGGGAGGAGCTGTCCTGCAGTCGTCCTGGACGTTCCCGACCGGAGTTCTCGATGCCGCCGACGTGCACCGGCTCGCGGATCTGTGGCACCGGGCGCTTGGCGCACTCGCCGCCTACGCCCACACTCCCGGCGCGGGCGGGCTCACCCCGTCTGACCTCGATCTCGTCCCGCTCGACCAGGCGGCGATCGACGCCCTCGAGGCCCGCCGACCCGGGTTGACCGACGTGTGGCCGCTGACCCCGCTGCAGTCGGGACTGCTGTTCCACGCCCGTCTCGCGGAGCGATCGGTGGACGCGTACACGGTCCAGCTCGTCGTCGAGCTGCAGGGCAGGCCGTCGTCGGAGCGGATGCGCCGGGCCGCGCGGACCCTGCTCGATCGCCACCCGAACCTGCGGGTGTCTTTCGTCGAGGACGACGCGGGCGAGGTGAACCAGGTTGTCGAGGGTCGTGTTTCGTTGCCGTGGAGTGAGATCGACCTGTCCGGCCTCGAAGCGTCGGCGGGTCGGGAACGCTGGCGGGAGCTGCTCGCCGAGGATCGGTCGACGCCGTTCGTGATGGACCGCGCACCGCTGCTGCGCTTCACGCTGGTCCGGACGGGAGCGGAGGAGCACCGGCTGCTGCTCACCCACCACCACATCCTGCTGGACGGCTGGTCGACGCCGCTGCTGCTCGAGGAGTTGCTCACCCTGTACACCGCCGACCGGGAGCCGACGTCGGCGCCTGCGGGCGACTACCGCGACTACCTGACGTGGCTGACCGCGCAGGACCACGCATCCGGTCTCGCGGAGTGGCGCCGGGCCCTCGCCGGCGCCGACGGGCCGACGCTGCTCGTATCAGGGGACGACAACGTCGTGACGCAGGCAGAACCAGGGGAGGCGACGCTGACCCTGCCCGCCGAGGAGACCGCGGCGCTGGCGGCGGCGGCCAGGGAGCACGGGGTCACGGTCAATACCACCGTGCAGGTGGCCTGGGCGCTGGTGCTCGGTGCACTGACCGGCCGCACCGATGTGGTGTTCGGTGCGACGGTGTCGGGGCGTCCCCCGCAGGTGCCCGGGATCGAGGCGATGATCGGACTGTTCATCAACACCGTGCCGGTACGGATCTCGCTCGATCCCCGCGAAAGCATCGGCGAGCTGCTCGGTCGTGTGCAGGCGGAGCAGGCGGAGATGCTCGACCACCACCACATCGGGCTCGCCGAGATTCAACGAGAGGCGGGTCCGGCGGCGACGTTCGACACCCTGACGGTCTTCGAGTCGTACCCAGTCGACAGCTCGGCGCTCGCGCGCGACACCGATGTCGCCGGCCTGCGGGTGGCGGGCGTCGAGGGTTTCGACGCCACCCACTACCCGCTGACCGTGCTGGCGAGCGTGGACGATCGCCTGCGGCTGCTCCTGAAGTACCGGCAGGACCGGCTCGACCCGACCGAGGTGGACTCGATCGCAGATCTGCTGCGGCGCGCGCTCGCGACCGTGACGCACGAGACGGCGCGCCCCGTGGCCCGGGTCGACCTGCTGTCCGAGCACGAGACCGCCGCGCCGATCCGGGGCGGCCCGGCGAGCCCGCCACGCCTGCTGCCGGAGATCCTCGTCGCCGGGGCCGCGCTCGCGCCCGACGGTGTCGCGGTGGACGCGGAAGACGCGCGGCTGTCGTACCGGGACCTCGACGCGGAGTCGAATCGGTTGGCGCGGTATCTGATCGGTGCGGGGGCACGGCCGGGCGCGGCGGTGGTGATCGCCCTGCCGCGGTCGGCGCGGTCGGTGACGGCAGTGTGGGCGGTGGCGAAGACCGGTGCGGCATTCGTACCGGTGGATCCGACCTACCCGCGCGCCCGCGTCCAGCACATGCTCACCGACTCGGACGCCGCAGTGGGACTGACGCTCGCCTCCGACCGCGGCAATCTGCCGGACTCCGTGCATTGGCTCGTACTCGACGATCCGGGATGCGCGGCGGACCTCGCCGCTCTTCCGGCGGAAGCCGTCGACGAGGCCGAGCGGCCGGGCGTCCTGCGCGTCGACGACGCGGCGTACCTGCTCTACACGTCGGGATCGACGGGACTGCCGAAGGGCGTGAGCGTCACCCACCGCGGGCTGTCGAGCCTGCTCACCGCGCAGCGGGACCGCTACGTGATTCCGGCGACGGCGCGCTGCCTGCACGTGTGCTCACCGAGTTTCGACGTCTCGGTGCTCGAGTTGTTGCAGGCCGCCAGTGCAGGCGCGGCGCTGGTGGTGGCGCCGCCCGGCGTATACGGCGGTGACGAGTTGGGCCGACTCCTGCGCCGGGAGCGGATAACCCACGTCTGCATCACACCTGCCGCACTGTCCACCGTCGATTCCGATCGTCTCGATGCCCTCGACGTGCTGGTCGTCGCGGGCGACGCCGTCGGTCCGGAACTGGTGGCCGACTGGGCGCCTGGCCGAACGATGCTCAACGGATACGGTCCGACCGAGTCGACCGTCTTGACGACGATCAGTGCACCCCTCGAGCCCGGGGCGAAGGTGGCGATCGGAAGCCCGGTGCACGGAACCGACGTGTTCGTCCTCGACGACTTCCTGCGCCCGGTCCCCGCCGGTGTGCCGGGCGAGCTGTACATCGCGGGAGCGGGGCTTGCCCGCGGATACCATCGCCGGGCCGCGTTGACCGCGGCGCGATTCGTGCCCGCCCCGCGCGGCGCGCCCGGCGACCGGATGTACCGGACCGGTGACGTCGTCCGGTGGTGGCCGGACGGAACGCTCGACTACCTGGGCCGCAGCGACTTCCAGGTCAAGGTGCGAGGACTGCGCACCGAGCTCGGGGAGATCGACGCGGTCTTCGCCGCACACCCGGCGGTCGGGTTCGCCGTCACGGTCGCGCGGCCACGGGAAGCAGGCGACCCGATGCTGGTGACGTATGTCGTGCCGAACTCCGCGGACGGCGTCGACGTCGCCGCCCTGACGGACCACGCGGGCCTGCTCCTGCCGGTGCACATGGTGCCGACGACGGTGATGGTGCTCGACGCGATACCGCTGACCCCGGTGGGAAAGCTGGACCGCGCCGCGCTGCCCGACCCGGACTTCGACTCGCTGACACCGCGATTCCGGGAACCTGGCAACTCCACCGAGGCCGGTCTGGTCGCCGTGTTCGCCGAGGTGACCGGCGTCGACCGGGTGGGAGTCGACGACGACTTCTTCACGCTGGGTGGCAACTCCCTCAGTGCCACGCGGGCCGTGGCCCGCATCAACCGCGCGCGCGGCAGCAGGATCGGGGTGCGTGACCTGTTCGATTGCCGGACCGCGGCGGCGCTCGCGCCCCGGTGCGTGCGCGCCACCGCACCGGCAGGGGACGAGCTGCGCACGGTCACCCGCCCCGACCGCGTCCCGCTGTCGCCGGCCCAGGAACGCATGTGGTTCGTCAACCAGTTCGACCCGGCGTCGGCCGCGTACAACGTGCCGATGGTGTTGCGGCTCTCGGGCAGCCTCGACGCACAGGCCCTGGGGCGCGCGCTGGTCGACGTGGTGGAGCGTCAGGAATCGCTGCGGACGGTCTTCCCGTCCTCGCCCGCCGGGCCGTCCCAGGTGACGGTGCCCGCGCCCGGTGTGGTCGGCGACCTGACGCCGGAACCGGTTGCCGCGGACCGGGTACCCGCCCGCGTCGCCGAGATCGTGCACGAGGGATTCGATGTGGCGCAGGAAGTTCCGGTACGGCTGCGGCTGCTGCGGACCGCGGCGGACGACCACCTCCTGGTGCTGGTGGTCCATCACATCGTGGCCGACGGATTCTCGATCGGACCCCTGTCCAGGGACGTCGCGACGGCGTATGCGGCGCGGGCCGGCGGCGGTGCACCGAACTGGGGGCCGCTGCCCGTCCAGTTCGCGGACTTCGCCGTGTGGCAGCACTCGATGCTGGGCTCCAGGGACGACCAGGACTCGCTCGTCGCCCGCGAACTCGCCTGGTGGGATGACCGTCTCGCGGGGGCACCGCCGGTGACCGGGTTGCCGCTCGACCGCCCGCGCGAGGTCAGGCGCTCGACGAACGGCGGGCGGGTGGCGCTCTCGGTCGATCCCGGCGTCCACCGCGGGCTCGTCGCACTCGCCCGCAAGCACGATTCGACGGTGTTCATGGTGGTGCACGCCGCGCTTGCGGTGCTGCTGTCCCGCGTGGGAGCCGGCCGTGACGTCGTGGTCGGGACCCCGGTCGCCGGGCGCGGCGAGGCCGAGCTGGACGATGTGGTCGGCATGTTCGTCAACACCCTGGTGCTGCGCACCGCGGTCGAACCGGCGGACTCCTTCGCCGCGGTGCTCGCCGGGACGCGGGATGCGGACCTGGACGCCTTCGCACACGCCGACGTGCCGTTCGAGCAGCTCGTAGAGCGGTCGGCTTCGGCGCGATCCACCTCGCACGCACCGCTGTTCCAAGTGATGCTCGAGTTCCGCAACGTCGAGCAACCCCACGTCCGGCTGCCGGGACTGACGGCCGAGGTTCTCGACGTCGAGATGGGCGAGGCGAAGTTCGACCTCCAGTTCGGGATCGGCGAGCGGTTCGATGATGCCGGGGCCGCGGCGGGACTGACGGGCGAGCTGCTGTTCGCATCCGACGTGTTCGACGAATCCACCGCGACGGCGCTCGCGGACATGTTCGGCCGCGTGCTCGCGACCGTCGCGGCCGATCCGGCCGTCCCGGTCGGGGACATCGACGTCGCCGGGCCCCTCGCGCGCGAGGAGGCCGCAGAGCGCTCCTCCGGCCCGATGTCGGCGGCAGCGGCGGATGGGACGCTGCCGGCGGTGCCGGCGGTGCCGGCGTTTGAGACACTGGCGGACCTGTTCGCCGCGGCCGTCGCCGCCGATCCGGACACGGTCGCCGTGGTCGCGGCGGACACGCAGACGACCTACCGCGAGCTCGACGCGCGCTCGAACCAGCTGGCGCGCTGGCTGATCAACCGCGGCATCGGCCCGGAGTCGCTGGTCGCCGTGATGATGGGGCGTTCCGCGGACCTGGTCGCCGCGCTCGTCGGGGTCTCGCGGTCGGGTGCGGCCTACCTACCGGTCGACCCGTCGTATCCGGCGGCGCGCATCGAGTTCCTGCTCGGCGACGCGGCACCGGCCTGCGTGCTGGTCGACGCGAGCGTGCCGGTGGACCCGGTAGCCGGTGCACCCGTGGTGCGTCTCGACGACCCGGACATGCGCGCACAGCTCGACTCCCTGAGCGCCACGCCGGTCACCGACGCCGATCGCACGGGCCCGCTACACCCGGATTCCGTTGCGTACGTGATCTACACGTCGGGTTCGACCGGGCGACCCAAGGGTGTCGCGGTGACCCATGAGAACGCGGTGACCCTGCTGACCGGAGCCCGCGCGGTGCTCGGCTTCGGTGCGACCGATGTGTGGACGATGTTCCACTCGTTCGCGTTCGACTTCGCGGTGTGGGAGCTCTGGGGCGCCTTGGGGTTCGGCGGCCGGTTGGTCGTCGTCGGGCACGACACCGCCCGTTCCCCGGACGAGCTGCGGCGCCTGCTGGTGGCCGAGTCGGTGACGATGCTGAGCCAGACTCCCTCTGCCTTCTATCAGTTCGCGCAGGCCGACGCCGCGGCCGACGACGGCGCCCTCGCGCTCCGCTGGGTGGTGTTCGGCGGCGAGGCGCTTGACATTGCCCGCCTGGCGGATTGGGTCGAACGGCACGGCGTCACCGCGCCCGCTCTGGTGAACATGTTCGGTATCACCGAGACCTGCGTGCACGTGACCTGGCGGATGATCGACGTCGCGGCGGTCACCGGGCCGCGTTCCACCGGATCGGCGATCGGTCGCGGGCTACCGGGTGTGCGGGTGTGGGTGCTCGACGAGCGGCTGCGCCCCGCGCCGCTCGGGGTGGCGGGCGAGCTGTATGTGTCGGGCGCGCAGGTCGCGCGGGGATACCGGGAACGGCCCGGGCTGACCGCGGGACGCTTCGTCGCCGACCCCCTCGGTCCCCAGGGGCGGATGTACCGGACCGGCGATCGGGCCCGCTGGACCTCGGACGGCGAGCTCGAGTTCCTGGGGCGCAGCGACTCCCAGGTCCAGATCCGCGGATTCCGGGTGGAGCCGGGGGAGGTCGAGTCGGCGCTCACCGCGGTTCCTGGCGTCGCATCCGCGGTGGTGCTCGCGCGACCAGGGCCTGCCGACGGCGCCACGCGCCTGGTGGCCTACGTGGTCCCCGAATCCGGTGCCGCGCTCGATCCGGCCTCGGTCACCGAGGCCGTCGCCCGTCGGCTGCCCGGATACCTGGTGCCGGCCGTGACGACGGTCCTCCCGGAGTTCCCGATCACCGCGCACGGCAAGCTCGATCGCGCCGCACTCCCCGAACCGCGACCAGAGACCGCGGGCGGTCGAGCACCCCGCACCGGGACCGAACGCCTGCTGGGGCGGCTGTTCGCGGAGCTACTCGGTGTCGAGACGGTCGGTGTCGACGACTCGTTCTTCGGGCTCGGCGGCGACTCGATCATGTCCATCCAGCTGGTGTCGCGGGCGAAGGCCGCGGGGGTGACGTTCACGCCGCGCGACGTGTTCGAGCGGCGCACCATCGCCGGTCTCGCCGAGGTCGCCGACCTCACCGGCACCGACGACGTCGTCGTGCTGCCGGAACTGCCGGGCGGAGGCGTCGGCGACGTCCCACTCACCCCGATCATGCGCTGGCTTGTCGAGCGTTCGAAAGCACTCGGTGGTGGCGACTTCCGCCGCTACTCGCAGTCGGTCCTGCTCGCCGTGCCCGCCGAAATCGACCGCGACACCCTCACCCGTGCGGTAGACGCGGTCCTGGACCGGCACGACATGCTGCGGTCCCGGCTCCGCCCGGACGCCCGCTCCGAGTCCGGGTGGCGGCTCGAGGTGCGACCGCCGGGGGCGGTGGCCGCCGACACGATCGTGCGGCAGGTCCCGATCGACAGCGTCGCCGGAGCGGGCCCCGCGACCCAGGATGCACTGGAGGCGGCCGCCGACCTGCTGGATCCGGAGTCCGGCAGCATGATCCAGTTCGTGCACCTCGTCGGGGGAGACACGGCGCGGTTGCTCGTCGTCGCCCACCACCTCGTCATCGACGGGGTCTCGTGGCGGATCCTGATTCCCGACCTCGCGTTCGCCGCCGCGCAGGCCGCAAACGGCGCGCAGCCGGATCTACCGGCGATCGGCACCTCGCTGCGGACATGGGCGGACGGGCTCGTCCGGGCGGCGCGGGACCGGGCCGACGAGCTGGACCTGTGGCGGTCGACGGTCTCCCGGGCATCGGTTGGACGCGCTGTGGGAGAACTGGACCCGACGGTCGACGTCGCAGGCACCCTCGAGCGCGTCGAGGTGGAGTTGCCTGCCGACGTGACTCTTGGCCTGACGACCACGGCACCGCGGGTGTTCCACGGCGTCGTCGAGGACGGACTCCTCGCCGCG
This sequence comes from Rhodococcus maanshanensis NBRC 100610, assembly GCF_001894865.1. Classification (GTDB taxonomy): domain Bacteria; phylum Actinomycetota; class Actinomycetes; order Mycobacteriales; family Mycobacteriaceae; genus Rhodococcus_G; species Rhodococcus_G maanshanensis. Next base: position 153,674 of record NZ_BCXA01000003.1, on the reverse strand, counting down.
CTGGCCCTCGCGCTCGCGGCCTGGCGGCGCGACCGCGGCCGCGACACCGACGACGTCGTGGTGGCGCTCGAGGGGCACGGCCGTGAGCCCCAGGTGGTGCCGGGCGCCGACCTGTCCCGCACGGTGGGCTGGTTCACCTCGATCTACCCGGTGCGGCTGGATCTGTCCGGCATCGACATCGACCAGGCCCGCGACGGGGGAGCCGCAGCGGGTGCGGCGGTGAAGTCGGTCAAGGAGCAGCTGCGCGCCGTACCCGACCACGGGATCGGGTACGGCCTGCTCCGGTACCTCGGCGACGAGATCGACTCCGGGCTGCGCGGGTTGCCCGAGCCGGAGATCAGCTTCAACTACCTCGGCCGGCTGGGCGGCGGCGCCGAACCGCGCGGGGACGAGAGCTGGCTCCCCGTCACGGAACCCGGACTGCACGATGCGGTGGCGGCGGACCTGCCGGTGGCGTTCGCGATCGACGTCAACGCGGTGACGGTGCCCGGTCCTGACGGGCCACGGATCAGGGCGACCTGGTCCTTCCCGCGGCGCGTGCTCGATGCCGCGGACGTCGAACGCCTGGCGCAGGGGTGGATCGTTGCCGCACGGGCGGTGGTCGAGCGGGCGAGCGCGCCGGGTGCGGGCGGGCGGACCCCGTCGGATCTCGGTCTGGTGCACCTGGACCAGACGGCCGTCGAGCGGTTCGAGGCCCGATTCCCGTCGCTGTCCGACGTGTGGCCACTGACACCGATGCAGCGCGGCATGTTCTTCCATGCCGAACTCGCAGGCGCCTCGGTGGACGCATATCTGGTGCAGCTGATCCTCACGCTGGGCGGCGAGGTGGACTCGCTGCGCATGCACCGTGCGGTCCAGGGTTTGCTTGACCGGCACGCGAATCTGCGCACGGCGTTCGTGCGCGCGCCGGACGGGGAGGCCGTACGGATCGTCACCGACGAGGTGGTCGCGCCGTGGACGGAGACCGACCTGCGCGGGTTCGCCGAACCGGCGGCATCGGAGCAGCTCGGTGAGATCCTGGCCGAGGACCGCACCCACCCGTTCGACATGGCATCGCCGCCACTGCTGCGGATCGGCCTGGTGCGCATGCCCGATGGCACGAACCGGCTGATCCTGACCAACCACCACATCCTGCTCGACGGGTGGTCGACGCCGCTGCTGCTCGAGGAGCTCGTCGTCCTCTATGCGACCGACGGCGACACCTCCACGTTGCCGCGCGTGCGACCCCACCGCGACTATCTCGAATGGCTCGCGGCGCAGGACAGGCCTGCTGCGCTGCGTGCTTGGGCCGATGCCTTCGACGGGACGGACGAGCCCACCCTGCTGGTCCGCGACGGGTCAACCGCGACAGCACAGTCCGCGCCGTCGCGGGACATGCGATACGAGTTGGACGGCTCGGCGACCGAGCGCCTGCGTGCCCTGGCGCACGAGCGCGGACTGACGCTCAACACCGTCTTCTCGGTCGGATGGGCGATCGTCCTCGGCCTTCTCACCGGGCGCGACGACGTGGTGTTCGGCGCCACCGTGTCCGGCCGACCCCCGCACGTGCCCGGCATCGAATCGATGATCGGACTGTTCATCAACACCGTGCCGGTCCGGGTCCGGCTCGATGCCGCGGGAACCCTTGGTGCGTTATTGGATCGGGTGCAGGCGGAGCAGGCGGCGCTGCTCGATCACCACCACGTCGGGCTCACCGATGTCCAGCGCGCCGGGGGACCGGCCGCGGGCTTCGACACGCTCACCGTGTTCGAGTCCTATCCCGTGCGCAGCGCCCTGTCCGCGGACGCCGACATCGCGGGGATGCGACTGCGGGGCGTCGAGGTCCGCGACGCCGCCCACTACCCGCTGAGCGTGGTCGCGTCCGCGACCGACCGTCTGCGCCTGACGATGAAGTTCCACCCGGACCTCCTCGACCGGACGGCGGTCGACGCCGCCGCCCGCAGGCTGCTACACGTCCTGCGCGCGATCGTTGATGATCCGGAACGGCGCCTGGCCGGACTCGACCTGCTGACCGCCGACGAACGCCGGATGCTGGCGCCGGTGCGGGGCGGCCCGCGCAGCGCCGCCCGGACGCTCCCGGAGATCCTGGCGGAGGCGGCCGCCCACGATCCGGAGGCGGTCGCACTGGTCGCAGGCGGACGCGAGGTCACCTACGCGGACCTCGACGCCCGGTCCAATCGCCTGGCGCGCGCACTGATCGACCGGGGAGCGGGGCCGGAAACCTCCGTGGCGCTGGGCATACCGCGCTCCGTCGAGTCGGTGCTCGCGATGTGGGCCGTGGCCAAGACCGGGGCCGCGTTCGTCCCGGTGGATCCGGACTATCCCGAGGAGCGGGTCGAGCACATGCTCGCCGACTCCGGTGCCTGCGTCGGGCTGACCGTCGCGGCGCACCGGCACCGGCTGCCCGACGCGGTGCCCTGGCTGACGCTCGACGACCCCGGATTCGCCGCGGACTGTGCCTCCCGACCGGCGGCGCCGGTGACCGACGCCGAGCGCACGATGCCCCTGCGGATCGACCATCCGGCGTACCTGATCTATACATCCGGTTCGACCGGTCTGCCCAAGGCGGTCACCCTGACCCATCGGGGCCTGGGGAACTACGCCGACGAGCAACGGGATCGGTGCGCGGTGACCGCGGACGCCCGGACGTTGCACTTCTCGTCACCCAGTTTCGACGTCTCGCTGCTCGAGTACCTGCTGTGCTTCGCCGCAGGCGCGACCATGGTGATCGTGCCCCGCACCGTCTACGGCGGCGCGGATCTGGCCGCGGTGCTGAAGGAGCAGCGCGTCACCCACGCCTTCATCACGCCTGCCGCCCTCGCCTCGATCGACCCGACCGGGCTCGACGACTTGCAGTGCGTGATGGTCGGCGGCGAGGCGTGGCCGCCGGAACTGATCGCGGACTGGATGCCGAAGCGGCGCATGGTCAACGGGTACGGGCCGACGGAGACCACGATCGTGGTGAACATCGAGGACTGCGTGCCGGGAGTCACGCCGATTCCCCTCGGCGGGCCGATCCGCGGCGTCGCCGAGATGGTGCTCGACGCGCGACTGCAGCCGGTGCCCGTTGGTGTCGAGGGGGAGATCTACATCGCTGGTCCCGGCCTGGCCCGCGGCTACCACCGACGGGCAGGCACGACCGCCGGACGATTCGTTGCCGACCCGTTCGGCGCGCCCGGCGAGCGGATGTACCGCACCGGCGACGTCGGGGTGTGGACCGCGGACGGGAAGCTCGAGTACCGCGGGCGCAGCGACTTCCAGGTGAAGGTCCGGGGCTTCCGCATCGAACTCGGCGAGATCGACGCCGTACTCGCCGCGCATCCCGACGTCCGGTTCGCGGCCACCCTCGGCCGCCCCGGGCCGGGCGGCGACACCGTGCTGGTGTCCTATGTGGCCGCGGTCGACGGCCGCGGCATCGCCGTCGACGACCTCCGGTCCCGCTTGTCCGCGCGGGTCCCCGATTTCATGGTGCCTGCATCGATCGTCGTGCTCGACGAGATCCCGCTCGGCCCAACCGGGAAGCTCGACCGCCGCGCGCTGCCCGACCCCGGGTTCGGCCACACCCCGACGGCATTCCTGGCGCCGACCAACCCGGTGGAGGAGGCGGTCACCGAGGTGTTCGCGACCGTGCTCGGGGTGGACCGCGTGGGGACCGGCGACGACTTCTTCGCACTCGGCGGCAACTCGCTGTCCGCAACGCGGGTTGTCGCCCGGCTCCGGGAAACCCTCGGCCTCGACCTGGGGGTCCGCGCGCTCTTCGCGGCGCCGACCGCGGCCGCACTCGCCGAGCGCATCGAACACGCGGAGACGGGGCCGTCCGGTCGTCCCGCGCTCGAGGCGACCGAACGGCCGGACGAGATCCCGCTGTCCGCGGCGCAGCAGCGGATGTGGTTCATCAACCAGTTCGACCCGGCGTCGCCCGCGTACAACGTCCCGCTGGTGGTGCGCCTTTCGGGTGCCCTCGACGCCCCGGCCCTCGACACCGCACTGGCCGACGTGGTCGACCGGCACGAGTCGCTGCGGACCGTCTTCCCGACCGGACCAGACGGCCCGGTACAGCGGATCCGCCCGGCGGCCGAGGCGGCGCCCGTCCTGCGGCCGGTACCGGTGGTCAACGAAGTCGAGCTGGCCCGGCGGATCCATGCCGAGGTGTCGGCCGGGTTCGATGTCACCGCGCGCGTACCGATCCGAGGTGTGCTGTTCGAGCTCGGTGCCGAGGAGCATGTCCTGGTCCTGGTGGCGCACCACATCTCGGTCGACGGGCTCTCGATGGGTCCGCTGTCCCGTGACCTGGTCCGCGCGTACGCGGCGCGGGCGGCGGGCCGCGCGCCCGAGTGGTCGCCGCTCGCGGTCCAGTACGTCGACTACACCCTGTGGCAGCACCGGCTGCTCGGTGACGCCGACGACCCGGGGTCGGTGGCCGCGCGGCAGCTCGACCACTGGACGTCGATCCTGACGGGGGCACCGGATCTGCTGGGCCTGCCGACGGATCGACCGCGTCCGCCCCAGCAGTCGTTCCGCGGCGCGCGAACGGGTTTCGCGATCGAACCGCAGCTGCACCGCAGGCTCGAGGAGTTCGCCCGGCGGCACGGGACGAGCGTGTTCATGACCGTGCACGCCGCGCTCGCGGTGCTGCTGAGCCACCTGGGCGACACCGACGACATCGTGATCGGCACGCCGGTCGCGGGCCGGGGAGAACCGGCACTCGACGACCTGGTCGGCATGTTCGTCGGCACGCTGGCGCTGCGCACCCGGATCGATCCCGCCCAGTCGTTTGCGGATCTGCTGGCCGCCGTGCGGGAGGTGGACCTCGGCGCCTTCGCACATGCCGACCTCCCGTTCGAGCGGGTGGTCGAGGCGCTCGACCCGCCGCGCTCGACGGCGTATTCGCCGATCTTCCAGGTGGCGTTGGAGTTCCAGAACGACACGCGGGCCCGCCTCGACCTGCCGGGCCTGACGGTCGAGGGCCTCGCCACGCCCTCCGGTGTGGTCAAGGAGGATCTCGAGTTCGTGCTCGCCGAGCAGTTCGACGACTCCGGCGCCCCGGCCGGCATCGCCGGGAGCATCGAGTACGCGACGGACCTGTTCGACGCCGCGACGGTGCGCGGTGTCGCCGAACGGTTCCTCCTGGTCCTCGAAACCGCGCTCGCCGATCCGCACGGCGCGGTCGGCGACATCGCGATCCTGCGCGACGACGAACTAATGGACCTCGCCCCGGTCAACGGCGGCCCCGACGCCCAGGAGCTGTTGTTCCCCGGGCTGCTGGCCAGGGCCGGGCACGACCCCGATGCGATCGCGGTCGCCTGCGACGGCGTCGAGGTCTCGTACGGGGCGCTGGATCAGCGGTCGAACCGGCTGGCGCGGATGCTGATCGGCCGCGGTGCCGGTCCGGAGCGCTACGTCGCCCTCGCCCTGTCGCGGTCGCTCGGGTCGGTGCTCGCGGTGTGGGCGGTCGCGAAGACCGGGGCGGCGTTCCTGCCGGTCGACCCGGGCAACCCGACCGGGCGGATCGAACACATGCTGGGCGATTCCGGCGCGGTGCTGGGGGTGACCGTCAACGCAACGCGGAATCGTCTGCCCGACGACATCGACTGGGTGGTGCTCGACGATCCCGACACGACGGGGGTGGTCGAGGTGATGTCGGACGCCGCGATCGTCGATGCCGAGCGGATCGGCCCCGTACGCGTCGACCACCCCGCGTACCTGATCTACACCTCCGGGTCGACCGGCGTTCCGAAGGGCGTCGTGCTCACCCACCGGGGCCTGGCGAACCTCGCCGCCGAGGAGCGCACCCGCCTCGACGTCACCCCGGATGCCCGCACCCTGCACTTCGCGTCCCCGAGCTTCGACGCATCGGTGTTCGAGATGGTGATGGCGCTGAGCGCGGGCGCGACCATGATGATCGTCCCGCCGCACGTACGCGGGGGCGCGGAGCTGGCCGCGGCCCTCGAAACCGGGCGCGTCACACACGGATTCGTCACCCCGACCGCGCTGGAGTCGGTGGATTCCGGCGGGCTCGACGCGCTCCGGGTCCTCGTCGTCGCCGGTGAACCATGCACCAAGGAGCTGGTGGCGCGGTGGGCGCCGGGCCGCACGATGCTCAACGCATACGGCCCCACCGAGACCACGATCATGTCGAACATCAGCGACCCGATGGCCGCGGGTGCCCCGATCACGTTCGGTGGACCGATCCGCGGCGTGTCCGAGCTGGTGCTCGACGCGCGCCTGCACCCGGTGGCACCCGGTGTGGTGGGGGAGCTGTACGTCGCGGGGTCGGCCCTCGCCCGCGGCTACCACCGTCGGCCCGCGCTGACCGCCGAGCGCTTCGTCGCCGACCCGTTCGGCAGGCCCGGTGAGAGGATCTACCGCACCGGCGACCTGGTCCGTCGACGGACCGACGGTACGCTCGAGTACGTCGGCCGCAGCGACTTCCAGGTCAAGGTCCGCGGTTTCCGCATCGAACCCGCCGAGATCGACGCCGTGCTCACCGCGCAGCCGGGCGTCGGTTTCGCGGTGACGATCGCGCGCACCGGGCCGGCGGGCGACACGCTGCTGTGCTCGTATGTGCGCGCGAGCGGGGACGAGCACCTCGCGCCCGACGAGCTCCGGCGCGCTGCGGCGCAGCGACTTCCGAGCCACATGGTGCCGGCCTCGGTCATGGTGCTCGACCGGATCCCGTCCACCCCGACGGGCAAACTCGACCGGGACGCGCTGCCGGTGCCGACCTTCGCGTCGGCCGCGTTCCGAGAGCCTGCCGGCCCGGTGGAGTCGGTGGTCGCGGGCGCGTTCGCATCGGTGCTGGGGGTGGAACGGATCGGCGCCGACGACAGCTTCTTCGACCGCGGCGGCAACTCGCTGTCGGCGACCCGGGTGGTCACCGAACTCCGCGAGCGGCTCGGACGGGACGTCTCGCTGCAGATGCTCTTCCTGGATCCGACACCGGCCGGGATGGCAGGCCGGATCGGTGCCCCGGTCGCCGCCGGTGCCGAGGACGCGCTCCGGGTCGTGATCCCGCTGCGCGGCAGCGGAACCGGCAGGCCGCTGTTCTGTGTCCACCCCGGAATCGGGTTGTCGTGGGGATACACCGGCCTGGTCCAATACCTGCCTGCCGATCGGCCCGTGTTCGGCCTGCAACTACCCGCGATCACCGATGGTCCGGGGTACGGATCGATCGAGGAGCTCGCGCGGCGGTACGTCGACGAGATGCGCGCGATCGCCCCCGCGGGGCCGTACGACCTGCTCGGTTGGTCCCTCGGCGGCGTCCTCGCGCACGCGATGGCCGTCGAACTGCAGAGTCGGGGGGAGACCGTCTCGACCCTGGCGGTCATGGACAGTTACCCGGACGACGGCTCAGACCCCCTGCTCGGACGGCTCGAGATCGCGGAGCTGCTGCGTGGTCTCGGGCTGGACATCGGTGCACCCGAGGAGCATCGGGATCTGACCTACGATTCCGCGGCGCGCATGCTGGGCGAGTTCCTCGGCAGTACGGGGATCACCGCTGCGCACCTCGAGCGGATCAACGACGGGTACGCGAACTCGCGGCTGCTGGTGCACCGCTTCGTGCCACGTGTGTTCGACGGCGACCTGCTGGTGTTCCCGGCGCAGCGCGGGCAGGACGGGGGAGCCGACCGGTCGGCGCAGGAGTGGCGGCCTCTCGTCACGGGTCACATCGAGGAGGTCCCCGTCGACTGCGGGCACAACGAGATGATCGAACCGTCGTCGCTGGCGGTGATCGGCCCCGCGCTCGCCGCCCACCTCGGACGTCGAACCTGAGTGATCCAGGCCAATGCTCACGGCCTGGACGCCCGCCCGACCGCCCGCCATTTCATCACAGTGACGTTATGAGGTCGGCGCCCCACCGGAGGCGCACCAGGGGAGTATCGACATTCGTTCGCCACCGAAGCCGCCACACCGAAAGCGTAGGCGAATGACGGCCGGTCACGATGCGCGCGGGCGCCGTGCGACGGGTAGCGAGAACGAACTCGGCCTCCGACTCGACCCAGAGTCGCAATTGCCGCAGTGGCTCTGTCACTAAGCCTTCAGTGACGGAGCCACCCAAGGTCTGAGTAGCGGAACCACTCAAAGAGGCAGCGGGCGGAGCCACCCTAATACGTCACAGTGACATATTAGGGTGACGTAGCCGGGAGGCGGGGGCGCAGCCATGGAGAGACCAGCGAGGCCCGGACACGCGCCGGACGGGACAGGCGGCCGGCAAGGCGCCTCGGAGGGCACGACCCGAGGGCAATCGAGAGCCGATGGCGAGAACGTCGCCGACACCGGCGGACCGCCAACCGACAAGTCCGACCAGCCATCCGAGCATGCAGCAGAGCATCCTGACGGATTGCGGCAACATGGCGAGGCCGGACGAGACGAATGACTCGACGGCGGCATTATCAGGCAGTTCGGCGCACATCCGATAATCGACATTATGTCATCTTGAGTGCATGGGGCCGCCCCCGGCGGGCACCGATAGACCGGGTTCACCCGCGAGGCCTTCGCACGGGCACGGTGACCACCCGAGCGCGGCGGCCCGCCGCCCGAACCCGAGTCCGGCCCGACACCCCGCGAGGACCTCCGCGGAATGGCGCATGCCGAACGTGCGCACGACAACGGCGGCAGATCGTCACGACTGGCGACGCTGCACCGAGCCGTCCGACGAGATTGATCTTGGCGATCCAGTCCGCCGGTCGACACCCGGACGCACCCCAGACCCCCACCGGCAGCACGGACCCGCGCACCGCCGACACCGGAACCGAGTTTCATGGATAATCACTGTTATCCATGAAACTCACTGCAGTACAACAGATTACATGGATAGCGACGCACACAGGCGGACTTCACGCGAACTCCGGCCGGTTACCACGATTCTCCGACGGCATGGCCCGCGACGCGCTCACTCGGACAGGCTGCGAGGACCACCCTTCGGCACCCGACTCCCCCGAATGGCCACCAATCCCGCCCACTCCTCCGCCATCACGTCGGCGCGGCCGAACCAGCCGTGCCACCAAGCGATCCCCCATGGCGGCCGTCCGTACGACCTGGGGATGACACCGATTCCCACCGCAGACCGATGCGCACGGCCGGTCCCGGACGCGAGAGTGGAGAGCATGATCAAGACCGACCCGTCGCCGCGTTTTCACCGATTCACCCTCGCCGGACTCCTCACCGCACTCACCGCGATCGCCGTACCGGTCACGGCGCTGGCGATCCAGCACGGAACCGACGCGACCGCGGGATCGCAGCCCTGGTTCGTGCAGATCGTGGCGGCAGGCGAACACAACGACGCCGTCCAGTGCGGTGGCACGCTGATCACCCCGACACGGGTGCTCACCGCCGGGCACTGCGTCCCGGAGGGCACCGATGCCTCGGAGCTGCGGATCGTCGCCGACACCGACCGGCTCAGCGACCCTCGGCACGTTGTCGACGTTCGCGGCTACAGCGTCCTGCCGGGCCACGCGATCACCGACCGGCCCGATGGGGTCCGCGCGGTCAGCCGCGACGCCGCGGTGCTCGAACTCGTGTCCCCGGTGCCCGATGCGGTGCCGCTCCCCCTGATCGACACGTCGCCGGCGGTCGGCCAGAACGGTCGGATCCTGGGTCGCGGGCTGACCGGTCCGCAACCGGCCGGAAGCCCGGACACGGTGCAGCAGGCGGGCGTTCGCGTCGTTGCGCCCTCCGCATGCCAGGCCACCATGGCGGATCGGTACGACTTCGACCAGGCGCAATCGCTATGCGTCGAGGGGATGGCGAACACGGCGGTGTCAACGACGGTCCCCTGCTCGGGCGACTCCGGCGGGCCCCTCGTCATCGGGACCGGGCCGACCGCCCGGCTCGCCGGGATCGCCAGCTACCTCGACCGGCGCGACAACTGCGACGACCCGACCGTGCGACTCGCCGCGTACACCGACGCCGCCACGATCCGCGGCTGGGCGCTCGCCCCGGATCCCGTGCTCGCCCCCGCCCAGGTGACCGCGCCCCGCATCACGGGCACACCCTCCGTCGGCTCCACGGTGTCATGCCAGTCCGAGTGGACAGATCCGCGGGCTCAGCTCACCGTCGATTGGACGATCGGAGACCGCGCCGAGGACGGGAGTCTGGTGCCTATCGACGGCGCCCAGATCACCGACCATGGCCAGACGCTCGAGGTCCACCGCGGGCGGACGGACGTCAGCTCGTCTGCACGGTCACCGCGCGCGGCGAGGGTGGCGTCTCACTCGGCATCAGTGAGGACGTCGCGGTCGCACCGAGGGCGGTCGGCGCCGGATCATGGCTGACCATCGCCGGCATCGCCGGCCTCGCAGGCGCGGGGATGCTCGCCGCACTGCTCAGCCGCCGATAGCCACGACAACCGGCGCTGTCGGGCGGCCCGGCCCGCGAGGGACGGGCCACCCGACAGCGCTATCGCAGCCTGGCGCAGAGCTACTTCTTGGCGGCGGGCGGCGCGTTCAGCAGGGTGATGAACGGCTGGGCGTTGGCGGCCACGGCGCCCAGTCCCCCGATCGCGGTACCCGCCAGCGAAGCGCCTGCCCCCACCAGCAGCGCCCCGCCGATGCAACCCGCGAGCGGGCCCGCGCCGAACAGCATCGCAGCAGGCGCCGAGACCACACCACCGGCGACGGCACCGAGGATGCAGCCGCCGACCAGGCCGGTCGCCGCGCCCAGGAAGCCGCCGACGGCGCCCGTCATCGTGATGTTGTCCTTGACCCCCGCGACGGCCGCGGGCAGGTCGATGTCCTTGGCGGGCAGGGCGACCGAGGTCGCCGCGGCCGGGCTGGTGTCCGCGGTCAGCGTCGCGGTGCGCCCGTCGATCTTCGCCGTGACCGGATGCGAAATGCCGTCGACCGCGAGCGCCAGCGGCACCGACTCGACGATGGCACCGCTCGAGTCCCGCACGATCAGGTGGTTGTTCTCGGTGGCCAGCGAACCCGCGGCCGTATCGAGGATCACCTGGTTGCCGCTGCGGGTGACATTCCACCCCACTCCTGTTGCCGTGGCGGGCGCCGGATCCGCATGGGCGGTGCCGGCAATGATTCCCATCGACGCGATCGTCATGGCCGAAACGGCCGCCAGTTTGGTCATCTTCATGGTCGGTGAGATTCCTTTTCTTTCTCTCGCAGGCACCGATGGTCCCTGCGCTGCCGGGCGAAGCCAGCCGATGGGTGACGCGTCGGTCGACGCAGACGGGCACGCTGAGCTGCTGCGACGGTGAAGACAGTCGGCGTGTTGGAGATGCCAACGACCCTAGGGGCGAATTGTGTCGGCCCCGTCGCGCGCGGTGTACGCGCCCTTACGATCTGCGCACCTCGTCAGCTCCTCAAGAGTCAGAAGCGCGCAATCAGAGCGTGACTCGACCGAAACCCCGCGTGAACGGACAACCCTTGACTAAACGTACGTACGGTCGTACGTTGAAATTGCCCCGCCACTTCCCCACTCCGAAAGGTGTTGACATGACCAGGGACTCACGCGTGAAGGACATCGACGAGATCAAGACGACACACCTGTTCGACATGGTCGTCGACCTGAACCCGCCCCTGAACGTCGGAAAGGGGCCGTTCGGGCACCGGACCATCTTCACCGCGGCCGGAGGATCCTTCGACGGCCCACGGCTCCGCGGCGAGGTACTGACCGGTGGCGGCGACTGGGGACTGTATCGCCCCGACGGAGGACTGGCCCTGGACGTGCGCCTGACGCTGCGCACCGACGACGGCGCCCACCTGCACGTGACCTACGGGGGCCGGTGGATCGTCCCGGCCGACCTGCGAGCCGACATCGTCGATCCCACCAAGCGGACCGGGATCGACCCTGCTCAGTACTATTTTCGGACGGCTCCACTCTTCGAGACGGGCGCGACGCAGTACGCGTGGCTGAACGACATCGTCTGCATCGGGTCGGGCTATCCGGTGGAGGGCGGGGTCGCCTACCGGGTCTCCCAGGTTCTGTGAGCGACGGCGGACCACTACGCCGGCGAAAGGAACCCCCGGATGGCCGAGGTCAGCTCGCGCGGACTGTCCTCCGGGATCAGCGTGTAGCAGTCGGCGAGTTCGACCAGGTCCGCATCGGGAAAGAGCGCGGCCAGACGGCGGCCGTGCTCGATCGGCATCACCCGGTCCTCGGTGCCCCACACGATCAGCACCGGACCCCGAAAGCCTCCGGCCGCGGCGGCCCAGGTGCGGAGCGTGTCCCGGCCCGGCACGGAGGTGACGTATTTCCGGAGGTCACGTCGTATGGCCGCGCTCTCTGTCGCCGGCCGGAACCAGGCGTCCATCACCTCGGTCGGTACCGCGCGCTTGCTCATCGCCCCCCACGCCCTCGGCGATCGTCGCATCACCCGCAGGCGCAGCGCCTGCATGGTGAGGAAGAGCCCACCCGGGATGCGCGCGAGGGCCGCGACGGGTCGAGCCGGCGGGGGTGGGTAGTTCTCGAAGGCCTCGCTGGCGGTGATGATCATCCGGGCGATCCGCGAGGTGTCGCCGTTCGCGATCAGGACCTGCGCACCGCCCCAGTCGTTCTGCGCGAGTGTCACATCCGACAGGCCGAGCCGTTCGACGAACTCCCCGATCAGCACGGCGAGCGACGACAGCGACAGGTCCGCGTCCGGCCTCATCGGAATTCGGTGGCCACCGAGCGGCCACGTCGGCAGGATGCACCGGTAGTCGCCGCGCATGTCGGCGACCACGTGACGCCAGAGCGTCCCGTCCATGGTCAGACCGTGCAGGAACACGATGACCGGCCCCGGCCCACCCGTGTCCTCGTACTCGATCGTTCCCACCGATAGTTCGACCGTCTCCATGACGACTCCCCTGCCTGGATATCCGAACGGAACGTTGCACCGAGCCTAGGGTGCCGCGACACCTCCGTTGGGCGCGACGCCCCTCTCCTTCTGGGTGTGCGAACGGTTCCAGTACCGAACGCGAGGCGTCTGTGTCGGTTCCCCCGGTCGGTCCTTACGCCGATAGGCCAAACGTTATGTCATTATCACCAGCGGCGCGCAGATTCCGACGCCTCCCCTCCACGACCTGGCCCGACGAGAGCACCGCGAGCACTGGCTCGGCCCCCGCCATCGTCATGCGGACGCAGATGCAGGTGCAGACTTCGCATGTCACGGCGCGGCGAACTGCCTCTCCCCCAGCCGCGTAGGGCAATCGGGTGTGTGCCCCCACGTGGGTGGGTACTCGGGGTGCGCGGCCGAGGCAGCGGCCCTCGGTAGCAGTAGAGGAGAACGGCGATGAAGCGACTTCTTGGCGCGAGCAACACCGAGCCGGTGCAGATGGCGGCCGGTCTGATCGGCCTCGTCTTCGTGATCGTCGGCGCGCTCGGCTTCGTGCCGGGTCTGACCACCGGCTACGACACGCTGGCTGTCGCGCACGATTCGCATGCCCTGCTGTTCGGCATGTTCGAGGTGTCGATCCTGCACAACGTCGTGCATATGGTGTTCGGCGCGGCCGGCGTGGCCGCGTCCCGTTCGGTGGCCGCATCGGCACTCTTCCTGGTGCTCGGCGGTATCGGCTATCTGGTGTTGTGGATCTACGGCCTGATCGCCGACGACGGGACCGGAGCCGACGTCCTGCCGACCAACCCGGCCGACGACTGGCTGCACTTGGGGCTGGGCGTGGCGATGCTCGTCGTCTTCTTCGCGACTCCGCGACTCGGCGCCACGGCTGCAACCGATCCGCATCGCCCGCATGCACCGATCGAGTGACCGGGGCACAAGCCTGTCCGTCGTTCACACACGGATGCCGCCCTTTGCCGGGAAGTCGAGCAACACCTCGGCGCCTCACACCATGACATGTCGCGAAGCAGGGTGGCCACTCCCCCGGTCCCGTTGTCCTCCGCGTACTCCTCACCACCGATTCGAAGTGCACCCTGCTCGTAAACGCGCAGTTTCGAGAAGCGCGGGCGCGGGCATCCTGATCGGGTGGGTCCGCACCGCACCGAGGGGACGTCACGCATGACCGACGATGTCGAGAAGCGCTGGAACGACCCACGAGCCCTGCGCGCCGCGAGCCGCTACGCCCTCGCCGTGATCGTTCTCGCGCTCGCGGTGATGGCGGCCGCGGTGGGATGGGCGGTGATCGCTCGCCCCGACGATTGCGTTGCGGACACCGTCCTCGCATGTACCACCGCACCACGCCTCGTACTGGCCCTCGTTCCGACGTCGATTCTCCTGCTCGGCGGGATCGGCGCGTTCGTGCAGACCTACCGGGTGTGGCGCGCAGGTGGCACCTGGCCTATCTGGCACGGCGCCGGCTGGACGCTGTTCATCGCGATGCTGCTCTATCTCGGCATCTCTGCGACGGTGCTGGCGGGCTGATCACCAGTGACTCGTGGCGCACGGTTTGCCGGTCGCGATCCGCGGGTATCGCTTCAGGCATCGAGAGACTGGAGGCAATCCGATGCAATCGCAACCACAAGAGCCCACCGCCACGCGAACCCCGATTCAGGTCGCCGCGCTCGTGGTCGGGCTGGTGTTCCTCGCAGTCGGGATCCTCGGATTCGTGCCGGGAATCACGACAAACTACGACGAACTCGAGTTTGCCGGGCACGAGTCCGGGGCGGCCCTGTTCGGCACGTTCTCCGTCTCGGTCCTGCACAACGTCGTGCATCTCCTCTTCGGCGTCGCAGGTATTGCGATGGCGCGCACTGCCGCCGCCGCGCGGCTGTACCTCGTCGGGGGCGGCGTCATCTACCTCGTGCTGTGGGTCTACGGCCTGGTCGTCGATCAGCACAGCACCGCCAACTTCATCCCGGTCAACTCTGCGGACAACTGGCTACACCTCGGGCTCGGCGCCGCGATGGTCGCGGTGGGCCTGGTGCTCGGACGGGTGGGAAGCGCGGCGCACCCTGCGATCACTCCCCGGCACACGTGAACGGGACGGCGGTTGGTCATGAACGTTCGTGAACTCCTCGGCGTCCCCGAGTCGGTCGACGCGCTGGATCGGATCAGCGTGCCCCTACAACAGCGGGTCGGGGGCATCCTCGACAACGGTCCCGCGGCCGGGCTGTTGCGCGGGTCCTGGCTGGGCCATCCCGTCCACCCGATGGCGGTCACCGTCCCTGTCGGCGCCTGGACGGCGGCGGTGGTCCTCGAGACCGTGCTGCGTGATCACCGCGCGGCGCGGCGCCTGATCGGGCTCGGGTTGGCCGGCGCGCCGCTCGCGGTCGCGACGGGGTGGGCCGATTGGGCGGTGCGCGACGACACCGACCGTCGTGCCGGATTGGTTCACGCCGTCGGAAACACGATGGCGGCCTCGGCGATGCTCGTCTCCTTCCGACTCCGCAAGCGAGGACCGAGCGTGCGCGCCGAGGCGTGGAGCTGGGCGGGACTGGCGGCCGCCGCGGCCAGCGGCGCCCTCGGGGGCCACATCGCCTTCGCGTCCACCCCGGAACCATGAGCCAGTCGTCCGAAACCGTTCTCGACGAGGACGACGTCGCGCGAGGGAACGCGACGATCGAGATCACAGTTCCTGCCGAACCCGATCAGCTCGCCGTGATCCGCGCGGTGGCGGGTGCCGTCGCCGCGCAGCGTGATTTCGATCCCGACGCGATCGCCGACCTGACCCTGGCGGTGGACGAATCATGCACACGGCTGATCCGCCGCGCCCTCCCCGGGGCCGTACTCGATTGCCGGTTCGCTCTGACCGAGAACGGGATCGGGTTCCGCGCGAGTACCCCCGTCGACCCGGGGACGTCTCCGAGTGGGCGGAACGGGGCTTCAGCTGGCACGTGCTGAGCACTCTCGCCGAGGACCTGACCATGTGGCACGACAGCGCCGTGGAGCCGGATCAGGCCCACCTACTCATCGTCGAGTTCGCGATGAGGGCCGGCGCGCCACGCGAATGAGGTGGCATTCCATGAGGAGCCGAGCTGGCGGGGAGCCGAGCGATCAAAGTCTGTAGTGATCAGTACCAATGTTTCCGCCCACCCACAGCGCGACCGCTCGCGCCCAGGATCCAGAGGATCGCACCGACAACGATCAGGACGATTCCGATCGTCCACAGAATCGAGATACCGGTGAGGAATCCGACGAGCAACAAAATCAAACCGAGCACGATCATGGCGAACACCATCCGTAGAGTTCGACGCGCGAGACCGCTTCCCGCACGTCATCCGATATCGGAGCCGGCGATGCCGGCCCGTCAGGGGAAGGCCGGCGCAACCAGGTTGTAGATATTCTCCGCCTGTTCGGGCGTCGGCTTGGTGCCGTCGTTCGCCGCCAGTGTCTCGATCTCGACGGTCACCGCTTGTTTGTCCGCCCCTGCCGCGAGGTGGCTGCAGGACTCGGTGACGATCTTCTCGATGTCCTCGTCGCTGCGGTCTTCGGCAAGTTCCGAATATCCGGTGCGAAACGCCGCAACGAAGGCGGTGAGCTTGGCCTCGTCGATCGCGGATTCGGCGGTGGTGACGGCACTACCGGCGCCGTCATGGGAATCGTTTCCCTCATCCTCGGAGCCGCATCCCGCGAATGCGAACACACTGGCCCCGACGAGGGTCAATCCTGCCATTCTTCTCATGCGCTCTGGATTCCCCCGGGGTGCCGTCTCAAACTACCCCTGACCCGCCCACGCGATGGCGAACAGATTCGGACAGACCACCGCGCCGGCGCCGCCACACTGCTGGGGCTCGGGTCAGTGATCGCGTTCGGTACCCGGCTCGTGCGAGTGCGCGAGGTGGTCCTGCGCGAACTTCTCGGCGCGACGCTCGCCTTCGCGTGCGGTGACCGCGATCGCCCTCCCCGCGTGCTTGGTCGCCTCCCCCATCGGCGACTGCGCCACTCGCTGCGCAGTCTCCTGAGCCTTGCCCGCGATCTCGGCCGCATGCAGATCAGGCACGTGGTCATGGATCGACCTGCCGGTGCGCGCGACCGCCACTCCCGCGTTACGCAGCCCGTCCGCCGCGGCCCCGATGGCAGCGCCCGTGACCGCTCCTATCACCAAACCCATCCAGAGACTTCGCATGCGGTGCGCGTACCCGCTACACCCGAAGCCAAACCCGGCCGACCTGCTGAACCGCCCTCGAACCTGAGCACCGGCGCCCGGAACCCTGCGTACTGGATAGGCTCCACGATCGGTGCCAGACTTGATGTGTGACGACGGCTGACGACGATTACCGGGAGGTACTCATGTCGGGCCGGCTCGAACGAGTCGGCAGTTTTCGCTTCTACTTCAACGGCGAACGGTGGGAGTGGTCAGACGCCGTCGCCCGCATGCACGGCTACGAACCCGGTGAGGTCTTCCCCACGACCGAGCTGCTGCTCGAGCACAAGCATCCAGAAGACCGCGATGGTGTCGCGGATCTACTGCGGCGGGTACTTCACGAAGGCGAGCCTTTCAGCAGCAGGCACCGGATCATCGACACCGACGGCAATGTCCGCCATGTGGTGGTCGTCGGCCAGCGCATCATGGTCGATGGGCAGGTGATCGGGACATCCGGCTTCTACATCGACGTCACCAACTCAGTTCACCGCGATATCGACCGCACCATCGCCGAACGATTGCCCGAACTCGTCGAGTCCCGCGCCGTAATCGAGCAGGCAAAGGGCGCCTTGATGGTGATCTACGGCGTCGACGCCGACCGCGCATTCGAGGTGCTCACCTGGTGCTCGCAGGAATCGAATGTCAAGCTCCGCGTCATCGCCGAACAGCTCGTCAGTGCGCTGCCCACCGCCGTGGACCTTCCCAACAATGTGCGTAGCCAGTTCGACCACATCCTCCTCACGAGGGGCACGACATGACCCCGGCGCACAACATGTCGTGTCCTCGCCCTCATGGGAACCGACTAGCTCGGTAGCGCTACTGGCGCGGGGATACCCGTCGATGGGCCGCCTGGCCGCGTGAGCGCCCGCATCCCGGTGATCTCGAGCGCTCGTTCGACCGCTCGAGAGCCTGCGATGACGCTGAGCTCGAGGCGGTTGCCCGCCGCCCGTTCCTGCGCCGGCCCGAGGGTTGATGCGGCCTCCGCGCTGAGGAATTGCACCGCGGACAGGTCTATCACCACGGCGTGAGAACTGATGGTGAGGGCACGGTCGAGTAGCAACTGGAACTCCGGCAGCAGCGCGGCATCGAGGTCACCCTCTACCGTCACCACGGCGGTGTGACAGCTGACTAATCGTGCGGTCTCCTCCGACACCCGGTGGCGCGGCTGCCCGAGACTAGATCCAAGGTAGCGGCGCTCGAGTGAGGCGATTGCGACCATGACTGAACCTCCCAAAGGGAAAGGGATCGGTTCGCGCCGACGTCCGCACCTCAAAAATTGGGGGAAGCGGAAACTCAGTGAACCCAGACAGGGATACGAACCGCGTCGGCTGTCATCTCAACCTCTTTCATTCCTAGCACAGTGGAGTCGACCTGTATACCTAACAGCGCCTCGCCTGAACCACGGTGCGTGCGGTTCGTCGGCTCGGTCGACCGATGTCCTCGGATGCCCTTCCCTTACGGTCGCGCCAGGACCGCGTTCCATGCCGGTTGGCCGTCCGTACCAGCGGGTATCTGAGCGGAATGCAGCTACACGGTCCACTCGTCGCGACGGCCGCCGCGTTCGTCACCGTTTTCATACTCTTTGTCGTGCAGCACACCACGAGCTCGGAATCGAACGCGATACTCGTGAAACTCGATGAACTGATCCACGGTTCGAAGAATGCTCACAAAGGTCTGATGAACATGAAGACCATCCGGTACACGTTCAGGAGAAGGTGCATCGTTCGCTCCATCACCGGTCCGGCCCCGCGACCGGCAGGCCCCGATCAGCGACGGCGTGACTGAGCCGAGTTCCCGAATCCGAAAAGGTGGGCAAATCGCGTTTCCGAGCCCTCACCTCCGGGTAGGCCACTTCAAGTCCGCGAACTTGAGATGCAACCGACCGAACGCGAGCACCCACATCGCGGGACGTCACCTGCGAGGAGAAATCGACCATGAAGTCCGGAACGAAGATGGCCTTGGGTTTGGGCGTTGGCGCCGGGTACATCCTGGGACGCACGCGCAAGATGAAGCTTGCACTGATGCTGGCGGGCGGTGGCCTGACCGGGCGATTGCCGGGAACGCCGCGCGAACTCGTGCAACAGGCCGTTGGTGCGCTCGGATCGTCGGCAGACCTGGGGAAGATGGGCGAGTCCGTCCGGGGCGACCTGGTCAGCGCGGCCCGCGCGGCTGCCGCGACAGCCGCGGCCAACCGGATCGATGCGCTGAGCGACCGCCTGCAACTACACGGCCCTGCAGCCGAGGATCAAGACGAAGAAGATCGCGAGGAGCCACCGCGGAAGAAGCGCCAGGGGAAGCCGCGGCCGTCCCCGGCTGAGGAGCCGGAAGACGAGTACGACGAGGAACCCGAGGACGAGTACGACGAAGAATACGAGGACGAATCCGAGGACGCGGCTGAGGTGGATGCCGATGCCGATGCCGATGAAGACGAGGACGAGGACGAGGACGAGGAGGATCGGTCCGGCAGCACATCGCCGAGGTCGCGCCGTCGCCGCACCTCGGACGAGGACGAGTCGTCCGGCCCCCGTCCACGTAGCCGGAAGCGTTCGGACGGCGACGCCGCGGCGGCCCCGTCGCGGCGCACCAGGCGATCCGAGAGCGGCACACCGGCGCGAGCGCCCGTGCGACGCACAGGAAGGTGAGTTCGGTGACCCGATCTGTCGAACGCGCGACCCAGAAGGTAGGAAAGGTCGCGAAGAACACCGCGGACACGGTGGGCAACGCCGGCCGATCCGCGAGCGGCACAACCAAGGATCTTTCGCCACTGCAGGAGTCGTTGCAGAATCTGGCTGGCACCCTGACCGAGAGAGCCGCCTCGACCCTGACCGACAAGGTGAGCGGAGCGGCCGAGCGACTGACCGACTACGCCGAGGGATCAGGGGGCGGTCTACTCGCCGCCGTCACCGGCTCGCAGAAGCTGGCCGAAGGAAAATCTCCGCTCAGCGCGGCGATGAGCGCCGGGCTCGCGAACGTGAAGGACCTGGCAGGCAAGAAGTTCGAGGACATCAAGGAGTCGTTCACCGGCGGCAAAGGCAAGGGCAAGGGCGGCAAGAAACTCAAGCTGACCAACATCGTCGAGCAGATCGACGTCGGCGTCCCCGTCCAGCTGGCCTACGACCAGTGGACACAGTTCGGTGATTTCCCCTCGTTCATGAAGAAGGTCGAACAGGTCGAACAGAAGGAGGACGAGAAGCTCACGTGGACGGCGAAGGT
Organism: Rhodococcus maanshanensis NBRC 100610; assembly: GCF_001894865.1. Taxonomy (GTDB): domain Bacteria; phylum Actinomycetota; class Actinomycetes; order Mycobacteriales; family Mycobacteriaceae; genus Rhodococcus_G; species Rhodococcus_G maanshanensis. The sequence goes on along the minus strand of NZ_BCXA01000003.1, from coordinate 133,488 downwards.
CTTCTGGTCCCGCCGGACCTGGGAGGCGACGATCCTCGAGCAGGTTCCCGATGAGCACATCATCTGGCGCTCCAAGGGCGACAAGGGCTATATCGACGGGGCGGTGACCTTCCACGAGCTGGCCCCCTCGCTGACCCGCATCATCATGATTCTCGAGTACCACCCTCAGGGGTTCTTCGAGAAGACCGGAAATCTCTGGAGGGCACAGGGGCGTCGGGCTCGACTCGAACTGAAGCACTTTCAGCGCCACCTGATGACGCAGAGTGCTCTGCACCCGGACGAGGTGGAGGGCTGGCGCGGCGAGATCCACGACAGCGAAGTGGTCGAAGGCGCCGAGGCGTCTGGCCGCGACGATGAGGACGAGGATGAGGACGAGGGCCACACCGACGACGACTCGCAACCCCGTCGACGACCCTCCTCAACGGGTGCCAAGCGAAAGGCCTCGTCCGGCGGGGCGTCTCGCAGTAGTCGATCGACCACCCGGGACGAACAACCCAAGTCGCGCCGAACTCAGAAGAAGCGGGAGCCCCAGAAATGACCATCGCGACGCAGGGAGCCGGCGGCGGGGGCGGACTGGAACGCCCTAGCGCCTCCGGCCTTGCCGACGTCATCGACACCATCCTCGACAAGGGCCTGGTTCTCGACGCGTTCGTACGGGTCTCGCTCGTCGGTATCGAACTACTGACCGTGGATGCCCGCATCGTCGTCGCCAGCGTCGACACGTATCTGCGGTACGCGGAGGCGGTGAACCGCCTCGAGATCTCACAGAGCGAACCGGTCGGTCTGCCCGGCTTGGTCGGCGACATCGCCGAAGGCGGCGCCAAGCACAAGACGAAAGGCGCGATAGAGGCCGCCGGCGAGAAGGTGTCGGATTTTCTCGGCGAGGTCCAGGACCGGCGCGAAGAGAAGGCCGAGCGGCCATCGAAGCGAAGGGAGCAATGATGTCCTCCGACACCGGCGCCGAATCAGTCTCGGCAACCGGAACGTACGTGTACGGCATCGTGCCCGCCGACGTCGAGACGAATCCCGACGCCGCAGGCGTGGGCGACCCACCGGGTCAGGTGACCATCGTGCGCCACAACGACATTGCGGCTCTTGTCAGCGAGATCGAGACGGACCACCCGCTCGGCACGCCGGACGACCTCCAGGCGCACGCCCGGCTGTTGGACGGATCCGCCGGGGTCGTACCCGTCCTTCCGCTCCGATTCGGGTCGGTGATGACTGATTCAGATGCGGTGATCGACGACCTGCTCTCCCCTCATCACGACGAGTTCCGCGCCGCGCTCGACGAGTTGGAGGGACAGGCGCAGTACGTCGTCAAGGCTCGCTACGAGGAGACCGCGATGCTGCGCGAGATTCTGTCCGAGAGCGCCGACGCGGACCGGCTGCGCGAGGAGATCCGCGACAAACCCGAGGATGCCACCCGCGACGCCCGCATCGCCCTCGGCGAGCTCATCGGCCGAGCGCTCGACGCGAAGCGGGACACAGACACGGGAACCGTGCTCGAAGCGATCGAACCGCTCGCGCACGCGGTCAACGTGCGTCCCCCGAGTCACGACCTGGATTCGGTACACGTGGCACTGCTCCTGGACGTCGCAGCACAGGACGACCTCGAGAAGGCCCTGACCGGTATCGCGGGCGACTGGTCGGACCGCGCGGAGATCCGGGTGCTCGGCCCGATGGCGGCGTACGACTTCGTGCTCAAGGCCGAACCCGAGCCGGAGAACTGACCATGGGCCTGATCTCTGCGGTACTCGGCGCGCCACTCGCGCCGATCCGTGGCGTGATCAGGCTCGGGGAACTGATCCAAGAACAGGTCGAGCAGCAACTCCACGACCCCGCCGAAGCACGGCGGGAGCTCGAGGCCATCGACGCCGAAGCGGACGCGGGCGAGCTGTCGATCGACGAGCGGCGGGAGGCCGAGCAGCGCGTGCTGAACCGGGTCACCGGCCAACCGGCCGATCCCGACCCGCAGACCGCGAAACCCGGTTCCCCCGAGAGGAGTGACCACCCGTGACCAAGGCACCACGCGGAGATGACGGCGAAATCGACGATCGCGAGTCGCCGCAGCCCGCCTCGATCTCCGCTGCCGAAGCCGCTGGGATCGCGGTGCGAGACCTCGTCGAGCTCACCACACGCGAGGTTGTCGGAGTCACCTCGGTGGCACCGACCGACGACGGGTGGCTGATCGAGGTGGAGGTGGTGGAGGACCGGCGCATCCCGACGTCCTCGGACATCCTCGCGCTGTACGAGGTGGAACTCACCCTGGACGGCGACCTCATCTCGTACAGCAGGACACAGCGCTACGCGCGTGGCAGCAGCGACGTGGGGCGGAAGTCGCAATGACCATGTCCGGGCGGGGGGCCGCCAGTCCGCAGCCATACGGCTCCGGCCATGAGCCGGCGAACCTCGGCGACATCCTCGAAAGGGTCCTCGACAAGGGCATCGTGATCGCAGGCGACATCCAGATCAACCTCCTCGACATCGAACTGCTCACGATCAAACTCCGGTTGGTGATCGCCTCCCTTGAGACCGCCAAGGCGGTCGGAATCGACTGGTGGGAACACGACCCGTGGTTGAGCGGATCGAGTCGCGATCTCGAGCTCGAGAACCGCGCCCTCCGCGAACGGCTCGATGCGCTCGATGCGGGTGAGAGCGTTCCCGCCGTCGAGTCTCGACGGCAGGAGTTGCCGGAGCAGGGCACGGCGCGGCAGACGGCGGAGGACGAGCGTGACGGATGAGGGCACGGGCGTGTGGATGTACACGGTCGTCGGAAACGGTCCGCTCGGCGACGACCTCCCGACGGGTGTCGCGGGCGAGCGGGCCCGCACCGTCGAAGCCGCCGGGCTGACCGCGGTCGTCGGAACCGTCGGCCTCGACCTGTTCGGGGACGCCGCCCTGCGCCACAATCTCGAGGACCTCGACTGGCTGGAGGAGGTCGCTCGCGCTCACGACGCGGTCGTCGGCGCCGTGGCCGACACAGCGGACACGGTGCCTATTCGACTCGCGACCGTCTGTCCGGACGACGATCGGGTCCGATCACTGCTCATCGAACGCCGAAGCGATTTCGAGGCCGCACTGCGCCAGATCGCCGGGCGCGCCGAGTGGGGAGTCCGCGCGGTCGCGGACACAACGGCGCCACCGGAAGACGCCCCCGACGCGGGCGGTCCCGGCGCAGGCGCCAGGTATCTGGCCCGGCGCCGCGCGGCACTGTCCTCCCGGGAATCGATCGAGCGCGCAGTCGAGGCCGAGGCCGACGACGTGCACTCCGCACTCCTCCAGATAGCCGCGGGGGGTCGCAGGCAGCGCCCAACGGCACCGGTACTCGCCGGTACGCGCGCCTGGATGCCTCTCAACGGCACCTACCTGGTGGATCGTGCCCGCGCAGACGAGTTCGCCGCCGCCGTCGCGGCGCTCCAGGACACACACCAACGCCTGCGGCTCGACCTGACCGGTCCGTGGCCGCCGTACTCGTTCACCGGGATCGACGACGTACACGAGGAACCGTCATGACCGCGTCGGCGGCCGGAAATCCGGAACGGCGCGTCGCGCTGGTGGACCTGCTCGACCGCGTGCTCGCGGGCGGGGTCGTGATCGCCGGCGACGTCACGCTGTCGATCGCCGACATCGACATGGTGCAGATCTCCCTGCGCACCCTGATCTCCTCGGTCCGGGCCCTGCAAGCTCCCCCTCCGGACCACCTCGCCTCGGATCGGGGTGACCCATGACCGACCCGCAGCGGACCCGGGGTGCGCGCGGGCTGCCGCAAAGGATCGACGCCGATCCCGAATCGGTGGAACGGGGCCTGGTCACGCTCGTGCTCACGCTCGTCGAACTGCTCAGGCAACTCATGGAACGCCAGGCGCTACGGCGGGTCGACGAGGGCGATCTCAGCGACGAGCAGATCGAGCGAGTCGGTACCACGTTGATGCTCCTCGAGCAGCGCATGTGCGAGCTGCGCGAGCACTTCGGGCTGAGTCCCGAGGATCTCAACATCGACCTGGGGCCGCTGGGCACCCTGCTGCCCCGGGAATGAAGGACACCCCACCAGGTAGGCGGAAGGCGGTCACATGATCGCCACGATTGAAGAACCACCCCTCCGTCGTGGTTGGAGGACGTGAGTGGCAACCAGCCTGCGCCCGACATCGACGAGCGGCCACCGCCGCGGCACTCCATGCCGATACGCCAGGCGTTATGACATTATCGAGTGATCGGCGTTCCGCAGGTCACGGAGATGACTCGGCGCCGCCGTGCCTGGCCCTTCGGCCCGGCACGGAGAACCCGGGGCGACGGGACCTACTCCCCTCGGTGTCGGTGTCCCCCGCTAGCGTGCCCGCTCATGGTGACGGTGCAAGAACCCGATGACGAACTCCTTCCGAAAGGGAGCCGCGGGCACGAACGACTCTCCCCCTGGTTCGGGGAGTTCCTCATCCATCGCAGCACCGCGAAACCCTCACCGAACACGCTCAAGGCGTACCGCCAGGACTACACCCTCATCGCCGATGCCCTCGCGCGCGCCGTCGGGGTGAGCGCAGCGGAGCTCACCCTCGCCGCCCTCGACAAGACGACCATGCGAACGGCCTTCGCCGACTACGCGCTGACGCACCAGGCCGCCTCGATCAGGCGATGCTGGTCGACCTGGAACATGCTGTGCGACTTCCTGTTCTCGGTGGACGCCATCGTCGCCAACCCGATGTCGGCGGTGCTGCGCCCCAAGGCCCCGAAGACCCTTCCCAAGGCGTTTCGCGCCGACTCGGTCGAGCGGCTCGTCGCAACACTGCAGTCCGCGGACGACAACGGGGCACGCGCCTGGCCGGAGCGTGATCTCGCGGTGATTCTCACCGGACTGTTGACCGGGATGCGCTCGGCCGAACTCATCGCGGTGGACCTCGGGGACCTGCGCGACGCGGTCGACGACGGGGACGGCCACGCCAAGGTGATCCATGTGCACGGCAAGGGCAACAAGGAGCGGGTGGTCACGGTCGAGCCCGCCGTCGTGGACGTGCTCGGCGACTACCTCGTCAGCCGCTCGGAGCGGTTCCCCGACACCGCACGACGGAGGCCGCGGGCCGACGTCTCCCCGTGGGAGCGATTCACCGCCGCCGACCCCATGTTCGTCGGAGGCGACGGGCAACGGATCACCAGGGGCACGCTGCAGTATCGCGTCGAACGCGCCTATCGCCGTGCGGGGATCAATGGCGACCGCGCGAAGGGCGCCCTCGTGCACCAGCTCCGGCACACCTTCGCCACCGCCATGGCCGACCAGAACGTCAGCATCTACACGCTCATGCGGATGCTCGGGCACGAGTCCATGAACACCACGCAGCGGTACACCGCGGGTGCCGGCGCCTCGGTCCGGGACGCCGCTGCTCTGAACCCGGCTTACCAACTCGTGACGAGGGGCACGCCCCTCCCCCGCACCGACGCCACCGGGTGACCCGAGCACTCGGTGCATTTCCAGGCAACCGTTCGGTGGGTCGAGCATGAGCCAACGAGTGGACAAAATGGACGCAACGATGTGGCCACCACGATTTCGTCTTACGCCTTCCAGGGATAGCGTCGATCACAGCACACGGTGAAACGAGATGATGTTCGATGACGACCTCCGTGAAGGACAAGCCCGGAAACCTGCCGGCAGAGTTGACCAGTTTCATCGGCAGGCGACACGAGATCACCGAGGCGAGGCGCTTGCTGGCGACCACACGGTTGGTGACGTTGGCCGGCGTCGGTGGGGTCGGCAAGACCAGGCTGGCACTGCGGGTCGCAGAGGATTCCCGGCGCTCGTTCACCGACGGGGTGTGGTTCGTCGCACTCGGTGACCTGCAGGATTCCGAGTTGTTGGCGGAGTCCGTCGCCGGCGCGCTCGGACTGCCGGATCAGCCGGGCCGGTCGTTGACTCACCTCCTGACCGATCAGCTCTCCACCCGGCACACATTGTTGGTCCTGGACAACTGCGAGCACCTGTTGATTCCCGTCGCGGAGTTGGCGCAGACCCTGTTGCGGGCATGCCCCGACCTACGCATCCTGGCCACGAGCCGCGAGATCCTCGGGGTGGACAGTGAGCGGGTGCTGAAGGTGCCGCCATTGACGGCGCCCGAACCGCAGCAGACCCCGAAACTCGAGGCGATGCCCCGGTACGAGTCGGTGGCACTGTTCGTCGCACGGGCCACCGACGCTCTGCCTGACTTCGCGCTCACCGAGGCAAATTGCGCTGCGGTGGCGGGAATCTGCCGCCAGCTGGACGGACTTCCCTTGGCCATCGAGCTGGCCGCGGTGCGGATCCGCGCGATGACCGCCGAGCAGATCCTGCAACGCCTGACCGACCGCTACCAGCTGTTGACCGTCGGATCCCGGGTCGCACCATCTCGACAACACACATTGCGATCGTGCGTCGACTGGAGCTACGAGCTGTGCGAGGGTCGAGAACAGAAGCTGTGGGCGTGGCTGTCGGTTTTCGTGGGCGGTTTCGAGCTGGACGCGGCCGAGGGCATCTGTCCCGAAGGTCTGGTCACCCACGATTTCGTGGACGCGGTGACCTCGCTCGTCGACAAGTCAATCCTGGTCCGTGAACAGGTCGGGGACGTCGTCCGCCTGGGCATGGTCGAGACGATCCGCGCCTACGGCAGGGAGAGATTGCGCGAATCCGGCGACTATCCGATAGCGCAACGGCGGCACCTCGCGTGGTACGACCAGCTGGTGGAGTTGGCCGAGTCCGAATGGATCGGCCCCGAGCAGATGCGCTGGATCACCCGGCTCGATCGGGAACAGCCAAACCTGCGGGACGCACTGGCGTTCAGCCTGACCGAGGATGTCGTCGCAACCGATCCGGATGTCAATGCGCGGATCACCAATGCCATGTTCATGTTCTGGACGTGCCGAGGCCTTTTGGCGGAGGCCCGCTATTGGATGGGCCGCTCCCTGACGAGCTCCGACGCCATGCAGGTCGAGGAACGTGTGGAGATGTTGTACGGCGACTGCGTGTCGGCGGGCATGCAGGGACAAATCGACCAGGCCGCGACGCGAGCGGCTCAATGCCGTGCGCTCGCGGAACAGCTGGGAGACGCGGAGTCGCTCGAGACCGCGGATTACGCGAGCGGCTACCGGGCACTGTTCACCGGCGACCTCGCCGGTGCGGTCGAATCGTTCCAGGCGGCACTCGCCAGCGCGAACGAGCGGTCGCCCTGGAACGACCCAAGTCGATTCGGGTATGAGATCACACGACTGCTGGGCGGCCTGCTCGGTCTGGCAGCGGCGAGTGGACTTTCCGGAGACGAGACGACGGCCGCCGACTGCCAAGAGCGGGTGCTTGCGATCACCACTCCCCGAGGTGAGTCCTTCTTCCGCGCGTACTCGTCATGGGCTCTCGGACAGACGCTGCTACAGGCAGGAGAGATCAATCGGTCGGCAACCCTGACGGTACAGGCGTTGCAGCTCCTCCGGCAGCTCAAGGACCTGGTCATGACGGGCTGGTGCCTGGAGTCGTTGGCCTGGATCGCAATACGCGAGCACCAGCCGACGCGTGCCGGGGTCCTGATGGGTGCCGCACAGACGATCGCGCAGACGGCAGGAAGCGTCACGGTGACACTCCCGTACCTGGTCGGCATCCACGACGAATGCGAGCAACTCACCCGCGACGCACTCGGGGACAAGGCCTACGGCGAAGCATTTCGCACCGGGACCGCCATGGAACTCGACGAATCCGTCGCCTACGCACTCGGTGACAGCCGAGCCGACAAGCCCAGGACGACACCGGTCACCTCTGTGTTGACTCCACGCGAAACCGAGGTGGCACAGCTGGTCGCGGCGGGACACACGAACAAGGCGATCGCCTCGATGCTGGTGATCTCGCCCCGCACCGCCCAGGGCCACGTCGAACACGTCCTGTCCAAGCTCGGGTTCACCTCGCGAACCCAGATCGCGGGCTGGATCGCCGAGAACCAGCACGATCGACAGGCCTGATCCGGCAGATCGGCCCGGCCTCACCCGACGACGAGCATGCCCACCATCTCGGGGTGATAGCGGCAATGGAAGGCGTAGGTCCCCGGCTCCGTGGGCGCGTGGAAGGTGGCCGTGTCGTTTCCGTCGACCTCCTCGTCGAAGGTTCCCGCCTGATCCGAGGTCGCCGAGTGCTCGACGTTGTCCTCGTTCACCAAGGAGACCTCGGCGCCCGCGCGCACGGTCGACGGGACGGTGAACCTGAAGTCCTTGATGGTGACGGTCATGGATTCGGCTGGTGCACCGGCCGTGGTCGGTTCCTTGGGGCCGTAGGAATCGGTCCACGGCGCCTCGGGCGTCAGGGACGCGTCGTCGGATGAGTCGCATGCGGGGGTCACCGCGATCGCAACGGCCGCAAGTGCGACACCGAGAACCCTTGATGCACTCGCTGCCGTGGGGTGAGTGCCGGTCGTCGCTGTGAACATCGATCCTCCCGGGATAGCTGCCCCTGGGTACCGCACCTGATCCCCGCTCAAACGTTGCGCCCGCCCCGGATCCCGTGGCGAATCGGGGTAGGTGTTTCACCGGTCACCCGCTCGGGTAGTTCGGCTATGGCACGCCGACGACCGCAACCGGAACAGGAGGCAGTCATGGGAGCCGCGAAACTCGCCGGAAAGCGCGTCGCCGTCCTCGCCACGGATGGTGTCGAGGAGGTCGAGCTGGTCGAGCCGCGTCGCGCGCTCGAGGAGGCAGGCGCGCAGGTGACACTGCTGTCCCTCGCCACAGGCGAGATCCAGGCCATGAAGCACGACGTGCACGAGGCCTGGCGATACCCCGTCGACCTGCGCGTCGCGGATGCGAAGATCACCGAGTTCGACGGACTCGTCCTTCCGGGCGGGACAACCAATCCCGACCATCTTCGGCAGGATCGTGCGGCGGTGGATTTCGTTCGCGACTTCGTGTCCGCGGGTCGACCCGTTGGCGTGATCTGCCACGGCCCATGGACGCTCGTCGAGGCCGACGTGGTGCGTGGCCGAACCCTCACGTCCTATCCCAGCGTCAGAACGGACATCGCGAACGCGGGCGGCACCGTCGTCGATCGTGAGGTGGTGGTGGACCGCAACCTGGTCTCGAGCCGTAGCCCGGGTGATCTGCCGGCCTTCTGCGATGCCCTGGTCGACGTGGTCGCGGCCGGAGGTACGGCGCCGCCGCCGACATGAGGTCCATACTCGATTTGTGAGCGATGTCGCGCCCGAGGCGCAACCGGAGTCCAGCACGACGGAGCCCGTCGGCGGCGAGTCGGCCATGCTCGTCGGGAGTTTCCGATTCCTCGTCGCGGAGGACGCGTGGGAGTGGTCGGCGGCGGTGGCCAGGATGCACGGTTACGAGCCCGGCTCGGTCGTGCCGACCACCGAGCTGATGCTCTCCCACAAGCATCCCGACGACAAATCGCACGTCGCCGCGATCCTCGACAACGTCCGAGCACACGGGGCGCCCTTCAGCAGCAGGCACCGCATCATCGACACGAAAGGCGAAACCCATCACGTGGTGGTGGTCGGCGATCGACTCCTCGACGAGGACGGCACCGCGATCGGGACGTTCGGGTTCTACATCGACGTCACCGACGCGTTCGAATCGGACATCAAGGAGTCCGTCGACGACGCCGTCGCGGAGATCGCATCGTCGCGGGGAGCGATCGAGCAGGCCAAGGGCGCGCTGATGCTCGCCTACGGGATATCGGCCGAGCGCGCTTTCGAGGTGCTGACCTGGCGCTCGCAGGAGACGAACGTCAAGTTACGCGAGGTGGCACGGCAACTGCTCCGAGACATCTCGAGCATGCTCGACGCGCCACAGGGCTTCCGCGAGGCCTTCAACCACATCCTCTTGACGACGGCGACGCGCGCCGATGAGCAGCCCCCTGTCGAGTGAGGGCCGTCGCTCGGTTTGATCTTGGCGTGTCCGGGCATCCAATGGACAGGGCCCGTGGCCTCCCGGGCGGCCGCAGGCACCGAGGAATCGGCGGTTCAGAAGCGAGCCGCCGGTTCCGCAGCTCTCCCCTCAGCCGCCCAGTCGACGCAGCGGGTCGGTGAGTTCACTCGCATAGCAGTCGAAGAAGCCGTCCGGGTCCGGCCCATTCCCGTAGGACCACGGCCCGTCAGCTGACCGCGCGCCACCCGCCGAGGGGGGCACCAACCGTGGACAGCGGTCGATCACGATGGATCTGTGCGATCGCACTCGCGACCGATGGGAATCGCCGGAACCGTTTGTCCAGCTGGGTAACCCGAAGGGTGCGATCAACCGCGTCCGAAGCTGTGACCAGGCAGAACTCGACGCCGTCGGCGCCTGCGCGCCACTGCGCGGCGGCGAGCGCCTCCGCGCCCCTGATGCTGAGGAACGTGACCTCCGAGAGGTCGACCACAAGCACGTGCTCAGCCGTCTCGATCCCGACGCCGAGCTGCTCGTCCACGGTTCGCAGCGCCGCGGCATCGACTTCGCCGCTCAGCGGCACCACGACCGGCGACCTTCCGTTGGTCGGGGTCCCCACCGGGCCCGTACTCGGGGCCACCGCTTCGAATCGGTGAAGTTCAGGCATGACGCCCACCTCGCTATCGCACTCGACTTGCGTAAGGAAGCGGTGGTGGCCGATCGATCAACAGGCAAGAACGAATGCTCGGGAGCTGCGACGATCCGCTCGACCTACCGCCGGCTGTGGGCTCAACCTCACTCGTTCCTACCAGATCGAGCCGGCGACGACCACTTTAATTAATGAAAGCAACTATGTCGCGTTCGGTGACACGCGGCTTGCCCTGGTCAAATGCCGGACGCACGCGTTCGACAGCGCGGTTTGACGTTTGGAGGGCACTCCGAAGTGGGTACTCTGCACCCACGAACCACAACCCACGCTGGGGAACGAGGTCGCATGTCACGGGCGTACGCCGAAGAACCTGAGCAGCAGACCGGGTCCGACGTGGAACTCCGGCTAGCGGCCCGGGTCGACCAACTCTTCCTCGTCCGTGCGGTCGTCACCGCCATCACGACACACGGCGACTTCGATCTCGACACCATCGCGGATCTGCGACTCGCCGTGGATGAGGCAGCCACGCGGCTGATCCGAGCAGTGCGACCGGATGCCCTGCTCTCGTGTCGATTTCGGGTTCACGATCGAGTTTTCAGATTCTCTGGATCGACCTCGACGGGGGCCGAGGAGCCGGTCGGCGGACTCGATCACGGCTTCGGATGGCACGTCCTGCGGACCCTCACCGACGATGTTTCCACTGGTCGAGGACCCGATCCAGACGATGAATCCCAGCACATCCTCACGATCGAGTTCAGCCGCCGGGCGGACGGCACCACCGGGTGAGCCGGCACCAGGGGCACGGGTCGGACGAGTACTCCGACGTCAGTGTCCAGTTCGCCACCCTCGCCGCGATGTCCCCCGACGACCCGGCACGAGCAACGGCGCGTGAGCAGATCGTCGAACGATGCCTACCGCTGGCAGAGCACATCGCCCGCCGCTTCTCCGGTCGCGGCGAACCGCACGAGGATCTCGTACAGGTCGCTCGTCTGGGTTTGGTCAACGCCGTCAACAGATTCGACCACGAACGGGGAACCGAGTTCGTGTCGTTCGCGGTGCCGACGATCATGGGCGAGGTCCGTCGACACTTCCGCGACGCGGGGTGGGCGCTGCGGGTTCCGCGTCGCACCAAGGAACTCCACGTCGCTGTCGGAAGGGCGACAGGCGCACTCAGTCAACAGTTCGGTCGCGCTCCGACCCCAACGGAGGTCGCCGCGGAGCTCGGAGTCAGTCGCGAGGAAGTCAACGAGGCCCTGCTGGCGGGAAGCGCCTATCAGACCACGTCCGTCGATGCCCCGGCGACCGAGCATCCCGGCTCGCCACCTCTCACAGAATCCGTCGGGGATCTCGACGCTGCCTTCGACACGATCGACAATCGCGAGGCCCTCCGGCCGCTGATCGCCGCCCTGCCCGAGCGAGAACGCACTGTTCTGCTGCTGCGCTTCTTCGGGAACCTCACCCAGACGCAGATCGCCGAGCAGGTCGGCGTCTCACAGATGCACGTTTCTCGGATTCTCGCCCGGACCCTTGCCTCACTTCGTGACGCGATGGACGAATAGCTCCACCCACCGCGGTTTCGGGCGGACGAGGCGTGGGTACTTGTGGGAAGCGCACGGCGACAGCAGAAAGGAGAAGTCGATGCCGCGGACGGGATCAGACCCGCACCTCAAGGATCAGGATCTCTACGAAAAACTCCGCAAGGAGGGCGATTCGAAGGAGAAGGCGGCACGCATCTCGAACGCCGCCGCTGCCAAGGGCCGCTCGTCCGTCGGAAGGAAGGGGGGCGACGCCGAGTCCTACGAGGACCGCACGGTGCCCGAGTTGAAGAAACGGGCGAAAGAGCTCGGACTCAGCGGCTACTCGAAGCAGAACAAAAAGCAACTCATCAATTCACTACGCAACCACTGACAAAGAAGGAGACCCCCAATGGGAGCGATCGACAAGGCGAAGAACAAGGCCGAAGAACTCGCCGGAAAGACGAAGGAGAAGGTCGGCGAGGCGACCGGCGACAAGGACACCGAGGCCCGGGGCAAGAAGGAGCAAACCAAGGGCAACCTCAAGCAGGCCGGCGAGAAGGTCAAGGACGCCTTCAAGCACTGATCGCCGAGAACGCCTCCCATGCCTGTCCGCCTCCTGTGACGGCGGACGACCTGGGAGGCGTAGTCCTGAGAACTTCCTTCTCTTACCCTCGCTCCAACGCACAGTGACGAAGCAGGTGGTCACAGATGCTCACGCTCGGTGTCGAGGAAGAATTCCTGCTGACCGATCCCCGCACGGGTGTACCGAACCCTCGATCCGAGGCCGTCCTGGATCAACTGGAGGACGAGCACCGCACACACATCGTTCAAGAGTTGTTGTACACACAGCTCGAGACGGTCAGCGGGGTGCACGGCGCGCTGGGTGACCTACGGGCCGACCTGATGGAAGCGCGTGTGACGCTGAACGATGCGGGGGCTCGCTGCGGCGTCCGCGTCCTGTCCGTCGGCGCCCCGATCGTGATCGACACCGAGCCGCCGCCCGTCGTTCGGTCGGCGCGCAGCACCCGAATCGTCGAGCGCTTCTCGGGTGCGATCCGCGGATATCAATGCTGCGGCTGCCACGTTCACGTCGGCGTGGCTGATCGTGACCTCGCGGTCGGTGTCGTCAATCACCTCCGGCCATGGCTGCCCACCCTGGTCGCCCTCGGCGCCAATTCGCCGTTCTCCGCCGGCCGCGACTCGGGCTACTGCAGTTGGCGGATCGTCGAACAGTCCCGGTTCCCCGGGTTCGGGCTACCTCCGTTCACTCGGTCGGCCCGCGAGTACGACGACACGGTCGCACGATTGGTGGAGTGCGGGGTTCTCGTCGACGACCACATGAGCTTCTGGCTCGCGCGCCCGTCGGTCGCCTACCCCACCGTCGAGGTACGCGCCGCCGATGCCGCTGCGACGGTTGACGATGCGGTGCTCCAGGCGGCCCTCAGCCGGGCTCTGGTCGGGACCGCGCTTCGCGACCTCGGTGCGGGGATCGAAGCGTCACCGATCGACGACCAGGTCGGCGCGGCGGCGGTATGGGCGGCGGCGCGGCACGGCCTGTCCGGCCCCGGGATCGACGCCGTTCGAGAACGCTCCGTCCCGGCAACTCAACTCCTGACCCAGATGCTCGCGCACGTGCGCGAGGCCCTCGACGTTGCAGGCGACTCACGGCTCGTCCGCGAACTCCTTGCGGCGCGGTACCGCGCAGGTTCGGGCGCCGAACGGCAGCGGGAGGCCGCCAGAACCGGGATGAACTCACTCCTCTCGATGGTCGCGGATCAGACCGCGCCGGGTAACGAGCCGGAACGTTTCGCGACGTTCGCGCCGGGGTATTGCTCCGGTACCGAGCAACCACGCCGGGACGGAGGTGTGTGGTGCGGCTGATCACGATCATCGTGCTGGTCTGGCTCCTGGTGGGCGCCATCGCGGCTGGACAGCGCGGCTACTACACGGACACCACGGAGGACTGTGCCGGCGTTGGCACGATTGTCGTGACGGTGCTGGCCGGGCCGTTGAACTACGCCGGGGTCAACCCGAAGGTATCCGAATGCAATGTGCCCCAGCCGAGTCAGTAGTCGGCACGCACAACACCACTACCCCGAGGGCGGAAAATGGAGAGCTTTGAGGCATTCCCGGGAGATCCCGGCCCGGTGAGCCCCTCTCACCAACCACAATTGGCCGCCATCCGCGAACCGGGGACGGTGTCCACCCTCCGCCGCCCCGGTGCGCCGAATCCGATGCCGCAACGAATCTGGCGTCTGCCCGGCGTCTACCGTCCCCAGGATGACACCTGGCTGCTCGCCTCGACGCTCGCGGAGGTCGGCCTGCCCGACGGAGCGGCCGTCCTCGACTTCTGCACCGGCACAGGTGCGTTGGCCATGGCCGCCGCGAGATCCGGCGCCTCGCACGTGACCGCGGTGGACACGTCGGCGCGTGCGGTGGCGACTGCCCGAGCCAATGCTTGGTCCCGGCGACTGCCGATCCGTATCCGGCGCGGGACCCTGACCGCGGCATTGAGGAGGGGTCCGTTCGATGTCGTGCTGGCGAACCCGCCGTATGTACCCTGCCCACCGCGAAAGGCGCGTACGCGCTCGAGCCTCCGCTCGGAACGATGGGACGCGGGCCACGACGGCCGGGCGGTCCTGGACCCCCTCTGCGGCACGGCGGCGGATCTACTCCGCCGCGGCGGCTTCCTGCTCCTCGTGCAATCGAGCCTGGCCGGGACGACGAAAACCCTGACCCGGCTTCGCGAGGCCGATCTCGTCGCCTCCGTCGCGAAGCGCGAGCGCATCCCCTTCGGCCCGGTGATGCGAAGTCGCGCCTCGTACCTCGTCTCGCACGGACTCTGCCCGGCGAGCCAGGACTGGGAGGATCTGGTGGTGATCCGTGCCGACAAGCCCTGATCCCGCAGCCGGCCCACCGAAGGGCGCGGCCGTCGACCATCCGGAGTGGAACTCCCCCGCCGTCGAGCAGATTCGGCGGGTACGAGGTGGACCGGCACTGGTGCGCGGCCCGGTCCGGATCTCCCTGCCCGACGGGCGCGTGGTCACCTCCGAGCGATTCGTCGTAGCCGTCTGTCTGTGCCGACGCAGCGGGATCTATCCGCTCTGCGACACGAGCCACCGGCAGCGTGACCGGCCGTGAGGATCGCGACAGCGTCGCCTCTGCGCCTTCTGCGAAGATGCCGGCACCGTCGACTTCCACACCTTTGGGTCCTTCTGCTGCGAGGGCAACCCGACGATGATGGAATCGTCAGGGTTTCCCGACAACGTCGGGAAACAAACTTCACGAATTGGGAGACATCATGCTCGGCCTCATTTTGGGTCTGGGCAGCACCGCCCTCGCGCTGGGTCTTGGCGTGGGCTTGGCCCTCACCGTCGGACTCGCCCTCGGCAGCTTGGCACTCGGACTCGGCCTGCTGATCAGCGACGCAACCATCAAGTACGACATCGACGAACTCTCGGACTGACCGACGGATCGTCGGCGACCGCATCGCCACGGGGTGACCTGCCGGTCGAGGATTGAGTCGAATCCTGGCGACACGGGCACGGAATATCCGTGTGCGCATACGGGTTCGAGCAAGGGCGGTCAAGCGCCGAGAGCTGCCGACAGCACCTGCCAGGACGCGTGCAGGTCGTCTTGCCAGTAGCCCCACGAGTGGCTGCCAGGGGCGCCGAGCTCGACGGTAGCGGGGATCCCGAGCGCGGCCAGCCTGTCGGCCAGCTGGCGGGTGCACTGATCGGTGGCCGCCTCGATGACGCCACCCACCACCACCTGGGTGCCAAGGGCGATCGGGTTGCCGCCGACCCGGGGATTGTCGAGCGTGTCGTGTGGACCCGGCAACCCGGTGCGGTTGGAGACGTACAACGCGATCCCGCGCAGCTTCTCGGCCTGCAGATACGCGTCGTTGGCCACCCAGTCGGGGTCCGTGTACGGGCCCCACATGTTCGTCGTGTCGCCACCCCCGGCCCCGACAACCAGCTCCACGTAGGCCCGGCCGGGAGGAGTACTCGTGCGCGCACAACCGCTGTAGGCGGCCGCGCCGCGATACAGCGACGGCGCCATCTCCGCGAGCGTCAACACCGCGCTGCCCGAGGTGGACAGCCCGGCGATCGCGTTGCGGCCGTTCGCGCCAAGCGTCGCGTCGACGATCGGCGGGAGCTCCCTGGTCAGGAATGTGGTCCACTTGTTCACCCCGAGCGCCGGGTCCGGCCGCTGCCAGTCGGTGTAGTAGCTGAACCGCCCGCCGATCGGGGTGACCACGTTGACGTTCTTGTCCGCGAAGAAGGACACCGCATCGGACTGCGCCTGCCAGGTTGCCGCGTCCTCACCCCCGCCCGCGCCATTGAGCAGGTACAGCGTCGGCCGCGGCGCGGAGGTGTCGGCCGGACGGATCACGTCCAATCGGATCGTCCTGCCCATCGCCGCGGAGTGGACATACATGCTCCACTGTCGATCGCCGACCCTGTCGACGTGATCGAGATACGAGCCGGTCCCGCCCTGCTGGGCCACGCGATCGGGGCTCGCCGCGGCGGGCGACCCGCCGGCCAGGCATGAAGCGGCGACGATCAGGGCGCCGAGGAGGGCCAACCGCCGGGGGAACAGGATCGCTGCCGACCCGAACCGTTCGTGCACCATGTCCACCACGCTCCCTCAGAACCGTCCGATCGGATGGCCGAGCGCACCACTCAACGACGGACCCTGACCACGATCATCTCGCACTCCACCGTCCGACGGAATGCTCGAGAACCGTGGCGACAGGGCCGTCCAACGAACTCACCCCGCGGTTCCAACAGCCCAGAACATGAGCGGAGAGGCGGTTCTCGAGCAGCTCGGTCGCCTGTATCCCGAATACCACGTCGGCGGCCAGCTCCGGTTCCTGCTCGAGAAGAGCACCGACCACGTCGTGTCGCAGGATCTGCTCGTGCACGGCGTCGGCCTCGACGTGTTCGGCATAGAAGTGGATGCATTCCCAGGGCGCCTCCACACGCTCGAGGGCCTCTACCATGCGCCTGGCACTGGGCGAGGTCGTGATCTCGGCCGCGGCGAAATGCCCGACCAATGCGCCCCGCAGGCCGCGGTGGAGCCCGCAGAGAGACATGAAATTGACCGTCGCCAGCGTCTCGGGCGGCACATAGTCGAGATAGGCGAGGTAACTCGCGTCCAGACGAGCGGCGCGCAGCAGATCGGAGAACAGCCCGGAGTGCATTCGTTCCGGCCGCCCGGCGCCGAACTCGTCGTACTCCACCGCCACCAGGGCGCATTTGGCTTCGCCCTCGAGCCGCGGGATCACCCACGCGTGGGGGTCCGCCTCCTTGAGGTGATAGATCGACCGATGCGCGAAGAACTCGCGCACCTGCTGCCAGGTCCCCGATTCCCGGAGGAAGTGGGACACCCCGGCTTCTTCGACGGATGCCCTCGAGACGGCATCGAGTTCCCGATCCGCCTCGCACCCGCCTGCCACCGCCCCGCGCAGGCTACGGAGAAACAACCGTTCCAACTCGGTGCGCACGCCGATCAGCACCGGGTCCCATTCCCAGTCGGGATCGACACCGGCGAACCCCCTGTAGTGGAGCTCGTAACACAGCTGCAGCGCCAACTGGAGGTCACCACCGTTGGGGTCCGCGTGCTCGACCTCCGGCGAGAGGGCCATCGAGCCCGGCGCACCACCCTCCAACGCCGAGATCACTTCGCAGGAGATCGGACCCCTCGGCTTCGGCAAGCTGGCGCTCATGGATCACGGTTACCTCGGCACGCCGGACCCGAAACCTCAGGAAACACTTGTGGAAACGACGGGAACCTTGATGTCACCGTGACGATCAAACTCGGCTAATACCAGTACTTCCGACCGCCGACGGCCCGACCGGTAGCCCCGAGTAGTGCGAGGACCAACCCGATGACGATCAGGACGATGCCGATCGTCCACAGAATCGAGATGCCGGTCAGAAAACCGATGAGAAGCAAGATCAATCCGAGCACGATCATGGCACGCACCCAACCTCTTCAGAAGTGAACGAGAAAACTCGCGTGCCGAATACCCGCTGTCGTGTGCCGTAAACGCCGTCCAACTGTCGACGGTCAGGCGGCGGCCGGTCGACTCAGCTTGTGTAGCCCGGAACCGCGGCGCCGCGTGCCGGGCCTGGACGGGACGAACATCGCGTCGAGGTGGGCTTTGATCTCCTCGGTACTCATCGGACCCTCGTGTTCCGAGGCCCTCGCCTGGGCCGTCATCCGAGTACTCAGTGCATTCATTGCTGTCCCTTGTGTGGTCATTGCCCCGTTGCCGGGTTCACATCAATACTCGGACCTCCGTGCCCCGCACCGCCATCACCCCAGGGCGAACATTCACCCACCCTCGGGTGAATCCATCGGCCGCGCCGTCATGCGGCAGGGCTGAGCATGCTTCAGGGTTTTGACCCCACAGAACCGGGGCATACGGCGGGCGGGCCCGACCTGCGTCCGTGCCCACGGGTTTCGGTTTGACCGACCGGATTCCGGATCCGATCGACACTGTGAGGACCACCGCCGTGAGCAACAACGTCACCGACTCCGCCGCAGAACGGGTAGCGCAGAATCCCGTGTTCGAGCGGTTCGCCCGCGCGGGATACGTCACCAGCGGCCTCGTCCACCTTCTCATCGGCTACATCGCCATTCGGCTCGCCGTCGGCCGCGGGGGCAGCACGGCCGACCAGTCAGGAGCGCTGGCCGAGCTGGCAGACAAACCGGGCGGCGTGGTCGCGCTGTGGGTGGCCACCGTCGCATTCCTCATGATGGCGCTCTGGCGTCTTGCCGAGACGATATTCGGACGTTCGACCGAACCCAAGGAACAAGGCGCTTGGGCCGAAGCCTTCGACCGCGGCAAAGCCCTTGCGCTCGCCCTGGTCTACCTCGCCTTCGCCCATTCCACCTTCGGATTCGCGCGCGGACACGGAAAGTCCACCAGCCAGCAGGACGCGGGAATCAGTGCACACCTGATGCGATCTACGGCCGGTACCGTCGCCCTCGTGGTGGCCGGGCTGGTGATCGTCGCAGTCGGTGGATATCACGTGTACAAGGGCGTGAGCCAGAACTTCCTCTACGACCTCCACGGCGCGTCCAGCAACTTGGTCCGAACGCTTGGCATCGCGGGTTATGCCGCCAAGGGTCTCGTTCTTGCTGAGGTAGGGGTGCTGGTCGTCGTTGCCGCGATCGTGTCGGACCCGAACCGAGCGACGGGACTCGATGGCGCGCTGAAGTCACTTCTGCCCCAACCCCTCGGGCCCGTGCTCCTCGTCGCAGCAGGACTCGGGATCATCACCTACGGCTTGTACAGCTTCGCTATGGCCCGATACACCAAGATGTGATCCCCCTGGATGCAGGATCCGACAACGAACGCAGTTCGGAGGTTCCTCTGACCGGGACAGTTCGCTTGACAATAAGGTAAGGCGTACCTAATCTTCACGCTCGGGCACAGTGCCCGACACGTGAGGAGTCAGCGTCATGATCGACGGTCTCATCGAAGAGGCATACGCGCGGGGCACGGTCCGCGCGGTGACGCCGACCCCAGAGGGCCACGACCAGTACCTGCTCGACCGCGCGGGCGACCCGACCCGGCGGGAGGCACCCGTCGCGGTGCGGGTACGCGCGGACGGGCGATTCGCGCTGGCGACAGGCGACGGCGGGGCACTGACCATCGGACAGGTGGCGGCGCTGTGTGGGCTGACCGGCCGCCCGACGGACCGGACTCAGCCGTTCCCGCTCAGGCAGGCCCGGTAGCCGCCCGCCTCGAAGTCCGCGCGCGCACAGTAGGTCGCCCGCGGGTAGTACTCCCCCATGGTCACCGCGGGATCGGAGTTCGCGGCCTGGGACGCCTGCACCGACTGCGGGTAGAAGGCCGGACCGGGCAGCATGTGCCGCAGGAACAGCACCTTCTTCGGAACCTCGGTCGATCCCCATGGCAACACCGTCACCGTGGGGTCTGACGCGGCGGACGCAGGCACGTCCCCCGGCGCCGCCACCACGTAGGTGTAGTAGCCGCTCGAGTCGAGATTGGTCTGGAAGTCGGCCGCGCAGGCCACCACCGGGTAGGGCGACACCTGATCGTTCTGGCACATCGACCAGTACCGCACCTGCTCCCCCGGCTCCGTCACCGGCACGCCTGCCCTGGTGTCCGGGAAGGTCGGCGCCCGCCCCCGGACGACCACGATCCGGCCCGGCTGGTAGCTCAGTCCGGCGCCGATGTACTTGTTGTCGCCGTTGGGGAACAGCCCGGAGGTGCTGGCCGGGTTCACGAACGTCGCCTCCGGCACGTTCCCGGGGAACGCCCCCGACGCCGCGCCCGCGATCAGCCGATCGAAGGCGGCCTCCATCGCCTGCCCCAACGGTCCGCTGGTGGCGTCCGCCGGGTCGAATGCCGTCGTGCAGGTCGAGATCGGGATCGTGGTGGCGCCGTTGTTCAGCACCAGTGCGACTGCAGGGAGCGGCACGCCTCCTGGCAGCGAGGCGGCGTCGTCCGGGACGTACACACGGATGATCAGGAAGCCCATCGGCACCGTCTGGGTCGCGGCTCCGGTTGGCAGCGCCCGGATCTGGTTGAGCGCATGATCCGCCTCCCCCGGCACCACGGTGGCGTGCCAACGGCGCGCCGAATCCGGCGACCCGGCCGACGAGGGATCCGCGAAGGGGTTCACGCTGCCCTGGTCCGGGGCGATCTGGTCGTCCCGCAGGGTGTCGACGGTGTTCAGGTCGGTGCCGTATGTGTTGAGCGAGAAGTACCGCGCGGCGGGATAGTCCCCGCTGAGCTCGATCCGGTCGTCCCCGCCCAATGCGTACGGCAGCACCCAGTAGGTCGCGTTGGCGTCCGGGAACGCGACGTTGAGAACGGTCTCGTTCGACATGAACCGCCACGCGCACGCGGGCGACTCCGGGGCGGCCTGTGCGGCGGGAGTGGCCGGCGCGGGCGCGCCGAGGGCCGCGGCCAGCACCGTGGCGACCAGCACGAACAGGACACGCACCGCGAGTGTCGGGTGTCTCGCCGAATCGGACATACCGGCTCCGTTTCGTTCCGTTCGCTCACGCTACCGTCCGACGCCCCACTGGGTCGTGTATTCCGGCGCAGGTCAGACCGTGACATGCGCAGGACGCTCCGGCGACGCCCTTGCGGGTCAGGAGCGCGAGGAGAAAGATCCGATGAAGGCCGGTCGTCACCCAGCACCCCGGACCGGGGTGAACCGTACTGCGATGTGGAGTCGGGTATGACAACCCACTTACAGCCAGCACACCGGGAGGAAGGCCGTATCGAACGGCGTCGGATCATCGTCCGCGGAATCGTCCAGGGAGTGGGGTTCCGGCCCTTCGTCGCCAGGCTGGCGGCGGACCTGGCGATCAGCGGCCACTGCGGCAACGACGATGCCAGCGTGTTCATCGAGGCGGAGGGCACCGCCGCGGCACTAGCGGAGTTCGAGCGCCGGATCCGGGCCGATGCCCCGCCGATCGCCGTCATCGTCGACATCGCCGCCGAAACCCTTGCCCCGCAGGGTGACACGTCCTTCCTCATCGCGGAGAGCAGGCACGTCCTCGGCGCGCGGACGCTGATCTCCCCGGACGTGGCGACCTGCGCGGACTGCGTGCGGGAGTTGCGGGACCCCGCCGACCGCCGCTACCGCCATCCGTTCATCAACTGCACCAACTGCGGTCCGCGCCTGACCGTGATCACCGACCTGCCCTACGACCGGCCTGCGACCACACTGGCCCCGTTCGAGATGTGCCCGCACTGCCGCCGCGAGTACGGGACCCAGGAGGACCGGCGCTACCACGCCCAGCCGATCTGCTGCCACGACTGCGGTCCACGGATCTTCCTGGAGCACGACGGTATCCGGACGGTCGGGGACGACGAGGTGCTCCGTCGCGTCCACCAGGCGCTCGGCGACGGCCTGATCGTCGCGATCAAGGGGCTCGGCGGCTTCCATCTGGTGTGCGATGCGGCCCAGCCTTCCGCGGTGCGGCGGTTACGGATCCGAAAACGCCGTCCCGCCAAGCCGTTCGCGGTGATGGCCGCGGACACGGCCACCGTGGAGCGGATCGTCGAGGTGTCCGGCGCCGAGGGGCGCCTGCTCGGCCACCCGGCGCGACCGATCGTGCTCCTGCACGCGCGCGGATCCGGACCGGTCGCGGACGAGGTGGCGCCCGGCCTGGACGAACTCGGGGTGATGCTGCCGTACACCCCGCTGCACCACCTGCTCTTCTCGCCCGTTCCCGGGCGCCCACACTACGAGCAACCCCGCGTCCTCGTGATGACCTCCGGGAACACCAGCGGCGAACCGCTCTGCTTCGACAACGACGACGCCCGCGCGCGGCTCTCCGGGATCGCCGACATGTTCCTGATGCACGATCGCGACATCGCGGTGCCGTGCGAGGACTCGGTCCTGGCGGTGTCCGAGGACCGGGAGGTCCCGATCCGCCGGTCGCGAGGATATGCGCCGCTGCCGATCCCGCTGCCCTCGCCGGGTCCGGTGGTGCTGGCGGTGGGGGCCGAGGTGAAGAACACCTTCTGCCTGACCCGCCAGGATCTCGCGTTCTGCTCGGCGCATCTCGGCGACATGGGCACCCTGGAGAGCCGGCGCGCGTTCGAGACCTCGGTGCGGCAGCTGACGACCATGCACAGGGCCGCACCCGCGCTGATCGTCGCGGACAACCACCCGGGCTACTCGACAAGGCAGTGGGCGACGCGGCACAGCGAGGCGAACGGGATCGAGCTGCGCACGGTGCAGCACCACCACGCGCACGTCGCCTCCCTCCTCGCCGAGCACACCCGCATCGGCTCGAGAGTCCTCGGCGTCGCGTTCGACGGCACCGGGTACGGGTGCGACGCCACCGTGTGGGGCGGCGAGCTGCTGCTGGTCGGCCCGGACATCCTGACCACCGAGCGGTCGGGCCACCTGCAGTCGTTCTGGCTGCCCGGCGGCGACGCCGCGATCCGCAACCCCGCCCGCGTCGCGTTGTCGCTGCTGCACGAGGCCGGTATCCGCGAGATCGACGACCTGCCCTGCGCCCTGGCGCTCGCGGCCGCGGAACGCCTGCTCGTCGCCTCGCAACTCTCCTGCGGGGCGGGCGCCGTCCGCACGACCAGCGTCGGCCGCCTGTTCGACGGCGTCTCCTCCCTACTGGGCGTGTGCCACCGGGTCAGCTACGAGGCGCAGGCGGCCATCGAACTGGAGGCGCTCGCCCGGCAGGCCGGCGAGACCGCGCCGCTGACGATGGCGGTCGAGGGCGAGCAACTGCGCCTCGAGGGGCTGTTCACCGAGCTCGTGGCCGGCCTGCGCCGGGGCGAATCCGCGGCCTCGCTTGCGCTCGGATTCCACCACGCGCTCGCGACCGCGACCGCGACGCTGGCCCTGCGGATCGCCGACCGGACCGGCACGGGGACCGTCGGGCTGACAGGAGGCGTCTTCCAGAACCGGCTCCTGCTGAGCCTGCTGCGAACGCGGCTGCAGGACAACGGGGTCGACGTCCTCACCCACCAGCGGGTACCCGCGAACGACGGCGGACTCTCGCTCGGCCAGGCGGTGCTCGGCATCGCGTTGCTCGAGCGCACCTCCGACCGGCGCGGCACCCGGGCAGACGAACCGGAGATCGGAGCACGGCGATGACCATCACAGCGCACCCGGGCGCGCCCCTGATCGACGACGATCTCTCCGCGGATCTCGCGTCCGCGGCACTGTCCCTCGCCCGACGATTCAACGCGGGCGCCACGCTCTGGGTCATCTCGCCGCAGTGGGAGCCACACGCCCATCACGTCGCGGTCGAGTTCGTGCACCCGGTGATCATGGGCAAGCGGGCGCTGCCGTCCGTCGCGCTGGTCGAACCCGACCCCGTGGCGCAGTGCCGCGTCGCCACCCGGCCCGGCGATGTGATCATCGCGGTGGCCTCCGCCGACCAGCCCCAGGTGCGCGATGCGATGCGGCGCGCGCCCGCGTGGGGCGCGGACACGATCTGGATCGGCTCCGGACCCCGCCCGCCCGCCGGCAGCGCGGATCACACGCTGTGGGTGGCCTCCGACGACCCGATGATCCCGGCGACCGGCAGGTTCGTGCTGATGTACCACCTGCTGTGGGAGCTGACCCACGTCTGCTTCGAACATCCCGGCCTGCTGATCCCGGACGACGACGTGTGCACCGGCGACGGATGCGTCACGTGCGGCGACGAGGGCCGACTCGCCGAGGTGGTGCTGCCCCCGGCGACCGCGCTGGACACCGCGCTCGTCCGTACCGGCTCCGGCGAGGAGTCCGTCGACGTCACCGTGCTCGGCGAGGTCGACGTGAACGACCTGATCCTCGTGCACGGCGGCGCGGCGATCACCCGCATCGACGACACGGAGGTGTGCCGATGAGCGAGCGGGAGGACACCAACTTCCTCTACCCCTTCATCGATGCGGAGGAGAACGACGCAGGCGCGTTGCTGACCGACCTGGCCGCGTCGGCGCGCAGCAAGGCCGCCGAGAGCGCACGGCTGCAGCGGGCCTCGCTCGACGAATGGGGCGATCCGATCACCGCGGCGGGCGCCCAGATGGCCGAGCGCTTCCGCGCGGGTGCGCGGCTGTACACGTTCGGGAACGGCGGCAGCTCCACCGACGCGGCCACCCTGGCCTCGCTGTTCAGTCGGCCCGCCCGCGGTCGTCCGGTCGCGGCCTGGTCGCTGGCGGCCGATCAGGCGGTGGTCACGGCGCTGGGGAACGACGTGGGTTTCGAGCTGATCTTCTCCCGCCAGATCATCGCCCACGCCAAGCCCGCCGACATCGCGATCGCGCTGTCCACCTCCGGCAACTCCGACGATCTGATGACGGCGCTGGCCGAGGCCCGCAAGCGCGGGCTCCTGACCGTCGGGTTCGCCGGCCACGACGGCGGCCGGATGGCGACCAGCGACGACCTGGACTTCTGCTTCACGATCCGGTCCCAGAGCATCCATCGCATCCAGGAGAGCCACGCGCTGGTCGGATACCAGCTCTGGTCTGCGGTGCAGAACAACCTCGCGAAACCCGCACCGGGGCCGCGAGAGACGACAGGCGGTCCCAGATGAGCAGCTCACAGGTCGGTGACCGACCCTCGACAGCGGCCGAACGCGAGGGCCGGGTGCTCGACCGGATCGACGAGTTCCGCAAGCGCCGTCCGCGCCTGCTCGAATCGGTGGTGACCCTCGCCCACGGTGCGGGCGGCAAATCCTCCGCGGCCCTTGTCGATTCCGTCTTCGTCGAGTCGTTCCGCAATCCGGAACTCGAGCAGCTCGGCGACGCCGCGGTGCTGCCGCTCCCGTCCGGTGAGCGGCTCGCGTTCTCGACCGACTCGTATGTGGTTCAACCGCTGCGGTTCCCCGGTGGGTCCATCGGGAATCTGGCCGTGCACGGCACCGTCAACGACCTGGCCGTCTCGGGCGCGCGCCCGCAATGGCTCTCGGCCGCCTTCGTCATCGAGGAGGGCTTCGAGATCTCCGCGCTGCGCGAGATCGTTGCCGACATGCGCGATTCCGGCCAGGCGGCCGGCATCGAGATCGTCACCGGGGACACCAAGGTGGTCGGCAAGGGCGCAGCGGACGGGATGTACATCTGCACCGCGGGCGTCGGTGTCATCCCCGCGGGCCGGGCGCTGTCCCCGGACCGGGTGCAGCCAGGTGACCACGTCGTGGTGTCGGGAACCATCGGCGAGCACGGCATGGCGGTGATGCTCGCCCGCGGCGAGCTCGCCATCGAGGCCGACATCGCCTCGGACACGGCTCCCGTGAACTCGCTCGTCGAGGCGCTGCTCGAGGCCGCCCCGTCGACCCGGTGGATGCGCGATGCCACCCGCGGCGGGGTCGGAACCGTCTGCAACGAGCTCGCGCAGGTCTCCGGCCTCGCGGTGATCCTCGACGAGCAGTCGCTGCCCGTCCAGCCGCAGGTGCTCGGCGCCTGCGACATGCTGGGTATCGACCCGCTCTACGTGGCCAACGAGGGCAAGTTCATCGCGATCGTGCCGAGCGCCGAGTCGGGCGCCGCGATCGACGCGCTGCGTGGGCAACCCGGCGGCGCGCAGGCGGCCGTCATCGGCGAGGTGATGGCCGAGCCGGAGGGCATCGTGGCGCTGCGGACCGCGTTCGGGGGCAGCCGGATCGTGGACATGCTCGTCGGCGACCCGCTACCGCGAATCTGTTGAGCAGCAGAAACTCCTGAAAGGAGGACGGCTATGTGCTTGGGCATACCGGGACAGGTGGTCGACATCGTCGACGCCCAGCAGCACCTGGCCAAGGTCGACGTCAACGGGATCCGCCGGGTCATCAGTGTTCGCCTGCTGGCCGATGAGGGCCTGGTCGTCGGCGACTGGGTCCTGGTGCATGTCGGGTTCGCGATGTCGAAGATCGACGAGGCCGAGGCACAGGTGACCCTGGACCAGGTCCAGAAGATGGGCGCCGACTACACCAACGAGATCGACGCGTACAACTCGTCCGAAATCGCCTGAACTCGGGCGTCATCCGTCAGCGAGGAACGCACGATGAAATTCGTAGACGAATTCCGTGACCCGGCCGCAGCCCGCGCGCTCGTGAGGTCCATCACCGACCTCGCGGGCACCGACGAGTTCAAGT
Source organism: Rhodococcus maanshanensis NBRC 100610 (assembly GCF_001894865.1). GTDB lineage: Bacteria > Actinomycetota > Actinomycetes > Mycobacteriales > Mycobacteriaceae > Rhodococcus_G > Rhodococcus_G maanshanensis. The sequence goes on along the minus strand of NZ_BCXA01000003.1, from coordinate 106,875 downwards.
TCATGGAGGTGTGCGGCGGCCACACCCACACGATCTACCGCCACGGCATCGAACATCTGCTGCCGCCGACCGTCGAACTCGTGCACGGTCCCGGCTGTCCGGTGTGTGTCATCCCGATGGGCCGGGTCGACGACGCGATGTCGCTCGCGGAACAGCCGGGGGTCATCTTCACGACCTTCGGCGACATGATGCGGGTGCCCGGTGCGCGGGGCAACCTGATCGAGGCGAAGGCAAGGGGCGCCGACGTCCGGTTCGTGTACTCGCCGCTCGACGCCCTCAAGATCGCCGTGGACAACCCCGATCGGGAGGTGGTGTTCTTCGCGGTGGGCTTCGAGACCACCGCACCGTCCACCGCGGTGACGCTGGTGCGGGCCCGGCAGCTCGGCGTCTCGAACTTCACCGTGTTCTGCAACCACGTCACGATCGTCCCGCCGATCAAGGCGATCCTCGAATCCCCCGACCTCCGGCTCGACGGCTTCCTCGGCCCCGGTCACGTGTCGACCGTCGTCGGCACCAGGCCGTACCGCTTCGTGCCGGAGGTGTACGGCAAACCGATGGTGGTGGCCGGGTTCGAGCCGCTGGACATCCTCGCCTCCGTGCACATGCTGCTGCAGCAGCACCGGGACGGCCGATGCGAGGTGGAGAACCAGTACACCCGCGTGGTCAGGACCGAGGGCAACACCCAGGCGCTGAAGCTGATGGCCGAGACCTTCGAGTTGCGACCGCATTTCGAATGGCGCGGACTCGGTTTCATCTCGCAGAGCGCGCTGAAGGTGCACCGCGACTACGCCGAGTTCGACGCCGAGGAGAAGTTCTCGATGCCGGGCGTTCGGGTCGCCGATCCCAAGGCGTGCCAGTGCGGCGAGGTGCTCAAGGGCGTCATCAAGCCCTGGGAGTGCAAGGTGTTCGGGACCGCGTGCACCCCGGAGACCCCGATCGGGACCTGCATGGTCTCGCCAGAGGGCGCCTGCGCGGCGTACTACAACTTCGGCAGGCTGCACCGCGAGACGGCGATGCTGGTCGGCAAGAACGCGGAGCGTTGAGTGCCGGGCCCGGCCGGACACCGGCTGTTCGCTCGGTATGCCTACGCCCCCAACGCGCTCGGCTACTGCGGCCCGGCGGACGCGCGCGCCCTGGAGGCCGTCGCGTGCGGCGACGGGACGGGTGCCGACGTGCCCGCGCTGGCCGCCAGGTTCAGCGGGGCCTGGCCGTACCAGCAGCTCATCGCCGAGATGTCCGGGCGCGCCGACCCGTTGGACGCGGCGGTGGTGCGGGCCTACTGGACCGGCAACGAGCTGACCGAGGAGATCGACCGCGAGCGCTTCGGCCGGGAGTTGCTGGCCCGGCTGGCGCCACAGGCCGGGCACTACTGGAAGCACCTCACCGAAGACCTCCTGGCCGAGGCGGCCCCCACCCACGGCTTCCACGTCTTCGGCGTGTATCCGTGGTCGCGGCTGCTCGGCTCCGGTGTGCCGCAGCCCCTGCAGGTGCTCGACTCCTGCCGGATCACCTGCGGGACGGTCATCGAGGTGCGGGCCGACAACGTGGTGGTGCGTGCGCGACCGCTCACCTACGACGGCGCGCTCGCGCTCGGAGGCGAGCAGGATCGGCCGGTCCGCCATCGGGTTGCGGGTGGTGCGTTCGTCCCCGATCTGCGCCGGGGCGACACGGTCGCGGTGCACTGGGACTTCGTGTGCGACAGGCTGAGCCCGTCGGACGCCGACCGCCTGCAGTACTGGACCGGGTGGCAGCTCGCGCACACCAATCGCCGCCTCGAACGGACCGAGGCCGTTGACTGAGTGCCGCGGTGCACGAAGATCAACGAAAACATGGTGCTGGAATCAGGCTTCGCGAGCGAGCCTGGAGCAGAAGCCGAGCATGACGACGCCTGCGGCGGTGTCGATCGTTCGTCGAACCGCGGGGCGTTCGAACTGTTGGCGCAGTGAACCCACGAACGCGACGACGAGCAAGCACCAGAGGGTTCCGAGAAATGGCAGGGTCCAGGCGTGCAACAGCCAGACCCACCAGGGCGCGTCCGGCTGCACGAACTGTGGCAGCAGCGACAGGTAGAAAACGAAGATCTTCGGGTTTGTGGCGTTGCAGAGGAATCCCTGCCGGTACCCGGTCCATCGGGCAGGCCGGGTTTCGGCCGACGTGGCGGCGTAGTGACCTCGGGCCGCGCTGAAAAGCATCGAACACCCGATCCAGGCGAGGTAGGCGATTCCGAACCACTTGATCGCGAGGAAGATCGGGTGCACACGGATGATCACGCTCGCGATGCCGAAGGAGACGAGCAGCCCTTGGACTGCCGCGGCGGAGCTAACCCCGAACGTGGTGGCGATCCCATGCCTGCGCCCGCCGGAAACGCTGTTGCGCACGATCAGCGCGAAATCCGCGCCCGGCGTCAGCACCAGCACGACGGCGACCGCGAGGAACAACCACGAGTAGGTCACGCTGGCACCCTAGCCAACCCCAGCTCATACAACTCGGGTTCAGCGTAGCCCGGTCAGGTGAGCATTCCGGTCCAGATCTGGGGTGAGAATCGCAAGCTCATCGAACGCGAACGATTTCTTGGGCACGGGCTCAGGCCCGGCAGTTCGAACGCGGCTTGGGCCAACGCTAGCCGCGACGTGTCAAGGATTGGCCGGTTCCGCGACGCTGGCTGGCAGACGGAATCGATACCAGAGGCCACCGCCACAGTCGTTGGCCGCAACTTCACTGGATGCGGGTTCCAACCGGAATGCTCACTACGATGGCGTCCAGTCGGATCGGCGCTAGACCAAGTGCGGTCCGCACGTGGTGAAGAAGAACCTCACGTTCATGCCGCGCTTTCCGCGTGTGCGTTTGCACTACGTCACGAGAACTATGCGCAGCCTCCGCGGCGCTCGGTGAAGCATTGTCAGGCAACCTGACGCCCTCCACATTTCCATCAGCGAACTGGGTCAGAAATCGGATCTGCACCATGATGTGGTTGTAGGTCAAACGGAACATCTCGGCGGCGGAGCATGGCTGCTCGTCGGCAACAAACTGGAAGAGGTCGATCGCGCGGTTCAGGTCTGCGAGTGCGTCCTCGACCTCCATGAAGAACTCCGACGGAGACTTTTCATGACGGTGTCTCGACGTAAGCACCCCCCTCTTAGGGCTACCCCACGACTCGGCACGCCAAGTCAGAGCCTTCACAGCCCGATCGACACGTATGTCGAGTTCTGTCGCCGCCGCCAGGATCGCGGCCGCTGCCTCAACAGTTTGCGCACGGACCCAGTTGCGCCGTTCCCGGTCCTCGGCAGCAGTGATGGTCTTGTCGGTGCCCTCAGCGCTGGCCTTCACCGAACGGGCGACGTTCTCCGCTGCCGCAGCAATCGATTTGTCCGCGTTGGCCTCTGCGGCCGCGATGGTCCTGTCGGCGTTTTCGCTGATCGTCCTGACGTTGCGATTGCTGACACGGAGCGCGAAGCCGCCAGCAACGAGCGCCGCGATGATCGGCGCCAGGATCTTCGCCCAGTCAAGCCACATGCTCGGGTCTTCGTTCACCGTAGAAGTATCCGTCGCTCACTTCATCCGATCCCTCAGACCCACATTGCGAACCCAGCGACACACTTCCGATCCCTACGAGCAGGAAGGTTCCGAGCCCTCCAAACGCCGTTGTCCTGATTGGTGGTGCCATGAAGGTAATCACGAGCACAACGGTCATCTCGGTGCTGTACGCCGCGTTGACTTCCGGCGCTACTGAGCGTCGCTGAGCGTGTCACACGAGAACCCGACATCCGATGGCTATGCAGGTTCTTTAGCGGCAACGCTCGACCGGCACGGTAGTCTTCAGCGCAAGGTAGCCCCGCGCCCGATGGCGTCGCCCATCGGATCGTCGAGTGTGTGGGGTTTTCATGATGACTGCCGAAGCGGCTGATCGAACTCTTGCTGTGTTCGTCCCCGGATGGATCCTCGATGACCGCTCGCTCGCACCACCCGCTCGCGCTGATGTCGTCGAAGTCGTGCTGACCTTCCACCCCACCGGCCCAACATCCTCACCATGTGAGCAGACCCTGCGGGCAACCATTCGGCCGGTGTTCGGGCACACCCCCTACAGCCACCCGGACGGCGGACTGCGGTGGCCGCTCGAGGTAGTCGGTGACGGATGGTCCGCCGAGTGGTCGTCCGACCGGCCCCTGACGGGGCGAGTCGAACTCACCGGCAGACTCTTCGTCGATATCGGCTCGCAACGGTCCGACAACCCCATCCGGGTTCGCGGCAGGGTTCGTCGGGTCCAGCTTGTCGAACAGCGCATCGAACACACCAGCAGTGGGTTGCGCGCCGTGGACGGCACCGAGCGCCTGACCGAGATCGAGTCCACCCCGCACCGCTACTGGTCCAACTGGGACACGACCTCGACCGAGGACCACTTCCAGGGAACCGGAGTGCTCCTCGACCTGGACCTCGACGACGTACCGGCCACCAAGGTGGAGTTCGTCGCCGGCGCGGTCTCCGTCGACGGACCCGACGTGTGGGTGATGGATCGGTCGAATCCTGTCCTGCTGCACCTTGATACGCGGTCCACACCACCACGAGTCGTCGAGTATCTGTTGCCGCTGACGATCGAGCCGCCGACCGACCAGTGGACCCGAAGGGTCCACGCCGACCGCGACGGGTGCTGGATCACCTCCCGATACGAGGTATTCCGGTGCGACCGTGCCAGGGACGGAACGTTGACCATCGAACGTGTCTGTGCCGAGGGCGGTAGCAGCGTGCTCGTCGACGGGCGACTGTTCCTTGTCGGTTCTACGTATCCGATGCTCGGCTTTGACCGCCGGTACGGTGCGGTGCGCGTCGATCCCGACGCGCACCCGGTGCGGATGCTCGACAACGAGCGGCGGCTGGTCCCGATCGATGATCCGGCCACCGTGGCCCGGGTGACGGCTCAGCCACGACGTGCCGACAAGGCGCGCGGTGCCGACGACACGGAATGGGTCGCAGTCGTCGGCCTCACCGCGCAGTCTCCAGACGGCACGCGCCGGCGAGTCGCTCTCGATGTACAAACTCGTGGCGTCGTGCACTGGATTCAGCCGGACCCCTACGCCGATCCAGCGAACGCAGACATCATGGCGAGAATCTCGGTTCCGAACCCGCGTACGCGGTCGATCGACTAGACACACTTAGCCGGCGCCAGGACCGACGCTGGCACCTATCAGCGCAGCGTGGCGTTGTAGACCGCGAGGTGCGAGCGCACCAGCTCCAGGCCCGCGGCGTCGTCGAGCGGGATCGGGTCCCGCACCACTGACATCAGGTCGGCCAACGCGACCGGCGGGTCCGCGTCCGCGCGGATGGTCATCACCACCGAGAACCGGTCCTCGTCGTTGCGGGCCCGGTACTTGATGCCACGCACCTCGGTGCCGTTCACCACCGCGGCCGCCCACTGCTGGGTCCGCGGGTAGTCGACGGGGTCGCACTTCGTCAGCCACGTGTCCTGGCCGATGGCGGCCAGGTGGCGGCCGTGCAGCAGCGCGACCGGGAACTCGGTGGTCACCTGCACCTGCGACAGCACCCGGCCCTCAAGCTTGCGCCTGCGCAGGATCCTGGGCACGTTGTCGTCGAGTGGGAGTGAGCGACAGTAGGTCTCGGCGATGCACACCGAGATGTCGTCGCCGAAGTAGCTGTAGTGGAACGAGCCGTCCGGGGAGTCGAACCTGCCGCCGTGGACGGGGTGAGCCGGGGTCTGGTTCAGGGACAGGACATGCCGATCGGGGGCGCCGGAATGGATGCGCCACAGCTTCGTTCCGGCAGGGATCGACGCCACCTCTGCGGTCACCGCGGGTGGGGGTACCCGGTTAGGCAATGTCGTCCTCGACCTCGGCCCGGACCAGGGCGGCGACCTGCTCGAGGTCGCCTGCTTCGAGCAGGTCCACCGGAGAGGTGCGGCCCGCGGCGGCCGGGTTGGGTGAGAGCCACCAGGACGCCACGCCCCACGGGTCGTCCTCGGCGCCGAGCGCCACATTACTCCGGCGTACCAGTTCGGTCGCGTCCTCTGGCAGCGAGAACTGGAACTCCGGGTAGCGGTATCGCCTGCCCTGCTTGAGGCCGATGATCTGTCCGGCCCGCTTGCGCAGCGCATCGCTCGGGTTGGCCCAGGTCTTGCGGTACTTGACGGCGACCTCGCCCGCGGAGAGGTGCGGGAACGACAGGATGTACTCGACGGCGTCACGCATCACCGTCTTCTCGTCGAGGACGTTGCCGGGATCGATGAGGTCGAGGATCGGATCGTCGCCATCGACCTGGCCGGCCAGCAGCAAGTGGGAGACCCGACCCGCGACCAGGCTCAGCGTGGGACGGCTGGCCAGTTCGGACCGGATGAGCTCGATGAGGTCGTGGTCGCTGACCGAGCCGCCGACGGCGGTCAGGCGGCGCGAGTGGTCGCGATGACGCTCCGGGACGCCGCCTGCGCGTGCTGCACTGTTCGACATGTCTGCCTCCCGGGACGCCTGGCTGATCTATCTAGATAACTAGTATAGATCCTCCCGGATCCGCCCGCGACCCTCACCTCGCCGGATCGTTCGGCTCGCGGGGCCGCCCCATCAACTCGAGCCCGGCAAGGGCGCCCTGCGCGCCCGCCTCGTCGGTCTTCTCGACGGCGAACCCCATGTGGATGATGATCCAGTCCCCCGGCTCGAACACGTCGTCGGGCAGCATCCCCACGTTGACCTTGCGGTGCTCACCCGCGACGTCGACCAGCGCCAACTGATCGCCGTAGCCGTCGAGCATGCGCACGACCTGCCCCGGAATCCCCAGACACATCCGCTCAGCCCTCCTCTCCCGGATCCGCGGCGGCCGCGGCCGCCCGCCTCGGCGGATCCTCGACCAACGCGAGCACGGCCGCGACCGCGTCGTCCACGACCGCGGCGACCTCCCGCGACAATCCGATGCCGTCCGCGACCGACCGCACCTCGCAGCCCACCACGACCGTCCTCGGCGCGGCGCCGCCGAGCGCGGCCAGGCTCGCGAAGACCGACGCCGGGTCCATGCTGTGGGCATCGAGCCCGCCACCACCGCCACCGTGCTCCGGATCGACCTCGAAGACCCGGATGGCGCCGGGCTCGCCGCGATCCGGCAGTGCGTCCACCAGGACGAGGGCATCCCAGCCGTCCAGCAGGTCATAGGCCAGGTGAACGCCCCGAATGCCATAGTCCACCAGTCGGACTCCCTCCGGGATCGACTGCGTGCCGCCCGCGCGCCCGCGCTCGGCCAGCCGTCTCAGCACCTCGGGGCCGAACCCGTCGTCGCCGAGAAAGATGTTCCCAATACCGGCAACCAGCACCCGCCGTTGGTCGCTCACCGATCTCTCCGCGCGCTGCCGTCGCCGTCACATATGACGCATGCGCAGGTAGCGCCTGATGTCGGGAACCGAACGCACGCCGACGATCACGCCCGCGGCGACCAGCGCCACCACGATCACCGTCGCGATCTGCCCCATTGTCTCCATCGCTAGCTCTCCTCTCTGCCCGGTTCATCGCCGCCGAGCGGTTCCAGCTCGTCCGGCGCGAAGTAGAGGTACCGCCCGTACCAGTCGTGCAGGTCCGCGGCCGGATCGTCATCGACGACCACGCCGACGTGGGTGTTGCCGTCGACGTCGGCGTGCACGGACGCGACCGTGGCCGTCCTGCCGTCGAAGAACAGGTCCTGCGCGTCGGCGCGGCGGGACGGGTGCAACCGCACCGCGCTGCCCCTGGCCACCCGGACACCGTTCACCGACACCGCGTCCACATCGGGCCGCACACTCGCGTCGGCCGCGGGATCCCACCACGGAACCCCCTCGGGCAGTTCGGGTATCAGTCCCGGATCGAGCCGCGGATCGCGGAAGGTGCCGTGCAGCCGCTGCATCGCCTCCGGCGTCATCGCGTCGCAGCGGTCGACGATCTGCGCGGCCAGCGGATCGGTGGCGCGGGCCTGCGACTTCTCCTCGTCGGTCATCGTCATCACGCGCAAGGTGAGGATCTCGTCGATCTCGGTGGAGTCGAACAGCGCGCCGTCACTCTGCGCGGCGACCTCCGGGTAGTCGTACAGGATGATCGGCGAGATCAGCACCGTGTCCGTCTCTCCGCGCGCGCCCGCCAGCACCGGGAAGCACCGGTGGTGGAGGGCCCTGGCCACGGGGCCGGCCGCGGCGTCCGGCGGCTCGAGCAGGGAGACGAACGACCCGCCGCGCACGGTCACGATGGCGTGCGCACCAATGAGCGACCGCGCGATGGCGAGATCCTTGCCGACCGTCTCCGGCCCGGTGTTTCGTACCTCAACCGTCAGCCGGGTGAAGCCGTCGTCCGCCGCGGCGCCGAGAGTCACCGTGGCGGTGATCGGCAACCGGGACCGGACGATCCGTCCCTCGGTGGATCCGTCCGCCGCGGGCAGCTCCTCGATGTCGGTGCCGCCCGCCACCTCGATCGGGAAGTCCAGGGACTCCGCGAGTTCCGATACCGCCACCGAGGGGAGTTCGATCTCCCGTTCGACGGCCTCGTCCCAGCTGAGCCAGGACCGCGCGCCGACAACCAGTTCATCGACCTCGTCGTATCCACCCGCGCCCGATGCCTCCTGCACGCGGCGCGCCTGCAGCTGCAGGAAACGGACGGTCACGGTGACCCGTGGCGCGCGTCCGTCATCCGACGCGCCACCCGCCAGCACGCACTGCGCGGACAGTGACGGCTCCTCGCCGACGCCCGCCGCCGCGGCCCCCGGTGGACCGAGGACACCGAACTGCCAGCGCGACTGGTTCTTTCGCGAGCTGGCCCGGTACGGATAGAGCAGGTAACCCTCGTACAGCACCGCGTCGGCGACGGCGCGGACACGGGTTCCGACCTCGGGGGTGGTCACCTGGCCTGCTCCCGCGTCTGCGCGAGCAGCTCCGTGATGGCCTCGTCGAGGCCGACCAGCCCCCGCTCGGACTTGTACCCGGCCAGCGCCTCGAGGGTGTCCTGACCGAGGCGGACCCATCCGGTGTTCGGGAAGTGCATCTGGATCAGGTCCCGCCACACCGAGATCGGGAGGTCGTAGCGGTCCTCGCGATCCCACGGGATCTGCTGGACCCCGAAACCTCCAGCGCCCTTGGTGAACACCGTGCCGCTGAAGAGGAACACCAGCGGCACCGTCCCCTCCTCGAGGGCGTGCAGGTACTTCGACGCCGCCACCTCGAAGTCGTAGGTGCACGGTAGCGGCAGGGTCGCCTCGCAGGTCTCGGCGAAACCCTGGACCAGCGTGGCGCACTGCAGCCACACGAACGAGCGCTGCGTCGACGACCACCGCTCCCGACCGCCGAACAGGTCCACGAGCCCGGCGGCCTCGGCCTCGGTGTATCGCCGTCGGTGCGGCTCGATGCGCACCTGGCAGCGCAGCGCGATGGCGTGGACCGGCGAGTCGGCGCTCACCGCCACCCGGGCGGAGAGGATCGGGGCCGCCGCGTACGGCTCCGGGGCGACGCCCCGGACGGCGAACGACACCTCGGTCACGACGACTCACCGCCGCCGAGCTGCTGGCCGGCACCGCAGGCGGGCGACGGGCCTGCGCGGACCGCGACCTCGGCGAAGAAGTCGTCGATGTACCCGCGTGCCTCCTGGCCGCCGTCGAAGCCGCGCCACAGCATGCGTAGTCGACCGACGAACTCGTAGCACGCGTCGATCGGGACCAGGAAGCACTCCGCGTCGCCGTCGCCTTCCTCCGGCATCCGGATCAACAGCGCCTCGACGTCGGCGGCGGGCGTGTCCAGCTCCGGATTCGCCGCGCGCACGGCATCCCACGCGTCGAGCGGCAGTTCCGACTCGGTGGCGCCTGCGGGGCCGGGGTAGAACGCGACCATCCGGCCGAGGACCGAGTTACGGAAGAAGAACGCCAGCCCGACCGGGATCTCGAGTTCGTCCCATCGGCCGCGGCCGAGCTCGAATCCGGGGAACGAGAGATAACGATCCGGGACGGCGCGGTACCGCAGCTCGGCGCCCTGGTCGGTGAACAGCAGGTAGCAGCCACGGCAGACGCACATCAACGAGCGCGCCTCAACGTTGACCACGTGCTGATGCGGATCGTCGATCGCCGCCGCGCACATCTCACAGCGTTCGCCCGGCTGCGGGGCCGGGCGGGTCGCCGTGATGCGTTTGAGCACCGAGAAGGGAGTGGTCACCCGCTCACCCCCAGCGGCACCGCGACCGAACGCACGCCGTCCCGGACCAGGACCGGCAGCGGCTCGAGGTGCAGGTCGCCGTCGTCGAGCCCGGCGCCTGCGTGCACCACGTCGAAATGCGCGCAGCAGGTCGGACACCGCAGGACGGCATCGCCAGCCGGATGGCCTGCGCGCCGCGCCAGGACGGCGCCCGCGAGCGAGTGCGTGCACGAGGGGCAGCGATCTCGATAGGCCAGCAGGTCGTCGCCGACGCGGCAGACCAGGATCGGCAGTCCCGCGACCACGAACCCACCCACCTCACCGGGGCCGAGCTGCTCCAATTCCGGCACCGGGCACCACGTTCCGGCCGAACCCGACGGGCCGTGCACGTGCGAGAACAGCGACTCCGCCGCGATCAGCCCCGGCTCCGCGTCGGGCTGCGCGGCGACCACCTCGATCGAGGCGATCTCCGGCGCCGCGGCGAGCACCGCGTCCTGCACGGCCAGCTCCAGAGTCACCGACGAGGACGGGCAGCTCTTGCAGCTGCCGGTCAGCTGCAGGCGCACCACCCCGCCGCCGTCGGCCGGCCCCCGTTCTCCTGGGAACTCGATGCCCATCAGCTCCACGTCCCCGCCGTGCGAGCCGAGATAGGGCCGCACGCTCTCGAGCGCCGCCCGCACCCGGGTGTGTACGTCGTGCGGGTGCAGGCCGTGCACCAGCAGCAGGCTCGCAACCAGGTCGTCGTCGGCGAGCCGGTCGGCCCCGCCCTCCACGTGCTCCGCGAGGATCCGCACGACACGCGCCAGCCCCTCGCCATAGAGGTCGACCACCTCGCGCACCAGTTGCTCGGCACGCTCACGCGCCGCCGTGCCGCCCGCCGAGCTGGCCTCGAGAAGGGTCTCTATCCGATCACCCGCCGCGCGCCACCGCGCATCCTCGTCACCTGCCGCCGGGCCGTTCACCGTCACTCTCCGGTCGAGTACTGCGTCGGCGAGTGCAGCTTCTCCAGCGTCTTGCCGCCGCCGAGGTACATGTGCACGCCGCAGGGCAGGCAGGGATCGAAGCTGCGGACGGTCCGCATGATGTCGATCCCCTTGAAGTGATCTCGATCGTTCTCCTCGAAGATCGGCTGCCCCTGCACCGCGTCCTCGTACGGCCCCGGTGTGCCGAGGCTGTCGCGGGGGCTGGCGTTCCACGGGGTCGGCGGATAGGGGTGGTAGTTCGCGATCTTGCCGTCCCTGATCACCATGTGGTGCGAGAGCACGCCGCGAACCGCCTCGGTGAACCCGCAGCCGATGCCCTCGTCCGGGACGTCGAACTTCTCCCACGTCTTGGTCCGCCCGGCCCGGATCTCCTCGAGGGCCTTCTCGGCGAAGTGCAATGCGCAGGCGGCCGCGTAGGCCTGGAAGTAGGTCCTGGCACGGTTGCGTTCGATCGTGTTGCTGCCGTGCTCCGGGATCTTCCACTCCAGCGAAACCGGGCCCTTGAGCGCGGTTTTCGGGAGGTTGATCTGCACGCTGCGGCCCGTCGACTTGACGTAGCCGATGTCGACGAGCCCGGCCAGCGCCGTCGACCACAGCCGGGCCAGCGGCCCGCCACCGGTGTCCAGCGCGAGGTGGTCGGTGCCGTCGAACCACCTTGGCGACATCACCCAGCTGTACTTGTCCTCGAGGTCGCGTTTCTGCGGCTGCGGGTTGGTGTGCTGGTTCCACGGGTGACGCCGGTCGACCGGATTGCCGAGCGGGTCCTGTTTGACGAAGGTCTCCTGGTCGTTCCAGTCGTCGTAGTACGACGACCCCAGCAGGATCCGGATGCCCAGGTTGATGTCGACCAGATCGGTGGTGACCAGCTTGCCGTCGACGACGACCCCTGGGGTGACGAACATCTTCCTGCCCCAGTTCGTCATGTCCTTGTACTCGAAGTTGCAGTGCTCGGGGTCCTGGAACGAGCCCCAGCAACCGAGCAGGGTCCGGCGCAGACCGACCTTCTCGTACCCGGGGATCGCCTCGTAGAAGAAGTCGAAAAGGTCGTCGTGCATGGGCACGACCTTCTTCATGAACTCCACGTACCGCATCAACCGGGTCATGTAGTCCGTCATCAGCTGGATGGTGGCCACCGTCCCGACCCCGCCCGGGTACAGCGTGGACGGGTGCACGTGCCGACCCTCCATGAGACAGAACATCTCTCGGGTGGCCCGGCTGACCTGGAGTGCCTCGCGATAGAACTCGCCGGTGAACGGGTTGAGCGAGCGCATGATGTCTGCGATCGTTCGGTACCCGTGCTCGCCCGCCCGCGGCGCCTGGGTGTTCTCGGCCTTGGCGAGCACGCCGGGGTTCGTCTCCGACACCATCTTCTCGCAGTAGTCCACGCCGACCAGGTTCTCCTGAAAGATGTTGTGGTCGAACATGTACTCGGCGGCCTCACCGAGGTTGACGATCCATTCCCCGAGGTGCGGCGGCTTCACGCCATAGGCCATGTTCTGCGTGTAGCAGGAACACGTCGCGTGGTTGTCACCGCAGATGCCGCAGATGCGGCTGGTGATGAAGTGCGCGTCGCGGGGATCCTTGCCCTTCATGAACAACGAGTAGCCGCGGAAGATGGACGAGGTGCTGTGGCACTCCACCACCTCTCGGTTGTCGAAGTCGATCTTGGTGTAGATGCCGAGACTGCCCACGATGCGGGTGATCGGATCCCAGGCCATCTCCACGAGGCCGCCGGGGTCCGTCTGCTTGTGCGACGGCTCGGGGATGATCTCTGTCATCGAATTGCCTCTCGACAGGTCTAGCTACCAGGTACGTACTGCTCCCGTTTCGAGTTCTGAACCCGGATTACGCCACCGCGGTTCCTTGTCCACCGTTCGCCCGGTCACGTGACGCAGGCGGCGGATGACGGAGCCGTAGAGCCCCGACGCCGTGCTCGAGACCAGGCCGCCGGGCGGCTCGTCCATGAACGGCATGAACTTGTCGGGGAAACCGGGCATGGTGCACCCGATGCAGATGCCGCCGACGTTCGGGCATCCGCCGAGCCCGTTCATCCAGCCGCGCTTGGGGACGTTGCACTTGACCACCGGACCCCAGCACCCGAGCTTCACCAGGCAGGTCGGCGATCCGTACTCGGTCGCGAACTCACCCTGCTCGTAGTAGCCGCCGCGGTCGCATCCCTCGTGCACCGTGGCACCGAACAGCCATTGCGGGCGCAACGCCTCGTCGAGCGGGATCATCGGGGCCTGATCGGTCGCCATGTACAGCAGATACGTCAGCGTCTCGGACAGGTTGTCCGGCTGGATCGGGCATCCGGGCACGCAGACGATCGGAATCCCGGCCTTGGACTTCCATTCCCAACCGAGGTAGTCGGGCACACCCATCGCGCCGGTGGGATTGCCTGCCATCGCGTGGATCCCGCCGTACGTCGCGCAGGTTCCCGCCGCGACGATCGCGGTCGCCTTCGGCGCGAGACGATCGAGCCACTCGCTCGTCGTCACGGGTTGTCCCGTCGCCGGGTCACTCCCGAAGCCGCACCAGTAACCCTCGTCGTGCAGCTTCTCGTTCGGGATCGATCCCTCGACCACCAGCACGAACGGTTCGAGTTCGCCGCGATCGGCCTTCCAGAACCACTCGAGGAAGTCGTCGGCACCACCGGCCGACCCACACTCGAAATCGATAAGGGGCCAGTGGACGGCGATCTTCGGCAGGCCCGGAAGGGCACCGAGGGCGATCTCCTCGATGCTGGGCTGGGTGGCAGCAGTCAGTGCCACCGAATCGCCATCACAACTGAGACCCGCGTTGATCCACAGCACGTGGATCAACGTTTCTTCGGCTTTGACTGCCGCCTCCGTTGGCATCAGTGCCGCTCTCCGGGGCAGGGCTGTGCCCCTACGTCATCGGAGTCGACCCTCGGCCCACTTGTATGACGCTTCTCACGGTCTACACCCGCGGGAACGACGCTGTCAACGGTCGCAGATTCGTCACGGCGTTCCTACTGCGCGGCAATCCATGTGTACCAATCGATTACGCCCTCGCCCGACTTGGCCGACACCGGCACGATCTGGACGTCCGGATTCACCGATCGCGCGTGTCTCGAGCACTCCTCGAGATCGAAGTCGACGTACGGCAACAGATCGGTCTTGTTGACGATCACCAACCCCGCGGCCGCGAACATGTGCGGGTACTTGAGCGGCTTGTCCGACCCCTCCGTCACCGAGATCACGACCACCTTGCTGCGCTCGCCGAGATCGAACAGAGCGGGGCAGACGAGGTTGCCGACGTTCTCCACGAACAGCAACGACCCGGAGGGCGGGTCCAGCGTGTCGAGCGCACGCCGCATCATCTCGGCGTCGAGGTGACAGCCGGCACCGGTGTTGACCTGCACCACCGAACATCCCGCGGCCTTGATCCGTTCGGCGTCGAGCAACGTCTCCTGGTCGCCCTCGATGACGGAGATCGGTCGCCCGCCGCCGAGTTCACGGATGGTTCGTTCGAGCAACGTGGTCTTGCCCGCGCCCGGCGAACTCGTCACGTTGAAGGCGAGGATGTCGCGGGCGGCCAGCCACTCCCGAATCTCCTGCGCGAGCATGTCGTTCTTCGCGAGCACCTTCTGCTCGAGCGAGATCGTCTCGGTCTGAGGCAGGTGTTCATGCGGATGATGGTCGTGCGGGTGGGCATGATCGTGTGGATGGGCATGCTCGTGTGGATGAGCATGATCGTGACCGGCGTGATCGTGGGGCACCGTGATCACCGCACCCGAGTGGTCGCCGCATCCGCATGTTGCACACATAGCTCAGCTCACTTCCATCGACATGATCCGCAGTTCCCTGCCCGAGAGGATCTCCACGTCCGCGCTCCCGCAACGGCACAGCACCACGAGATCGGTCAGCTCGAAATCCGCCCCGCAGCCTCGACAGTGCGCCCTCCCCGGCGGCTGATCGATCTCCAGGCTGGCGCCCTCCATCACGGTGCCCTCGGTCGCCAGTTCGAAACAGAACTGCATCGAATCGGGGACCACCGCGCAGAGCGTCCCCACCTCGATCGTGACCCGCCGCACCCGTCTGCCCGCCGCACGCTCACACACCGCGTCGACGACGCTCTGGGTGATCGACATCTCGTGCATCACGGCCTCGCTCCGGCCTCGGTGGAACTCACCCTAGGACGCGACCACCGAGGGCACAACGGTTCGTCACTCGGGTGAGGCCGCCTTCTCCGACACCGCCGCCGTTCGCTCTGGCGGCACCGCCGCCGTTCGCTCTGGCGGCACCGCCGCCGCGAGCCCGGACTCCCAGCGCGCCTGCACGCCGCCGTACTGCCACACCAGCACGGCGGTCAGCCAGGTGCCGACGAACAGCCCGACGATGATGAACCCCATCGCCCCGAGATCGAGTCCGCCGATCCACCCGAGCAGCCCGTCGGTGATGTCGAACTTCACGGTGAGGATCGAGATGATCTCCTGCGCGCCGATGAGCATCGCCACCACCACCGACAACCCCGTGACCACGAGGTTGTAGTAGATCTTGCGCAGCGGCCGGGCCAGCGCCCAGCCGTACGCGAAGTTCATGAACGAACCGTCGATCGAATCGAACAGCGACATGCCCGCGCAGAACAGGATCGGCAACACCAGGATCGAGTACCAGGGCAGCCCGGTCGCTGCCGCGCCACCGGCGATGACCAGCAGCCCCACCTCGGTGACCGTGTCGAAACCCATCCCGAAGAGCAGGCCGACCGGGTACATGTGCCACGGCGCGCGGACCGCGGCGACCACGGGCTTGAGCACCCTGTTGAGGGCTCCGCGATTGTCCAGCTCACGCTCCAGCCGCGCCTCGTCATAGGCACCCCTCCTCATCTCGCGGAAGACCCGGTGGATCGCGATCAGCGACATCAGGTTGAGCAAGCCGATGAGCAGCAGAAAGGTCCCCGAGACCAGGGTGCCGAACAGCCCCGTCCACCGCTCGAGGTCGGAGTTGTCGTCGGACAGGCTCGCGGCCAGCTCCTGCACCCCGAACGCCAGCAGGGCCACGAGGACGAAGACGATCGTGGAATGCCCGAGGGAGAACCAGAACCCGACCGACATCGGCTTCTTGTTCTCCGCGACGAGCTTCCTGGTGGTGTTGTCGATGGCCGCGATGTGATCGGCGTCGAAGGCATGCCGCATGCCGAGCGTGTACGCGGTGACACCGAGCCCGACGCCGAACGCGGAGCCGTGCACCGTGTAATGCCCGGGAACGACAAAGGCGAACAGCACACCCCAGCCGACGATGTTGAGGGCGAGCACCGTGACCGCCATGCCAACGAGGCTGCGTCGCTCACCGCGGTCGAGGTCTCGCCACGCGCCCGCCAGTCCGGTGCGTGAGAAGCGGGATGTCACGGTCATGACGTTCCTCGATGGGCGCGAGAACCGAGCCGATGCCGTCACTCAGCGTACGCCTGCTCACTTGTTCATTTGAAGCCCCGGACCGCCGGTTTCGGACGCACACCCGTTCACGTCAGCACACCCCCATTGCACGCACAAAGGGGGTGTGCTGACGGCAAAAGGTGTGTGAGGACGTGCCCCTAGGCGGACGGCACCTTGTCGAGGAAGCCGAGCACGTGGATCAGCCGGCCATCCGCATCGCGCTCGATCACGTCGAACCCCTCGATCAGGTCCTCCGCGCCCGCGGGCCCGAGCTGCCAGCCGAATCTGGCCTGGTCGTGGTGACCGTCGACCGGCCCGTTGAGCCGGAAGCTCATCCCGGCGAACTGCTGCTGCACGGCGCCGATGGTGGCGTCGATCTCGGCCCGGCCGGAGGCCGCGGCCATCGGGTCCACATACCGGCCGTCGGGCGCCCACAACGCGTCGATCGCGGCGCGGCGCCGGTCCGCATCCGTCTCGTTCCACACCGCGATGTACTGGGCCGCAAGGTTTTCGAAGGTCATGTCGTCACTCCTGTCGGATGTCGCGGTGGCCGCCTCGGCCGCCGTCGGAACACAACTCTGACCGTCGCGGTGCGCCGCGTCGATTACCTCCGAGGTAATGGCGACGCTTCCCGGGCCGCCCTAGTGTTGCCTCATGACCACGCTCATCGAGGCCACGCAGCCGGTCGGCACCCTGCTCCGACGGTGGCGCGAGCGACGCAGGCTGAGTCAGCTCGACCTCGCGTCAAGGGCCGAGGTCTCGGCCCGTCACGTGAGCTTCCTCGAGACTGGCAGGTCCCGGCCGACCAGGGCGATGCTGCTCAAGCTCAGCGAACAGCTCGAGATCCCGCTGCGGGAGCGGAACTCACTGCTGCTGGCGGGCGGCTATGCCCCCGCCTACCCCGAGCACCAGCTCTCCGACGTGCCGATGGCCGCGGTGGCCGACGCGATCGCGGCGATCCTCGGTGCGCACCTGCCTGCCCCTGCGGTCGTCGTCGACCGGCACTGGAACATGATCGACGGCAACTCCGCGGTCGCGACGTTCACCGAGGGATGCGCGCTCCACCTGCTCGAACCGCCCGTCAACGTGCTGCGATTGAGCCTGCACCCGGAGGGCATGGCGCCGCGGATCGTCAATCTCGGCCAGTGGCGCAGTCACCTCCTGCACCGGCTCGACCACCAGATCGCCACCACCGGGGACCCGTTCCTCGCCGCGTTGGCCGACGAACTGTCGACCTACCCGGGTGCCGACGCGCCGACCGACCACGACAAGGACGCCCTGGTGGTGCCGCTCCGATTCGCCACGCCGGGAGGCGAACTGGCGTTTCTCAGCACCACCACGGTGTTCGGCACGCCGATGGACGTCACGGTCGCCGAGCTGGCGATCGAGACCTTCTATCCCGCCGACGCGCCGACCGCCGCGGCGCTCGCCGAGGGCGTCAGATGACGCCCATCGCGAGCATCGCGTCCGCCACCTTGACGAAGCCGCCGATGTTCGCGCCGAGGACGTAGTCGCCCGGCTTGCCGTACTCCTCCGCGGTCGCAACGCAGCGGCCGTGGATGTCCGACATGATCTTCGAGAGCCGCTCGTCGGTGTAGTCGAAATGCCAGGAGTCGCGAGAGGCGTTCTGCTGCATCTCGAGTGCCGAGGTCGCCACGCCGCCCGCGTTCGCGGCCTTGCCGGGAGCGAACGCGACGCCCGCGCCGCGCAGCACCTTGAGCGCCTCTGGGGTGGTCGGCATGTTCGCGCCCTCGGCGACGACCTTGACGCCGTTCTCCACCAGGGTCAGCGCGGCCTTCTCGTCGAGCTCGTTCTGGGTCGCGGACGGGATCGCGACCTCACAGGGCACGTCCCAGATCGATCCGCCCGCAACGTATGTGGCCGAAGGAACCGTGTCGACGTAGTCGCAGATCCGGCCGCGCCGGACCTCCTTGATCTCCTTGAGCAGTTCCAGGTCGATCCCGCGCTCGTCCACGATGTAGCCGGCCGAATCCGAGCAGGCCACCACGGTGCCACCGAGCTGGTGCACCTTCTCGATCGCGTAGATCGCGACATTGCCGGAACCGGAGACCACGACCCGCTTGCCGTCCATGCTGGTGCCTGCCGCCTTGAGCATCTCGGCGACGAAGTAGGCGGCGCCGTAGCCGGTCGCCTCCTTGCGCACCTGCGAGCCGCCCCAGGTCAGGCCCTTGCCGGTGAGGACGCCGGACTCGTAGGAGTTCGTCAGCCGCTTGTACTGGCCGAACAGGTAACCGATCTCGCGGCCACCGACACCGATGTCGCCCGCGGGCACGTCGGTGTACTCACCGATGTGCCGGTGCAACTCGGTCATGAACGACTGACAGAACCGCATGATCTCCGCGTCGGAGCGGCCCTTGGGGTCGAAGTCGGAGCCGCCCTTGCCGCCGCCGATCGGCAGGCCGGTCAGCGCGTTCTTGAAGATCTGCTCGAAGCCGAGGAACTTCACGATGCCGAGGTTGACGCTCGGGTGGAACCGGAGGCCGCCCTTGTAGGGGCCGAGCACGCTGTTGTACTGCACCCGGAATCCGCGGTTGACGTGCACGTTGCCGTTGTCGTCGGTCCACGGCACCCGGAAGATGATCTGGCGCTCCGGCTCGCACAGCCGCTCGATCAGCGCGCCGTCGGCGTAGTTGGGGTGCCGCTCCAGCACCACCGTGAGCGATTCGAAGACCTCGGCGACGGCCTGGTGGAACTCCGGCTCACCGGCGTTGCGCCGGACAACTTCCTCGAAGTACTTGTCGACGCGCTCACGGACATGCCCACTCACAGCGGCCGCCCTCCTCATTGATCTGCAGGGATGGAAAGTAAAGACAATCACAAGACTTCCTCACCGCTACATGCGGGTCTCCGTGATCCTCGTCGCCGGGGTGACCGATCCCACACCGTGCCGCGTGCGCGACACGGGTGGGCGTGGACCCGACTTGCCGGGACGGGAGATGGGCCTGGGACTACCGTGAGATTCGTCATCGAAGATCTGCGGAGGAGCGTCAATGAGCATCCAGACGGTGGAATCGCGCCGCCATCGCGTCGTGGTCATCGGTTCCGGTTTCGGCGGGCTGTTCGGTGCGCAGGCACTCAAACGCGCCGACGTCGACGTCACCCTCATCGCTCGCACCACCCACCACCTGTTCCAACCGCTGCTCTATCAGGTGGCGACCGGCATCCTCTCGGTCGGTGACATCGCCCCAGCGACCCGCCTGGTCCTGCGCAAACAGAAGAACACCCAAGTGCTGCTCGGCGACGTGCTCGAGGTCGACCTCGAGGCCAAGACCGTGACCTCGCGACTGCTCGAACGAGAAACGGTCACCGAGTTCGACAGCCTGATCGTCGCCGCAGGCGCCGGTCAGTCCTACTTCGGCAACGACCATTTCGCCGAGTTCGCGCCCGGCATGAAGACCATCGACGACGCGCTCGAACTGCGCGGCCGCATCCTCGGCGCCTTCGAGCAGGCCGAGCTCTCCCATGACCCGGAGGAGCGCGCCCGGCTGCTCACCTTCGTCGTGGTCGGCGCGGGTCCCACCGGCGTCGAACTGGCGGGCCAGATCGCCGAGCTGGCCCATCGCACCCTCAACGGCGCCTTCAGGAGCATCGACTCCCGCGAGTCGCGGGTGATCCTGCTCGACGGCGCCCCCGCGGTGCTCCCCGTCTACGGCGGCAAGCTCAGCGAGAAGGCGGCCGCGCGGCTCGAGAAGCTGGGCATCGAGATCCAGCTCAACGCGATGGTCACCGACGTCGACGTCGACGGCCTTGTCGTCAAGGAGAAGGACGGGACCGAGCGCCGCATCGACTCCCAGTGCAAGGTGTGGTCCGCGGGCGTGCAGGCCAGCCCGCTCGGCAAGCAGCTGGCGGCGCAGTCCGGCGCCGAGATCGACCGAGCGGGCCGCGTCCACGTCAACCCCGACCTCTCGCTGCCCGGGTACCCCAACGTCTACGTCATCGGCGACATGATGTCGCTCGACAACCTGCCAGGACTGGCGCAGGTCGCGATGCAGGGCGGCAAGTACGCCGCCAAGCAGATCAAGGCCACCGTAGCGGGCGAGTCCCCCGAGACACGGCACCCCTTCAAGTACTTCGACAAGGGCTCGATGGCGACCATCTCCCGGTTCAGCGCCGTCGCGAAGGTCGGCAAGCTGGAGATCAGCGGATTCATCGGCTGGGTCGCCTGGCTGGTGATCCACCTGATGTACCTGGTCGGCTTCCGCAGCAAGTTCTCGACGATCCTGTCCTGGACCGTCAGCTTCCTCGGCCGCGGACGCGCGCAGATGGCCTCGACGGAGCAGCAGGTGTTCGCGCGCAACGCCATCGACCTGTTGCAGGACTACGAGCGGGCCAAGGACGCAGGCCTGATCGGCGATCCGCTTGCCGTCTCGACCGGCGAGGAGCGGGAGAAGGCCGGCTAACCGTTGTGCGCGTGGGTGGCGCCGAGGTCGTGCAGCATCCGGTGCACGACCTCGTCGTCGAGCGAGTAGCTCATCTTTTTGCCGTCGCGGCGCACCGCGACCCAGCCCTGATTGCGCAGCAGCCGAAGTGCGTGCGAGACGGCCGTGGTGCTCATGTCGAGCGCCGCCGCCAGATCAGAGACGTAGATGCCGGGTGCGCGGTGCAGGCCGAGCAGGATCCGGAGCCGGGTCGGGTCGCCGAGCAGCTCGAACCGGCGTACCCACTCCGGTAGATCCGGCACCGCCTCGACGGCGGCGCGGGCCTGCGCGACCTGTTCCGGGTCGAATGCGGGCGGGGTACCGGTCATGGGTTCACCGTAGCCAACGCGCGGCCGAGTCGGGTCCCGAGACTGCCGCCCGCCGCCAGAGGCATCCGCACCCACGACCCACCCGCGCCCTGCCGCTCGACCACCGCGGGCCGCGCGTCCGGGAACACCAGTTCGCTCTGGACCGCCATCGGCGCGTCCAGCAGGTCGTGGCCGACCGTCCCCGCACCCAGCTCCAGCCGGTGCCGCAGCAGCGGCAGCCCGTCCAGGTCCGCGTGCAGCGCGCCCGACCAGCGCCCGCCCTGCTCGCCGGTGCGCCCGATCTGTGCCCGCTCGCGCACCGTCACCCGCGACGTGGACGTCAGCTCGAGGTGGGTGTCGGTCCGGTGCTCCGCGTCCGCCGCGACCACCATGGGCTCGGGGTCGAGCAGCAGCTCCGCATCGCGGTCCACCCGGACGTCCCAGCGCGCCGTCGAGACCAGCTCGTCGGCGCCGGGCAGCGCGAGCGCCGCGGCGACGGTGCGCACCGTCAGGCTCGCACCCGGTCCGACGCGCAGCACGATCTCGAGGTGGTCACCGCCGAGCGGCGTCGCCGCCGCGGAGATCAGGTGCACGGTGTCGGGCCCGGTGATCCGGGCGGCCAGTCCCCCGCTCGCCCGGATCCGCGGGGTGCGGCCCCGCTCGGCGACGATGGTCAGTGCGGTGTGCACCCGGTCAGACCGCCGCGGCCAACTGCTCGCGCACCCAGGCCAGCACCGGGGTCGCCGCCGGGTCGGCGGTCAGCGAGACCAACGCCGTCGGCCTGCCCTCGCGGACCCGGGCCGCGTCGGTCTCCATCACGGTCAGGTCCGCTCCGACCAGCGGGGCGAGATCGGTCTTGTTGACGACCAGCAGGTCCGAGAACGTCACGCCGGGTCCGCCCTTGCGCGGGACCTTGTCGCCGCCCGCCACGTCCACGACGAAGATCTGCACGTCGATCAGCCCCGAGGAGAAGGTCGCGGTGAGGTTGTCACCGCCGGATTCGACGAGGATCAGGTCAAGGGGCGGGTTCGCCTCGATCAGGTCGTCGATCGCGTCGAGATTCGCGGTGATGTCGTCGCGGATCGCGGTGTGGGGGCAGCCACCGGTCTGCACCGCGGTGATCCGCTCGTCGGGCAGCACGGCATGCCTGCGGAGGAAGTCCGCGTCCTCGGTTGTGTAGATGTCGTTGGTGAGCACCGCGAGCGACAGTTCGTCGCGCAGCTCACGACAGAGCGCGGCGACCAGCGCGGTCTTGCCGGATCCGACCGGCCCGCCGATACCGACCCGCAGCGGCTCTCCCGCCGTGCGTACCCGCTTGGGCCGGTCGTGCGTGTGGTGATGCGGTTCGCCGTCGATCAGGTGCGGGGGCATGTCGATCTCCTTCTGGTGGTGCGGTTCTCGGGTGTTCGGGGCGTCGGGGAGGTCACGAGGCGAACAGCGGGCGTTCGCGGTCCAGGTGCGCCTGCGCGACGAGGTCGAGCACGGGGTCGGACAGGTCGGCGAGCCCGGTGGCGGCGAGATCCGCGGTCCGGTCGCACAGCTCGGAGAGCGCGAAGGTGCAGGCCGCGACATCGGCCGGGTCGAGGGCGAGCAGGCGCTGCGCGGCGATCGCGGACCCCGTCATCGTCGTGTAGACGAGGACCATCGCGGCCTCGGTCTCGCTCATCCCGCATACCCGCGCGGCCCGGCCGGACGCCACCGCCAGGTGCGGGCGGGTACCGAGAACCGACCAGTCGTGTTCGGGCCACACGTGTTTGGACAGCCGCAGCAGCCCCCGGCCCTGTGCCCGGGATGCGGCACGTCCCGCAGGGGACGGGGTCCGTGCGTCGGTCTCCGCGTCCGCCTGCGCGGGGTCGAGCGTGCCCCCGCACACCGCGGCGGCGATCGACCCGGCGACCAGACCGGTGCTGCGGATCCGCCTGCGCAGGTAGGCGTCGAGCGTCGCGAGGTCCCGCACCAGCCCGCAGGCGATGGCCTCCTCGACGCCACCGGAGTGCACGTGCCCTCCGGTCGGCAGCCGGGAATCGGCCAACGCGAGCAGGTTCGCCAGTCTCGAGGTCATCGCGTTCGCACCGCCATCAGAACAGGAAGTACCGCTGGGCCATCGGCAGCTCGGTGGCGGGCTGCTCGCGCCACACCTGCCCGTCGATCCGCACGGTGAACGTGTCGGGGTCCACCTCGATGTGGGGCCGCGCGTCGTTGAGCGGCATGTCCGCCTTGCCCCGCGCGCGGACATCGAGAACGGGCACCAGCCTGCGGTCCACGTTCAGCCGATCGGCAAGCCCGTCCTCGATCGCCTGCGGCGCAACGAAGTGCACCGAGGTCGCGGCAGCCACCTTCGGGGCGGCGCCGAACATCGGCCGCGGCAGCACCGGCTGCGGGGTCGGGATCGAGGCGTTGGCGTCGCCAATCGCTGCCCAGGCGATCGCGCCGCCCTTGATCACGGCGTGCGGACGGACCCCGAAGAACGCGGGCTCCCATAGCACCAGGTCGGCGAGCTTGCCCACCTCCACCGACCCGATCTCGGCATCCAGCCCGTGCGCTATCGCCGGGCAGATCGTGTACTTGGCCACGTAGCGCCTGGCCCGATTGTTGTCCGCGGCGCCGTCGCCGGGCAGGGCCCCGATACGGCGCTTCATCACGTGCGCCGACTGCCACGTGCGCAGCACCACCTCACCGATCCGGCCCATCGCCTGCGCGTCGCTGCCGATCATCGAGATGGCGCCCATGTCGTGCAGCAGGTCCTCCGCCGCGATGGTCGACGGCCGGATCCGGCTCTCCGCGAACGCCAGGTCCTCGGGGATGGACGGGTCGAGGTGGTGGCACACCATGAGCATGTCCAGGTGCTCGTCGAGGGTGTTCACCGTGTGGGGACGAGTCGGGTTGGTCGAGCTGGGCAGCACGTGACCCTGCGCGGCGACGGTGATGATGTCCGGCGCGTGCCCGCCGCCCGCACCCTCGGTGTGGTACGCGTGGATCCCGCGGCCCGCGATCGCCGCGAGGGTGTCCTCGACGAAGCCCGCCTCGTTGAGCGTGTCCGAGTGGAGCGCGACCTGGACACCCGCCGCATCGGCGACGGACAGGCAGGCATCGATCGCAGCAGGCGTCGAGCCCCAGTCCTCGTGCAGCTTGAATCCGGAAGCGCCGCCCCGCAACTGCTCCCACATGGACTCGGCGCTGACGGTGTTGCCCTTGCCGAGCAGCGCGATGTTCATCGGCCATCCGTCGAGCGCCTCCAGCATCCGCGACAGGTGCCAGGCGCCTGGCGTGACGGTGGTGGCCTTCGACCCCTCGGCCGGGCCGGTGCCGCCCCCGATCAGCGTGGTGATCCCGCCACCGAGCGCTTCCTCCATGATCTGCGGGCAGATGAAGTGCACGTGGCAGTCGATCGCGCCCGCAGTCAGGATCCGCCCGTTGCCCGCGATGATCTCGGTGGAGGGTCCGACCACCAGATCTGGATGCACACCCGTCATGGTGTCCGGATTGCCCGCCTTGCCGAGCGCGACGATCCGGCCGTCCCGGATCCCGACGTCCGCCTTGATGATTCCCCAGTGGTCGAGGACGACCACCCCGGTGATGACGGTGTCGGGCGCCCCCTCGGCGCGGGTCGCACGGCCCTGTCCCATGGACTCGCGGAGCACCTTGCCGCCACCGAAGACGGCCTCCTCGCCCGCCAGCCCCGGACCGCCCGAGCGGTCCTCGGTGATCTCGATGAACAGGTCGGTGTCGGCCAACCGGATCCGGTCGCCGGTGGTTGGTCCGAACAGCGCGGCATAGCGGGGCCTGCTCAACGAGGTCATCAGCGGTCCAGCTTTCCCGGCGCGGCCAGATCCAGGCCGTGTACCTCACGGGTGCCGCCGATCGGGACCAGGCTCACACGCTGGCCCAGCCCCGGTTCGAAGCGGACCGCGGTGCCGGCGGGGATGTCGAGACGAAGCCCGTGCGCGGTCGCCCGGTCGAACTGCAGCGCCGCGTTCGCCTGGGGGAAGTGCACGTGACTGCCGACCTGGACCGGACGGTCGCCGACGTTGAGCACCTCGAGCTCGGTCCGCGTCGCGCCGGGATTCAGCTCGATCTCGCCGTCGGCGCAGAGGATTTCACCGGGGATCATCTGCCGCTCCTACGCGATCGGATGGTGGACGGTCACGAGCTTGGTGCCATCCGGGAAGGTGGCCTCGACCTGGACGTCGGCGAGCATCTCTGGCACGCCCTCCATCACGTCCTCGCGGCCGAGCACCTCGCGACCGGACGCCATCAGCTCGGCGACGGTGCGGCCGTCCCGCGCACCCTCGAGCAGGTGGTCGGTGATGATGGCGACCGCCTCGGGATGGTTGAGCAGCAGGCCCCTGCCCCTGCGACGCCTGGCGAGTTCGGCGGCGTAGCTGAGCAGCAGCCGTTCCTGCTCGTGGGGCGACAGGCGCATCCGTCCTCCTCGTCATGGGCCGGGCGGGTGCCCGGAGGGGCAATGGTGCCACGCGGACCGGGGCCGTTCGCAGCCTCCCCGCCCGGTTGACGTGGCTGTAAGAAGACCGAAACATGCAGGCAACACGCCTCTCTCGACGCAGCGACGGCCCGCGAGAGCGGATCGCCAGTAGCATCGACCCCGTGACCGAGGCGACGGAACGCACCAGCCCGCCAGTCGTGTTGCGCGTGCTCGTGTACAGCGACAACGCGAACACCCGCGCCCAGGTCATCAGCGCGCTCGGGACGCGGCCCCATCCGGACCTGCCGGAGCTGGAGTACCTCGAGGTGGCGACCGGACCCGTCGTGATCGGGCACCTGGACGCGGGCGGCATCGACCTGGCCGTCCTGGACGGGGAGGCGACCCCTGTCGGGGGGATGGGTATCGCCAAGCAGTTGAAGGACGAGATCCGCGACTGCCCGCCGATCCTGGTGCTGACCGGCAGGCCCGACGACGCCTGGCTGGCCAACTGGTCGCGGGCCGAGGCCTCGGTGCCGCGGCCGATCGACCCGATCCGCCTCGCCGAGGCCGTCGTCGCGCTCCTGCGTGGCTCCGCGTAGCTCCCCGGTTCGCCGCCGGACACGCCCGCGAACCGCCGGGCGCCGACTCCCCAGACCGGTAGGGTGAGATGTAGCTCACATCGACCAGAGTCGGGATAGTGCGGCTCGTTCGGCCGGAGTGATCGCGCGGGAAGTGCTTCGGATCTTGGGAGCGTGGCATGGGGCGAACCTGGCAAGTCGGACCGACGAGTCGGTCCGAGAACGACTGCCGCATCGATCCCGCGCGCGTGCTGGAACGACCGTCCGGAACCGGGCGGCCAGGCTCGCACAGAGGGGAGCTCACCCGGCATGAACGTCTATGTGCCGATCCTCGTACTCGGAGCGATCGCAACGGGATTCGCGATCTTCTCGGTGATCGTGGCATCGATCGTCGGCCCGAAGCGGTACAACCGGGCCAAGCTCGAGGCGTACGAGTGTGGCATCGACCCGATGCAGCAGCCGGCGGGCCGGGCCCCCGGCCAGCGCATTCCCGTGAAGTACTACCTGACGGCGATGCTCTTCATCATCTTCGACATCGAGATCGTGTTCCTCTATCCGTGGGCCGTGCACTTCGACGCACTCGGCCTCTTCGGTCTCGGCGCGATGGCGCTGTTCATCGTCAACGTCGCCGTTGCCTACGTGTACGAGTGGCGCCGGGGCGGCCTGAGCTGGGACTGAGCGCCCGTTCGCGTAGTGCCGGAATCGATCTCAAGCGAAATCCGAACCGAGAAGAGTAGCGAGATGGGTCTCGAGGAGAAACTGCCGAGCGGCTTCCTGCTGAGCACGCTCGAGGGGCTGGCGGGATTCGCCCGAAAGGGCTCCCTCTGGCCGGCGAGCTTCGGCCTCGCCTGCTGCGCAATCGAGATGATGGCGACCACGTCGGGGCGCTATGACCTCGCCCGCTTCGGGATGGAGGCGTTCCGCGCCTCGCCGCGCCAGGCGGATCTGATGATCGTCGCGGGCCGGGTCAGCCAGAAGATGGCCCCGGTCCTCCGCCAGATCTACGACCAGATGGTCGAACCCAAATGGGTGCTGGCGATGGGGGTCTGCGCGTCCTCGGGCGGCATGTTCAACAACTACGCCATCGTGCAGGGCGTCGATCACGTCGTTCCCGTGGACATCTACCTGCCCGGGTGCCCGCCTCGGCCGGAGATGCTGCTGAACGCGATCATCACGCTGCACGAGAAGATCCAGCAGATGCCGTTGGGCGCCAACCGCGAGGAGGCGGTCCGGGCCGCCGAGCAGGCCGCACTGGCGTCGACCCCGACGTTCCAACTCGGCACCCCCGGGGGTCTGCTCCGGTGACCAACAGGGACGGTGAACGCGACGACGATGCCCGACGGGTCGACGCGGAGGCGACCGCGGGCCCGGAGGGCGCGGTGCCGTCGGCGCATCGGGAGGACGAGGAGTTGATCGGTGTGCGCCGCGGCATGTTCGGGGTGCGCGGCACAGGAGACACCTCCGGCTACGGCCGGCTGGTTCGCCCGGTCACGGTGCCCGAGCCCGCCCCTCGCCCGTACGGCGGCTACTTCGACGAGGTCGCGGACGCCCTCGAGGCCGCGCTCACGGAGGTGGGCGTGCCGCTCGAGGAGGCGATCGAGAAGGTCATCGTCTTCCGGGACGAGCTCACCTTCCACGTCCGGCGATCGCACCTGCCGCTGGTCGCCCGGACCCTGCGCGACGAGCCCGACCTCCGATTCGAGCTGTGCCTCGGCGTGAACGGCGTGCACTATCCGCAGGACGCCTGCCGGGAACTGCACGCGGTCTACCCGCTCCGGTCGATCACCCACGGCCGCCTCATCCGGCTCGAAGTATCTGTGCCCGACGATGATCCGCACGTCCCGTCGCTGTACGCGGTGTACCCGACGAACGACTGGCACGAGCGGGAGACCTACGACTTCTTCGGCATCGTGTTCGACGGCCACCCGTCGCTGACGCGGATCGAGATGCCGGACGACTGGCAGGGCCACCCGCAGCGCAAGGACTACCCGCTCGGCGGCGTCCCCGTCGAGTACAAGGGCGCGCAGGTGCCGCCGCCGGACGAGCGGAGGGCTTACAGCTGATGAACGAATCCGAACAGAGCCTCACCGTCACGGGGCAGGACTGGGACGAGGTCGTCGCAACGTCGGGGACAACCGGGGCCGAGCGCATCGTCGTCAACATGGGCCCCCAGCACCCGTCCACGCACGGGGTCCTCCGCCTCATCCTCGAGATCGAGGGCGAGACGGTCACCGAGGCGCGCTGCGGAATCGGCTACCTGCACACCGGGATCGAGAAGAACCTCGAGTACCGGAACTGGATACAGGGCGTCACCTTCGTCACCCGGATGGACTACCTGTCACCGTTCTTCAACGAGACCGCTTACTGCCTCGGGGTGGAGAAGCTCCTCGACATCACCGACCAGATCCCGGAGCGGGCCAACGTCATCCGGGTCATGCTGATGGAGCTCAACCGGATCTCCTCCCACCTGGTGGCACTGGCCACCGGCGGGATGGAGCTCGGCGCGATCACCCCGATGCTCTTCGGGTTCCGCGAGCGCGAGCTGATCCTCGATGTCTTCGAGACCATCACCGGCCTGCGGATGAACCACGCCTACATCCGTCCGGGCGGACTCGTCAGGGACCTACCGCCCGGTGCCGTTGAGAAGGTTCGCGAGCTGCTCGTGATCATGCCGGAACGACTGCGGGACATCGAGTTGCTGCTCAGCGACAACGCCATCTGGAAGGCCCGCACGGAAGGCATCGGCCATCTCGACCTGACCGGGTGCATGGCGCTCGGCATCACGGGTCCGGTGCTGCGGGCCACCGGCCTGCCCCACGACCTGCGCAGGAGTGCACCGTACTGCGGCTACGAGGACTACGAGTTCGACGTCATCACCGACACCCGCAGCGACTGCTACGGGCGCTACCGGATCCGGGTCGACGAGATGGCGGAGTCGTTGAAGATCGTCGAACAGTGCCTCGACCGGCTGCGGCCCGGCCCCGTCATGGTCGCGGACGAGAAGATCGCCTGGCCTGCCGATCTCGCCCTCGGCAGCGACGGACTCGGCAACTCCCCCGAGCACATTCGCAAGATCATGGGGACCTCGATGGAATCGCTCATCCACCATTTCAAGCTCGTCACCGAGGGGCTCCGGGTACCGCCGGGGCAGGTATACATCGCGGTCGAGTCCCCGAGAGGCGAGCTGGGCGTGCACATGGTCAGTGACGGCGGCACCCGCCCGTTCCGGGTCCACTACCGGGACCCGTCGTTCACCAATCTCCAAGCCGTGGCGGCCATGTGCGAGGGCGGGATGGTGTCCGACGTCATCGCCTCGGTCGCCAGCATCGATCCGGTCATGGGCGGAGCTGATCGTTGATGTTGCAGGGACGAGGCGACGAGCGCGCGACAAACGTCTCCGTGAGCGGTCCACCCGGTGCCGCCGGACCGGTCTTCCTCGAGCTGGGGCCGCGTCCGGACGAGAAGGGTCAGCTGGTCCGGCCGGGTGCCCGCGAGGCCTACCCCCCCGACGTCCACGCCCGGTTGGCCGCGGACGCGGCGGAGATCATCGCGCGGTACGGCGAGACGAGCGCGGCGCCAGAGGCACGTTCGGCGCTGCTGCCGCTGCTGCACCTGGTCCAGGCCGAGGACGGATACCTCACCCCCGCCGGAATCGAGTTCTGCGCAACGCGACTCGGCCTCACCGGGGCCGAGGTCACCGCGGTGGCGACCTTCTACTCCATGTACCGGCGCAATCCGACCGGCGACTACCACGTCGGGGTCTGCACCAACTCGCTCTGCGCGATCATGGGTGGCGATGCGATCGCCGCCGCGCTCGAGGAGCATCTCGGCGTCGGCGACGGTGACACCACCGGCGACGGCAAGATCACGCTCGAACGCATCGAGTGCAACGCGGCGTGCGACTTCGCCCCCGTCGTGATGGTGAACTGGGAGTTCTTCGACAACCAGACCCCGGACTCGGCCAGGGCGCTCGTCGACGGCCTTGCGGCGGGCGACGAGGTCACCCCGACCAGGGGCGCCCCGCTGTGCACCTTCCGGGAGACCGCACGGATCCTCGCCGGGTTCCCGGATACCCGACCCGGCGCGCTCGAGGCGGGCGGCGGCGCGGCTGGTCCCACCGTGGTCGGCCTGCGGATCGCCCGCGAACTGGGGATGGCGGCACCGGTCGCCGCGCCGTTGCCGGAGCCCGCCGCCTCCCCCGACGAGACGGACCGGCCGCTGGCCGACGCGGCACAGGAGCCGGCCACCTCCCCCACCACGTTGTCCCCGGTGCTGAGCCGGTACTGGGACGATCCGAGGTCCTGGACGCTGGACACCTACCGCCGCCACGACGGCTACCGGGCCCTGGACAAGGCCCTGCGCATGGACCCCGACCAGGTGATCGGGACGGTGAAGGACTCCGGTCTGCGCGGGCGCGGGGGTGCCGGGTTCCCCACCGGCACCAAATGGGGGTTCATCCCGCAGACCAAGGAGGGGGGCGGGCCCGCGACCAAGCCGCACTTCCTCGTCGTGAACGCCGACGAGTCCGAGCCCGGCACCTGCAAGGACATGCCGCTCATCCTGGCCACGCCGCACGCCCTTGTCGAGGGCGTGATCATCGCGGCGTACGCCATCCGCTCGAGCCGCGCCTTCATCTACCTGCGGGGCGAGGTCGTGCCGGTGCTGCGTCGACTGCAGGCCGCGGTGGCCGAGGCCTACGACGCGGGATATCTCGGCCGGGACATCCTCGGCTCCGGGTACGACCTGGAGTTGGTGGTGCACGCTGGCGCGGGGGCCTACATCTGCGGCGAGGAGACGGCACTGCTCGATTCGCTGGAGGGCCGACGCGGGCAACCCCGCCTGCGCCCACCGTTCCCGGCGGTGGCCGGCCTGTACGCGAGCCCGACCGTCGTCAACAACGTCGAGTCGATCGCGAGCGTCCCGCCGATCATCCTGCGCGGGCCGCAGTGGTTCCGCTCGATGGGCAGCGTGGAATCCCCCGGCTTCACCCTCTACTCCCTCTCCGGCCACGTCGCCAGGCCCGGACAGTACGAGGCGCCACTCGGCATCACCCTGCGCGAGTTGCTCGAGTATTCGGGCGGTGTACGGGAGGGCCATTCGCTCAAGTTCTGGACCCCGGGAGGATCGTCGACTCCCCTCTTCACCGCGGATCACCTGGACGTCCCGCTGGACTACGAACACGTCGCAACCGCGGGCTCGATGCTGGGCACCAAGGCACTGCAGATCTTCGACGAGACCACCTGCGTGGTCCGAGCCGTGCTGCGCTGGACCGAGTTCTATGAGCACGAGTCCTGCGGCAAGTGCACCCCCTGCCGCGAGGGCACCTACTGGCTGGTCCAGATCCTCGAACGCCTGGAGGCAGGCAACGGCACCGAGGCGGACCTGGAGAAACTGCTCGACATCTCCGACAGCATCCTCGGGAAGTCCTTCTGCGCCCTCGGCGACGGCGCGGCCAGCCCGATCATGTCCTCCATCAAGCACTTTCGTGACGAGTACCTGGCGCACTTCGAGCTCGGCCGGTGCCCGTTCGATCCGGACCGGTCCACTCTCGACGACGCTGGCGACTGCTCGCAGGTCGCTCGAAACAACACAGCGAGAGGACACATCTGATGACGGTGAACACGAACAGCGACGCGACGGAGCTGCCGGTCCCCGAGGAGCTCGTGTCGGCCACCATCGACGGTGTCCCGCTCGCGGTTCCCAAGGGAACACTGGTGATCCGCGCCGCGGAGATGGTCGGCATCCAGATCCCCCGGTTCTGCGACCACCCACTGCTCGACCCGGTCGGCGCCTGCCGCCAGTGCCTTGTCGACGTGGAGGGCCAACGCAAGCCGCTCGCCTCGTGCACCACGACCGTCACGGACGGCATGGCGATCCACACCCAGCTCACCTCGCCCGTCGCGGACAAGGCGCAACGGGGCGTGATGGAGCTGCTGTTGATCAACCATCCGCTCGACTGCCCGGTCTGCGACAAGGGCGGCGAGTGCCCGCTGCAGAACCAGGCGATGTCCAACGGCAGGACCGAATCACGGTTCGGCGGGGTCAAACGCACCTTCCCCAAACCGATTCCGCTGTCCTCCGAGGTCCTGCTCGACCGGGAACGGTGCGTGCTGTGCGCCCGGTGCACCCGCTTCTCCCAGCAGATCGCAGGCGACCCGTTCATCGAGCTGTTGGAGCGCGGCGCGCTGCAGCAGGTCGGCATCTACGCCAAGGAACCGTTCGAGTCCTACTTCTCGGGCAACACAGTGCAGATCTGCCCGGTCGGCGCGCTCACCGGCGCCGCATACCGGTTCCGCGCAAGGCCGTTCGACCTGGTGTCCAGCCCGAGCGCCTGTGAACACTGCGCCAGCGGCTGTGACCTGCGCACCGATCATCGGCGCGGCACCGTGTTGCGCCGGATGGCGGGCGACGACCCGGAGGTCAACGAAGAATGGAACTGCGACAAGGGCAGGTGGGCGTTCACCTATGCCACCGCCCCCGATCGCATCACCACACCGATGGTCCGCGACGACGACGGCACGCTGGTGCCCGCCTCATGGCCGGAGGCATTGGCAGCAGCGGCACGAGGTCTGAGCACCGCCCGGGGCGGTTCGGGCGTACTGGTGGGCGGCCGGTCCACCCTGGAGGATGCCTACGCCTACGCGAAGTTCGCGCGGGTGGTGCTCGACACCAACGACATCGACTTCCGCAGCAGGCCGCACTCCGAGGAGGAGGCCGACTTCCTGGCCGCCCGCCATCGGGTGACCGTGTCGTACCGCGACCTGGAGAACGCGCCGACCGTGCTGCTCGTCGGGTTCGAGCCCGAGGAGGAATCACCGATCGTCTACCTGCGACTGCGGAAGGCGGCACGGCGGGGTGCCCTCGTGGTCCAGTCGATCGCGCCGTATGCCAGCCGCGGTCTGGCAAAGATGTCGGGCCGACTGCTCAGGACACCACCCGGTGGCGAGGCCGCGGCACTCGACTCGCTGTCGGGGTCGGAGCTCCTGCGAGCGCCAGGCGCCGTGATCATGGTCGGCGAGCGCCTGGCGGCCCTGCCCGGGGCGCTGTCCGCCGCGATCCGGCTGGCAGATCGGACCGGGGCGCGGCTGGTGTGGGTACCCCGCCGGGCAGGCGACCGGGGCGCGCTCGAGGCCGGCGCCCTCCCGCACCTGCTGCCCGGTGGCAGGCCGGTCGCCGATGACGTCGCACGCGGGCAGGTGGCCCGGGCGTGGGGCCGCACGGATCTGCCTGCGGCGCGGGGACGCGACACCGCGGACATCCTCGCCGCCGCGCGCGAGGGTCGGCTCGGGGCGCTGGTGGTGGGCGGGGTCGAGCCGGGCGATCTCGCCGATCCGCGGGCCGCCCTGGCCGCCATCGACGCGGCCGGGTTCGTGGTCAGCCTGGAGCTGCGCCGCAGCGAGGTCACCGACCGCGCCGATGTGGTGTTCCCCGTCGCCCCGACCGCGGAGAAGCCCGGCACCTTCCTCAACTGGGAGGGGCGCCCCCGGGTCTTCGGCGCCGCGCTCCCCGGCACCGGCGCCATGCCCGACCAGCGGGTGCTGGACGCCATCGCCGACAGGATGGGCACGCCGCTCGGCCTGCCCGATGCCGCGGCCACGCGCGCCGAACTCGCGCGGCTCGGCCCGTGGGAGGGTGCGCCCCCCGCCCCGCCGGACGTCGCGCCCGCGGAGCAGGCGAAGCCGGGCCCAGGTGAGGCGGTGCTGGCGGGCTGGCGGATGCTGCTGGACTCCGGCCGCATGCAGGACGGGGAGCCGCACCTCGCGGGGACCGCACGCACACCCGTGCTGCGTCTTTCCGCCGCCTGCGCCGCCGAGATCGGCTCCGCCGAAGGGGATCCGGTGACCGTCAGCACCGAGCGGGGATCGATCACCCTGCCGTTGGCCATCACGGACCTGCCGGACCGGGTGGTGTGGCTGCCCATGAACTCCCCCGGGTCCGCGGTGTTCCGTGAGCTCGCCACCCTCCCCGGCGGGCTCGTCCGCATCCACTCCGCGACAACCGAAACGGAGCGGTGATGGACACGGGATACATCGCTAGCGACTGCTTGCAGGTCGCTCGAAACTACACGGACCTTTCGGCGTTCGGCCACGATCCGTGGTGGCTCGTCGTCGGCAAGGCCCTTGCGGTCTTCGTCTTCCTCGTCCTGACCCCGTTGCTGGCGATCCTCGTCGAACGCAAGGTGTTGGCCTGGATGCAGATGCGGGTGGGGCCCAACCGCGTCGGCCCGAAGGGCACCCTGCAGAGCCTGGCCGACGGCATCAAGCTGGCGCTCAAGGAGGGCATCGTCCCGAGCGGCGTGGACAGGCCGGTCTACCTGCTGGCACCGATCATCGCGGTGGTGCCTGCCTTCATGGCCTTCGCCGTGATCCCGTTCGGTCCCGAGGTGTCGATCCTCGGGCATCGGACTCCGCTGCAACTCACGGACCTCCCGGTCGCCGTCCTGTACATCCTCGCGGTCACCTCGGTCGGCGTGTACGGCATCGTGCTCGCCGGGTGGGCGTCGGGCTCGACCTACCCGTTGCTCGGCGGCTTGCGTTCGACGGCGCAGGTCATCTCGTACGAGGTCGCGATGGGATTGGCCTTCGCCGCGGTCTTCCTGTGGGCGGGCACGATGGCCACCTCGGGCATCGTCGCCGCGCAGGAAGGTACCTGGTACGTCTTCCTGCTGCTGCCCTCGTTCCTCATCTACGCCACCTCGATGGTCGGCGAGACCAACCGCGCGCCGTTCGACCTCCCCGAGGCCGAGGGCGAACTGGTCGGAGGCTTCCACACCGAGTACTCCTCGCTCCGCTTCGCCATGTTCATGCTCGCCGAGTACATCAACATGGCGACCGTCTCGGCGCTTGCCACCACACTGTTCCTCGGCGGCTGGCACGCCCCGTGGCCGCTGAACATGTGGGACGGCGCGAACTCCGGATGGCTTCCGCTGCTGTGGTTCACGGCCAAGGTCTGGGGCTTCCTGTTCCTCTTCATCTGGTTGCGCGGGACGCTGCCCCGGCTGCGTTACGACCAGTTCATGAACCTGGGCTGGAAGATCCTGATCCCCGCCGCGCTGGTCTGGGTCCTTGTGGTCGCCGCGATGCGGACCCTGCGGAACGAGGGGTACGGCTCCCTGCAGGTCTTCCTCTTCGGCGCGGGGACGGTCGTCGCACCGGTCGCCCTCGGACTGCTGTGGCGCCGGCTCCGGTCCGCGCAGAAGCCCGCACCGCCGGCGACCGCGGGCCCGACCGCGCCGCCCGCCCAGGAACCGTTCGACCCCATGGCAGGCGGTTTCCCGGTTCCGCCGCTACCGGGCCAGAGATTGCCCGCGTTCCGCCGCACCCCGGTATCAACGGGGGCCACCACCCAGGAGGGTGACGATGGTTGAGTTCCTAGGTCCCCTGTCGGGATTCGGCGTGACCTTCCAGACGATGTTCAAGAAACCGAACACCGAGTTCTACCCCGAGGAGAAGTCGCCGACCGCCCCCGGCTTCCACGGCAGGCATCAGCTCAACCGCTACCAGGACGGGCTGGAGAAGTGCATCGGGTGTGAGCTCTGTGCCTGGGCCTGCCCCGCCGACGCCATCTATGTGGAGGGCGCGGACAACACCGAGTCCGAACGCTATTCGCCCGGTGAGCGGTATGGCCGCGTGTACCAGATCAACTACCTGCGGTGCATCGGATGCGGACTCTGCATCGAGGCGTGCCCGACCCGGGCGCTGACCATGACCGACGACTACGAGATGGTCGACGACAACCGCGCCGGGCTGATCTACGACAAGGATCGCCTGCTGGCGCCGCTCGAGCCCGGGATGACCCCGCCTCCACACCCGATGCAGCCGGGGAGCACCGACAAGGACTACTACCTCGGCACCATCTCCGAGGACACCACCGAGGAAGGGAAGGCGCAGCCGTGAACGCGGTCGCAGTGGCGGCGCAGTTCGCCGCCGAGCCTCTCGAGCGCACGTCCACGGGTGAGGCGGTCCAGTTCTGGATCCTCGCCGTGGTGGCGGTGATCGGCGCCCTCGGCGTCGTGTGCGCGACCAAGGCCGTCTATTCGGCCATTTTCCTCGCGCTGACCATGATCATCCTCGCGGTGTTCTACATCGCCCAGGACGCGCTCTTCCTCGGCGTCGTGCAGGTCGTCGTCTACACGGGCGCGGTGATGATGCTGTTCCTGTTCGTCCTGATGCTCATCGGCGTCGACTCCTCCGACTCGCTGGTGGAAACGCTTCGCGGCCAACGGATCGCCGCGATCGTGGCGGGGATCGGGTTCGGGGTGCTGCTGATGGCGGCCATCGGTAACGCGTCCGTGAACTGGGCAGGCGTCGCGCCCGAGCCGGCCGGGCGACCTGCGGGCAATGTCGAGGCCCTCGCGGAACTCATTTTCATCCGCTATGTGTGGGCCTTCGAACTCACCGGCGCGCTGCTGATCACCGCGACCATCGGCGCCATGGTGCTGGCACACCGCGAGCGGTTGTGGCCGCGCATGGACCAGAGGGCGCTCTCGCGTGACCGGGTTCGCCGATGGAGCGAGGGCGCCACGGACGGCGAGCGGGTGACCCCGTTGCCGAGTCCCGGCGTCTACGCCCGCAGCAACGCCGTCGACATGCCCGCCCTGCTCCCGGACGGGTCGTTCGCCCCGTCGTCGGTCAGTCGCATTCTCCGGCAGCGAGACATCTCGGCACCCGAATCGGAGACACCAGGAGAGGAGGGCACGCGGTGAACCCAGAGAACTACCTGTACCTGTCCGCCCTGCTGTTCACCATCGGTGCGGCGGGCGTCCTCGTGCGCCGCAACGCCATCGTCGTGTTCATGTGCATCGAGCTGATGCTCAACGCGAGCAATCTGGCGTTCGTGACGTTCGCCCGGATGCAGCACGACCTCGACGGCCAGGTCTTCGCGTTCTTCACCATGGTGGTCGCCGCCGCGGAAGTCGTTGTCGGCCTGGCGATCATCATGACGATCTTCCGCACCCGGCGTTCGGCCTCGGTCGACGGCGCGAACCTGCTGAGGTACTGACATGACCGGGAGGA
Source organism: Rhodococcus maanshanensis NBRC 100610 (assembly GCF_001894865.1). Lineage (GTDB taxonomy): Bacteria > Actinomycetota > Actinomycetes > Mycobacteriales > Mycobacteriaceae > Rhodococcus_G > Rhodococcus_G maanshanensis. Next base: position 69,605 of record NZ_BCXA01000003.1, on the reverse strand, counting down.
TCTGGCTGCTGCCCGCCCTGCCGCTGCTCGGCGCCGCGGTGCTGCTGCTCGGCGGCAGGCGAACCGACCGGTGGGGTCATCTGTTCGCCTGCGCGATGGCATTGGCGTCGTTCGCGGTGGGTGTCGTGTTCTTCGCCCAGATGCTGGGCCGCGACGCCGCCGATCGTGCCGTGACCGAGGATCTCTTCAGCTGGCTCCCCGCCGCCGGCCTGCAGGTGGACTTCGGTCTCCTGCTGGACCAGCTGTCGATCTGCTTCGTCCTGCTGATCACCGGGGTCGGCTCGCTGATCCACATCTATTCGATCGGCTACATGAAAGACGATGTGGGCAAGCGCCGCTTCTTCGCCTACCTCAACCTGTTCCTCGCCGCGATGCTGCTCCTGGTGCTCGCCGACAACTACCTCGGGCTGTACATCGGGTGGGAGGGCGTCGGCCTCGCCTCCTACCTGCTGATCGGCTTCTGGCAGTTCAAGCCCGCCGCGGCGACCGCGGCGAAGAAGGCCTTCGTGGTCAACCGCGTCGGCGACATGGGCCTGGTCGTCGCGATCATGCTGATGTTCGCGACTTTCGGTTCGATCGGTTTCGGTGACGTCTTCGCCGCCGCGGACGGGGCGAGCGAGTCGGTGGTGACGGCGATCGGGTTGGCCCTGCTGCTCGCGGCCTGCGGCAAGTCGGCCCAGGTACCGCTGCAGTCCTGGCTCGGCGACGCGATGGAGGGCCCGACCCCGGTGTCGGCGTTGATCCACGCCGCCACCATGGTCACCGCGGGCGTCTATCTCATCGTCCGGTCCAACGTGATCTTCGACCTGGCGCCCGGCGCGCGGCTCGCCGTGGTGGCGGTCGGCGCGATCACCCTGCTGTTCGGCGCGATCATCGGCTGCGCCAAGGACGACATCAAGAAGGCACTGGCGGCGTCGACGATGAGCCAGATCGGCTACATGGTGCTCGCCGCGGGCCTCGGCCCCGCGGGGTACGCGTTCGCGATCATGCACCTGCTCACCCACGGCTTCTTCAAGGCGGGACTCTTCCTCGGCGCCGGATCGGTGATGCACGGCATGAACGACGAGACCGACATGCGCCGCTACGGCGGGTTGCGCGCGTTCATGCCGATCACCTTCGTCACGTTCGGGCTCGGCTACCTGGCCATCCTCGGTATCCCCCCGTTCTCGGGCTACTTCTCGAAGGACAAGATCATCGAGGCGGCGTTCGGCGCGGGGGGCGCCGAGGGCATCGTCCTCGGCGCGGCGGCCTTGCTCGGGGCCGGCATCACCGCCTTCTACATGACCCGGGTGATGCTGATGACGTTCTTCGGCACGCCCCGATGGCGGGAGGAAACAGTAGCGGCCCACCCACACGAGTCGCCAGGCGTGATGACCTGGCCGATGATCCTCATCGCGATCGGTTCGGTCGCCTCCGGTGCGATCCTGGCTTTCGGTGGCGCGCTGCAACATTGGCTCGAGCCGGTGGTCGGCGCCCACCATCCCGACCTCGGCGTCCCCGTATGGGTGATCACCGCGACGACCCTGGCGGTGGTGCTCGCCGGAGTCGCGGTCGCCTACCGGCAGTACGCGGGCAAGGAGATCCCCGAGGTCGCGCCCGCCGCGGTCTCCCCACTCACCGTCGCGGCGCGCAGGGATCTGTACGGCGACGCAGTCAACGAGGCGGTGTTCATGCGTCCTGGCCAACATCTGACGCGGTGGCTCGGGTACTTCGACGGCCGGGGCATCGACGGCGTGGTCGGCGGGTTGACCGCGGCGATCGGCGGCGCCTCGGCGCGAATCCGGCGGCTGCAGACGGGGTTCGTCCGGACCTACGCGCTGTACATGTTCGCGGGAGCGGCCGCGGTGGCCGCGACGATGGTGCTGGTGGGTGTGCGATGAGCCTTCCCTGGTTGACCGCGATCTGGGTGGCGCCGCTCGTCGGCGCCGGCGCCGTCCTGGCCCTGCCCGCGGACAAGCACCGGCTCGCCCGGTCCTTCGCGCTCGGCACCGCGCTCGTGGTGCTCGCGCTTGCCGTCTCGATGGCTGTCGGTTTCGATCCGGCAGGCGAGCAGTACCAGTACGTCGAGTCGCACGCGTGGATCCCGGCTTTCGGCACCCGCTACACGCTCGGAGTGGACGGCATCGCTCTGGTGATGGTGTTGCTGACGGCCGTGCTGGTCCCACTCCTCCTGCTGGCCGGGTGGAACGACGTCCCCGAGCCGGACCCGATCGGTCGGCGCAGGATCCACTTCTACGTGGCGCTGATCCTGGTGGTCGAATCGATGGTGCTGGTGTCGTTCACCGCCCTCGACATCCTGCTGTTCTACGTGTTCTTCGAGGCGATGCTGCTCCCGATGTACTTCCTGATCGGCGGGTTCGGGAACGGGCACAGGACGGCGCCTTCTCGTCGCTCCGCGCCAGGAGCGGAGCCTGCGGAGCGACCAGACAGCGCTGCCGCTCCTGCCGCGGCGGTGAAGTTCCTGCTGTACAACCTCTTCGGCGGCCTGATCATGCTGGCCGCGGTGATCGGACTGTATGTGGTGACGGTGCGCGAGGGCAGCCCGTTGCCCGGCGGGACCTTCGACTTCCGCGAGATCGTCGCGGCCACCTCGACGGGCGGGCTCGGGGTCGATCCCGGCGTCCTCAACGCGCTGTTCCTCGGCTTCATGTTCGCCTTCGCGGTGAAGGCGCCGCTGTGGCCCTTCCACACCTGGCTGCCGGGCGCGGCCACCGCAGCCACCCCGGCCACCGCGGTGCTCATGATGGCCGTGGTCGACAAGGTCGGCACCTTCGCGATGCTCCGGTACTGCCTGCAGCTCTTTCCCGAGTCGTCCGCGTACTTCGCGCCGCTGATCGTCACGCTGGCGGTGGTCGGCATCGTCTACGGCGCACTGCTGGCGATCGGCCAGACCGACGTGATGCGGCTGATCGCCTACACGTCGATCTCGCACTTCGGCTTCATCATTCTCGGCATCTTCGCGATGACCAGCCAGGGCCAGGCAGGCTCGACGCTCTACATGGTCAACCACGGCATCTCGACCGCCGCCCTGTTCCTGGTGGCCGGATTCCTGGTGTCCCGCCGCGGCACCAGGGCCATCGCCGCGTACGGCGGTGTGCAGAAGGTCGCCCCTCTGATGGCGGGCACCTTCCTGGTCGCGGGCCTCGCGACCCTGTCCCTGCCCGGGCTGGCCCCGTTCGTGAGCGAGTTCCTAGTCCTGGTGGGCACTTTCACCCGCTACCCGGTCGCCGCGCTGATCGCGACCAGCGCGCTGGTTCTCGCCGCGATCTACGTGCTGTGGCTCTACCAACGCGTGATGGCCGGTCCCGTGAACGAGGACAACAGGCGCATCCGCGACCTGGTGCCCCGCGAACTCGCGGTCGTCGCTCCGCTGATCGCGCTGCTCCTCGTCCTCGGCTTCTACCCGAAACCGGTCCTCGACATCGTCAACCCAGCGGTGAGCCAGATCATGACCACGATCGGTCAGCAGGATCCCGCGCCGACCGGCCCGCAGCTCACCGGTTACGTCGCCGATCAGGACAACCACGGAGGTGCGCCCCGATGAGGTCCCACGAAGCCCTCGCCCAGGTTGCACTGCCCGCGCCGGACATCGAGTACAGCAGGCTCGCACCGATGCTGATCGTGTTCGGGGTGGCGGTCGTGGCGGTGATCGTCGAGGCCTTCGCGCCCACCCGTGGCCGACTGGCCTGTCACCTGGTGCTCAGTCTCGGTGGCCTCGGCGCGGCGTTCGTCGCGGTCGTGCTGCTGAGGGGAGATCGCGGCACCGCCGTCATGGGCGCGGTCGTCGTCGACGGCGCCACCCTGTTCCTACAGGGCACGATCCTGCTGGTCTCGATCCTCTCGGTGTTGTTGATCGCCGAGCGCAGCGGCCTGCGGGCCGGGGTCGCGGCCGGACACTCGCCGGGGGCGTCGGTCCCGAGTCCCGCGTCCGGTGCAGGCGGCATCGACGCCTTCGCCCCGCAGGCGGCCGCGGTACCCGGCAGCGTCGACGAACTGGAGGCGACCAGGGCGGGAGTGACGCAGACCGAGGTGTTCCCGCTGACGCTCTTCGCGGTCGGCGGGATGCTGCTGTTCCCCGCGGCGGGTGACCTGCTCACCATGTTCGTCGCGCTCGAGGTGCTGTCGCTGCCCCTCTACCTGCTCTGCGGACTGGCCCGGCACCGGCGCCTGCTCTCCCAGGAGGCCGCGCTGAAGTACTTCCTGCTCGGCGCGTTCTCGTCGGCGTTCTTCCTCTACGGCGTGGCGCTGTTGTACGGCTACGCGGGCACGGTGCGGCTCGCGGGCATCGCCGACGCGATCGCCGACGGCGGCGAGCAACGGCCGGTGCTGGCGCTTCTCGGCGCCGGACTGCTGACGGTGGGCCTGCTGTTCAAGGTCGGTGCGGTGCCGTTCCATTCGTGGGTGCCCGATGTGTACCAGGGCGCCCCGACCCCGATCACCGCGTTCATGGCGGCGGCAACCAAGGTCGCCGCGTTCGGCGCGATGCTGCGCATCTTCTACGTCGCCCTGCCGGAGCTGCGGGCGGACTGGCGTCCTGTGCTGTGGGGCGTCGCCATCGCGACGATGCTGATCGGTGCCGTACTGGCGATCACCCAGACCGACGTCAAACGCATGCTCGCGTATTCGGCGATCGCCCACACCGGGTTCATCCTCACCGGCCTGATCGCCGGGAACGACGCAGGGCTCTCGGCCACGATGTTCTATCTGCTCGCCTACGGGTTCAGCACCCTCGGCGCCTTCGCCTGTGTGACGTTGGTGCGGAACGGATCTCGCGAGTCCACCGAGATGTCGAGCTGGGCCGGCCTCGGCCGCCGCTCGCCACTGCTCGCCGCGGTCTTCGCCCTGTTCCTGCTCTCCTTCGCCGGAATCCCGTTGACCAGTGGGTTCGTCGGAAAGTTCGCGGTGTTCCGGGCCGCCGCCGAGGGCGGCGCGGCACCCCTGGTCATCGTCGGCGTGATCAGCAGCGCGATCGCCGCGTTCTTCTACGTGCGGGTCATCGTGCTGATGTACTTCGCGGAGCCACAGGAGCGGAGCCTGCGGAGCGACAAGACGGCACAGCCCGCCTCCGAGGCGACGACGGTCGTCGTGCCCAGCACCGCGACCGCGGCCGCGATCTGTCTGTGCGCCGTCGTCACCGTGATGCTCGGGATACTGCCCCAGCCCGTGCTCGACCTCGCGGACCGGGCGGCGGAGTTCCTCCGCTGACCGTCGGCACAGTCTCGCCGTGCTCCCCGTCCACAAGCCTGGAAGAAATCTCCCCAGACGTGTCGATCCGTTCGCCTTTCGTTCGACGTCCCGGATGAGAGGGTCGAATTGCGACCCGGGACGAAGGAGCCAACCGATGAAGTACATGTTGATCATGCGCGCGACCGACAAGGCGATCGAGGCGGCCAAGGACATCCCGTTCGAACGGATCATCGAGGACATGGGCCGGTTCAATGACGCGATGATGAAGGCCGGGGTGCTCCTGGCCGGTGAGGGACTCTCCGACGCGGACGAAGGATTCGTCGTCGACTTCTCCGGGGACACACCGCTGGTGACCGACGGCCCCTATGGGGAGACCAAGGAGCTGTTCAACGGTTTCTGGATCCTCGAGGTCGCGTCCAGGGAGGAGGCAGCCGAATGGGCGAAGCGGGTGCCTCTTGGCCCTGGCTCGAAGATCGAAGTGCGCCGGGTGACCGGCCCGGAGGACTTCCCGCAGGACAACGAGTGGATCCAGAAGGAAGAGGGATGGCGCGAGGAGCTCGAGAGCCGCGAGGCCTGACCCCATGACCGACGCCCCTACGGAGCGCCGCCAGGACGCTGTCGAGTCCGCGCGGCGCTCCGTCGCGGCCGTGTGGCGGATCGAGTCTGCCCGCATCGTCGCGACGCTGACCCGGACCGTCGGCGATTTCGGGCTCGCCGAGGACCTCGCGCAGGAGGCGCTCGCCGACGCACTGGCCCAATGGCCGGCGACCGGGATACCCGCGAATCCCGGGGCGTGGCTGACGACAGTCGCCAAACGTAGGGCCATCGACGGCTGGCGACGGAGGGAGCGGTATGACGACCGGCTCGCCGCCATCGCCCGTGACCTTGAGGCTGAGGAGACCCGAGCGGCGGACGTGGCAGCGGAATTGCCCTGGGACCCGGACAGAATCGACGACGACGTCCTCCGGCTCGTGTTCGTCTCGTGTCATCCGGTGCTCGCCCGAGAGGCACGGGTGGCACTGACGTTGCGGGTGGTCGGTGGCCTGTCGAGCGAGGAGATCGCGCGCGCATTCCTCGTGCCGACATCGACGGTGCAGCAGCGGATCGTCCGCGCCAAGAAGACGCTCGCCGCGGCCAAAGTGCCGTTCGCGGTGCCGGAGCGGTCCGAGTTCGGCGCGCGACTCGGCGACGTCCTAGGGGTGCTGTACCTGGCCTTCAACGAAGGCCATGCGGCGAGTGCAGGTGACGAGTGGATGCGACCCGAACTCTGCCGAGAGGCGCTGCGTTTGGGCCGGGTGCTCGCCGAACTGGTCCCACACGAGTCCGAGGTGCACGGTCTCGTCGCGCTGATGGAGCTCACCGCCGCTCGATTCCCCGCTCGCCTGGACACGAATGGCGATCCAATCCTGTTGGCCGACCAGGACCGACGCCGGTGGGACCGCAACGCCGTGGTGCGGGGGCGCGCCGCACTCGAACGTGCCGACTCGATCGGGCGAGGCCGCGGCGCCTACTCGCTGCAGGCGGCGATCGCGGAATGCCATGCGGTCGCGGCCTCGGTCGACGACACCGACTGGGACCGAATCGTGCTGTTGTACGAGGCACTGGGGCGGCTCGCCCCTTCGCCCGTGGTCGAACTCAACCGCGCCGCGGCGGTTGCGATGGCCGCGGGGCCTGCCGCGGCCCTCGCGATCGTCGACGGCCTCGTCGCCGATGGTCGGCTCGACGGTTACCGACTGCTCCCCGCCACCCGCGCGGAACTGCTGGCCCGTCTGGGCAGGAATGCGGAGGCGAGCACCGAGTTCGCGGCGGCAGCCCGGCTGACGGGCAACGATCGAGCACGGAAGATACTGCTGGAGCGGGCCGCGACGCTTACCGCCGACCCCGGCTAACCACCGAGCCGGTCCGTGTCCGTGACGTTCGCGAGTCGCACCTGTCCCTTGGCCACCAGGCGGTCGCGCTCGTCCACCACCGCGACCTGCCACAGCTGCTGCGTGCGGCCGCGGTGCACCGGCGTCGCCTCGGCGAAGAGGACGCCATCGCGGGTGGCCCGCAGGAAGTCGGTGTTGTTGTTGACGCCGACCACGTGCCCCCGGTCGCCCAGCCAGATGCTGCCCGCGATGCTGGCGAGCGTCTCGACGACGGCGCAGTGCACGCCGCCGTTCATGATGCCCGCCGGCTGGTACAGCTCGGGACGGACCGTCCACTTGGCACGCACCCGGTCGCCGCTGAGTTCGGTGTACTCGAGCCCCAGCACCTCGCCGAATCCCTTGTTGAGGAACGGGGTCGCGGCCGCGGGATCCATCCCGGACAGATCGCTCATCGAGGACACGTTGCTCATCTTCACACTCCATGGTTGCCGCCGGTCGAGTGAATGTACCTTTCGCCCGAAATGCCGACGGGCCCCGCACCCGAAGGTGTGGGGCCCGTCGCGGGGAAGGACCGGGAGTCTCTGCAGCCCTCAGGACTCCGGCGCGGTCCGATCATTCACGTTCCGGAAATGACTATAGGCAAGCCTGGCCTAACTTGCAAGCGAGGCGATTGCGCCGCGCCTGGGCGCCGCCCGGTCGGCACGCGCCCGGACCGGCACCCCGGCACCCTCGAAGGCGTCGAGCAGGCCCTGACCCCGGCGCATCGCCACGGACTCCCCGACCCCGCCGAGGATCGGGACCAGCGTGGCGGCGCCGAGGATCGCCTCGCCGACCATGGCCCACAGGCGCGATCGATCGAGCGGCACGATCCGGTCGAGCGCATCGAAGATCGCGACCAGCGCGGCGCGGCACCGGTACGCGGTCCACACCAGCAGGGCGCCCTCACACGGCAGCGTGACCGCCGCGCGCGTCCCGGCCCACCGATCGCCCGGCAGCACCCGCAGGACCGGATCACACACCCCGGCCCAGTCGATGCAGCCGTCGCTGTCCATGTGCAACCACAGGTTCTCGAGACCCGGATCCCAGGACCGCCCCTCCAGCACCACCAGCGACGCCACTCGGCCGATCACCGCGTGGATGAGCGCGGTCGCCACCGAGGCGGCGGCCGCCTCTGGCTCGCCGAGGTCGGCCAGCGCCCGCTCGACCATCCGCTCGAGGCGGTCGCCGTGAATCCCCTCGGCTGCGGACCACCAACGACGCTTGCCCTGATCGGCCATCAGCGCGACGGCGTACACCCTCGGGTAGTCCGGGTAGATGCCCCGCAGCCGGGCGCAGGAGTCGTCGAGCGCGGCAGCCGGGTCGTTCCCCAGCGGTTTCATCGAAACGGCGGTCGATGACACTGCGATCGGGGGCGCTGCGATGGAAGACACTGCTCACTCCTGGGTCGGCGACATTCGGACTTCTCGTGGGGCGACCAGGCATCAGATCGGCCGCGAATGTAGGTTAGCCTAACCATTACTAGCGGGCGACAGGGAGCCGGACCCCTCGCCGGAGATAGGGTTCCGTAACCTAATCTCTCAAGCTTGCGCCTCGCCGATCAGGAGCCACCGACCGTGACGTCCACCCCCACACCAGGTTCGGTCGCCGCGCGCCCCGGGCCGACCGAGACCCGGGGGACCCACCCGACCGAGGTCTACGGTTCGCTGGAGGTCCCGAGCGGACCCGCACCGCTGCAACGCCGACTGCTCGCCGCCCTCGCCGACCTGGGCGTGGTCGCCCTCCCCCTGGTCATCGGCTGGTTCATCGTCGACTCCCTGCGCGACGACAACGGCGGCGGCCAGATGGATCGCGCGGTCTTCGGCGGGGTCGCCCTGATCACCGCCGCCGCCCTGCTCGTCTGGAACCGCGGCACCAGGGAGGGCAGCACGGGCCAGAGCGTCGGCAAGGGCTGGCTGGGCCTGGTCACCCGGGACGCCGACTCCGGCGAACCGCTCGGCACCCGCAGGGCGCTGCTCCCCCGCACCGGCGCCGAGGTCGTCCGGCTCAAGACCGCGGTCGCGGAGGGCTTCACCCCGATCCGCCGCGACACCTCGATGGCCGCGATCCGCAGGCGCCGACTGCTCGGACTCGCGCTCCTCGTGCTGCTGCTCGCCGCGGCCGCCCTGGCCAGCATCGCGGTCGGTGCCAGGCCCATGAACTTCGCCGAGATCTTCCACGCACTGTTCACCCCGACCGGCATCGACACCGACCTGGTGGTGCGCACCCTGCGGGTGCCGCGCACCGCTCTCGGGATCGCCGTCGGCATCGCGCTCGGCATCGCGGGCGCGCTCATCCAGGGCCACACCCGCAACCCGCTCGCCGATGCTGGTCTGCTCGGTCTCAACGGCGGCGCCGCCTTCTTCGTGGTGCTCTCGATCTACCTGTTCGGGCTGGCCGGACCGAACGAGTACCTGTGGTTCGCGTTCGCCGGATCCCTCGCCGCGAGCATCGTCGTGTTCGGCATCTCGTCGATCGGCAACGGCAGGTCGAGCCCGTTGAGCCTCGCGCTCGCCGGCGCCGCGGTGGCCATGTTCCTCAGCGCCATGACGAACACCGTCATCCTGCTCGACCAGACCAGCCTCGACGGCTACCGGTTCTGGGTCGTCGGCTCCATCGCCGGGCGCGGACCCGAGGTGCTGTGGCAGGTGCTGCCGTTCCTGGTGATCGGTGCGCTGATCGCGATGGCGAGCACCCCGAGCCTGAACGTGCTCAGCCTCGGCGACGACGTCGCCCGCGGCCTCGGCACCAACATCGTGCTGAGCCGGACGATCGGCATCGTCGCGATCACCCTCCTCACCGGCGCCGCCACCGCCGCCTGTGGCCCGATCGCCTTCGTCGGGCTGGTGGTACCCCATGTCGCCCGGTCGATCACCGGTCCCGACTACCGCTGGCTGGTGCCCTATGCAGGCATCATCGGCGCAATCATGGTCCTACTCGCGGACGTGATCGGCCGCGTCGTGGTCCGCCCCGGCGAACTCCAGGTGGGAATCGTGTTGGCGCTCTTCGGCGCACCGTTCTTCGTCGCGCTCGTCCGGCGCAGAAAGCTGGTGTCGCTGTGAGCCTGATCGACGACGAGGTCGAACTGCCCGCCACGGTGCCGTCGCGCCCGGCGTGCCGGGTCGGGCCGGTCTCCCTGGTCCGCCGCACCACCATGATCGCGATCACCGCGGGCCTGCTGCTCGCCGCGTTCCTGCTGCTGTGCATCAACATCGGCCGCGGCGACTTCGCGATCTCGGTGCCGACCGTCGCCGAGATCCTCTTCGGCGGCGGCACCAAGGTCGAGCGTTTCATCGTGATGGACCTGCGCCTGCCGCGCGCCCTCACCGCGCTGCTCACCGGGCTTGCCCTCGGCATCTCCGGCGCGATCGCCCAGTCCATCCTGCGCAATCCGCTGGCCAGCCCGGACCTGTTGGGTATCACCGCCGGGGCCAGTGCGGCGGCCGTGGCGCTCATCGTGCTCGCGGGCGGCGGCAGCTTCGTCGGACTGCTCGCGGTGCTGGGCATCCCGATCGCGGCGCTGATCGGCGGCATCGCGACCGCCGTCATCATCTACGCGCTCGCGTGGCGCGGCGGGGTGCAGGGCTACCGGGTGGTGTTGATCGGCATCGGGTTCAACGCCATGCTGATCGCCGCGATCCAGTGGATGCTGATCTCCGCCGACATCAACGACGTCGCCCGCGCACAGGTGTGGCTCAACGGGTCACTCAACGGCAGCGACTGGGCGCAGGTCTGGCCGGTCGCGATCGGCGTCGCGGTGGTAGGCACGATCGCGCTGATCTCCTCGTTCACCCTCGGCGCGCTGCGTCTCGGCGACGACAACGCACGCTCCCTCGGTGTCCGCCTCCAAACCGGTCAGGCCACCCTCCTGCTGGCCGCCGTTGCGCTCGCCTCCATCGCGACGGCCGCCGTCGGCCCGATCGGGTTCGTCGCGCTGTGCGCGCCACAGCTCGCGCTCCGGATGCTGCGGACGGCGGGACCGCCGATCCTGGCCTCCGGCCTGGTCGGTGCCGTCCTGGTGGTCGGCAGCGACGTCATCGCGCGCACCATCCTTCCCGTCGAACTCCCCGTCGGCATCGTGACCTCGGCCCTCGGCGGACCGTTCCTGCTGTACTTGCTCGTCCGCAACAATCGAAAGGTGTCGGTCTGATGAGCGAGCTCACCACCGAGCACACCGCGCCGCGGCTCGCGGCCGAGGCCCTCACCGTCGGCTACGGCGACCGCATCATCGTCGACGGGCTCGATCTGGAGATCCCCACCGGCGTTGTGACGACGGTGATCGGGCCGAACGGCTGCGGCAAGTCCACCCTGCTGCGCTCCCTCGGTCGGCTGCTCAAGCCGAAGTCCGGCCAGGTGCTGCTCGACGGCAAGGCCATCTCCACCCTCAAGACCAAGGACGTCGCGCGCACCCTCGGCATGCTGCCGCAGGCACCGGTCGCCCCGGAGGGACTGACTGTGGCCGATCTGGTGGCCCGCGGTCGGCATCCGCACCAGTCCTGGATCAGGCAGTGGTCGGCCGACGACGAGGGCGAGGTGGCCAGGGCGCTGGCCCTGACCGGGGTGTCCGAGCTCGCAGACCGCCCGGTCGACCAGCTCTCCGGCGGCCAGCGTCAGCGCGCCTGGATCTCGATGGCCCTGGCCCAGGGCACCGACATCCTGCTGCTCGACGAGCCGACCACGTACCTGGACCTGGCGCATTCGGTCGAGGTGCTCGACCTGGTTGACCGGATGCACGAGGAGCTCGGGCGGACCGTGGTGATGGTGCTGCACGACCTGAACCTCGCCATCCGCTACAGCGACCGCCTGATCGTCATGTCCGAGGGCGCGGTCGTCGCGTCCGGCACCCCGAGCGAGGTCATCTCGGAGGAGCTGCTGCTGAAGGTGTTCGGGCTCGAGGCCCGCGTCATCGAGGACCCCGTCTCGGACCGACCGCTGATCGTGCCCATCGGGACCAGGCACGTGTACGGGTCGATCGGTGGACCGACTCCCGCGTCCGATGCGGTGGGCGTCGGCTCGGCCTGAGTCAGGTTCGGTCACTTTCGAGCGACCTGCAAGCAGTCGCTAGCGGCAGGCACTTTCGAGCGACCTGCAAGCAGTCGCTAGCGGCAGGCACTTTCGAGCGACCTGCAAGCAGTCGCTAGCGGCAGGCACTTTCGAGCGACCTGCAAGCAGTCGCTAGCGGTCCCCACCGATCATGGTGCGCACCAGGCGAACTCCCTGGCCGATCGAGACCTCCGGCAGGTAGGCCCTGCCGATGGCGTTGCCGATGCTCGGCAGCGCCGCCGGATCGGCGAATGTCATGTGCATCGGGACGTACTCGGGCTGGAACTTCGACTTGAAGGCCAGCAGGGACCGGAACCCGTAGACCGGTTCCAGCGTCTTGCCGAGCACGTCGAGGAGACGGTCGAGCACCGTCGACAGGGTGGACCGCTCGAGGTCCTCCTCGGTGTCGGCAGCGGCCTCCGGCGAGGAGACCTTCGCCAGCGGCGCGCCGGACAGGCTGACGAACTCGGCGCCCTCCTCCTTGAGGAGCATCGCCGCGGACGCGATCAGGAACTCCATCGCGGGCCGGAAGCCCTCGGAGCGTCGACGCATGAAGTCGAGGGTCCAGCCGACCACCCGGCCGTCCCGGTAGACGGGCATCCACGAGGTGACCCCGTGCACGGTGCGCTCGGCATCCACGGCGACCAGGCACCGTACCTGCGGATCGTCGATCTCCTCGAGGCCGCCGAGCGTGAAACCCATCTCCGGCATGCCCTTGTCCGCCACCCACTCCTCCGAGATGGCGGTGATCTGATCGGTGATCGCCAGCGGGGCGTCGGGGAACGAGATCCACTCGGCGCCGATCCCGTCCTTCTTGGCCCGGTTCACCGCGGTGCGCACGTCCTGGAACTTCTTGCCGGTGAACGCGAGGTCGTCGAGCCGGAGCACCGTCTCCTCCGCGACCTGGATGCCCGACCACCCCATCGAGTCGGTCACCTCCCGCAGCCCGCCGGTCACCGAGTAGAAGCACGGCACCCACCCGCTGCCGGACGCGTATTCCGCGAAGTCGGTCACGGTGTCCCGCAACCGGTCCGGCGGACCGACCGGATCCCCCGTGGTCAGCGCGACGCCCCCGATCACCCGGTAGGCGACGTAGCTCGTCCCGTCCGGGCTGAACCAGTACTTGTTGCCGCGCCATGTCGTCATCCAGGACAGCGGGCTGCCGCCGGTGGCGCACAACAGCTTCCTGGCCCGTTCCGTGTCCTCGGTCTCGGCCCCGTAGGCCGGCTTGAGGAAGGTCGCGAGCACGGCCACGCAGGCGACCACCCAGAACACCACCCCGGTCCACTCGAACAGCAGGGTCGTGGCGGCGCTGTCGGGCAGCAGGCGCGGGTCGAGCCACTGCAGGTAGACCGGGGGGATCAGCCGTTGCGGGTAGTCGGCTAGCAACCCCGCGACACCCGGATCCCGGTCGAATCCGTTGCGCGCCAGCAGCCCGCCGAGGACATACACGAGGCCGAGCCCCGCGGCGACGGCCAGCAGGAGCAACCACATCCGGCGATAGGTCCCCCTCGGCGCGGCCACATCGAAGAACCGCCGGGTCAACAGCAACACCACGAGGATCACGAGCGGCGTCAGGAATGGCGTGATGGTCCGGTACAGGTTCGGCGAGTCGAGACCGTAGAAGAGCGATTCCTCACCGACCGACTCGACGAACCGGACGACGTAGTTCGCCACGGACAGCGCGAGGAGGATCGCGTGCACGACCACCGCCGCGATCCACGCGAACCGTCTGCCCCGGCGCAGGCCGTCCGCGAGCACCAACAGGAAGATCGAGGGCATCAGGCTCAGCAGCGTCGGCCCGACCCCGCCCAGTCGCAGCCCCAGCAGCCCGCGCCTGCACTCCTCGCCGTTCGACGAGGCAGCACAGATCGCCCGCACCTCGTCGGGCGTCCACGGCACCCCGCGGAACAGCTCGCGCAGCACGGCCAGCGGTCCGACCACGTTGGGCGAGAGGGCCGCCAGTGCCGGACCGAGCGCGCCCGCCGCGACCACGATCGCGACGAGCACCCCGCCCTCACGACGGGTCCCCGCGAGCCGCGCCCCGCGTGCCGACCGGCCGACGATCCAGGGGCCGAGGACGAGCCCGACCACAGCCGCGGCGAGCCGGATGATGTCCTCGAGGTGCCCGCCGAACAGCGCAAGGGTGATCAGCAGCGCGAACACCCCAACCCGGGTTCGCCGTCGCCACAGCGTGTCCATCCGCGAGCTCGCCACCATCGCCACGCCGACGATCCACGTCGTCGGGCCGACCGCGGTCCCGATGTGCAACCGGAAGCCCCAGCCCTCGTCGACCAGTTTCACCAGCGCGGCCACCCCGATCCCCAGGAGCGTGCCGAGCACCTGGGTGCTCGCCGCGGCCAGCGCGAAGCGGCCCGAGCCGATCCGGTGCTCGATCGGTGCGGCCACCAGCAGGACAAGCGCCGTCGCGACCAGATACCCCGCCAGGCCCGGCGCCCAGAGCCCGGCGGTGAACGCCGTCCAGACCCGGCCGTCCTCGAAGGCCCCGATCCCGGCCGCGAAATGGCGGTTCACGTACCGCGACGGGCCGGACAGCAGGCTGCCGGTTGCCGCGCCCATGACCCAGATCAGGACCAGCAGTCCGATGCTCACGGGCGCGCCGGTCACCCCGAACCCGGCCAGCTCGAGGAGCCTGCGGGTCTGCCTGGTGGCCGCAGTCGCCGTCACCTGAGTCACGAGATCAGCCCCATCCTCTTCGCCAACCATCCGAGCTCGTGTTCGAGCCCGGCCGACCACACCGCAAAGCTGTGTCCCCCCGGCAGTTCCAGGTACTGCACGTCCATCCCCGCGGCCTCGGCCGCCTGATACACCCGCTTGGCCCCTGGCCGATACTCGTGGTCGTCGCTGCCGATGACGAACACACCGGCCGTGCCCGGGTACCTGCGCGCGGCCATCAGGTCCATCGGGTTCACCGCCGCGAACTTCGCCGCATCGCCACCGAATGCCTCGTCGACCGTGCGGGTGCGATCCCCGAGCGTCGGCTCCTCCTGCCCGGACAGGTCGAGGAACGTGGGATACACGTCCGGATGGGTGGTGGCCATCTGCAGCGAGCAGGTACCGCCATAGGACAGCCCGCCGATTGCCCAGCTCCGCGGGTCCGGGTTCACCTCGAGATGGGACTTCACCCAGTCCGGCACGTCCACCGCGAGGTAGGTCGCCACGTTGCCGAGCTTCGAGTCGAGGCACAGGGGGTTGGCGAGCTGCGACCCGGTGCCGTCGGCTACGACGACCACCGGGGCCAGGCCGCCGTGCTGTGCGGCGAAGGCGTCCATCGTCTGGGCGAGCCGGCCCCCGTTGAACCAGTCGACAGGGGAACCCGGCTGCCCGGCGAGCAGGACGAGCACCGGCAGCGCGGGCCGCGGGTCGGCGAAGTAGGCGGGCGGGAGATAGATCTGTGCGTCGCGCGCCCCGAAGCCGGACGCGGTGCCCGGGATAGGCACCGTGGTCACCTTGCCCTCGGTTGGCAGGTCGGCGGGTGGCCGCCACACCGACTCGAGGGGGGTGCCCGAGATCGGGTCGGGCGTCGGCGGCGGCAGCTCACCGAAGGCGATCTCGTTGGGGTTCGCGATACCGAGGACGTCGCGCACCGTCGGGTAGGCGGCGAAGACCAGATTGATCTGCGCGCCTGCCGCCGCGACCACGGCCACGGCGGCGAGCACGGAGACCACCGCCCGCCACACGCGCCGGTCGAGCAGCAGCCTCGCCACCAGCAGCGCCACCGCGAGGATGCCGAGGCCGATCCAGACGTAGATCTCGGTCTCGATCGGATCCGGGAACGGCCGCCACCACTTCTCGACGACCACCCAGAGGGCCGCGGTGCACCCGAGCGCGACCGCCGCGGCGATCGGGATGGCCCGGCGCCGGAATCGACGCGGGTCCGTTGTCGGTGCCAGCAGCAGCCAGAGTCCGCCGACAGCTCCGAGGGCCGCGACGAACCACGGGAGCGGGCCAGAGGTCAGTGACCAGCGAAGCAGCCAATCCACGGGTACGCCTCTCGACGGGTGACAGCAGACTATTCCCTCCGGCGGCCCCTGGCCGGTTCCGCAACGAGCAGTTCCACACATAGCACGGATCCCGGAATTTCGTACTACGAGTAGTAGTACGCATGTGCGTCGGACAGTCCGTACACTGTTCTCATGGCAGGACTTGGGGAACTCGAGCGCGCAGTCATGGACCACCTCTGGTCCAGTTCCGAACCGCAGACCGTGCGTCAGGTGCACGAGGCTCTCGCCACGCGCCGGGAGCTGGCGTACACGACCGTGATGACGGTCCTCCAGCGTCTCGCCAAGAAGAACCTGGTGATCCAGCAGCGCGACGATCGCGCGCACCGCTACGTACCCGTGCACGGCCGCGACGAGCTCGTCGCGAGCCTGATGGTCGACGCGCTGCAGCAGGCCGACGAGTCCGACGGTCGGGTCGCCGCACTGGTGCACTTCGTCGGGCAGGTGGGCGCCGACGAGGCGGCCGCACTGCGTGAGGCGCTCGCCGCGCTCGAGGCCTCGGAGGCGGCCAAACCCACCCTCCGGAGCGTCGATCCGGGGACCGATCGCGCCAGCTGAACCCACAATGTGGATGATGGGTGGGCAATGAACCCCACCACCGCACTGGCCTTCGCGCTGCTCGCATTGCTGCTTGCAGGGCCGGTGCCAGCCCTCCTCTCCCGGGCGACCTGGCCATATCGGGCACCCCGGGCGGCATTGGTGTTGTGGCAGGCCATCGCGCTCGCTGCCGTGTTGTCGGCATTCAGTTCCGGACTCGCGATCGCGTCCGAGCTACTCGTACCCGGCCCAGACGGCAGGCCGACGACCGCGCCGACAGCCGAGATCGACGCGCTCGGGCTCCCGCTCTGGATCGCGTATGTGGTCGTGCTCACGCTCACCCTCCTGATCGGCGCGAAGCTGGTGTTCTCCATCGCCTCGGTCGGCGTCCGCACGCGCAGGCGCCGCGCCCGGCACCGGATGCTCGTCGATCTCCTCGATCAGCGCGACCCGCAGCGCGGGCGCAACTCGAACCTCCGGGTACTCAGCGCCGCCGAACCGATCGCGTACTGCCTGCCCGGCCTGCGGCAACGTGTGGTGCTCAGCGAGGGCACCCTGGCGAGCCTGCAGCGGGAGGAGGTCACGGCGATCCTCATGCACGAGCGCTCCCACCTGCGTGCCAGGCACGACCTGGTGCTGGAGGCCTTCACCGCGGTGAACGAGGCCTTCCCCCGGGTGGTCCGCAGCAAATCCGCCCTCGGCTGTGTGCAACTGCTCGTCGAGATGCTCGCCGACGACTCGGCCGTCAAGGTCACCGGCCCCACTCCCCTTGCCCGCGCGCTCGTCGCCTGCTCGGGGTCGAGCGCCCCCGTCGGCGCCATGGCGGCCGGCGGTCCACACACCCTGACCCGGATCAAGCGGCTCGGCGGCGAGGGCAACGACCTGCAGCTCGCGGCCGCCGCGTACCTCACGTCGGTGGCCATCCTCGTGGTCCCGACGATCGCCGTCGCGGTGCCCTGGCTGGTCGAGCTCAGCCGCCTGTTCCGGGGCTGAGCCCGACCCGTCGCCGCGTCAGGCGACCTAAAGCACGGTCCGCACCGGGGTCGGATTTCGCGTCAGGTCCAGCACGGGGCAGTGCTCGTCGACGACCGCCTGCAGTTCCGCGTACCGCTCGGCGCTCTCCGGTCCTGCGAGCGTGACGGTGACCCGCACCTCGCCGAAGCCGGGGCGAACCGACTCGTCGAGCCCGAAGAAGCCCTGCACGTCGAGGTCTCCCTCCGCCGTGGCGGAGATGTCCTCGATCTCCAGGCCCAACTTGTCGGCCCAGAATCGATAGGTCACCACCTGGCAGGACAGCAGCGCCGCCAGGTAGTACTCGACCGGGTTGGGCGCGGTGGATCCGCCGCCGAGCGCCGGCGGCTCGTCCACCTCGACGGAGTGCTTGCCGGCGCGGACGGTGCTGGCGACGGCGTCGTGCGCCGTCGCGGTCGCCGCGAACCGGACCTGTGCGTTGGCGCGATCCTTGTTGACGGCGTCGGTGGTCGCGCGGATGACGCCGCCCAGATGAGAGGTCCCGGCATCGGGGTCAAGGGTCGTTGGTGCAGCATTGATCGTGGACATAGAACAGTCTCCTTGCGCAGGATGTGGGTGAACGTCGCAGGATTCGACTCCGCGAGCGACGGTCGCGGTTCAGGTCGGATCAGCGGCCGCAACAAGCGGCGGCACACACCAGCGCAAGATCGATGTGCCGACGACGGACCAGGGCCATAGCCGCATCGGTCACGTGGGTGTCGGTCACGAGGCGATCCTAACCGGCGAATCCTGGTGGTGCACAGGGACTCCGCGTGCCCCCGACACCCTTCCCGGGGGCAGTTGCCCACGTCACAACCCCGCTGACGTGTGGTTTTCCAACGCCTCGCGTACACTGAACGACGGCCGCAATCGCGGTCCACCAATTGATTGTTCAGGCACCCAGCCCCGCCCCCGGCCGTATGTCACCGGGAACGGCCAGGCGACACTGTGCCCGGCTCGTCTCTTTGCGTGCTGCATGACAGCTCGCGCTCCGCGACGCGCCCGACGTCCGGAGAGGTAATCCGCGTGACCGACGCTGTCCACATGTCTTCTGCTGCCCCCGTTTCCCCCGAGGAAACGGCGACGCTCGAGTCCCCCTCGCCCGCCGAGGAGACCCCCACCATCACCTTCGCCGAGATCGGCCTGCCCGCCCCCGTGGTCGCCGCCCTCGGCAGGAACGGCATCACCGTGCCGTCACCGATCCAGGCGATGTCCGTGCCCGACGCGCTCGCGGGCAGGAACGTCCTCGGTCGGGCCCAGACCGGGTCCGGCAAGACCCTCGCCTTCGGCCTGCCGATGCTGGCCCGGCTCGCGCAGCACGAGGACCGTCCCGCCGCCAAGCGGCCGCGCGCCCTGGTCCTGGTGCCCACCCGCGAACTCGCGATCCAGGTCGTCGACTCGCTCTACCCGTACGCATCCTCGGTCGGCGTGAACGTGCGCGCGGCCGTCGGCGGCATGCCGTTCACCAAGCAGGTCGAGCAGCTCCGGCGTGGCGTCGATATCCTCGTCGCGACCCCCGGTCGCCTCGGTGACCACCTCCGCCAGGGCACGTGCGTGCTCGACGAGGTCGAGATCACCGCGCTCGACGAGGCGGACCAAATGGCCGACATGGGCTTCCTGCCCGAGGTCCGCTCCATCCTCGGCGAGACCAGGCCCGACGGTCAGCGACTGCTGTTCTCCGCGACCCTCGACCGCGAGGTGCAGTCGCTGGTCCGGCAGTTCCTGGCCGACCACGTGACGCACTCGACGGAGGACGGCAAGGCCAGCGTCGACACCATGGAGCACTACGTGCTCCTCGTCGATCGCGGCCAGAAGGACGTCGTGCTCGCCGAAATCGGCGCTCGCGAGGGCCGCACCATCATGTTCGCCAGGACCAAGCTCGGCTGCGAGGGCATCACCGATCGTCTTCGCGCGGTTGGCATCCCGGCCGAATCGCTGCACGGCGGCAAGGCGCAGAACCAGCGCACCCGCGTTCTCGAGCGCTTCAAGAGCGGCCGTACCCCGGTGCTGGTCGCCACCGACGTCGCGGCCCGCGGCATCCACGTCGACGGCATCGACCTCGTCGTGCACGTCGATCCGCCCGCCGATCACAAGGACTACCTGCACCGCGCAGGCCGGACCGCCCGCGCCGGCGAGAAGGGCACGGTCGTCGCGATCGTGCTGCCGAACCAGCGTCGTCTGGTCCGCAAGCTCACGGGGATGGCGGGAGTGGACGCCACCGCGGTGAACGTCGCGCCCGGATCCGAGGAGCTGGCCACCATCACCGGTGCAAAGGCGCCGAGCGGCGAGCCGGTGCGCGAACAGCACTTCAAGAGCGACCGCTTCGGCGACCGGCCCCGCCGCGAGGGTGGCTACCAGGGTGGCCGTCCCCGACGTGAGGGTGGCGGATACCAGGGCAGCCGGCCGCGCAGCGAGGGTGGCTACCAGGGCAACCGCTCCGAGGGCGGCTACCAGGGCGACCGCAAGTACAACGACCGCCCCCAGCGCAGCGATGGTGGCTACCAGGGCAACCGGCCCCAGCGCGACGGCGGCGGCTACCAGGGCAGCAGGCCGCGCAGCGAAGGCGGATACCAGGGCAACCGCTCCGAGGGCGGCTACCAGGGCAACCGGCCCCAGCGCAGCGAAGGCGGCTACCAGGGCAACCGGCCCCAGCGCGACGGCGGCGGCTACCAGGGCAGCAGGCCGCGCAGCGAAGGCGGATACCAGGGCAACCGCTCCGAGGGCGGCTACCAGGGCGACCGCAAGTACAACGACCGCCCCCAGCGCAGCGATGGTGGCTACCAGCGATCGCACGGCAGCCGTCCCTACGGCGACCGCCCGCAGGGTGACCGCCCGCAGCGGGACCGCCCGTACGGCGACCGCCAGAACCGCGACTCCGGCAACGGCGAGCGCAGCTACGGGGATCGCGCCCAGCGCAGCGGCGATTCCTCGCGTTCCGGCGGCTTCCGTAGCCGTACCGAGCGCCGCTCGTACGACGGATTCGACGGCCCGCGCGGCGATCGCTGATCGCTGAGCGCCGACGCGTTCGTCACAGACACCCAGACGCCACCGACCGCACCCGCGGTCGGTGGCGTCTCGGCTGTGCGGGCACACGACTGGTGGCTCCCGCCGCCGACGACAGATATTGGGACCCCGCACTTTTGTTCACGGGCCCAGCAAGGGAAGGTGTACGGCATGACCGAGAACAGCAGCACGACCGCCCGCGCGCAGATCGGCGTCACCGGACTTGCCGTGATGGGCTCCAACATCGCCAGGAACTTCGCCCGACACGGCCACACCGTCGCCCTGCACAACCGCAGCGTCGCGAAGACCGATGCCCTCATCGCCGAGCACGGCGGTGACGGAGACTTCGTCCGCACCGAGACCGTCGAAGAGTTCGTCGCGGCCCTGCAGAAGCCCCGCCGCGTCCTGATCATGGTGAAGGCCGGAGACGCCACCGATTCGGTGATCGAGGAGCTCGCCTCCGCGATGGAGCCGGGCGACATCATCATCGACGGCGGAAACGCGTTGTACACGGACACCATCCGGCGCGAGGCCTCCCTCCGCAACCGCGGTCTGCACTTCGTCGGCGCAGGCATCTCCGGTGGCGAGGAGGGCGCACTGAACGGCCCGTCCATCATGCCGGGCGGACCCAAGGAGTCCTACGAGTCGCTCGGACCGCTGCTCGAGTCCGTGGCCGCTCAGGTCGACGGGACCCCCTGCTGCACGCACATCGGCCCGGACGGCGCAGGCCATTTCGTGAAGATGGTGCACAACGGCATCGAGTACGCCGACATGCAGCTGATCGGCGAGGCCTATCACCTCTTCCGCGACGCGCTCGGCCTGGACGCCGGTCAGATCGCGGACGTGTTCGCCGAGTGGAACACCGGCACGCTCGAGTCCTACCTGATCGAGATCACCGCGGAGGTGCTGCGGCAGAAGGACGCCAAGACCGGTCAGGCCCTCGTGGACGTGATCGTCGATGCCGCCGAGCAGAAGGGCACCGGCCGCTGGACGGTCAAATCCGCGCTCGACCTCGGAGTCCCGGTCACCGGTATCGCCGAAGCCGTCTTCGCTCGCGCGCTGTCCGGTTCGCGGGCCCAGCGTGCGGCCGCCCAGGCGCAGGGCCTCGCGGCAGGAACCCTCGGCGACAAGCCGACCGACGCCGCACAGTTCACCGAGGACATCCGCGCGGCCCTGTACGCGTCGAAGATCGTCGCGTACGCGCAGGGCTTCGACCAGATCGCCGCGGGCAGCGCCGAGTACAACTGGGATCTCAAGCCCGCCGACCTGGCCACCATCTGGCGCGGCGGCTGCATCATCCGCGCGCAGTTCCTCAATCGGATCAAGGACGCGTACGAGGAGAACCCGGAGCTTCCGAGCCTGATCCTCGCCCCGTACTTCCGGGAATCGATCGAGGCAGGCATCGACAGCTGGCGCCGCGTCGTGGCCACCGCCACCATGCTCGGCATCCCGGTCCCCGGCTTCGCCTCCTCCCTGTCCTACTACGACGGACTGCGCGCCGAGCGCCTGCCCGCCGCGCTCACGCAGGGCCAGCGCGACTTCTTCGGCGCCCACACCTACGAGCGCACCGACCGCCCCGGCAAGTTCCACACGCTCTGGAGCGGCGACCGCACCGAGGTCGAGGCGTAACACCGCCGAGGTTCCCCGAGCCCGGCCTTCTCCACGCGCACCCGCTGGGTGTCCGCCGAGGGAAGGCCGGGCTCGTCTCGTCAGGCCCGGCGGCTAGACCGGGCCGAGCTCGACGGCGACCGCGCCAGCGAGGAGTTCTCGTGCCCGCTCGAGGGTCATCGAGCCGCTCAGCCAGCGTTCGCTCAGGCCCTCGACGAGTGCGGTGAAGCGCTCGCCCGCGTCGGCCGGGTCGACCGTCGGATTCGCCTGACCGGCGGCCTGCGCGTGCCGGATGAGGGTTGCGGCGTCGTTCGCCCACGCCTCCGTCGTGGTCCGTAGCGGCTCACGGAGGTCGTCGGAGAAGACCGCGCTCGCCCTTAGCTCACCCCACGCGATGCTGTTCTCCCGCACCTCGGGGGTGCCCTGGATCTCGAGCAGGAGCATCTGCTCGAGTTGCGTTCGGGGGTCGGAGGATTCGAATGCCTCGTCGGAGTAGCGCTGGGCCCGGTCGTTGATGTGGTCGAGGGCGCTGCGCAGCACCCCGGCCCGGTCCTGGAAGTGGTAATAGATCAGGGCGGTCGAGACACCCGCCTCGGCGGCGAGTTTCTCCACCCGCAGGCCGCGCACGCCGTCCTGGGCGATCACGCGGACCGCGGCTTCCATGATCTGTGTTCGACGCTCTGCCACGACACCTCACTCTACGGACGCGCTCGGGCCGCCCGACTCGGCGCGACTGCCTGCGATCGGTGAACCGTTTCAGCCAACGGGTTCCTGCTGAGTGGTGCAGTGGATTCCCCCGCCACCCGCGGCGATGGCGTCGATGTTGATCTGCACGACCCGGCGATCCGGGAACAGACGCTCGAGTTCCTGCCTGGCGGCCTGATCGCCTTCGGTGTCGCCGAATTCGGGGGCGATCACGGCACCGTTGCAGACGTAGAAATTGATGTAGCCGGCAGCGAAGTCGTCCGATTCGAACTCCGGCCTGACGGTGGCGGGCGCCTCGAGCACGACCACCTCGAGACTGCGCCCCTTCGCGTCGGTCGCGGACTCGAGGATCTCGAGATGGCGTTCGGTCACATCGTGATCGAACGATTCCGGGTCCGGGTCCAGCCCCGCGACCACGACGCCTGGGCGTGCGAAGCGCGCGTAGAAGTCGGTGTGGCCATCGGTGATGTCCTTGCCCTTGATGCCGGGCAGCCAGATGATCTTCTCGAGCCCGAGCAGCGGCCCCAGTTCGGCCTCGACGTCCGCCTTCGACCACCCGGGGTTGCGATTGTCGTTGAGGACGCAGCTCTCGGTGATGATGGCGGTTCCCTCGCCGTCGACCTCGATGCCACCGCCCTCGAGGATCAGGTCGGTGGGCAACAATTCGACCCCGGCACGGGCGGTGACGACGCCCGCCACCTTCGCGTCCCGGTCGTAGTCCTGCTTCTCGCCCCAGCCGTTGAAGTTGAAGTCGATTCCCGCCTTCGCCCCGTTCCCCTTCACGAACACCGGACCGGTGTCCCGCATCCAGAGGTCGTCGATCGGGGCGACGACGAGTTCGACGGAGGGACCGACGAGCCCGCGCGCCAGGTCGAGCTCATCCTCGCGGACCAGCATCGACACCGGTTCGAACTGCGCGATCGTCTGTGCGATCGTCGCCAGGTCCCGGCGAACCTGCGGCAGCAGCGCCGCACCCCAGATCTCCTCGCTTGCGCCGAATGCCATCCAGGTCCGCGCGTGGGGTTGCCCCTCCTCCGGCATCACCCACGTGCGCTGATCGTCCTCGTCACCACTGCTCCCCGACCCGAAGAAGGACGACGAGGAGTCGTCGCAGCCACCCAGCAGCAGGCCACCGAGCGCCACCGCGCTCGCCTGTATGAACCGACGTCTCTGCACCGTGTTGACTCCTTCTCCGCACTTCCAGCCTGCCACTCAGGCCACCCGAATCATATCCTGACTGAATTTTCAGTCAAGGGTGGTGGTCATCGGCACCGCGACAACGGAATGGCCGCACGCAGGACGAATGACGAAAACTGCCCGCGGGGGCGGTAATCTCACTGCACGCGCCGACGACGTTCCGTGAGATCGGGGGCGCCCCGCGGCCCAACACCCGGAGGCAACCGCGACATGTCCGACCCAGCCGCAGCAGGACCCGCACCCACCTTCGCGGGCCTCGGCCTTCCGCCGCTGCTGGTGCAGTCGCTGAACCGCGAGAAGATCACCGCCCCGTTCCCGATCCAGGCCGCCGCGATCCCCGACATCCTGGCCGGGCGGGACGTGCTCGGGCGCGGGCCGACCGGTTCCGGCAAGACGCTCGCCTTCGGGCTGCCGATGCTGGTCCGGCTCAAGGGCGCGCCGAGCGCACCGGGACGGCCCCGCGGCCTCGTGCTCGCGCCGACAAGGGAACTGGCCGCACAGATCGAGAAGGCCCTCGACGAGTCCGCCCTCTCGCTCGGACTGCGCCTGGCCTGCGTGGTCGGCGGACTGCCGATCAAGGCACAGGCGCAACGGCTCGCGCGCGGGGTGGACCTGCTGGTGGCGACGCCCGGCCGGATGGCCGACCTGATCGCACAGGGGTCCGCCTCGCTTGCCGATGTCCGCGTGACCACGATCGACGAGGCCGACCACATGGCGGAACTCGGGTTCCTGTCGCAGGTCACGACCCTGCTCGACCAGACGGCGAAAGACGGTCAGCGGCTGCTCTTCTCGGCGACCCTGGACGGCGGAGTGGACGACCTCGTCCGGGACTACCTCAAGGATCCCGTCACCCATGCGACCGCGCCGGTGGCCGCATCGGTGGCCACGATGGAGCACCACCTGCTCCACGTCCGCAAGGCCGACAAGTGGGCCGTGCTCGCCCAGATCGCCTCGCGCAGCGGCAAGACCCTGCTCTTCGTTCGCACCAAGCACGGCGTGGACCGAGTGGCCGAGGAGCTGCGGGCGGCAGGGGTCGTCGCGGGCGCGCTGCACGGTGACAAGACGCAGAGCAACCGCACCCGCACCCTCGCGGCGTTCGCCGACGGCGACACCCCGGTCCTCGTCGCCACCGATGTCGCGGCGCGCGGCATCCACGTGGACGGCATCGACCTCGTCGTCCACGTGGATCCTCCCGCCGAGGCGAAGGACTACCTGCACCGCGCCGGACGGACCGCTCGCGCAGGCGAATCCGGGACCGTGGTGACCCTGGTGACCGACGACCAACGCGCCGAGGTCGCCGCGCTCACCTCGAAGGCAGGCGTGAGCGTCGTCGGCGTCGAGGTGCGCCCCGGCTCCGCCGAACTCGTCGCACTGACCGGCGCCCGCGAGCCAACCGGCATCCCGGTGCCCCCGCCCTCCGCCCCGGCGCCGACGGCACCGAAGGAGCGGGCCGCCGGACCGGGTACCCGCGGCAGGCGGCCTGGCTCGACCACGGTCCGCGCCGGCGGGCGGCGCGGCAGCGGCGCGGGGACGCACGGCCACCGCAACCGAGGAGGACGCTGAGCGATGTCTGGAACCCCGCTGCTGGCGGTCGCCTTCGCGCTGATCGGTGCGCTGCTGTTCGCCTGCGGCTCCGTAGCGCAGCAGAGCGCGGCGGCCGGGGTCGCCGAGGACGAAGCCCTGCTCGCCGAGCTCGTCCGCAGCAAGCGATGGTGGGCGGGCCTGCTCGGCGACGGCGGCGGATACGTGTTCCAGGCGATCGCGCTCGGCGTCGGGTCGGTGCTCGTGGTGCAGCCACTGATCGTGGCCTCGCTGCTGTTCGCGCTCCCCCTCTCCGCCCGGTTCAGCGGCGCCAGGATGACCGCACGCACCTGGGCGATGGCCTTGGCGCTGGCAGGTGCGCTCGTCGTGTTCCTGATCGTCGGGAATCCGACCGAGGGCCACAACTCGGCGGCGATCGCCGACTGGCTCATCCCACTCGCGGGCGTCCTCGGACTCGTTGCCGCGGCGGTCGCGACCGCGATGACCCGGATCGGCCCCGGCCCGCGAGCCCTGCTGCTCGGGTTCGCCAGCGGCGCGCTGTACGGGGTCGCGGTAGCGCTGACCAAGTCCGTCATCGACCTGCTGCACCTGGGACCGGCGGCCGTGCTCGGCAACTGGACCACCTGGGCCCTTGTCGCCGCCGGCCTCACCGGGTTCTACCTCCAACAGCGCGCGTTCCACGCGGGTCCGCTCTCGGCATCACTGCCTGCCATCACCATCGCCGAGCCGCTGGTGGCCGCCTTCCTCGGGTTCGCGGTGCTCGGTGAGCGGCTACGGGTGCAGGGTCCCGGTATCGCCCTGATCGCCGTCGCGGTGCTGGTCATGGTGGTCACCACGGTCGGGCTGTCCCGGTCCCAGGCCGATGTGACCACCCACGCCCAGTCGTCGCAGCCGGTACTCTCGTAAGACGTGCGCTTCCTCGACGGCCAGCAGCCGCCCTATGACCTGACCTACGACGACGTCTTCATGGTGCCGAATCGGACCGACGTCACCTCGCGCTTCGACGTGGATCTGTCCACGCTCGACGGATCGGGCACCACCATCCCGATCGTCGTCGCCAACATGACCGCTGTCGCAGGACGCCGGATGGCCGAGACCGTCGCACGACGCGGCGGGATCGTGGTCATCCCCCAGGACATCCCGGCGTCCGCGGTCGCCGAGACCGTCGCGTTCGTCAAGAGCCGCCACCTGGTGGCCGACACCCCGGTCACCCTCGGCCCCGAGGACTCCGTCTCCGACGCGATCGCGCTGCTGCCCAAGCGTGCGCACGGCGCGCTGGTCGTCGTCGAGAACGACCGGCCGATCGGCGTCGTCACCGAGGCCGCGTGCGCGGACGTCGACCGCTTCGCCCGGCTCCGCTCCGTCGCCATCACCGACTTCGTCACCGCGCCCGTGACGGCCTCCCCACGCGAGGTCTTCGAGCTGCTCGAGACCAAGCACGACCCGATCGCGGTCATCGTCGACGAGGACGGCACCCTGGCCGGCGTGCTCACCCGCACCGGCGCGATCCGGGCAGGCATCTACGAACCGGCCCTCGACGCGGACGGCAGGCTGCGGGTCGCCGCGGCCGTCGGCATCAACGGCGACGTGGCCGCGAAGGCGAAGGAACTGGTCGCGGCAGGCGCGGACGTTCTCGTGATGGACACCGCACACGGGCACCAGCAGAAGATGCTCGACGCGCTCGGCGCCGTCGCGTCGCTCGACCTCGGCGTGCCGCTGGCCGCAGGCAACGTCGTGTCCGCGGCGGGCACGAGGGACCTCATCGCCGCGGGCGCGAACATCGTCAAGGTCGGCGTCGGCCCCGGCGCGATGTGCACGACCAGGATGATGACCGGAGTCGGCAGGCCCCAGTTCTCCGCGGTGGCCGAGTGCGCCGCGGCCGCACGGGAACTCGGCGCCCACGTGTGGGCGGACGGCGGCGTCCGGCACCCCCGTGACGTGGCACTTGCCCTCGCCGCAGGCGCATCGAACGTGATGATCGGCTCCTGGTTCGCGGGCACCTACGAATCGCCGGGCGATCTGCGGATGGACCAGGCGGGCAACGCCTACAAGGTGAGCTTCGGCATGGCGTCCAAGCGCGCCGTCGCGGCCAGGACGGCCACCGACAGCGCCTTCGATCGCGCCCGCAAGGGTCTCTTCGAGGAGGGCATCTCGAGCTCCCGCATGCGCCTGGACCCGGACCGCCCCGGCGTCGAGGACCTCATCGACCACATCTGCTCCGGGGTGCGCAGCACCTGCACCTACGCAGGAGCCCGCACTGTCGAGGAACTGCACGAGAAGGCGCTGCTCGGAGTCCAGTCCGCGGCCGGGTTCGCCGAGGGCCGCCCGCTGCCCGCCGGCTGGTAGCCGCCGGACACACCGGCTGGTAGCCGTCCCGACACACCGGCGCACCACCTCGACTACCGGGCACGGTCACCCGTGCCCGGTAGAATCGTGGTCTGCACGCGCCCACGCGCAGGGAAGCCTGCGCACAAAAGGAAGGAACAAGGTGCCTGAGGCACCCATACCGACCGTCGCCGACT
Organism: Rhodococcus maanshanensis NBRC 100610; assembly: GCF_001894865.1. Taxonomy (GTDB): domain Bacteria; phylum Actinomycetota; class Actinomycetes; order Mycobacteriales; family Mycobacteriaceae; genus Rhodococcus_G; species Rhodococcus_G maanshanensis. The sequence continues at coordinate 41,324 of NZ_BCXA01000003.1, read as the reverse complement.
CGACCGAGTCCGGCGGCGAGAGCACCTCTACGGAGGGCTCCTCTACCGAGCCGGGCGACAAACCCGGCGCACACCCCCCACTGTTCGGACCCACGCTCGGCGGCGATAGCTGATGGAGATCGCACTCACCGTCTTGAGCCTCATCGGGTTCGCGGCTCTGACCGCAGGCACCGCCTTGTTCGTGGCCGCGGAATTCTCGCTCACCGCGCTCGAGCGCAGCACCGTCGACGCCCACGCGCGCGACGGCGACCGGCGCTCGCGCCAGGTACAGCACGCACACCGCACCCTCTCGTTCCAGCTCTCCGGCGCCCAGCTCGGTATCACGATCACCACGCTGATCACCGGCTATCTCGCGGAACCGGTGCTGGCCAAGCTGATCGCGCCGCTGTTGACCGCCGTCAACATCAGCGAATCCGTTGCGAGCGGCATCTCGCTGACGCTCGCCCTGGTGCTGGCGACCTCGTTGTCGATGGTGTTCGGCGAGCTGGTGCCGAAGAACCTGGCCATCGCCCGCCCGCTGCAGACCGCACGCGCCACCGCGGGCCTGCAGGCCGGGTTCTCGGCGGTGTTCAAGTGGGCGATCAACGGGCTCAACGGATCCGCCAACTGGGTGGTCCGACGGCTCGGCATCGAACCAGCAGAGGAACTGCGCTCGGCACGCTCCCCCCAGGAACTGGGGTCACTGGTGCGCACCAGCGCACGCCGCGGCGCACTCGACGCCGGGACCGCGCTGCTCGTCGATCGCTCACTGAGGTTCGGCGAGCTCACCGCGGAGGAACTGATGACCCCGCGGGTGAAGGTCGAGACCCTCGAACTCCGGGACACCGTCGCCGATCTGATCGAGGCCGCGTCCAGGACCGGCTTCTCGCGGTTCCCGATCGTCGACGGCGACCTGGACGACACGGTCGGCGTCGTGCACATCAAGCACGCGTTCACGGTGCCTGCCGCGGGCCGCGCCACCACGCCCCTGATCACGCTCGCGCAGAAGGTCCCCGTGGTGCCGTCGAGCCTCGACGGCGACGAGCTGATGGAGCGCGTGCGCGCCGACGGCATGCAGGTCGCGCTCGTGGTCGACGAGTACGGCGGCACCGCGGGCATGGTGACCATGGAGGACCTGATCGAGGAGATCGTCGGCGACGTCCGCGACGAGCACGACGAACCCGAGATCGAGGTGCAGCGCAGCGGCGACAGCTGGATCTGTTCCGGCCTGCTCCGGATCGACGAGGTCACCCAGACCACCGGTTACTCGGCACCCGAGGGCGAGTACGACACCCTCGGCGGCCTCGTCCTCGCCCACCTGGGCCGGATCCCGGAGGTCGGCGACCAGGTGGCGCTCCCCCATCCGGACGACGACGGCCGGTCGGCGGGCGGCTGGATAGCCCGGGTCGCGGCGATGGACGGCCGCCGGATCGACCGGGTGGTGCTCACCCCGGTCGCCGATCTGGCCGACCACTCGACGGAGACGAAGGAGCGCGGCGATGAGTGACCTGTTCGCGGTCGCACTGACCGTCCTCCTGCTGGCGGGCAACGCGTTCTTCGTGGCCGCCGAATTCGCGCTGATCTCCGCCAGACGCGACCGGCTCGAGGCGCTGGAGGCTCAGGGCAAGAAGCGGGCCCGCACGGTGATCCGGGCAGGCGAGAACCTCTCGCTGATGCTTGCGGGCGCACAGCTCGGCATCACGATCTGCTCGATCCTGCTCGGCCGCGTCGGCGAGCCCGCGATCGCGCACCTGATCGAGATGCCGCTGGACGCGCTCGGCGTGCCCGCCGGGCTCCTGCATCCGATCGCGTTCACGGTCGCGCTCTCGCTGGTGGTGGTTCTGCACATCCTCCTCGGCGAGATGGTGCCGAAGAACATCGCCATCGCAGGCCCGGAACGCAGCGCGATGCTGCTGGTTCCCGCACACCTGGCGTTCATCCGACTGGTGCGCCCGCTCATCTCGTTCTACAACCTCTGCGCGAACGCGACGCTGCGGCTGATGCGGGTGCAGCCGAAGAACGAGCTGGACACCACGGTGTCGGCGCTGGAACTCGCCGAGATGATCGGCGAGTCCCGGTCCGAGGGGCTGATCGACGAGGAGGAGCACCGACGGCTGACGCTGGCGCTGCACACCGCCGACCGGACCGTCGCGGACGTGCTGATCCCGCTCGACAAGGTGCGCAGCGTTCCGCTGACCGCGAACGGGACCACGCTCGGCGCCGTCGAGGAGGCCGTGATCGAGACCGGGTACTCGCGCTATCCCGCGCGGCTGGCCGACGGAACGCTGGCCGGGTACCTGCACCTCAAGGACGTCCTCGACGAGGTCGGTGACGTCCACGCGGGCCCGGACACGGTGATCCCGCGTTCGGACGTGCGACCGCTGCCACAGGTGAGGGTGCAGACCACGCTCGACGAGGCGCTCGGGACGCTGCGGCGCGCGAGCAGCCACCTGGGGTCGGTGGTCGACGAGACCGGGCAGACGATCGGCATCGTCGCACTGGAGGACCTGGTGGAGGAGTTCATCGGTACCGTGCGCGACGGCACCCACCGGATCGACGACGCGGTGCCGGGACAGCGGACGCCGTGACACAGCCGGACCTCTCGAGCGGTCCACTCGCCCTCGCCCAGGACGAGTGGACCGCCCGCCGCGACGCGCACAGGGAGCGGGTGGACACGCTGATCGGGGCACACCTGTCCCGGCAGACGCGGGGCGAGAAGCACCCGGTGATCGACTTCCTGTTCACCTACTACAGCCTGCGGCCCGCGCAGCTGCGACGCTGGCATCCCGGCCTCGGCGTGCGACTGACCGGGCCTGCGGCGCGCGAATACTGGGACTACTCGGGTTACCACCGGTGCGGCGAGGACGCCGAGGCCGACCCCCGGCTGCTGACCCAACGCCGCTCGATGCTCGAGTTCACCGAGCGCCTGCTCGCGGGCACCGCCGCGCGGCCCGCACAGCTCGGCTGCTTCGGCCTGCACGAGTGGGCGATGGTTTACCGCGGCGGCGAGGAAGCGGTCCGGCATTCGGGCACCCCGCTTCGGCTCGGGCCGGACGGCACCGACGCGGTGGTGGAGTCGATGAACCTGCGCTGCACGCACTACGACGCGTTCCGGTTCTTCACCCCGGACGCGGTGGGCCGCAACGAGACCGCGCTGCGGCGCGAGGACCAGGCGGCGCGGGAACAGCCGGGCTGCCTGCACGCGGGCATGGATCTCTACAAGTGGAGCTACAAGTTGGCGCCGCTGGTCGACTCCGACCTGTTGCTGCGGTGCTTCGAACTGGCGATGGCCGCGCGAGAACTCGACATGCGGGCGAGCCCGTACGACCTGAGTGCGCTCGGCTACGAGCCGGTCACCATCGAGACTCCGCAGGGCCGAGCGGACTACGTTCGAGAGCAGTCGGCGCTCGCCGAGCGCGCGGCGCCGCTGCGCGCGGAGTTGCTGGCCCAGTGCCGGGCACTGCTGAACCGGTGACTCCCCCGGCGCTCACGCCCCCTGCGAGGCCCACTCGATCGCGGCCTGCTCCTCGGCGAGCGCGAAGGACCGCACCTCGCAGGGGATCAGGAAACTGATCAGGTGAATCGCCTTGTCGATCCACTCGTGATCGGTGACCAGCGCGATGCGACCCCAGCTGTGCCGTGGACGGGTCTCGAGCTCGGCGTCCTGCCACAGCGCACCCGCCGTGTAGCGGCTCAGGTCGTCGCCGAGCACATAGACGATGTTGACCTTCTCGTGCTCGGCGATCTTCGCGTCGATGGCCGGGTCGAGGACGTCCTTGTAGTCCTGCGCGGTCACCGTGCCGCTCGCGCGGAAACCCAGGGTGCCTGCGGGCAGGTTCTCCATGGTCTCGATCACGGATCCATGGTTTCACAGGTCGAGACCCCGTGGGGCGCAACGCGAAAGTGTCGAGCGACCTGATTCGCTCGCGTCCCTCGGACGAGTGCGCCAGGATCACACCGTGAAGTTCACCCGAGAAGACATCGACACCGAGGAACTCGACCGGCGCCGGGCGCTCTACGGCCCGCTCACCGCTGCGGTCCGCGACCTCGTCGACGCCACCATTCGCACCGAGGTCGACGAGGCGGTGATCCGCGAGGTGGAGGCCACGGTCGTCGCCGCAACCGCGAAGCTGCGCGCCCGGCAGATCGACGGCGGGTTCGGGATGCGATTCACCGCCGACGGCGAGTCGATCGCCTGGGGCAATGCGGGGATCGGCCTGCGGAACGCGATCGCTCCGCCGCTGGTCATCGAGTCCGACGACGCCGGCCTGCACTGGACGGAGGTCACCCTCGGCGCCGCCTACGAGGGCCCGCCCGGTTTGGTGCACGGCGGCATCTGCGCGCTGGTGATGGATCACCTGCTCGGCACCACCGCCAGTTCGATCGAGCCGCGGTTCACCGGCACCCTCACGCTGAGGTACCGCCGCGGCACCCCGCTCGGACCACTGCGCGCCGAGGCCCGCATCGACCGCAACGAGGGACGCAAGACCATCGTCGTCGGCACCCTCTCGGACGACCTCGGCGTCACCGTCGAGGCCGAGGGGATCTTCATCGGCCCGGCCACGCAGAACTGAGGTCGCACCCTCGATCCGGTGGTGATCAATAGCGGCGTGTCATGTCCGCGCCTCCGGTAGCGTCCGCACCAGTTGCATCCCAGGAGGGCATCACGCAACGAAGGAGTTCGACAATGGAACTCTCACGACGTGGATTCTTCGGTATGGCAGGCTCCGTCGCCGCGCTCGGCTGGCTGGGAGCACGGGCGGCCTCGGCCCAACCGGGAGCGCCGGTGCCACCGCCGCCGCTCCCGATCCCGGATCTGCCGCCGCCGACCGCCCCGAGTCCGCTGAACTTCTCGTCGTCGCCGCCGCTACGACGGTTCGTCACCGACCTGCCGCGCCTCCCGACGGCCCCGGCGTCGGGAACGCTCACCGCGCAGTCCAACACCCACACGTACCACCCCGATCTGCCGGCATCGACGGTCCTCGGCTACCACGCCGGCATCCTCGGCCCCACTCTCGAGGCCCGTCGCGGCGCGCCGACAACGGTGTCGTTCGTCAATTCGATCGACGTCAATCCACTCGCCGACGCCGTCGACCTGACAATGCACGGTGCCACCGAGGAGGATCGGACGAATCCGCGCACGACGGTGCACCTGCACGGTGCGCCGAGCCGTCCCGACTCGGACGGGCATCCGTTGATCGCGTGGCGGCGTGGCGGGGTGCAGACCAACCACTACGCCAACGGTCAAGAGGCCGCGACTCTCTGGTACCACGACCATGTGATGGCGAACACCCGCCTGAACGTGCAGGCCGGACTCGCCGGGTTCCATCTGCTGCGCGACGAGTTCGACACCGGCCGCGCCGGCAATCCGCTCGGGCTGCCCGCCGGGGAGTTCGAGGTGCCGATCGTGGTGCAGGACCGTACCTTCAACGCAGACGGAACGCTGCAGCCGCGGCTGGCCCGCTACCAGCCGAGCGGCTACGGCCAGGGCGGCCAGTTCGGGGACGTCGCCGTCGTCAACGGAGTCGCGTGGCCACGGATGCCGGTGCGGCGCACGCTGTATCGGCTGCGGCTGCTGCAGGGCTCGAACTCACGCACCTACCGGTTCGCGTTCTCGAACGGGATGCGGTTCACGGTGATCGGCGGAGACCAGGGCCTGCTCGACGAGTCCGTCGACACCGACCACATCGTCATGACCTCCGGGGAGCGCGCCGACCTGCTGGTGGACTTCGCGGAGCTCGCGCCTGGCGAGTCGGTGACGCTCGTCAACACCGCCCTCAACGCATTCGCCAACGCCGCGCTCGCGGTCCCCGCACTGCCCGAGATCATGCGGTTCGACGCGGATCAGGCTCCGGCCGAACCGGTCCGGGCGCCTGCGCGACTGCGGGGCGGGCCGGGACTCCCACCGGCGATCGCCCCCGCCACAACCGACGGTGTCGTCCGCACGCGGGTCATGACGTTCCTCGGGCGCTTCGACCTGAACCGGACGGCCGCCGTGCTGCCGTTGATGGGGTCGATCAACAATCTGCCGTTCCTCACCGGCGACATCGACGTCGCCCGGGCCGGAACGACGGAGATCTGGCACATCGTCAACGTGTTCCCGCTCGAGCATCCGGTCCACCTGCACCTGGCCCGCTTCCGGATCCTCGGCAGGCAGAAGCTGTGGTCGGCCGGCTACATGGCCGCCTCACCCCCGCCGCTCGAGAACGGCATCCGCTGGGCGCCGGACCCGTCGCCGTTCCTCATCGGGGAACGCGCGGCGCCTGCACCCTGGGAGGCGGGCTGGAAGGACACCACCCTCGTCGAGTCCGACGCGGTGCTCACCCTCCTCGTGCACTGGCCTTCGGTCGACGACCTCGGCTTCGACCCGGACGCGCCGATCCCGGTCCCGCACGACGCAGCGGGTGACCATGGCAGCCACCAGGAGGTCCGCGGGTACACGTGGCACTGTCACAACCTCGAACACCAGGACCACGACATGATGCAGCAGATCCAGGTGCGCGGGTAGGCATCGGCAACCCGATCGCGAGCTCACCTCGCGCCGTCATGCCGGCAGCCCCGGGACAGATACCCCTATGGGTATATTAGAGGTGCCGCATCCATCCCGAGGAGGACCCATGTGTTACCCCGTCAACTGTTCGACCTGCAAGAAGACAACCTGGGGAGGCTGCGGGGCACACGTCGGAGATGTCATGAAGGCGGTCCCCGCCTCTGAACGCTGCGTCTGCGAGGAGAAGTCTGCCCCGGCAGGAAAGTCAGGATTCTTCAGCCGCCTCTTCGGCTGACCGGACAGCACCACCGGGACCTGCCGGTACCGGTCGGGACTTCCTCGCAGGCGGATTCGAGCACAGATGACGCGGCGTGACGCCCGCCCGCGCCGCCCCTGGAATACGCCCCCAACCAGTACGGTTGGACTGTTAGCCCACCAGGACAAACAGCTAGACGATTACCCCCGAGTAACATCAGTGTGTCTACATGAGGCATTCCCAGAGAAGTGAGGCATTTCATGACTGAGCGCGTGCAGGTCGGTGGTCTTCAGGTCGCCAAGGTTCTCCACGATTTCGTGGGCACCGAGGCTCTCCCGGGCACCGGCGTAGACGCCGACGCTTTCTGGGCCGGTGCCGTCAAGGTCATCGAGGACCTCGCCCCGAAGAACAAGGCGCTGCTGGCCAAGCGCGACGACCTGCAGGCGCAGATCGACGCCTGGCACCGAGACCACTCCGGCCCGGCCTTCGACGCCGCGGAGTACAAGGCGTTCCTGCAGGAGATCGGCTACCTGCTGCCGACGCCGGCCCCGTTCAGCATCGAGACCGAGAACGTCGACGCGGAGATCGCGACGACCGCGGGCCCGCAGCTCGTGGTGCCGGTGCTCAACGCCCGGTTCGCGCTCAACGCCTCGAACGCCCGCTGGGGCTCGCTGTACGACGCGCTCTACGGCACGGACGCCATCTCCGAGGCGGACGGCGCCGAAAAGGGCAAGGGCTACAACAAGGTCCGCGGCGACAAGGTGATCGCCTGGGCCCGTGAGTTCCTCGACACCGCGGCGCCCCTCGCGGCGGGCAGCCACGCCGACTCCAAGCGCTACTGGATCGATGGCGCCGAGCTCAAGGTCGAGCTGACCGACGGCACCGTCACCACGCTCGCGCAGCCGGAGAAGTTCGTCGGCTACCTCGGCGAGAAGGACGCGCCCACCTCGGTCCTGCTGCGCAACAACGGACTGCACGCGGAGATCCAGATCGACGCGAGCTCCCCCATCGGCCAGACCGATGCGGCCGGGGTCAAGGACGTCGTCCTCGAGTCCGCGCTCACCACGATCATGGACTTCGAGGACTCCGTCGCGGCCGTGGATGCGGACGACAAGGTCGTCGGCTACCGCAACTGGCTGGGCCTGAACCGCGGCGACCTCGCCGAGGAGATCAGCAAGGGCGGCAAGTCCTTCACCCGCACCCTCAACGGTGACCGCACCTACACCGCGGCCGACGGCGGCGAGCTGACCCTGCACGGCCGTTCGCTGCTGTTCGTGCGCAACGTCGGCCACCTGATGACCAACCCCGCGATCCTCGACGCCGACGGCAACGAGGTCCCCGAGGGCATCCTCGACGCGCTGATCACCAGCCTCTGCGCGATCCACGGCCTGAGCATCAGTGAGGCCAACGGACCGCGCAACAACAGCCGCACCGGCTCGGTCTACATCGTGAAGCCGAAGCAGCACGGTCCCGAAGAGGTCGCCTTCACCACCGAGCTGTTCGGTCGCGTCGAGCAGGTGCTCGGCCTGCCCGCGAACACGCTCAAGGTCGGCATCATGGACGAGGAGCGCCGCACCACGGTCAACCTGTCCGCGTGCATCAAGGAGGCCAGCGAGCGCGTGGTCTTCATCAACACCGGCTTCCTCGACCGCACGGGCGACGAGATCCACACCTCCATGGAGGCGGGCGCGATGGTGCGCAAGGCCGAGATGAAGAAGCAGAAGTGGATCGGCGCCTACGAGGACTGGAACGTCGACACCGGACTGGCCGCGGGCCTGCAGGGCAAGGCGCAGATCGGTAAGGGCATGTGGGCCATGACCGATCTGATGGCTGACATGCTCGAGCAGAAGATCGGTCACCCCCGCTCGGGCGCCAACACCGCGTGGGTCCCCTCGCCCACCGGCGCCACCCTGCACGCGACGCACTACCACCGCGTCGACGTGTTCGCCGTCCAGGACCAGCTCAAGGGCAAGCCGCGGGCGACCGTGGACGACATCCTGACCATTCCGCTCGCCCCGAGCACCGACTGGTCGGACGCGGAGAAGAAGGAGGAGCTGGACAACAACTGCCAGTCCATCCTCGGCTACGTGGTCCGCTGGATCGACGCGGGCGTCGGCTGCTCCAAGGTGCCGGACATCCACGACGTCGCACTCATGGAAGACCGTGCCACCCTTCGCATCTCGAGCCAGCTGCTCGCGAACTGGCTGCGGCACGGCATCGTCACCGAGGCCGACATCGTGGCCAGCCTCGAGCGGATGGCCCCGGTCGTCGACCGTCAGAACGAGGGTGACGCCACCTACGTCCCGATGGCGCCGGACTTCGACACCAACATCGCCTGGCAGGCCGCCAAGGAGTTGATCCTCGAGGGCGCGTCGCAGCCGAGCGGTTACACCGAGCCGATCCTGCATCGCCGTCGGCGGGAGTACAAGGCCGCCAACGCCTGACCCGCAGCGACACCGCGAAGCCGCCACCAGACCGATCCGGTCCGGTGGCGGCTTCGCCGCTTTCACGGTGCCGCCGTCCGTAGACTGCGGGGGAACCGATGAGGCGGACCTGCGTGCCGTCACCGATCGACGACAAGGCGGGCACAGGTGGGGCAGCATCGCGGCACACGGGGCACGAGGGGTGTGAGCAAGGGCCCGGTGATCGCGGTGGGAGCCGTCATCGCCGTCGTGCTCGCCGCGGTCGGCTGGTTCCAGCTCAGGGACCGGATCTCGGATCAGGGCACCCAGGCGGCGCAGATGTGCGTCGAGGGTTCCGCCGTCCTCGACGTCACAGCGGACCCCGACATCGCCCCGCAGATCCAGACCCTCGCCGACCGCTACACGCAGACCACCCCGGTCGTGCGCGACCACTGCATCACCGTGGCCGTCACCGCTGCCGCCTCACAGACCGTCGTCGACGCGATGGCGGCGAGCGCCGGTCAGAACTGGTCCGGGCCAGGACCGGCGCCGGCGCTGTGGATTCCGCAGAGCACCCAGTCCATCGCGCGGCTCGGCGGGCAGACCGGCCTGATCGACGGCCAGCCGAAGTCGCTCGTCACCTCACCGGTGCTGCTGGCGGCCCCCGTCACGCTGGCCGAGGCCCTCAGCGGATCGAAGATCGGCTGGCAGGACCTCGCGCGCCTGCAGTCCGACCCGAACGCGCTGCAGGGGCTCGGGCTCCCCGGATGGGGCTCGCTGCGGCTGGCCCTGCCGACCGGCCCCGGCTCGGATCCCTCCACCCTGGCCGCCGAGGCCGTCGCCGCGGCGGTGTCGGGTGCGGGCGCAGGACCGGTCACCGAGGCGCAGGCCGCGTCCCCACCGGTCATCTCGGCACTCTCCACGCTCGCGGTCGGCTCCGCGGCCGCGTTCCCGACCGCTCCCGACAAGCCCGCCGTGACAGCGGATGCGCTCGCGGCGCTCGGCGCGCAGCACGACCCACGGACCGGCACACTGCACGCGGTGGCGGTCACCGAGCAGCAGCTCTACGCCGCCGAGCCGGACGCGAACGCGCTCACCGCCTTCCTGCCTGCCGGGGCCACCCCGATGGCCGATCACCCCGCCGCGATCGTCTCCGCCGGCTGGGTGGACGAGGCGCGTGGACGCGCGGCATCGGAGTTCGCGGACTACCTCCGCCGTCCCGAGCAGGCCTCGGTGCTGCGCGACGCCGGGTTCCGAGTCGACGGCAAGTCCCCCTCTGCGGTGGGGGCGGTCCCCTTCGCGCCCATCGACACGCCGCTGCAACCGGCCGACGGGGCCGCGGTCGACACGCTGACCCGAACGCTCACCAATTCGGCGGTGCCCCGCAGATCGACCCTCCTGCTGGACGTCTCGGGGTCGATGAGCAACGTCGAGGGCGACGGGACGCGGCTGACGAACACGACCGCGGCCCTGACCGAGCAACTGAACCGGACACCGGACGCCACCGAGCTCGGGCTGTGGATCTACTCCAGGAACCTGGACGGCACCAAGCCATACCGAATCGCCGTCCCGACGGGCCCGCTCACCGACACCGTCGGCACCGGAACGCGGAGGCAGGCGATCGACACCGCGCTCGACGCCCTGACCCCGGCCACCGCGACGTCCACCTACGCGGCCGTCGAGGCCGCCTACGCGGACGCGGTGCAGGGCTTCGGCGCGGACCGCCCGAACTCGGTGCTGCTGATCACCGACGGCCCGAACGACGACACGTCGATCACCGCCCGGCAGCTGCTGGCGTCGATCCGGGCGGCCACCGTGGACGGCAAGCCGGTCCGCATCGACGTCATCACGATCGGCGAGAACTCCGATGCGGACACCCTGCGGGCCCTCGCCGAGCAGACCGGGGGTTCGCTGACCGCCGTCGGCTCCTCGCAGGGACCCGAGCTGGGCGCCGCGATCGGACAGGCGCTCGGCTGACGCCGGGCCGGTGCGCCTACGCCGGTCATGCCTTTGTCAGAGGCACCATTCGATGTCGGCGGATCCGGGCAGCGGGACGACGAAGCAGAATTGCAGCGACCCTCCCCCGATGATGCGCCGCTCGGCGGATGCCGACGGGGCGGCGAGTGCTCCGACGGACAGGACGATGGCGGTCACGGCAACGGCTCGAGCGATGGTGGTGAACATATGCCTGCACCTTTGATTCGACGAGGGCCGACCGACGGGGGCCGCCCCATTGCCCACATCATCGTCCTCCGGGCAGGCCGCGGCGCACAAGGACCGTTTGGTTTCCTCACGAGCGCACGCGGCCTCCGCGGAGCGTGATCAGCCGCTGAATGCCTCGATCGGCGGGCACGAGCACACCAGGTTCCGGTCACCCGCCGCACCGTCGATCCGGCGCACCGAGGGCCACACCTTTGCCCTGGCCTTGCCGAGCGGGAACACCGCGAGCTCGCGCGAGTACGGGTGGTCCCAGTCCGCCGCCAGGCAGCCCGCGGTGTGCGGCGCGCCGCGCAGCGGGTTGTCCTCCACCGGCCACTCGCCCGCGCCGACCCGGTCGATCTCGCCGCGGATGGCGATCATCGCGTCGCAGAACTGGTCGATCTCGTCCAGGTTCTCGCTCTCGGTCGGCTCGACCATCAACGTGCCCGCCACCGGGAAACTCATCGTCGGCGCGTGGAAGCCGTAGTCCGCCAGTCGCTTGGCGACGTCGTCGACCGTTACACCGGTTTCCTTGGTGAGCGGACGAAGGTCGAGGATGCACTCGTGGGCGACCATGCCGTTCTCGCCGGTGTAGAGCACGGGGAAGTACTCGTCCAGGCGGCGGGCGATGTAGTTCGCCGAGGCGATCGCGGTGAGCGAGGCCCGCCGCAGCCCGGCCGCGCCCATCATCCGGATGTACGCCCAGGTGATCGGCAGGATCGACGCGCTGCCGTACGGTGCGGCCGAGACCGGACCCGATCCGCCCAGCTCCGGCGCCATCGGGTGCCCGGGCAGGAACGGGGTCAGGTGCGAACGCACACCGATCGGGCCGACGCCGGGGCCGCCACCGCCGTGCGGGATGCAGAAGGTCTTGTGCAGGTTCAGGTGGCTGACGTCGCCGCCGAATCGCCCGGGCCGGGCCAGGCCGACGAGCGCGTTGAGGTTCGCCCCGTCGACGTACACCTGTCCCCCGGCGTCGTGCACGGCCGCGCAGATGTCCGCGACCTCGTGCTCGTACACGCCGTGCGTGGACGGGTAGGTGATCATGATGGCCGCGAGCCGCTCGGCGTGGTCCGCGATCTTCGCCCTGAGGTCCGCCAGGTCGACGTCGCCGTTGGGGCGGCAGGCCACCACCTCGACACGCATGCCGACCATCACGGCCGACGCCGCGTTGGTGCCGTGCGCACTGGACGGGATCAGGCAGGTGTCGCGGTGATCGTCGCCGCGGCTGAGGTGGTAGTTCCTGATGGCCAGCAGGCCGGCGTACTCGCCCTGGCTGCCTGCGTTCGGCTGCAGGCTCACCGCGTCGTAGCCGGTGATCGCCGCCAGCCAGCCCTCGAGGTCGTGGATGATCTGCAGCATGCCCGGCGCGTCCGCGGTCGGCCCGAACGGGTGCAGGCCCGAGAACTCCGGCCAGGTGATGGGCTCCATCTCCGCGGTGGCGTTGAGCTTCATCGTGCAGGAACCGAGCGGGATCATGCTCCGGTCGAGGGCGATGTCCTTGTCCGAGAGCATCCGCAGGTAGCGCAGCATCGCGGTCTCGGTGCGGTGCTTGATGAACGCGGGGTGGGTCAGGTAGTCCGAGGTGCGCACCATCTCGGCGGGCAGAGAGGAGGTCGACGCGGCCGCCGGGGTGTCGGGCCGGACGCCGAAGGCAGCGAAGACCGACGCGATGTGGGCCTCCGTGGTCGCCTCGTCGCAGGAGATGCCGACGTGGTCGGCGTCCACCAGACGAAGGTTGATGTTCCAACCCTTCGCCGTCTCGACGATCTCAGCCGCCCGTCCCTGAACGCGGGCGAGCACGGTGTCGAAGAACGACTCGTGCACGATCTCGACGCCCTTCGACCGCAGGCCGGTCGCGAGGGCCACGGCGTGCCCGTTCACGCGCTCGGCGATCGCCTTGAGCCCGTCGGCACCGTGGTAGCTGGCGTACATAGCGGCGACGATGGCCAACAGCACCTGTGCGGTGCAGATGTTCGAGGTGGCCTTCTCCCGGCGGATGTGCTGCTCACGGGTCTGCAGCGCGAGCCGGTACGCGGGATCCCCGTCGGCGTCGACGGACACGCCGACGAGGCGGCCGGGCAGCTGACGGGCGTGCTTGGAGTGCACCGCCAGGTATCCGGCGTGCGGTCCGCCGAAGCCCATCGGGACACCGAACCGCTGCGTGGTGCCGAAACAGGCATCCGCGCCGAGCTCACCGGGCGGGGTGAGCAGGGTCAGCGCCAGGAGGTCGGCGCCGACCGCGACCAGTGCGCCACGCTCGTGGGCGGCCGCGATGAGGTCCGTGTGGTCGACGACGCGACCGGAGGCGCCTGGCAGCTGGGCGAGCACGCCGAAGAACTCGCCCTCGGGTAGGCCCTGGCTCAGGTCGGCCTCCACCAGCTCGATACCGAGCGGGGTCGCGCGGGTCTCGATCACGGCCCTGGTCTGCGGGAACAGGTCGGTATCGATGACGAAGCGCGGGGAACGGCTCTTGTTGGCCCGGCGCAGGAGCGTCATCGCCTCGGCGGCAGCGGTGCCCTCGTCGAGCATCGACGAGTTCGCGACCTCCATGCCGGTCAGGTCGGAGACCATGGTCTGGAAGTTGAGCAGCGCCTCGAGCCTGCCCTGGCTGATCTCCGGCTGGTACGGGGTGTACGCGGTGTACCAGGCGGGATTCTCGAGCAGGTTCCGCACGAGCACGGGCGGGGTCAGGGTGCCGTAGTAGCCGAGACCGATCATCGAGGTCGCGACGGTGTTCCTGGCGGCGAGCGCGGAGAGCTCGGCCAGCGCCTCGTGCTCGGTGAGCGCGCCGGGCAGCACGCTCAGGCCGTCACTGATCCCGTCGGTCACGCTGTCGAGGATGCTCGCGGGAACGGCCTTCCCGGCCATCTCGTCGAGGCTACCGACACCGACCACGCGCAGAATCCGCTCGAGTTCGGCGGAATCGGGGCCGACGTGGCGGTCGACAAATGAACGAGTTCTGGCGTCTGACAAGGCAACTCCCGCGGCTGAAGGATCGTAGGCGCATTCGGCTCGACCCTGTCGGGCCGGGCTGAACGTTCCTCCCCCTCTGTCGCCTGCTCGTCGCCGCGAGCGCCTGAGAGATTGAGGGCCGCCTTCGTGTGGGCCCCTTTCCCCGTGGGCGGGTGGGTGCTCCCACCGCTTTCCAGAGACGTCGTAGCCCGCACGGTCCTCGGTGCCTGAGAGATTGACGGGGAGGTATTGCTCCTTCGGCGTCCGGATCGTGCTCCGGAACTCTCCCATGCGGCGGCGACGTACCCCGAATTCTAGGCTACGTTCGACCCCTTGCGCTCCCACGGGCCCGGCCGCGGGATGTGCCGCGCGCCACGTCGACCACGCAGGCGCCGAATCGGGCTATCCGGCGCGGCTGGCCCGGTTCTTGCGTCGCGACGCGAGCTCGTCCTCCGGGCTCGGTTCGCTCTCGCCGCCGTCGGCCCGCTCGGCCGGGAAGTCCGCGATCGTGCCGGTCAGCTCGCGCATCGCGCCACTGACCGCGATCCCGAACACACCCTGACCACCCTGCAGGAGGTCGACGACCTCTTCGGCGGAGGTGCACTCGTAGACGGTGGTGCCGTCGGAGAACAACGTGATCTTGGCCAGGTCACCGACGCCGCGCTGACGCAGGTGGTCGACGGCCACCCGGATGTTCTGCAGCGAGATGCCGGTGTCCAGCAATCGCTTCACGATCTTGAGGACCAGGATGTCCTTGAACGAGTACAGGCGCTGACTGCCGGATCCGGCGGCGCCACGGATCGACGGCACGACCAACGAGGTGCGCGCCCAGTAGTCGAGCTGGCGATAGGTGATGCCCGCGATCTGACACGCACTCGGCACCCGGTAGCCCACCAGGTCGTCCGGCACCGAGTCATCGGGAAAGAGGCCCGGCTGAAGATCCTCGACACCCTCGGACGGGGCGAGGCCGCGCTGAGGCTCTTGCGGATGATCTCCCACTGACTGCTCCCTCTCGCATGGAATTCCATACCGTGGATTCGACTCAGAGTACGCCTCGGGGTGAATCACATGGTGTGCGTTCGATGGATCAAAGCTATTGCGACGATTGACCAGGGTCAATGCAACACGCCGAAGTCTAAACCTCAACTTGAGGGTGAGACCTTTTCGTTGCCCAGGCCATGAACTCGACACCGTCTCTCGACAGCGGGATCACACTAACCGTCAGTTGCCTTGAAATCGTCCGGCGACACGGATTCGAGGAACTCTTTGAATTTCTCGACCTCGTCCTCGCGCTCATCGGGCATCACCAGCCCGGCCTCCGCCAGCACCGCTTCGTCCGCATAGATCGGCACGCCGGCCCGCAGCGCGATGGCAACCGAATCGGACGGCCGCGCCGAGATCCTCAGGTCGTCGGCGAAAACCAGGTCGGCATAGAAGGTGCCCTCCTGCAGATCGACGATCCGGATCTCGCGCAGCGCGTTGCCGAGCGCCGTGATGAGCGTGACGATCAGGTCGTGGGTGAGCGGCCGCGCCGGCTCCACGCCCTGCTGCTCCAGCGCGATCGCGGCGGCCTCGGTCTGGCCGATCCAGATCGGCAGGTACCGATCCCCGTCGGCCTCCCGGAGCAGCAGTACGGGCTGATTCTGTGGCTGCTCGACACGAATCCCGATCACACGCATCTCGCTCATCGCGTCTGCCTCCCGTCTGCTCGGCCTCACCGGCATCGACCGCATTTTCATCGCGTGAAGCCGTACCCAAATTCTAAGCGAACCCGGCGACCCATTCGACTCTCGCCGAACAGCTGCAGGTCGTCACATGTCCGGACTGGGCGATCGTCAGCGGTCGAGCGCGCCGCGCACGGCCGCCTTGACCAGACAGGTGTGCAGGGTGAGCGACAGCGCGGCGAGTTCACGCACCATCTCCTCGGCGCGATCACGCGCGCCCGCATCCCTGCCCTTCGCGACCGGACCGGCGATCTGGGCGACCAGACCGGCCTCCCTGTCGGCCGCGAGCTTGAACGCGCGCAGGTGCCGCACCTCGAGTCCGAACTCGGACATCGCCTTTGCGGCCCGCGCCAAGGTGACCGCATCCTCGTCGAAGAAGCCTGCGACGCCGGGCACGATCAGCCCGCTGCGCAACAGTTCCGCCAGGAACGCCTCGTCCGCGCCGGATCGGGCGATCAGGTCGGTGCGGCTGATACGGACCTCGCGATTGGCCCGGAACTCCTCGGGCGAGACCTCGCCAGGGGCGATGGCAAGGGCCCGCGGCCGCCGCGGGGCCGACTCGGTCGAGCCGACCACCGCGACGCCGCTGTCGATCGCCTCGAGCTGTTCCTTGATCACCTTCAACGGCAGGTACTGGTCGCGCTGCGCGGTGAGGACGAACCGCAACCGCTCACAGTCGGACAGCGAGAAGCGTCGGTAACCCGACGGGGTCCGCTCCGGGCTGATCAGCCCCTCCGCCTCGAGGAATCGAATCTTCGAGATGGTGATGTCGGGGAAATCGGGACGTAGCCGATCCAGGACGGAGCCGATCGACATCCCGCCCTCGGTCCGCTGCCCGACCGCCGTCATCAGCTACCCGCACCCGCAGCGGAACTACCGGCGCCGCGGGGGCCGGTGAGGTACACGAGTCGGAACTTTCCGATCTGTACCTCGTCACCGTTGACGAGGGTGGCCGAGTCCACCGGCTCACGGTTGACGTAGGTGCCGTTGAGGCTTCCGACGTCGACCACCTGGAACTCGTTCTGATCCTGCCGGAACTCGGCGTGCCGACGGCTGACCGTGACGTCGTCGAGGAAGATGTCACTGTCCGGGTGGCGGCCCGCCGAGGTGGTCGGCTGGTCGAGCAGGAATCGGGAGCCCGCGTTCGGGCCACGCTTGACGACGAGGAGCGCCGAACCGGCGGGCAGGCCCTCCACACCGGAGACCTGCTCAGCGGCCTGCGGAGCAGCGGTCGTGCTGTCCAACTCGTTGAGGAAATCCGCCCGGAAAACCGACGTTGTCTCAGCCGGCGATTCTCCAAAAACCGCGTCGCTGTCGTTCTCGCTCACCGTTTCTCCTCCTGAAGTCCGATCGGTCCGGGACCTCCCGGACAAATCTTCTCGACACAATCACATTCCGATACGGACCTACGCCCCGACAAGGCGGATGTGCTCCCTATCGACCGTACCCTGCGAATGCCTCCCACGTGGGCACTCGCAGGTCGATCCACGCGTGTCCTAGCCGCCCGCGATGTCCTGGTAGCCCGGCGCGTCCAGCATCGCGTCCAGCGCGGCGTCCAGCGTCGCCTCATCGGCCACCTCGAGATCGACCAGCCAGCCGTTTCCGTACGGCTCAGAGTTGACCAGCTCGGGGCTGGACTCCAAATCCGCGTTGGCCACAATGACTTTCGCGTTCAACGGAGCGTAGATGTCCGACACGCT
This sequence comes from Rhodococcus maanshanensis NBRC 100610, assembly GCF_001894865.1. Lineage (GTDB taxonomy): Bacteria > Actinomycetota > Actinomycetes > Mycobacteriales > Mycobacteriaceae > Rhodococcus_G > Rhodococcus_G maanshanensis. The sequence goes on along the minus strand of NZ_BCXA01000003.1, from coordinate 23,619 downwards.
CTTCGTCGACTCGACCTCACCGAGCGACTCGCCTGCGACCACGGCCTCGCCGACCGCGGGCAGCTGCACGAAGACGACGTCACCGAGCTGCGACTGCGCGAAATCGGTGATCCCGATCCGCACGGTCGTCGGCCCGGTCCGCTGCACCCATTCGTGCTCCGCCGTGTAACGGAATTCGGCCGGGATGTTGGTTTCGCTCAAGGTGAGTAGTCCTTTCGATCGCACCGGCGCGCGACAATACCGCGCGGTACCGGATTCAGTTTCCGGGCTGAGCGTATTGACGAGGCTTCGTCTCCCGCAAGGCGGTGATCGTGACCTGCTGAGATTGGTCCACTGTCAGCCGTCCACCGCTGCGGCCGACGGTGTCGATCACCCCGCCGGGAATGTTCAGAGCGGCCGCAAGGGTCGGCGGATCGCCGATCGCGCGGACCTCGTACGGCGCCCCCATGGCGGTACCGTCCACCTTGATCTGACCGGCGGCGCCGGTCACCCAGGAATCGACGCCGATCCGGACCGGTTCGCCCCCCTCGCCACGTATGGAGATCGCCTCGGCGCCCGCAGCCCGCAACTCCTGGATGAGGTCCAAGATCACCTCGGAACCGACATTCGTGCCCGGGTCCGCAACCGTCAACACCACCCCGGGGCCGGCCGCGGGCACTGCTCCCACCTGGATCGACAGCGCGGTCAGGCGCGCCCTGGCCTCGTCCAACGCAGCCTGGGAGCCGCCACCGCTGCGCTGGAGGGTTGCGAGCGTCTCCTCGAGTCCGGCGATCTCCTGCCGCAACGAGGCCTCTCGCTGGCCCAGGTTGTCGAGCAGCACCAGCAGGTCCGCAGGGCGCGCCGAGTCCAGGGTGTCGCCCGAACCGGTGTTCCGCACCTGGGTGGCGATGGCGACCCCGAGTGCGGCCAGCAGCAGCACGGCCAACAGCCCGAAGACGACCCTGGAGCGGCGCGCCGAGGCGGACAGCTCGGTGTGCCACTCGTGCTTGCCCTCATGCCCGTTCACCGCCGATCACGCACCGAACAGCCGGCGCCGCAGCGCGGCGGCGTTTCCGAAGATCCGGATGCCGAGCACCACCACGATCGCGGTCGAGAGCTGCGTACCCACACCCAACTGGTCACCGAGCCACACGATCAGCGCCGCGACCAGCACGTTGAACACGAAGGACACGACGAAGACCTTCGCGTCGAAGATCTCGTCCAGGTAGGCGCGCAGCCCGCCGAACACGGCATCCAGCGCCGCGACCACGGCGATCGGCAGGTACGGCTGGATCGCGTCCGGGACCTGCGGACGGAACACCACGCCCGCGACGATCCCCGCGATGAGCGCGAGCACCCCGTAGACGGCGTATCCGTTCTTGACTGCCTTGACCGGCTTCACTGGCCACCCACCTCGTGTGCGGTTCTGATCTCCCTGGCATTCGCGGCAGGGAGGTTGACATCTTCTTCTTCGGCGACGGTGAAGCCCACCCCGTACAGCTGCGCGACGCCCGACATCCGCAGGTACGCGTCGCTCACCACGAACCCGGTCTGCAACCGGTCCGCGGGCCCGATCGCCGAGATCGCATACGGCGAGAACACCGGCTGGTTGTCGACGAGCATCGCCCCGCCCGCCTGGCGGATGGTGGCCGAGGGACCGACGCGGACCCCGCCGACCGCGACCGCCTCGGCCCCGCTCGACCACAACGCGTTGACCACGGACTGGATGTCCCGGTCGAGGACCACCGCCTTGGCCGGTCCCGCGCCCGGCCTACCGCGGTCGGACAGGTCGGGACGGGCGGCCGGGTCGGTCAGCGTGACGGTCAGCCCCTCGCCGTGCACGGCGTCCAGCCCGGCGGCCTGTTCCATCGCGTGCAGCCGGGCCAGCACGTCGGAACCCTGGGCGTCACCCGCGAGCACCCTCGAGCGCAGTGCCTCGGTCTGTGCCGCCAGCTCGTCCCTTGTGCCCGCGAGGCCACCACCGCGTTCCTGGGCGGCGTGGACCTTGCCGAGGATCTCGCTGCGCACCTGATCGGTGCCCGGCTCCCGGTCGTCGGCCTGTGCGTAGGCGATCCCGAAGATCAGCCCGAGAGCGATGCCCCCGGCCACGCACCAGCTCCCGGAATGCAGCGGACGGTGCAGGGAATGCCCCCTCGCCCGGTCCTCCGCCGCGGCGGCGTAGCCGGGGTCGAGATGGTCGTTCATCAGGGACCGGAGCAGCGAGGGCACCGGATTGCGGCGGACCTCGCCGTCGGTCACCGCGCCAGGTCCGATCGTGGGACCTCCCGCGCGATGTTCCGCGCGGCGAGCAGGTACAGGATCGCGGTCCACACGTAGAGCCCGGTCCCCCACACGAGCAGCGCATAACCCCAGGCCCTGGCGATCGGCGCGAACGCCCAGTCGCCCTGAGCGGCGAGTATCAGCGGCAGCGCGAACATGAGCGCGAAGGTCGCGGCCTTGCCGAGGTAGAGCACCGCGGGCGGCGGCAGACCGCGCCTGCGGTAGATCGGCAGGGTGAGCGCGAGGATCACGTCCCGACCGATCAGCACCGCCGCCACCCACCACGGGATGATCCCGCGGATCGCGAACGCGACCAGGGTGGAGACCACGTACAACCGGTCCACCAGCGGGTCCAGCAGCGCGCCGAGCCGCGAACTCTGGTTCAGCAGACGCGCGAGCTTGCCGTCCGCCCAGTCGGTGAACCCGCTGAGCATCAGGATCGCGAGCGCCCACCCGTCGGCGTGCGGGCCGAGCAACAGGTAGACGAACAGCGGGACACCGACGAGCCGGACCACACTGAGCAGATTCGGCACGGTGACGATCCGGTCGGACATGATCGGCACGGTCGCGACGTCCGCCACCTCGCGTGGCCGGTCTCCGCTGCCCATTCGTCCCCCGTGTCGTCGTCCGCCAACTGCCTCGAACAGCTTTTCACACGGCGGACCGGGGTGCCGGGACCCGGGCGACCGCATCGGCGGTCAGGCTGCCCAGGTAGAGCCAGCCGTCGGCCTCGCGGACCCCGGTGATCGGCGCATAACTGCCGGCGCCGCCCTGCAGGCTGTGCACTACGGCACCCGAGGCATCGAGCCCGAGCACCCAGCCGCGGTGGTCGGGCTCGGGCTGCGCCCACCGCGGCAGGTTCGCGGCGACGACCCGGAGCGCCGGATGCGGGGCCAACAGGTCCAGCAGGCGCATCCGGGGGCTGTACAGCGCCACCCAGAACACCCCGCCTGCCGTCTGCGAGGTCAGGTTGTCGGGGAGACCGGGCAGGTTCTCGGCCCAGATCGACACCCGCCCCGTCTCGGGGCCTGCGAGCTCGACCCGGCGGATCTGATAGGCCCCGGTCTCGGCGACCACCACGAAGGACTCGTCAGCGGACAGCCCGACCCCGTTGGCGAACTGCAGCCCGTCCGCAAGCAGGTCGGTCTCCCCCGTCGCCGGGTCGAAGCGGATCAGCCTGCCGGTGCCACCGTGCTCGAGCACGTCGGTGCGATGCTCGGCAACGGAGAACTTCGACGAGGAGTCGGTGAAGTAGATGGTGCCGTCCCGCCCGACGGCGGAGTTGTTGCACGCCACCAGCGGTCGTCCGAGCGCGGTGTCGGTGAGGGTCTCGATCCGACCGGACTCGTCGACACGGAGCACGCCGCGCTCGCAGTCACAGATCAGGTACCGGCCGTCGTCGAGGATCTCGACGCCGAGGGGTCTGCCGCCCGTGTCGGCGATCAGCGTCGCGCGGCCTGCCGCGTCGAAACGCCACACCTTGCCGTCGTCGGTGCCGGTGATCAGCCGCCCCTGGTGATCGACCGCGACGTCCTCGGGTCCCTTGCTCCCCGGCGTCGCCCAGCGCTCCGCGCCGTCGAGCTCGGCGCTGGGGGCGAGCGGACCCGTGAGCGGTGGCGGGGTCGGCGGGTGCCACGCCACGGGATCGATTCCGGTCCGGTCGAGTCCGCGCAGGGCCGAGAGCAGGATTCCCATGGCGGCCACGGTAGACGTCACCCGGGCAGCCCGCAGTGGCTTCCGGCGCCTTCCGCGGCGCAGGCAGAGCTACCTGGACGCGAAGTCCGGCTGACCGAGGTCGTCGACCCTCGTCGCCCGCCCGTGCAGGGCCACCTCGCGGAACTGGTAGATGATCGCCGCGGTCGGCGCGAAGATCCGCGCGCCGCGGAACGGCCACTCGATCAGCGGCGCCGCGGCCCCCTCGAGCGACAGGAACTGCGGTTCGTGATCGAGTTCGGCCATGCTCACCTGGAAGACGTACTCCACCTCGTCGGGGTTCGGCCGAATCGGCTCGCCGGGCTCGCCCACCCAGATCACCACCGGGGTGATGACGTAGCCGGACCTGGTCACGAAGTCGTCGAGCCGGCCGAGCACGGCCGACGGCGGCGCCTGCACCCCCAGTTCCTCCGCCAGTTCCCGCAGCGCCGCGTCCTCCGGCGACTCCCCCGGGTCGATGCCACCGCCCGGCAACGCGAACTGGCCGGGATGAGCCCTCATGGTGCCGGGCCGCACGGTGAGCAGCAGCGCTGGCACCCCGTCGGTGGTGACCACCGCCAGCGCGACCGCCGCGCAGCGATGCCCTGCGCGGTCGACGGCGCGCGCGTCGAACGCCGCGAGCGCGGCGGCGCAGGTGTCACGAGTGAGGGTGGGCTCCCGGTCTGCGTCCATCCGACGACCCTAGCCCGCCCCGGGAACGAGAAAGGCGGCCCCGGATTACTCCGGAGCCGCCTTCTTCTGTCGGGCTGACAGGATTTGAACCTGCGACCACTTGACCCCCAGTCAAGTGCGCTACCAAGCTGCGCCACAGCCCGTCCACTCCCTTGCGGGCGCTCGATGAGATTACATCAGTGACAGTCGACAGAGCGAATCGGCTGCTCGTGGCGGGTTTCGCCGTCGGAGACCACCCTCGAACGACACTGGCAAGCCCCCAGTTTCGGGGACTTGCCAGTGTCGGGTCGGTCTCTGCAGGCGTCAGCGCTTGCTGCGATCGCGCTTCTCGCGCACGCGCACCGAGATGCGCACCGGGCTGCCGTCGAAGTTGAACTCCTCACGCAACCGGCGCTCCAGGAACCGGCGGTAACCGGCCTCGAGGAACCCGGTGGTGAACAGCACGAACGTCGGCGGGCGGGTGCCGGCCTGGGTGGCGAACATGATCCTCGGCAGGCGACCGCCGCGCATCGGCGGCGGCGTCGCGGCCACGACCTCCTTGAGCCAGGTGTTCAAGCGGCCCGTGGGGATCCGCTTGTCCCATGACTCCAGCGCGGTCTCCAGCGCGGGAACGAGCTTCTGCACGGCGCGGCCGGTGTGCGCCGAGATGTTGACGCGCTGCGCCCACGGCACCCGGACCAGCTCCCGGTCGATCTCCTTCTCGAGCATGTACCGGCGGTCCTCGTCGACGAGATCCCACTTGTTGAACGCGAGCACCAGCGCGCGGCCGGCGTCGGCCACCATGCTCAGCACCCGCAGGTCCTGCTCGGTGATCGGCTGCGAGGCGTCGATCAGCAGGATCGACACCTCCGATGCCTCGATCGCGCTCTTGGTACGCAGCGACGCGTAGAACTCGTGGCCGCTCGCGTGGCTGACCTTCTTGCGCAGGCCCGCGGTGTCCACGAAGCGCCACACCTTGCCGCCGAGCTCGACCAGCGAGTCGACCGGGTCGACGGTGGTGCCCGCGACGTCGTGCACGACGGACCGCTCGGTGCCGGAGAGCTTGTTGATCAGGCTGGACTTGCCAACGTTCGGCTTTCCGACCAGCGACACCCGACGCGGTCCCTGACCACCGGTGCCCTCGCGAGGCGTCTCGGGCAGCACCTCGAGGATCTCGTCGAGCAGGTCGCCGGTGCCGCGGCCGTGGATGGAGCTGACCGAATAGGGCTGGCCGAGGCCGAGCGACCACAGCGCCGCGACCTCGGACTCGGTCCGCTCGTCGTCGACCTTGTTGGCCACCAACAGGACCGGGGTCTTCGAGCGCCGCAACACCTTGGCCACGGCCTCATCCGTCGCGGTGGCGCCGACCACCGCGTCCACCACGAGCACGATCGCGTCGGCGGTCTGCATCGCGAGCTCCGCCTGGCGGGCCACGGACTGCTGCAGCCCCTTGGCGTCGGGCTCCCAGCCGCCGGTGTCCTGCACCATGAATCGGCGACCGGCCCAGTTCGCCTCGTAGGAGACGCGGTCCCTGGTGACCCCGGGGATGTCCTGCACGACGGCCTCACGGCGGCCGATGATGCGGTTCACGAGCGTGGACTTGCCGACGTTCGGACGTCCGACGATGGCGAGAGTCGGGACGGCGACGTGGCCCTCGCCCTCTTCGCCCTCCTCGAAATCGACTAGCTCCCAGTCGGATTCCTCACTCCAGGTGCCGTCGCCGGCGATCGGGCCGCCGATGTCAAAGCTGTCGGTCACTGCACTGCTCCAGTTCTGTCACGTACCACCAGCAGCAACCTGCCGATCACGTCATCGATTCCGAGTTCGCTGGTGTCCACGATCACCGAGTCCTCGGCGGGCCGGAGCGGGGACACCGCTCGGGTGGAGTCCAGATGATCGCGGCGCTCGACGTCGGCGAGCACCGCCTTGTAGTCATCGCCCCTGCCCTCGGCGATGTTCTGCGTGTTCCTGCGCTCGGCCCTGGCCGCAGCAGAGGCGGTCAGGTACACCTTCACGTCCGCATCGGGCATCACGACGGTGCCGATGTCGCGCCCCTCGACCACGATCCGCTCGGTGCGCGCGATGAACTCGCGCTGCTTGTCGACCAGGATCGTGCGCACCTCGGGCACCGCCGAGACCGCGGACACGGCCTGGGTGACCGCGCCGCCGCGGATCTCGTCGGTGACATCCTCACCGGCGAGCAGCACCCGGTCCGAGGCCGGATCGGTGCCGATGGTCAGCTCGAGCGCCTTCGTGGCCGCGGCCACCGCCGCCGGGTCGCTCGGGTCGACGCCGGAGCGCAGCACGTGCAGCGTCGCGATCCGGTACATGGCACCGGTGTCGAGATACTGCGCGGCGAGTCCGGTCGCGAGGCGCCTTGCGACGGTCGATTTCCCGGTACCGGACGGCCCGTCCATGGCCACCACCAGGCGGCCTGCCTCGCTCACAGTCCGACCGCCTTGTACAGCGCGCCGACCTCGCCGGGGCCGATGACCCGCAGGGTGCCCGGACGTCCGTCGCCGAGCGCGACCGGTCCGATGTCGGTGCGCACCAGCCGGACCACCGGATGCCCGACGGCCTCGAGCAGGCGACGCACGATGTGCTTGCGGCCCTCGTGCAGCACGACCTTGACCAGCGACTTGCCCTGGTTCACGTCGAGCAGTGCGTACGAGTCGACCTTGGCAGGGCCGTCCTCGAGCTCGACGCCCGCCTTGAGCGTCTTGCCGAGGTTGCGGTCGACCACGCCGGACACCGTCGCGAGGTAGGTCTTGGGCACCTCGAAGGACGGGTGCATCAGCCGGTGCGCGAGATCGCCGTCGTTGGTCAGCAGGATCAGGCCCTCGGTGTCGGCGTCGAGGCGCCCGACGTGGAAGAGCCGCTGGCCTGCGGAGACCCGCTCGGAGACGATGTCGCCGATGCAGGGCCTGCCGAGGTCGTCGGACATGGTGGACTGCCAGCCGCGCGGCTTGTTGAGCGCGATGTGGACGAGATCCTTCTTGACGACGACGCGGACGCCGTCGACCCGGACCACCGCGTTCTCGGGGTCCACCCGCAGGCCCTGCTCGACCACGATGCGGCCGTCGACCTCGACGCGGCCCTGCTCGATCAGTTCCTCGGCGGCGCGGCGCGAGGCCACACCTGCCTGGGCGAGCACCTTCTGCAACCGCATGCCCTCGCCCGCGGGCAGCTTCGCGGGACCCTGGCCCTCGGCGTACTGGTGGCGGGCCGGCTTGGCGTTGCTGATGGTCGGCGCGACGGACTGCGCGCGCTGCGGCTTCGGCGCCTTGGGCTTGCCCCGCTTGGACAGCTGCGGTGCAGGTCCTCCGCGGGGGTAGCCGCCGGTCTTGCGCGGTGCCGCGCCGCGCTCGGTGCGGTCCTGGGCGCCGCGCGGTGCGCCACCGCGCTGGGAGCGGTCCTGCGAGCCGCGGGATTCGCCGCTCCGCGGTGCCGCGCCACGCTCGGTGCGGCCGGAGGAGCCACGGGGGGCGCCACCGCGCTCGGTGCGATCGTAGGAGCCGCGGGATTCGCCGCCACGGGCGGAATCGCGGGGTGCCGAGCCCCTCGACCCCGACCCCTTCTGGGGCGAGTCCCTGCGGCTCGAGCTCTTGTGGGCGGGATTGCTCCTGCCCCGGTCCGGTGTGCCATCACGGCGAGCGGAATTGTTCACTTGGGTGTCCTGTCACTCTTCACTATCTATGCCGGGATCCAATACGGGTTCGGATCCCGCCCTGCCGGCTCCCAATTTGGTGAACCGAGGGTCTGACTCCATGTCGTCACTGATGTCGTCGATGACGTCGACGTCGGGCAGCAGCGGCGCCAGCGCGGGCAGGTCCGCCAGCGAGGCGAGTCCGAGCCGCTCGAGGAAAAGCTCCGTCGTCGAGTACGTCGTCGCGTTGGTCTCGGAGTCCACACCGGCCTCCGAGATCAGTCCGCGGGCGAGCAGGGTTCGCATGACGCCGTCCACGTTGACGCCACGAACCGCACTCACCCGAGCACGGGTCAAAGGTTGACGGTACGCAATAACTGCCAATGTTTCCAAGGCCGCGCGTGTGAGCTTCGACCTAGCGCCGTCGAGAAGCAGCCGCTCGACGTAAGGCGCGTACTCGTTCCTGGTGTAGAAACGCCACCCGTCGCCTGCGTACCTGAGGTCGATCCCGCTGCGTCGGGCGGTCAGCGCCGCGGACATCCGGCGCAGCGTCGCGTCGACCCGGCCGGCCGAGTCCCCGACCGCCGACGCGAGGGCCTCGTTGCTCGCGGGCGAGTCCACGACCAGCAGCACCGACTCCAGTGCCGCCTCCAACTCGTCGTCCTCGAGCCGGTCGTCGAGGTCGAGAGCACCCTCGTCGTCGAGCTCCGGCGCCTGATCGAGCTCGCTCATCCGTAATCCTCCGCACTCACCAGCGTCTGCCCGTCCGCGTCGACGTCACCGGTCCAGCTGACCATCAGTTCGCCGAGCGGCTCCGGCTGCTCGAACGCGACCGCCTTCTCGCGGTAGAGCTCGAGCAACGCCAGAAATCTTGCCACGATCTGCACCGTCAGGTCGCAGCCCGCGACGAGGTCGCCGAACGACGCCCAGTTCCCCTCGCCGCGCTGTTTGAGCAGCTCGAGCACCATCGAGGCCTGCTCGGGCACCGAGACCGTCGGGACGTGCAGGTGATCGAGACCGACGGTCGGCACCGGTCGCGGCGCGAAGGCGGACGCCGCGATCTCCGCGAACCTTTGCGGGTCGACGCCGAGCAGGACCTCGGGCAGCAGTCCGGCGAACTGGTCCTCCAACGACACCGAGCGTGGGTAGCGGCGCAGTGCCGCCGACTCGAGCTCCGCGAACAGCATCGCGACCTGCTTGTAGGCCCGGTACTGCAGGAGCCGCGCGAACAGCAGGTCCCTGGCCTCCAGCAGCGCCAGGTCCTCGGCGTCCTCGACCTCGCCTGAGGGCAACAGCCGGGCGGCCTTGAGGTCGAGCAGGGTGGCGGCGACCACGAGGAACTCGGTCGTCTGGTCGAGGCTCATCTCGCTGCCCAGCGACCTGGTGTACGCGATGAACTCGTCGGTGACCTGGTGCAGCGCCACCTCGGTGACGTCGAGCTTTCGCTGGTTGATCAGCGTCAGGAGCAGGTCGAACGGCCCCTCGAAGTTACGCAGCTTCAGCCGGAAGCCCGGTTCGTCCGCGGTCGACTCGGCGGTCGACGGCAGTTCCTCGATCAGCGTGTCGTCCATTGTCCCCGCGGCGTGTGGTTCCCCTGACGGAACCTCGGCCACTCGCTCGGCCTCGTCGGTGTCCATCTACCGTCCGGACCGGTGGATCACCTCACGGGCAAGAGCCCGATAGGCCTCCGCGCCGCCGGACTTCGGTGCCCACGTGGTGATGGGTTCGCCCGCGACGCTGGTCTCGGGGAATCTCACCGTCCGGTTCACCACCGTGTCGTAGACCAGATCGCCGAACACCTCGACGAGCCTGGCCATGACCTCACGCGAGTGCAGCGTCCTGGCATCGAACATCGTCACCACGATGCCGGAGAGCGACAGCTTGGGGTTCAGGCGCTCGTGCACCTTCTCCACCGTGTCGTTGAGCAGCGCCAGCCCGCGAAGGCTGAAGTACTCGCACTCCATCGGGATGATCACGCCCTCGGCGCAGGCGAGCGCGTTGACGGTGAGCAGCCCGAGCGAGGGCTGGCAGTCGATGAGGATGTAGTCGTAGCGGTCGAGCACCGGGTACAGCACCCGCCCGAGCGTCTGCTCGCGGCCCACCTCGGTGACGAGCTGGATCTCGGCGGCGGACAGGTCGATGTTGCTGGGCAACAGGTCCAGGTTCTCCACCCGGGTGCGCATCAGCACTTCGTCGATGGAGACCCTCGGCTCGACGAGCAGGTTGTGCACCGTCAGTTCGAGGTCGTGGTGCGCGACGCCGAGGCCGGCGGACAGCGCCCCCTGTGGGTCGAGATCGACGAGCAGCACCCGGCGGCCGTACTCGGCAAGCGCGGCGCCCAGGTTGATCGTGGAGGTCGTCTTGCCGACGCCACCCTTCTGGTTGCACATCGCGATGATCTGCGCCGGGCCGTGAGTGGTCACCGGTGTCGGGTCGGGTACCTCGCGAAGCGGTCGGCCGGTCGGACCGAGCGACGACTCTGCGGGTGCGGCACCGTTTCCCTCGGTGCGGTCGGTTTGTGGACGGGTAGGCGGTTCCGGCTTCCGGGTGTAGAAGTAGGCACCCGAACGCTCGGACTCCGCCGCTGGCGGCTGCGGTGTCACCACGGTCTGCTGCTCCCCTGTCTGTCGTCCCTGATGGACAAACGCTACCGCCTGGCGGGCGGCGTTCGGCCAACGGACACGCGGGGCACGGCTATGGGCTCGATCATGCACGGCGCTGAGCAGCCGCGATGTGCCGTTGCCATCGCGGCCGGGCTCATCGTTCTTCGCCCGCGGACTCGAGAATCCCCCGGAGGCGCGCCAGGTCCTTCGTGTTGGCCCGGCGCATCGCCGCGGCCACGACCGGAGCCGCGATCCTTCCGAAGCCGGACGGCTCCCCGCGGTTGCGCAGGGCCATTCTGGTGCGACCCTCCCCCGCGTCGGACCAGGCGTATGTCGTCTCCATGGGAAATGGTCCCTCATCGGTGCGCATCACGAAGAGTTCGTCGGGCACCAACTCAGTGACCCGGTACGTGTAGCTCAGACGCCTGCCGAGAAACGTGGCGACAAACGCGATTCGAGATCCGACCTCTGCGGGCTTCGCCGACTTCCACTCAACTGCCGCGATGTTCGCATACCAGGCGATTGCCGTGTCGGGATCAGAGGCGTATGCGGCGACGACATGCCGCGGTCGCGCGATCACGATCTCAGTGTTGACATCGACGACCGACATCACGGCGCCTCCTCGGGCGCGTGGGGCTCCGGCGACGCAGATCGGCGCGCGGCACCGGCGAGCACCTGCGGGCCGGTGACAAACGCCCTCCGCCACGGCGCGACACCGTCGATCTCGATTTCGATGGACAGACTCAGGACGGTCCGGATCAGCACGATCATCCCGAGCACGGCGACGTCGGTCAACGAGGGCACGGACGTGACGGTCTTGACGATGTCCGCCGCGACCAGCAATTCGAGCCCGAGCAGGATCGCCCCACCCAGCGACTCCCGCAAGCTCTTGAACGCCCGTCCGCCGTCGCCGGTCCGCTTCCACGTTCGCGCGGCGAGAACGAACGCGAAGGCGAACCCCACCACCATCGACAGGACACCGAGAACCTCGAACAATGCCGTCACCAGTTCGAAGAATCGGACCGTGTCCATGCCCTCACCCCCTTCACAACGCCCGCGGATGCGCGCCGGCCCAGACCTCGCGCAGGGCACCAACCGTCACGAGGGTGTAGATCTGCGTCGTCGTCACCGATGCGTGCCCGAGCAGCTCCTGCACCACCCGGATGTCGGCGCCGCCGTCGAGCAGGTGGGTCGCGAACGAGTGCCGCAGCGTGTGCGGCGACACCCCCTCGGCGATCCCGATCCGATCGGCCGCGCTCCGCAGCACCTGCCATGCGCTCTGTCTGGAGAGTCGTCCGCCCCGGATGTTCAGGAACACCGCGGGTCCGCCACGGACAGCGTGCGCAGCGCGCCCACGAACCAGGTACGCCTCCAGGGCGGCGATCGCGGGCCTGCCGATCGGCACCACCCGTTCCTTGCCGCCCTTGCCGCGCAGCAGCACGGCGCGGTCGACCGCGTCGATGTCGTCGATGTCCAGCCCGACCGCCTCCGAGATGCGGGCGCCCGTCGAGTAGAGGAGCTCGAGCAGTGCCCGATCGCGCAGGGCCCGCGGCTGATCGGCCGCGTCGGGGCCGCCGGTGGCCTCGAGCAACGCCAGCACCTGATCGACCGGCAGCGACTTCGGCAGCTGCTGGCCGGGCGCGTGCGGCTTGACCTCGCGCGCGACGTCAACGGCGGTGATGCCCTCGGCGGTCGCGAACTTGTGCAGCCCGCGTACCGCGATCAGTGCCCGGGCCGTTGAGCTCGGGGCCAGCGGCGGGAGCTCCGCCGCTGGATCGCCCTTGCGCAACGCGACGACGAAGCCGCTGATCTCCCGTTCCCGCACCGCGGCCAGGTCATCGATCCCGCGCTCCCCCAGGTACCGCTGATAGCGGATCAGGTCACGCCGATAGGAGCTGAGGGTGTTCGCCGCCACCCCGCGTTCGACCGCGAGATGGTCGAGGTACGTCTCCACCTGGTCGGCGAGCACGCCTACGCCCCGTCGATGTTCGCTCCGCGGGCTCCGCTCGAGCCGTCGATGTTCGCTCCGCGGGCTCCGCTCAGGCCGTCGTGCCTGCGCCGCGCCATCGCCATCGGACGATCGACCCAGTCCGAATCCGCAGGCCTGCCGGTCACATCCGGACGGCTGTCGCGGGCCCTGGCGGCGGCGAGCGCGAGGATCCCGGACAGCGCCGTCGCGTTCACGATCTCCCCCGACAGAGCCCGGCCGACGGCCTCGTCGACCGGGACCCGATCGACCTCGAGGTCGGCCTCCTCGTCGGTCGGGGTCGGCTGGTGCACGTCGGTGAGGCCGGTCGCGAGGAACACCCGCACCACCTCGTCGGTGAAGCCCGGCGAGACAGCGACGTCCACCAGCACCGACCACCGCTCGGCGGCGAGGCCCGTCTCCTCGGCCAGCTCGCGCCGCGCCGCGTCGACGGGATCCTCGTCCGCCTCGTCGAGCAGTCCGGCGGGCAGCTCCCAGACACGCCTGCCGAGCGGGTGCCGATACTGGTTGATGAGAATCAGCCGGTCCCGTTCGTCGACGGCCACGACGGCGACCGCGCCGTAGTGCTCGACCACCTCGCGATCCGCTGCGCGGCCGCCGGGCATGGCCACCCGGTCGACCCGCAACGTGATGATGCCGCCCTCGTACACGGTTCTTGTGTCGAGGGTGTCGAACTCGTGCTCTCCCGGCCTGCTCATCGTGTACCGGTTGGTCAGCGCACGATCGGCGCGTCGACCGACTCGACGTCGTCCTCCGCGGACTCGGCGTCCTCCGGGTGCACGTCCACCTCGAGCCGCTCGGCGGCCTTGTACTTCAGCGCCGCGCCGATGAAGGCCGCGAACAGCGGGTGCGGCCGGGTCGGACGGCTCTTGAGCTCCGGATGCGCCTGCGTCGCAACGAAGAACGGGTGCTTGTCCGCGGGCAGTTCGACGAACTCGACGAGGTGGCCGTCCGGCGAGGTGCCGCTGAACTTCAAGCCGCTCTTCGCGATCCGGTCCCGGTACGCGTTGTTGACCTCGTAGCGGTGGCGGTGGCGCTCGGAGACGTTCTCGGAGCCGTATGCCCGCGCGACGACCGAGCCCTTCTCCAGGACCGCGGGGTAGGCACCGAGGCGCATGGTTCCGCCGAGGTCGGCCTCACCCGCGACGATCTCCTCCTGATCGGCCATCGTGGAGATAACGGGATGCTTGGTGTCCGGCTCGAACTCCGCGGAGTTCGCGTCGTCGAGGCCAACCGAACGAGCGGCCTCGATGACCACGGCCTGCAGTCCGAGGCACAGGCCGAGCAGCGGGATCCCGCGGGTGCGGGCGAACCGGATCGCGCCGAGCTTGCCCTCGATGCCACGGATACCGAATCCACCGGGGATCAGCACGGCGTCGACCTCGCCGAGCTTCTCCTGTGCCCCTGCCTCCGTCTCGCAGGCGTCGGAGGGCACCCAGTCGATCTCGACCTTGGCGCGGTGGGCGAACCCGCCCGCCCGCAGTGCCTCGGTCACCGAGAGGTACGCGTCCGGCAGGTCGACGTACTTGCCGACCAGCGCGATCCGAACCGATTCGCGCGGCTCGTGCACGCGCTTGAGCAGCGCACCCCACACGGTCCAGTCGACGTCCCGGAACGGCAGTCCCAGCTTGCGCACGACATAGGCGTCGAGTCCCTCGCGGTGCAGCACCTTCGGGATGTCGTAGATGGACGGGGCGTCGGGCGTCGAGATGCAGGCGTCGACGTCGACGTCGCACATCAGCGCGATCTTCGACTTCAGCGGCTGCGGCACATCGCGGTCGCAGCGCAGGATCAGCGCGTCCGGCTGGATACCGATGTTCCGCAGCGCCGCGACCGAGTGCTGGGTCGGCTTGGTCTTGAGCTCGCCGGAGGGGCCGAGGTACGGCACCAGCGAGACGTGCAGGAAGAAGACGTTGTCCCTGCCGATGTCGTGCCGGACCTGTCGGGCCGCCTCGAGGAAGGGCTGCGACTCGATGTCGCCGACGGTGCCACCGATCTCGGTGATCACCACGTCCGGGCTCTGGCCCTCCGCGTCCGGACCGCTCATGGCGAGGATCCGGCTCTTGATCTCGTCGGTGATGTGCGGGATCACCTGGACCGTGTCGCCCAGGTACTCACCGCGCCGCTCCTTGGCGATGACAGACGAATAGACCTGGCCGGTGGTGACATTGGCGATCCCGGACAGATCCCGGTCCAGGAAGCGCTCGTAGTGCCCGACGTCCAGATCGGTCTCCGCGCCGTCCTCGGTGACGAACACCTCGCCGTGCTGGAACGGGTTCATGGTGCCCGGATCGACGTTGAGATACGGGTCCAGTTTCTGCATGGTCACCCGCAACCCGCGCGCGGTGAGCAGCTGCCCGAGGCTCGACGCCGTCAGACCCTTGCCGAGCGACGAGGCAACGCCCCCGCTGACGAAGATGTGCTTGGTGGCGGTACGCGATTGACTGCGTGAAAGTGGCAAAAGAGCTCCCGTGACGACCTTGCAGGGCTTGGCTAATGGTAGAGCTGGGGCCTGCCGACCCACGGGACTTCACGGTAACACCAACGCGCCGGTTTCTCCGCATGGCACGCCGCGAACCGCTGGTCATGGCCCCGTGGGTCGCACATTCGCTGTGATCTCAGCCGACCGGAGCGCCGACTGTGATCGCCGTCGCGTTCGGGCCGGTGCCGTACCGGCCCGCTTGCCCCGCGAGCTGTTCCTGCAGACCGAGGGCGGTGGTGATCCGACCCGCTTCCCTGTCCACGTTGTCGATGGTGGTCACGCCCGACGACAGAGCCGTGTCGGACCGGACAACGGCGATCGGACCGTTGCCTGCGGCCGCGCCCGGCCTGCCCGCCAGCACGGTGCCCGCGCCGCGGGAGTCCATCGCGCCTGCGAAACGCGCGATGATCGCACCCCGGTTGCCGCCCTCGGACCCGTCCGGCGCCTTACCGGAACCGGTGAGCACCACCGCGAGCTGGGCGGGCTTGACCGTGCCGTTGTCGTAGGCGATGAACCCGCCGGATCGGAGCGTCTCCAGCGCGAGCGCCAGTTCCTCGGGCGTGCTCTGCGGCTGCGCGCTCTGGGCGTTGAGCAGTAGCACCGAACCGAGCAGATCGCCCGCCAGGCTGCCCTGGTCGACCGCACCGGTCCTGAGCTGGACCCCGGCCGGGATCACGTTGGTGATCGTGGTGCGTAGCTGATCGCCGTTCGCGGCGTCGACGAACGAATCGGTCAGAGAGACCCGGCCGGTCACGGTCCCGCCCGCCGCGCCGATCATCCTGGTGACGCCCTCGAGATCGCCTGGGTCGGCGTCCGGCGAGGTGACCAGGATCACCGTGCGCTGGGAGAGGGCGTCGTGCACCACCCGGCCGGACACGGCCGCGTCGAACCCGTCCGCGGAGTTGAGCTGCTGTTCGAGCTGGTTGTTCGTTTCCTGCAGGGCGTTGACCTGGCCCTGCAGCTCCGACTTGTCGTCTCGGAGCCCGGACAACAGACCACCGGAGAGGGTGCCCGAACCGAGCACCACCCCGACGGCCAACGCCAGGAAGATCGCCGCTATCGAGATAGCGTGTTGACGCATAGAAATCACTTGAGCAGTCCCTGCACCCACGTCGCGAAGCTGTTCCAGGTCGCGATGGCCCAATCGAGGGCCTCACCGCCGATGTTCGAGACGACCAGCGCGACGATCACCGCCGTCAGCGCGGCCAGCACGAGCAGCGCGATGGCGCCGCCCGAGACCCGGCTGCGGTACAGCGTCGCGACCGCCTTCGCGTCGACCAGCTTGGGTCCGACCTTGAGCCTGGTCATGAAGGCCGCCGGGTTGCTCTCCCGCCGGCCACGGTCGAAGAACTCGTCCAGCGAGACGGTGCTCCCGACGGTGACGATCAGCGAGGCGCCGTGATGGTCCGCGAGCAGCAGGGCCAGGTCCGCGGGCGCGCCGGAGGCAGGGAACGTCATCGCCCCGATCCCGAGGTCCTGGATCCGCTCGAGGCCCTTCGCGTGCCCGTCCGGGTCCGCGGGGAGCACGACCTCGGCACCGGACTTGAGGGTGGCGCTGCTGATGTCCTCGGGGTCGCCGACGATCAGGTCGGGGCGGTAGCCGGCATCGGCCAACGCGTCCGCGCCGGCTCCGACCCCGATGAGGATCGGCGAGTACTCCTTGATGAACGGCTTGAGGTTCTTCAGATCGGCGACGTGGTCGGCTCCATCGGCCACCACGACCACGTGCCGGTCCTGCAGGTCGACGTCGATGTCGGGGACCCCGACCCCGTCGATGAGCAGCGGACTCTCGGTCCTGATGAACTCGATGGTGTTGCCGGAGAAGGCCTCCAGGTGATCGACCAGACCGGTCTTCGCCTCGATCATGAGATCGGAGATCTCGGCCTCGCTCTGCTCGACGCCCTTGGCGAGCCTGCGTTCACCGGCGTAGACGCCGCCCTCGTTGAGGCGGACCTTGGCCCCGTCCTTGACCTTCTTGAAGACCTCGTCGCCGACGGAGTCGATCAGGGTGATCCCGTTCGCGACGATGACTTCTGGTCCGAGGTTGGGGTAGCGGCCGGAGATGGACGGTGACACGTTGACGACCGCGAGCACCCCGGCCGCGACCAGCGCGTCGGCGGTGATCCGGTCCAGATCCAGTTCGTCGAGGACCACGATGTCGCCTGGGCCGACGCGACGCAACAGCTTCGTCGTGTCTCGGTCGACCCGGGCGATGCCGCTGATCCCCGGCAACGATTCGGTGTTTCGTGACAACAGGGACGGCATCTTCATGCCATCGATGATGACCCCGACGGGGCCCGGACCAGCGGAGGCGCGCCGACCCGAGCTGACAGGAGGCGAATCGGGGCCGCGGCCGACCGAAGGCGCCGGGACGGACCCCGTGCCTATTCGCTGCGCGCGGCCTTCGCCGTTGCCAACAGCTCCTCGGCGTGCGCGCGACCGGTCTGCGTGTTGTCGAGACCCGCCAGCATCCGGGCCAGCTCCACCACCCGCTCGTCGTCCGTCAGGGTGCGCACCCCGCTGTCGGCACCCTTGCGGCCGTCCACCTTGTCCACGACCAGATGGGTGTCGGCAAAGGCGGCCACCTGCGGCAGGTGCGTCACCACGATCACCTGGTGGGTACGCGCCAGGCGCGCAAGGCGCCTGCCGATCTCCACCGCGGCGCGACCGCCGACGCCCGCGTCGACCTCGTCGAACACCATCGTCGCGCTGCTCTCGGCGCCCGCGAGCACTACCTCGAGGGCGAGCATCACCCGAGACAGCTCACCGCCCGAGGCGCTCTTGCTGATCGGGAGGGCCTGCGCCCCGCTGTGCGCGGCTAGTCGGAACTCCACCTCGTCGACCCCCGCCGACCCGGCATGCAGCTCACGACCGTCCACCGTCAGCGGCGCGGAGTCCTGGGCACCAGCCACGAGCGGCTGCACGGTGACCTCGAGCCGGGCCTTGCCCATCGCGAGACCGCCGAGTTCGGTGGTCACCGCCTTGCCGAGCTTGACCGCGTACTTCGTCCTGGCCTGGCTCAGCGCACCGGCGGCGACGGCGACGGCGGCCGCGCAGTCGTCCACCCGGGCCGCCAGCGCCGCCAGCGCCTCGGCGGAGACGTCGATCTTGGACAGCCGCTCGCGGGCCTGCTCGGCCCAGGCCAGCACCCCGTCGACGTCGGCCGCGTACTTCCTGGTCAGCGTCTTGAGCTCGGCCTGCCGGTTCAGCAGGGTGTCCAGCGCACCCGGATCCGACGGCAGGTCCGCGAGATAGCCGGTGAGATCGGACGAGACGTCCGTGACCACCGCGATGGCCTCGGCGAGACGCGGGCCGAGCGCGGTCAGTGTCGGGTCGTCCGACGACTCGATCCGGGCGCGCGCATCCCCGAGCAGGTCGAGCGCGCCGACGCCGTCGGAGCTGTCGTCGGCACCGTCGGCAGCCCCGCCGAGCAGGGCGGCCTGCGCCTCGGCCGCAGCCGACCGCAGCGAGTCGAGGTCGCTCAGGCGCCGGACGTCGGCGACGATCGCCAGGTCCTCGCCCGGCTGGGGGGCCACCGCGTCGATCTCGTTGAGCCCGAACTCGAGCCGGTCGACCTCCTGCGCCAGCTCCCTGCTGCTGCGGGTACGTTCGGCGAGCTCGTCGCGGGCCTCGATCCACTCCGCACGCAGGGACCGGTACTTGTCGAGGAGGGACCCGATCGGCGCGCCGCCGAACTCGTCGAGGGCCTGGCGCTGCTGATCGGGGCGCTGCAACCGGAGTTGGTCGTTCTGGCCGTGCACCGTCAGGAGGGGGCCGGTCAGCTCGGAGAGGGCTCCCGCGGGCACGCTTCGTCCGCCCAGGTGGGCGCGAGAGCGTCCGTCGGTGCCTACGGTGCGCAGCGCGATGATCGTGCCGTCCTCGTCCCGCTCGGCGCCGGTCGACTCGAGCAACCGGTCGACCTCGGAGGCCACCCTGGCAGACGCATTGGCGGTGGAGAACCTGCCCTCTACGACGGCCCGGTCGGCGCCGAGCCGCACCCGGCCGGCGTCGGCGCGGGCGCCGCTGAGCAGGTGCAGGCTGGTGACGACCATCGTCTTGCCTGCGCCGGTCTCACCGGTGAGCACCGTCAGCCCCTCGTGGAACTGGGCCGCCGCCTTCGAGATGACACCGAGGCCGTCGATCCGGATTTCAGCGAGCACTGGTGTTGCTCCCTTCCCCGTCGGCCCTTCGTCCCCGCCAACCCTTGACCGGGAGCTCGAACTTGCGCACCATCCGGTCCGCGAACGGTGCGGAGTCGAGCCGGATCCACTTCACCGGCTCCCGACCCCTGACCACCTCCACCCGGCCGCCCGCGGGGAGGTTCATCGTGCGGCTGCCGTCACAGAAGACCAGTCCGTTGTGGCCCCCGGCGAAGGTCTCGACCGCGATGAGCGATTCGGGGCTCGTCACCAGCGGTCGCGCGAACAACGCGTGCGCATTGCTCGGGATCACCAACAGGGCCTCGAGTTCGGGCCACACCACGGGGCCGCCGGCGGAGAACGCGTACGCGGTCGATCCGGTCGGTGTCGCGACCAGTACGCCGTCGCAGCCGAACGACGAGACGGGACGGCCGTCCACCTCGAGGACCACCTCGAGCACGCCGAGCCTGGACACGTTCTCGATGCTGGCCTCGTTCAGCGCCCACCCGCGGTCGATGATCTCGTCCTCCACCCGGATGATCACGTCGAGCGTCATCCGGTGCTCGACGCGATACTCGCGCCGCACCACCATCGCGAGGGCCTCCTCGAGATGCTCCGCCTCGGTCTCGGCGAGGAACCCGATCCGCCCGAGGTTGATGCCGAGCACCGGAATCGATGCGGCCCTTGCCAGTTCGGCCCCCCGTAGGAACGTACCGTCGCCGCCGAGAACCAGTACCAACTCGCATCCGACCGCGGCCGACAGACCCGGCTCGACGACCCGCAGCGCGAGATCGGGCAGGCGGAAGGAGTCGTGGTCGTGCGCTGCGGTCGGGTCCGTCCGGTCGGCCTCGGTCGCCAGCACCCGCAATCCGATGCCTGCCTTCTCGAAGATCTTGGCCACCCGCAACGTGGTGGCGGTGATCTCGGCCCTCCCGGTGTGGGCGACGACCAGGATCTCGCGGCCGGGCGAAGGCGTCCCCACTTCCGAGCTCACTGGGGCCCCTCCTGTACCGCTCGCTCGATGACCTCGCGGACCGAATCCACCCCTGGTTCGGCCTGTTTCCTCAGCCACAGGAAGTATTCGACGTTGCCCGACGGTCCTGGCAGCGGGCTGGCCACCGCCCCGAGGGTCCTGAGCCCGAGCGCGTCCGCGGCCTCGGCCACCTCGACGACGGCCTCGATCCGGAGCGCGGGATCGCGCACGACGCCGCCGGATCCGACCCGGTCCTTGCCGACCTCGAACTGCGGTTTCACCATCGGCACCAGGTCGGCGCCGTCGGCGGTGCACCGGACGAACGCGGGCAGTACGAGCTTGAGCGAGATGAACGACAGGTCCGCGACCACCACCTCGACCGGTCCCCCGGTCTGCTCGGGCTCCAGCGAACGAACGTTGGTCCGGTCCACCACGGTGACGCGGTCATCGGACTGCAGGCGCCACACCAACTGTCCGTACCCGACGTCGACCGCGACCACCTCGCGGGCGCCGCGACTGAGCAGGACATCGGTGAACCCGCCGGTGGAGGCGCCTGCATCAAGGCACCGCTTGCCGTCGACGGAGAGCCCGGACGGCTCGAAGGCCTCGAGCGCGCCGAGGATCTTGTGTGCGCCGCGCGACGCCCACGAGACCTCGTCGACCTCCTCGGTCACCAACAGCGGGGTGCCCGCCTCGACCGCGGTCGCCGGCTTGACCGCGACGGTTCCCGCGATCAGGACCCGACCCGCCCCGATCAGCTGGGCTGCGTGTTCTCTTGATCGGGCCAATCCCCGCCGAACCAGCTCGGCGTCGACCCGTGCGCGCCGAGCCACCTCAGATCTTGTCCACTGTGGCCAGCGCGTGCACCAGGACCTCGTGCGCTCGCTCGAGGATCTGGGCCTGCCCCGGGATCCGGCCGTGTCCGGTCGTATCGTCGTCCGCCGGACCCACCGAGTCCAGGCGCGCCAGCAGTCCGTCGACCTCGGCGTGGATTCGGTCGGGGTCGACGGTGATCGGCGGTCCGGGAAGGTGCTGCCCGGGGCGTGGCATTGGCGTACTCATCGGGGCCAACGCTAGCCGATTCGAGGCCCGCACGCCCACACCGCGACACGGCGCGAATCCACCCGCGGCGACGGTTCCGCGATCAACCGACGAGGTCGGCAACGGCCGCCGCGGCGACCGGGTCCTCGGCGCGCAAGCCCTCGAACCCGGGTCCGGCCCAGGCCGCGTCCAGCACCGATCGGACGACATCGAGACGATCAGGGGTCGACGCTCGATCGCAAGACACGACAAGGTCGGAGTCCTCTCGCCGCACGCTCACCCCCGGATGCGGTCGGATACTCAACCGCTCGGCAGGCAGATCCAGTTCGGCCAGCCGGGAGGCCAGGTAGGTGGGCCGGTACGACTCGGGCGCGCGCAGCAGGTCCGCGACGGAACTGACACCGCTGAGCACCAGCAGCGAGTCGACACCCACCGCGTTCGCACCCGCGATGTCCGTGTCGATCCGGTCGCCGACGACCAGTGGCCGCTCGGAACCGCTGCGCTGGAGGGCGTCGTCCATCAACGGACGCGCCGGCTTGCCCGCGACCAGCGGCTCCCGGCCGGTCGCGGCCCGCACCGCCGCAACCATCGCGCCGTTGCCAGGACAGAGCCCGCGTTCGGTTGGCAGCGTGGTGTCGACGTTCGAGGCCACCCAGAGCGCTCCCGCCCGGATCGCCAGCGTGGCCTCCGCGAGGATCGCCCAGCCGGTCTCCGTGGAATGCCCCTGAACGACGGCCACGGGGTTCTCGTCGAACCGCCGTACGGGCCGGAGCCCGACCAGACGAACCTCCTCGGCGAGGGCCTCGGTGCCGATGACCAGGACGGATGACCCCTGATCGAGGCCCTCCGCCAGCAACCGTGCGGCGGATTGCGAACTCGTCACCACCTCCGACTCGGCGGTGGGGAAACCGAGCTCGCGCAGGTGCAGCGCGACCGCGAGCGGGCTTCGGCTCGCATTGTTCGTGACGTAGAACAGCCGCGCGGACCCGCCGACGAGCGCCTCGCGGGCCCCGGGGATCGCGTGTGCACCCTGGTACACGGTTCCGTCGAGGTCCAGCAGCAGCACATCGTGCAGGTCACGCAGTGACGGCGGGGTCCCCACCGTCACTGGTCGCCGGAGAGTTCGGCCACCCGATCCTCTGCGTCCGTGTCGCCGTCGTGATCGGCGGCCGCGGAGTTGAGGAACCACTTGAGACCGTCCTCCACGCGACCGGCCGCCACCAGGGCGTCGGCGTACGCGTAGAACAGGCGGGCCGCGGTCGGACCCTCCTTCGCCGCGTCGAGTTCCGGTGTCTGCAGGGTCACCACGGCCTGATCGAACTGGCCGAGATCCATCCGGGCGCCCGCGACCACGATGCGGAGCTCCGTCGCCTCGTCACCGGAGAGGGTCCTGGCCTCGTCGCTGCGCCCGAGCTCGATCGCCCGCTCGGGCCTGCCGAGGCCGCGTTCGCAATCGGCCATGACGGCGAGCAGTCCTGGTCCACCCGCCATCCGCCGTGCGGCACGCAGCTCGGAGAGGGCCTCGGCCCACTCGCCCGCGTGATATGCGGTGATGCCTGCGGTCTCCCTGACCACGGCGACACGGCCGGCCCGCTGCCTGGCGGCACGCGCATGGGCCAGCGCAAGACGCGGGTCGTCGTCGATCAGCTTGCTCGCCATCACCAGGTGGCGGGCCACCGCATTGGCGTTCGACTTGTCGAGGCTGAGCAGGTCCCGACGAACGGCCGGGTCCAGTTCGCCCGCCTGAACGTCCTCGGGCAGATCCGGTTCATCCGGACGCGGGGCACGCCGCTCGGCGTGCGCTCCACCGTCGCGCGGGGGCGGACCGAAGCTGCCCTCACCGCCACGACGCCTCGGCGGGCCGTCGCCTCGCCGATCCGGACGGCCTCCGCCGCCGCGAGCTCCGCCGCCGGTGTTACCGCGGGGGCCATCGCCTCTCCCGCCGCGGGGGCCGCCGGCGCCTGCGCCACGGTTGTCCCCCGACCGACTGCGGTCAGAACCGCCGCTCCCATACGAACGACGGCCGTCGTTGTTGTCCGACACAGCATCTCCTTTCAGACAACACACGCTATGCATAGAAAACACGAAAGGGGACCCAGTATATTGGGTCCCCTTTCGGTAACGG
>NZ_BCXA01000002.1 GCF_001894865.1 Rhodococcus maanshanensis NBRC 100610 | reverse complement strand
ACATCGACGGCGAGCGACTGCCGGGCAAGTTCACCCACTCCGCAGCCCTCGCCGAGGTCCGCGCCCGCGGGAAGGGCTTCGCCTGGGTGGGATTGCATGCCCCCGACGAGTATCAGATGGGCAGTGTCGCAGAGGTTTTCGGCTTACACGAGCTGACGGTCGAGGACGCAGTGCACGCCCACCAGCGACCCAAGCTCGAGCTGTACGACGATGTCCTCTTCCTGGTGCTGAGGACCGTGAATTACGTTGAGCACGAGTCGATCACCACGGCCAACGAGGTGGTCGAGACCGGCGAGATCATGATCTTCCTCGGCACCGACTTCGTGGTCACCGTCCGGCACGGCGAGCATTCCGGCCTGGCAGGCGTGCGGGCGCTGATGGAGGCGAATCCCACCCGGCTCGCGCTGGGGCCGTCCGCCGTGCTGCACGCGATCGCCGACCATGTGGTGGATCACTACCTCGCGGTCACCGAATCCGTCGAGAAGGACGTCGATCTCATGGAGGAGGAGGTCTTCAGCCCCCGCACCCGGGTCGCGATCGAGCAGATCTACCTGCTCAAGAGGGAGATCGTCGAGCTGCGCAAGTCGGTGAACCCGCTGGCCAGTCCACTGCAGCGGCTGAGTCAGGACACCGCAACCGGTGTGCCGAAGGAGGTCAGGCGCTATCTACGCGACGTGCAGGACCACCACACCGTCGTCGCCGAGCGCATCGCCGAGTTCGACGAGGTGCTCAGCACCCTCGTCGAGGCTGCCCTGGCCAAGGTCGCCGTGCAGCAGAACACCGACATGCGCAAGATCTCGGCCTGGGTCGCGATCGCCGCGGTCCCGACCATGGTCGCGGGCATCTACGGGATGAACTTCGACCACATGCCGGAGCTGCGCTGGACCTATGGCTACTACGGGGTGGTCGGGTTGATCGCCATCGTGTGCACCGGCCTGTTCGTCACGTTCCGCCGCAACAACTGGCTCTGACTAGAGCGAGGCTGCCCCGCGCGCCGGGTCGCGCACGTCGATCCCGGCCTCCGCCCACGCCTCGCGCAGGGCCCCCGCACCGCGAAGCCGCACCCAGGCGGCCTCGGTGCCGGTGATCGGCACCGCGGCGAGGAAACGCACCGGATCGGCGGGCTCGGGCAGCTCGAGGTCCTCGACGTCGCTCTCCCCCAGCAGCACCGCGGTGAACGGCGCGCCCTTCCACAGCGGCTCACCCACGTCGAGCAGCCCGTCGACCGTGAGGACCACGCCCTCCACCGCGGGCGCCGCGGCCAGCACGGCCAGCGTCTTGTGCACCCCGGAGGCGACTCCGACACCGCCGCGCAGGGTCAGCATCAGCTCCGCACGTGGCCCACGCACCGGGTCCGCCACGGCCTCGGCGGGATCACCCATCGGATGCCGGGAACAGCCGAGCGAGACATACCGGACCAGATCGTCGGAGTCGGCGGGAAAGCGGAGGACCTCCAGCGGTTCGAGCCCGAGGAAGGTCACGGACGCGGCGGAGGGCGCAGGCCCACCGATCCGATCGGCGAGGTGCGCACGGACGGAGGCGATGACGCTGTCACTCACCCGTTCATCTAACACCCCATTGCCGATGCTCTCCGATCAGGGCGCAGGGGTGAGCGTCACGGTGACGTCCTCGCCCGACTGCGGCGGCCGGAGGGTGAGCAGCCGGGATTGCTGATCCCAGGTCAGTACCTCGCCGCCGTCGACCGTGACGCCTGCGGGGAAGCCGCTGCGCGGCAGGTAGATCTCGGTCGGTGCCGAGACATCGCGGTCGGGCCGGAAGGTCAGCTCGAGCCGGTCCCCGGATGCCGCCCAGGTGATCGGCGTCCCGGCGACCGCACGCGGATACGGCGTGTCGAGCGCGGTGACGAGGTTCCTGGCGGTGCCGTCCTCGCCGTACGGCCCCCATGGTCCCGGGTCGCGCGACCAGTAGCTCACGCCCGCACCGATCTCCGCGGCCGTGGCGTAGATCCGGTCCACGTAGTCGAGCGCACCGGGGAGCGTGGTGTCGAGCCCGAACTCCCCGAGGATGATCGGGGCGTCGCCGAGGGCCGCCGCCGTGCGCAGGGTGTTGCCGCGCCACGAGGCGACCGTCGCGTCGACCAGGTCGCGGGAGGTGCCCTCGTAGCCCCCGCCGAGATCCATCGGCAGCGGATAGATGTGGGGGCAGTAGGCGATCCGCTGGTCGCCCTCGCGGTTGTCGGTGATCGCGCCGAGGCCGCTCGGGGTGCCCCAGTTAGTGCCCATCGCCTGCGGTGCCACGCAGACCCAGGTGTCCTGGTCCACGGTGCGGATCGCGTCGGTCGACTTCTGGTAGAGCGCCGTGAGCGGCCCGGCCTCGAAGACGGGGCCCTGCAGGGTGCCGCCGTACGGCTCGTTCATCAGGTCGTACGCGACGACCGCGGGATGGTCGGCGAATCGCTCGGCCACCGCCCGCCATGCGTTCGCATAGTGCTCGGAGAGTTCGGGGTGCGCCCCCGTGGTGTCCCAGAAGTTGTCGAAGGCCCGGATCACGCCGGGGTCGAGGTAGTACTGCTCCCACATGTCGTGCGATCCGACCGGCAACCCGTCCATGTAGGTGGCCCATGCGGGGGCGCCGTTGCCGGTCTTGCCGTCCGGGGTGATCGCGCCCGACCACAGGTCCTGGTGCATGTCGAGCATGACGTGATAGCCGCGGTCCGCGTACCAGCCGATGCGTTCCTCCACCCGGTCCAGGTACTCCTGGCTGTGGACACCGGGTTCCGGCTCGACCGAGCGCCACGAGATCAGGAACCGGACGAAGTTCGTACCCATGTCGGCGTGTTCCCGCTCGAGGTCGGCCTCGGTGAAGTCGGGCATGCCGTCGGGGGTGCTCTTCGCGCTGGACGCCGTGTTGAATCCACGCAGCACCAGCGAGCGCCCCTGGTCGTCGGTGAGGTACGACTCGGCCGGCGCCGGGTCGGACCGGAGCACCGCGCCGACACCACCGGCGAGGACGAGCGCGCCTGCCGCAACGAGGGACACCACTCTGATTCGCCGCACGGACTCACACTCAACTTTCTGCATGATTCTGGACGCTTGGTCCATTTGATCCCGTTAATGTTGCGGCATGTCTGACGCCAGCGCTGCCGATTCGGTGAATCCGCAGGTCGATGCCGATTTCCGCGTCCCGTGGCCTGCCGTCGCGGCGCTCGCCGTGATCTCGGTCCTGTTCGGGGTCTGGTCGATCACCGGCGCCGTACTCACCCGGCTCCCGGAACTGCTCGTCCCGAGTGCGATCGGGCTGCCGTTCGGCATCCCGGCGCTGCGACTGTTCCCGCTCGGCGAGACGACCATCACCAACTGGCTCGTCGATTGCGCCGCCGCGCTCGTGATGCTCGCCGTCGTCTGGATGCGGCTGGTGAATTCCGCGCGCAGGCACCCCGGCGGCGGCGTCGGGCGCGCCTTCTCGGCTGGCCTCGGCGCCACCGTGATCGGCGTCCTCGCCGGGAACCTGATCCGCACGGTGTACCTGAGTTTCGTGCTGCAGGAAGGTCCAGGCGCCTACCTGGCCTCGCTCGTCGGCGGGGCGCTCGTGTCGGTGCTCTGGGGCGCGATCGTCGGGCTGTTCGTCGGCGCGGCCAACGCGCTCGCGCGGCGGATCTCGAGGGATGCGGCGGCCCCGGAATCGGGCAATGACCTTCCCGCAGAGAACGAGTCGTCGATCGCGGAGACGGTCACCGCACAGCCGTGAACCGGACGTCGTTGTCGTCGGCGTCGGGGTGCGCGAACTTCAGCAACCGCTGCGCCTCGGCCTCGAGCGCCGACGTTGCGCCCTTCGCGAGCGGTGCGAATGTCGCGATCTCGACGGCCGCGGAACGCTTCTTGGCGGTGACCGTGACGAATCCGGCGACCTGGCCACCGACCATGACCGTCGGCTTGATGATCCCGTTCGCGGTGAAAACCACCTTGCGGTGCTCGTCCGCGAGCACCCGACTCCGGTTGGCGTGGCCGAGCAGGACACTGTCGTACGGCGCCAGGATCCGTGCCGGCAGGCTGCCAGCCGGGTCCGGCCGCGGGGCGTCGGGCAGATCGAACAGTTCGGCGCCGTCCTCGTCGACGAACACCCGCAACCTCGGGCGGAGTCGGTCGAACACCTCGCCCAGCCTGGTCAGGCCGGACCAGGCCTGGGCGTCCGCCGCCGATGCCGGGCCGTACGCCGCCAGGTAGCGAAGGATCATCTCGTCCGGCACCGGGTCGGACAGCGGCGCGTCCGTCCACCGCTCCAGGGTGGTGCAGACCGGCTGACCGGACCTGCCCCAGATCCCCCTCGGGGGGATCTGCACGAGTGGGAGCAGGTTCCGGACCCCATGCGCGAGGGCCACCGGGTCGCGGTCCGGCCAACGCTCGGCCAGCAACGGTCGCAGATCGGCCATGCTCAGCGGGGTGTGCTCGAGCGTCGCCCGACTCCAGTCCGCCAGCGCCGCGAGGTCCATCCCGACGAGGCCGTTCTTGTGCAGGGTGTTCGTCCGCATGTCGGCATCCATGATCGGCTGTACCCACGGTCGCAGCGCCAGGGCATCGGCCGCGGTGACCGCGTGCACGGTGCCGCGCATCACCACGATCCGGACGACATCTCGGTTCTCGATCAACGATGACAGGTCGGTAGGCCGAAATCCCTTGAGCCGGGCCCACAACGCGAAGTAGGGCGCCATCGGCGCCTGCGCCTGCAGGCCGTACAGGTGCCCGATCACCGCGAGCGCGTTGTCGCCGGTGCGGCGCAGCAGGTGCTGGCGTTCCAGCGTCGCGCGGCTCAGTGCCCTGCGGGACAATCGTTCACGCCTGACCTCTGTCCCCGCTGACATCGCACTCCCCTACCGCCGAAGGACTTCCATCGCCGCACCAAGGGTAGGACACCACACCACGAAATCCGGTGCACTGCGCTCTCACTCGATACGGCCGGAACGGAGTTCGGTCACCGCGATGTGAGCGGCCCGTCCGATTGCCTGATCGACAACGGGCAGGACCGGATCGGCACGCGCCGCCCGTGTGAAAACAGCTACGGCAACGGGGGTCTCGCCAGGGAAGCCCACCACCGCCACCTCGTTGCGGATCGCCCCGATCGTCCCGGTCTTGCCCGCGACGGTGACACCTGCATAGGGAAATCCGGAGCGGATCCGGTGCGGCCAGATCTGCCCGGCCATGACCTCCCTGATGAACTCGGTCTGAGCCGCGGACACCGCCCTGCCCGTCCAGATCGCGTCGAGGAGCGACGTCATCTCCCGGGGGGTGGTCGCACTCGCGAACGCCGGATCGTAAGCCGAGGCCGCCCACGCCTCGTCGTTGTCGGCCAGCGCATCGAACGCTTCTCTCGTCGTGTGCGCGTGCGACTCCACGAGCAGGGCCCGGTGGACATCCGCTGTGCCGCCGATGATCCGCGTGCGGCTCAGTCCGAGTTCGGTGAGGACCCGATCGATCCCATCGAGGCCAACGCTGCCGAGGATGAGGTCCGCCGCGGCGTTGTCGGACACGGTCATCATCGACAGCGCGAGATCACGCCAACTCATGACCACGGGGTCCCGGAAGATCGACACCCCCGTCGGCCCCGGCGTGCAGTCCGCGGGGTTGACGCGCACCGTCGCCGTTGGCGAGAGGGCGCCCGTATCGAACTCCCTGCACAACGCGACCAACAGGGGAAGCTTGTAGACCGATGCCGTCACGACGAGATCGTCGGCCTCGACCGAGACGGCGTCACCGTCGTCGACTCGCTGTTCTCCGACACGACGGGCGTGCAGCCAGCCGGTACAACCGGCGTCGGCGAACACGTCGCGGATCCGCTTCTCGGCGGCGGTCCTCATCGCCCCGCCTTGAGGAGCACCCGATCCAGTTCCCTGGCCGCCGACGAGAACTCGGCACCCGACCGCCAGACGATCCGGAGCCGAAGCGCGACGTCCTCACGAACCAGGTCAACCCACCTCACACCCGGCATCGCGGTCGGAGCCGTCGTCGTCACCCCGAAACACCCACCGGCCGCGACATGGGTCAGAAGCTCCCGGGTACCGGTCGAGACGATCACCTCCGGATCGACCCCTCGCGCCTTCCACATGTCGACGAACAGATCATGGGCGGGGGGATTGTCCGACCGTGGACCCGTGCTCAATGCCAGCCCCCGGAGCATCCGGACCTGCGCCTTCTTCGCGGTGCCGACGGGGTGGTCCTCCGGCACCACAACCCAGCGCCGGAGCTTCAGGACAGGCCCGCTGTCGAGGCCGGTGAGCAGGGCCGGGTGTTCGACCACCGCGACATCCAGACTCCCGGCCCGCACGCTCTCCACGAGTTCGGTTGTGGTGGCCGTGGTTGTGACGATCCTCGTCGGCCGGTCCCCGTCGACTCCTCGGAGCGCGCGGACACACCGCACCACCACCTCGTCACCGAGCGACGGGGTGACACCCCACCTCACCGTCCGGTCGTGGCCGCCTGCGATGCGCTGGGCCTCGTCCTCGAATCGGGCGGCATCGGAGACGAGAAGCCGTGCCCGAGGCAGTAATTGACGTCCAGCTTCCGTGAGGACGACGCCGCGGGCACCGCGATGGACCAGATCGGTGCCCAGCCTCTGCTCGAGACGCCTCATCCCCTGCGACAACGGTGGTTGCGTCATACCCAATCGCGACGCGGCATTCCCGAAATGCCCCTCCTCCGCAACGGCGACAAAGAAGCTCAGATGGCGGAGCAGATCCATGGCCGCCATTGAACCAGCCGATCCGGGGTCGTCAGCCGCCCGTGACGAGTTGCCCGACACAAAAGGCATCCACGAGCTGGGGGCATAGTAATTTCGACTGGCGGCGACGTCGCGTCCGTCTTTGCGCCGGTCGCGGTCGGTCACGACATTGGGGTTCATGACCAGACTTCGAGTTCAGCCGAAACCGGGGCACGCCGCCCGCCGTCGCGGCGCCTTCGCTCTCGCACTCACACTTCCCCTGCTGCTCGGTGCGTGCACGGCCGCCGCGGATCACCCCGCGCCCGTCACATCAGTGGCCCCGGCACCGGACCTCCAGTCGCTCGACGCGACCCTCGACGCGTTGGAGGCCCGATACTCCACGCGAATCGGGGTCACCGCGATCGATCCCGCGTCGGGCCGAACCTACCGGCATCGGGGCGAGGAACGGTTCGCACTGTGCTCGACGTTCAAGACATACGCGGCGGCCGAGGTTCTCCGCCGAACGGTCACCGGCGCCTCGTCGCTCGAGGAGCCGGTCATGGTCGACCCAGGCGATCTGGTCGAGAACTCGCCCGTGACCGAAGCAGCTGCCGGCACGGCGATGACGCTGCGACAGCTCGCCGAAGCGGCATTGACGAGGAGCGACAACACGGCGGGCAACTACCTGCTC
The DNA here is from genome assembly GCF_001894865.1 of Rhodococcus maanshanensis NBRC 100610. Classification (GTDB taxonomy): domain Bacteria; phylum Actinomycetota; class Actinomycetes; order Mycobacteriales; family Mycobacteriaceae; genus Rhodococcus_G; species Rhodococcus_G maanshanensis. Next base: position 254,758 of record NZ_BCXA01000002.1, on the reverse strand, counting down.
GAGGAGATCGGCGGGCCGCCTGCCGTCACCGCGCTCGCCCGCGACATCGGTGACGAGAGCACTCGACTCGATCGGTGGGAGCCCGAACTGAACACCGCGCTCCGAGGCGACCCGCGGGACACCTCGACACCGAACGGCCTTGCGGAGGGATACCGGGCCCTGATCGTCGGGGACGCGCTCGGATCGGCGGAACGTGCACAACTCGGCGACTGGATGCGGGCGAGCAAGACGTCGGACAAGCGGATTCGTGCCGAGCTGCGGCCGGGGTGGACCGCTGCCACCAAGTCCGGCGCGGGCAGCTTCGGGACCGTCAACGACGCGGGCGTCGTGTGGGACCCGGACGGCAATCCCCTGGTCCTCGCCATCCTCACCGACAGTCTGACGAATCAGGCAGACGCGCAGGGGAACAACCAGGCCGTGGCGGACACGGCCGCCGCGGTCGTCGAGGCCCTGTCCGCGGCGTGAGCGGTCGGCGCGGGACCGAAACGATCAGATGGCCAGCTTGGCCAGCAGGTCCCGCGCCCGCTCGGCGGTCTTGGGCTCGCACAGCACGTCGTAGCGGCCCGCCACCAGCTGCATGGTGGACGCGAAATCACGCTGTCCGCGCGTTGCGGCGTACGGGATGGTGGTGGAGATCAACCCGAAGATGATGCCGCCGATGATGCCCGCGACCAGCGGACCGAGGAAGCTGTCGGTGAACAGTCCGAGCAGCAGGCCGAGGAACACACCAAGCCACGCGCCCGAAACAATTCCGCCGCCAATCACTTTCGCCCAGGTGAGGCGTCCGAGAACGCGCTCGACCTGCATCAGGTCGACACCGACGATGGTGACGTCCTCGACCGGGAAGGCCTGATCCGACAGGTGGTCGACGGCGCGCTGCGCCTCGGCATAGGTCGGGTACGAGCCGATCGGCCACCCGGTGGGAGGGGTCGGCAGCGCCCCGCCGCGCCCGGTCGGATTCGGCTGTGCCAGCGGATTGGTCATCGTCTGTGCTCCCTCATCGGTGATTCAGCTCGTGAGAACTGCACTCTCGTCGATGTCCATCTTACTGAGAGTTCGGGTCGAACCGCGTGGTCCGCACCATGCCGGCCGCGCGCCCCTTGCCCGCGACGACCAGCGCCATCTTGGCGCTCGCCTCGTCGATCATCTCGTCACCGAGCATGGCGGCACCGCGTGCACCGCCCGCCGCCGAGGTGTGGAACTCGTACGCGTCGAGGATCATCTCGGCGTGGTCGTAGTCGGCCTGACGTGGGCTGAAAACCTCGTTGGCCGCGTCGATCTGGCCGGGATGGAGCACCCACTTGCCGTCGAAACCGAGCGCCGCGGTCCGTCCGGCCGCGCGCCGGAAGGCCTCGACGTCGCGGATCTGCAGGTACGGTCCGTCGATCGCCTCGAGCCCGTGCGCCCGCGCCGCCATCAGGATCGTCATCAGGATGTGGTGGTAGGCGTCGCCCGGCTCGTACCCCTCCGGCTGCTCGCCGACGACAAGGGTGCGCATGTTGATGCTCGCCATGAAGTCCGCCGGGCCGAAGACCAGCGTCTGCACCCGCGGGCTCGCGGTCGCGATGGCGTTGATGTTGGTCAGGCCGATCGCGTTCTCGATCTGCGCCTCGATGCCGATCCGGCCCACCTCGAGCCCGTTGGCCCGCTCGACCTGGGTGAGCAGCAGGTCGAGCGCCTGCACATGACTCGCGTCGGTCACCTTCGGCAACAGGATCGCGTCGATCCGGGCGCCTGCGCCGGAGACCACCTCGATGACATCGGCGTGGGTCCACTCGGTGGTCCAGTCGTTGACCCGGACGACCCGGATCTGCTCACCCCATCCGTCGGAGTTCAGTGCATCGACGATCTCGGCCCTTGCCTGCGCCTTGGCGATCGGCGCGACGGCGTCCTCGAGATCGAGGAAGATCTCGTCGGCGGGCAATCCCTTGGCCTTGTCGATCATCTTCCTGCTGCTGCCGGGAACGGCAAGAATCGACCGGCGCGGGCGCGCGACCTGCATGTGGACCTCCAGTGTGAATTAGCCTGGCCATCATGGCAGCAGTGAGCAAGGTCTTCGTAGCCAGGCTCGCCGGCCTGGTGGTGCTCGGACCCGACGGTGAATCGATCGGCCGCGTCCGCGACGTCGTCATCACCATCCGGATCGGTCGACAACGCCCCCGGGTCCTCGGCCTGGTCGTCGAATTGCTCACCCGGCGAAGGATATTCATCCCGATGCTACGGGTGACCGCCATCGAGCCCGGCTCGGTGACGCTGACCGGCAACGTGAGCCTGCGCCGGTTCACCCAGAAGCCGGGCGAGGTGCTGGCGCTGGCCCAGGTGCTCGACAGCCGGGTGCGCGTCGACGACCCCGAACACGATGACCTGGCAGGCATGGAGGTCCTGGTCGCGGACCTGGGCATCGAGCTGACCAGGACGCGGGACTGGGTGGTCTCCCGGGTCGCGGTACGAAAGCCCCGGGGCCGGCTGGCCCGCCGCACCGCGATGCAGATCGTCGACTGGCAGCACGTGCAGGGCCTGACGCAATCCCAGCTGGCCCTGCCGGGACAGGGCGTGTCGCAGCTGTTGGAACAGTTCGAGGGCATGCGCCCCGCCGACGTCGCCAACGCCATCCGGGAGCTGCCCGACAAACGCCGTCACGAGGTCGCGGTCGCGCTCGACGACGAGCGGCTCGCGGATGTGCTGCAGGAGTTGCCGTCCGACGATCAGACCGACCTGCTCACCCACCTCGAGGTGGAGCGGGCGGCCGACGTGCTCGAGGCGATGGACCCGGACGACGCCGCCGACCTCCTTGGCGAGCTGCCCGACGCGGAGGCCGAGTCGCTGCTGCAGCTGATGGATCCAGAGGACTCCGAGCCCGTCCGACGACTGCTCGAGCACTCCCCCGACACCGCGGGCGGCCTGATGACGCCCGAACCGGTGATCCTCACGCCCGCCACCACCGTCGCCGAGGCGCTGGCCCGGGTCCGGAATCCGGATCTGACGCCCGCGCTGGCCAGCCTCGTGTTCGTGGTCCGGCCGCCGATCTCGACCCCGACCGGTCGATATCTCGGCTGCGTGCACCTGCAGCAGCTGCTGCGGGAGCCGCCAGCGACCCTGGTCGGCGGGGTGCTGGACACCGACCTGACCAGGCTCGACCCAGACGAATCGCTGACGGCGGTGACCCGCTACTTCGCGAGATACAACCTGGTGTGCGGCCCGGTCGTCGACGACGAGGAGCACCTGCTCGGCGCCGTCACCGTCGACGACGTGCTCGATCACCTGCTCCCGGAGGACTGGCGCGAACAGGAAGTGGCCGATGAGTGAGAAGCGGACAGCGACCGACAAGTCGACGGCGCTGAGCGCACGCCAACGACTCGACACACCGCGCGGTTCACGCCTGTTCAACTTCCAGATCGACGTCGAAGCCGTCGGCCGGGTCGGCGAGCGGTTCGCGCGGTTCCTGGGCACAGGGCGGTACCTGGCCATCCAGACCATCGTCGTGGTCGTCTGGATCGTCCTCAATGTGTTCGCGGTCCGGCTGCGGTGGGATCCGTACCCGTTCATCCTGCTCAACCTGGCGTTCTCCACCCAGGCCGCGTACGCGGCGCCGCTGATCCTGCTGGCGCAGAACCGGCAGGAGAACCGGGACCGCGTCTCGCTCGGGGAGGACAGGGCCCGGGCGGAGCAGACCAAGGCCGACACCGAGTTCCTGGCCCGCGAGCTCGCCGCACTGCGCCTGGCGGTCGGCGAGGTGGCCACCAGGGACTACCTGCGCCGCGAGCTCGAGGAGATCAAGTCCCTGCTGACCCCCCAGGACGAGGAGGAGCCGAGGCCACCGCGGCGGTAGCAGCACCCGAAAGGGGCACGACCCGCGTTTCCGGAATGTAATCTGGGTCACATTTCGTGGGTCGGGCATCGCAAAGGGTGGGCGCATGCAGATCAGGGGTCTTGCTGCCGGGTCGACGGCGACCTTCGTCGCGGTCGGGGCCGCGGCCACCGTCGTCGGCGCCGCGCTCGGCTTCGGACCGTTCGGCACCGCCGCACCCGCCCTGGCCGGGGTCGCGGTCGCCACCCCCGACGCGCCCGATCCCGCGGGCACCGTAGGGGTGCTGCCGGCCGCGCCCCGCCCCGTCCGCGCGCCGCACGCCTACACCCCGCCCCCGCCGGTCCGGTTCGAACTCCCGCCCGCGCTGGCCCCCCGCCTGTCGCCGATGCCCGCAGCGGTGACGGTGAGCGAACTCGGCATCCCCGAACTGGTGCTCGGCGCCTACCGGATGGCCGAGTCGACGATGGCCACCGAGGCACCGGGCTGCGGGGTGACCTGGCATCTCCTGGCCGGGATCGGCCGGATCGAGTCCGGGCACGCCGGTGGCGGCCGAACCGACGCGGCCGGCACCACGGTGACCCCGATCCTGGGGCCGGTGCTGAACGGGCACCTCGCGGGCAACCAGGTCATCACCGACACCGACGGCGGCGCCCTGGACGGCGACAAGAAGCACGATCGCGCGGTCGGGCCCATGCAGTTCATCCCCAGCACCTGGGCGCGGTATGCCGCCGACGGGAACGGCGATGGCGCCGCCGACCCGAACAACGTCTTCGACGCCTCGCTCGCGGCCGCCCGGTACCTCTGCTCGGGTGGGCTGAACCTGCGCGACAGCGCCCAGGAGGTCAGGGCGGTCCTGCGCTACAACAATTCGATGGCCTACGCGGCCAACGTGCTGGCCTGGTCCGCGGCGTACGCGGGCGGCGGGACGCCCGCGCCCGGGTCGATCCCGGACGTCCGGCCGGAGTCGGCCTCGCCACCCGAGCCGAGCCGCGAGGTCGACGGCGGTCGCGCGGTCGATGCGGCCGCGCCCGCGGCGCCTGCCGCGCCTGCCGCACCGGCGCCCGCGCCGTTGATCCCCGGCCTGCCCGAGCTGCCGTGCCTGATCTTCTGCCCGCCGCCCGCGCCGGCGCCCGCCGCGCCCGCGGCACCGGTTCCCCCGCCCGCGCCCTGAGCGCGCGGCAGGAACCCCGGCACCCGACCCGCTCCGAAGGTCTCGAAACGGTCATCATCGGCGACCCCGACCCGCCTCGGCGTGACCTAACTGAAATTATTGAATTTCTCCTTTTGACCTGCAAATATCCTCGAGTTTCGACAACGCAAATCACGGTTGAGTAACGGAACAATCTCGAATTCGGGTAGCCTCGTCTCCGGTCGATAACGAATCAGTGCCCCCGACCGGGACGCAGGAGGATCACCGTGGGTCGCCACAGCAAGAAGAAGGACTCGAACCTTCGCCGCAACTCCGTCGTGGCGCTCGCCGGGCTGGTCCCCGCCGGGCTGGTCGTCGGAACCACCGCGAGCGCCTCCCCCTCGCTCCCGTTCACGGTCGCGGCCGAGTCCGCTCCGATCGCCGACGTTCCCGCCGCCCCGCAGCCGGAGGCCGAACCCATCGCCGTGGCCACGCCCGCCCCCGAGGTCGCGCCTGCCCTCGCGCCCGCCCCCGAGCCCGCACCGGCGCCCGCGCCCGCCCCCCTGCCCGAGGGGCCGCTCGGCATCCCCGGCGTCAACTTCGCCGCCTACCAGGCCGCCGAGAAGCTGCTCGCCAAGGACCTGCCCGGCTGCGGCATCACCTGGATGCAGATCGCGGGCATCGGCATGGTCGAGTCGCACCACGCCAACGGCGGCAAGGCCCACGACAACGGCGACGTGTTCGAGCCGGTCATCGGCCTGCCCCTCAACGGCAGCCTGCCGGGACAGGCCGTCATCATGGACACCGACGGCGGCGCCCTCGACGGCGACACCGTCTACGACCGTGCGGTCGGCCCCACCCAGTTCATCCCGACCACCTGGGCGCAGTTCGGCGCCGACGGCAACGGCGACGGCAAGATCGATCCGCAGAACCTCTTCGACTCCGCCGCCGCGACCGCCAAGTACCTGTGCGACCGCGGGACCAACATGCGCGACATCGGCTCGGCCACCATGGCGATCCACCGTTACAACAACTCGATGGCGTACGTGGCCAACGTGACCGCATGGGCGCTGGCCTACTCGACCGGCATCACCCCCACCGCGGACGCCCTGCCGCGTATCCACTGAGTCCAGGCCACCTAGGATTAGGGCATGCCAGTAGTGACCGAGTCCGACGTTCGTAGCGCGCTGTCCCGGGTGCTCGATCCGGAGATCCGCAAACCCATCACCGAGCTGGGGATGGTCAAGAGCGTCGCGCTGTCCGACGACGCCAGCGTCGACATCGAGATCTACCTGACGACCGCGGGCTGCCCCATGCGGACCGAGATCACCGATCGGGTCACCAAGGCGGTCGCCGACGTCTCCGGCATCGGCGCCATCCGCGTCGAGCTCGACGTGATGAACGACGAGCAGCGCACCGAGCTGCGCAAGTCTCTGCGCGGCGACTCGGCCGAGCCGGTCATCCCGTTCGCCCAGCCCGGCTCGCTGACCCGCGTGTACGCCGTGGCATCCGGCAAGGGTGGTGTCGGAAAGTCCAGCGTCACAGTCAATCTCGCGGCCGCCATGGCCGCCCGCGGCCTCTCGGTCGGTGTCCTCGACGCGGACATCTACGGTCACTCCGTCCCCCGCATGCTCGGCACCGATGCCAAGCCGACGCAGGTCGAGCGGATGATCATGCCGCCGCAGTCGCACGACGTGAAGCTCATCTCGATCGCGCAGTTCACCCAGGGCAACACCCCCGTCGTCTGGCGCGGGCCGATGCTGCACCGCGCGCTCCAGCAGTTCCTGGCGGACGTGTTCTGGGGCGACCTGGACGTGCTGCTGCTCGACCTGCCGCCCGGCACCGGCGACGTGGCGATCTCCGTCGCCCAGCTGATCCCCGGCGCCGAGATCCTGGTGGTCACCACCCCGCAGCAGGCGGCGGCCGAGGTGGCCGAACGCGCGGGCGCGATCGCGCTGCAGACCCGCCAGCGCATCGTCGGGGTCGTGGAGAACATGTCCTGGATGGAGCTGCCCGACGGCACCCGGATGGAGGTGTTCGGCTCCGGCGGCGGTCAGGCCGTGTCCGACCGGCTCACCAAGGCCGTCGGTGCGAAGGTCCCGCTGCTCGGGCAGATCCCGCTCGAGCAGGCCGTCCGCGAGGGCGGCGACGAGGGCGTCCCGATCGTGCTCAGTGCGCCCGACTCCCCGGCAGGCACGGCGCTGCGCGAGGTCGCCGAGAAGCTGTCGGTCCGCTCGCGCGGCCTGGCGGGCATGTCGCTCGGCATCGACACCACGCGCCACCTGTAGGTCCGGCGCTCAGCGGCCCTGCCACGCGGCGGTACCGATCACCTCCAGCGCCTCGCGCACCGCGATCAGGGTGTCGGCCGCCAGGAACCGGTCGCAGTACGGCAGCGCCGCTGCCATCGCCCCGACCAGCGGCTCGAACCCCGTTGCCCCCGCGCGGGGGTTGAGCCAGATCACGCGGTACGCCCTGCGGTGCAGGCGGGCCATCGCGGCACCCAGCGCCTCTGGGCTGTCGCTGTCCCAGCCGTCCGAGGCGATGAGCACCACCGCCCCGCGCAACGCATTGCCGTGGTGCGACGCGAGCAGGTCACGCACACTGCCGCCGATGTGAGTGCCGCCGAACCGGTCGACCACCCTGTCGTTGGCATGCGCGAGGGCGGCCTCGGCGGATCGGTGCGCCAGCACGGCGGTGAGCCTGGTCAGCCGCGTCGAGAAGGCGAAGACCTCCGCGTTGCCACGGGTCGCGGCGGCACGCATCAGGTGTAGGTAGGCGTCGGCATACGGCTGCATGGACTGGCTCACGTCGCAGAGCACGACCATCCGCCTCGGTCGGATCACCGGTCGGGTGCGCACGATCGTCAGGGCCTCCCAGCCGGTGCGCCGAGACCGGGCGATCGTCTCCCGCAGCGCGATCCGCCTGCCTGCCGGGTGACGTCGACTGCGCCTCGTGCGTCGTTGCGGCCAGTCGACCGACGCCCGGTCCAGCCAGCTGCGCAGGGCCCGCAGCTCGTCCTCCCTGAACTGTCCGAACGGCCTGCCCTCCACCGCCTCGAGCCGGCCAGGCAATCGCAGTTCCAGGCTCGGCCCCTCATCGCCACGGTCGCGCGTGACCCGGACCGCCTCCATCGTCGCCCATGGCAGTCCCACCCCCTGCGCTTCCATCGATTCACTGCCCGCGCTCGAGAACAACGCCGCGATGTGTGAATCCGGCAGCGAATCACGAAGCGCGCGGCGCGCATTCGGATCCCTAGCCAACAGCGACGCACCGAATACGCCCATGAACACCCTGTCGAAACCGGCGAGATCGGCCTGCCTGCGCACCAGCGTCAGGCGCGCCGCCCAGTAGAGGCGGGACATCGACGTCGGCTGCAAGGACGACAACGCCCTTGCGAATTCGGCCGCGCCGCCCTCGGTCACCGGGATCCGCGCGGCACGCAGGCGCATCGTCAGCGCGATGGAGAAGGCCGCCAGGTCGATCCCCCTTGCCAGTGCCGGATCGCCCATCGTCACCTCTCGTGTCGCCGCAGGAATCGGATCGCGAGCCCGGCCACGACACCGGCCAGCACCGCGGCCGCCAGTGGGAGCAGCCGCCTCACGAGTGCAGGCCCGGCCAACCCGAGCAGGTCGAGCGGCTCGGGTTCCTCGACCGGTTCGGGCGCCGCGACGAGCGCTCCGGACGGGGCACCCTGCTCGGCGGGGACAGCCGTTTCCGGCTCGGTCGCCGACTCCCCCGCGGCCAGCTTGGCCTCGAGCGAGGCCGCGAACTGGTTCATCATCTTCTCCGACACCTGCGCGATGACGCCGCTGCCGAACTGCGCCAACTTCCCGACGACCCGCATATCGGTGTCGACGGTCACCCTCGTCGCGGCGCCGTCCTCGACCAGGCGCGCGGTGATGGTGGCGGAGGCGTTGCCTGCGCCCCGCGAATCCCGTCCGTTGGCCTCGATCACGGCTCGGTGTGCCGCGCGGTCGGTTTCCGTCAACGCCGCCCGGCCGGAGAACTCGCTCGTCACGGGGCCGACCTTGACCTTCATCTTGCCCAGGTACGCGTCGCCGTCGCGGCCCGTCAGCTGCGCACCCGGGAGCAGCGGCGCGACCGCATCGAGATCGGTCAGGGTGTCCCATGCCGTCTCGATCGGCGCGTTCACCGTGAACTGATTCTCCAGTTTCATCGCCCTTGGCCTCTCATGTGGTTGCATCGGGCGCCGAGCACGGCGTGGCCCGATCCCGTTCGTTGTCGTCGATCAGCGCGATGATCGAGTCCCGGTCGTCCGGGGTCTTGGCGATCGCACCGAGGCTCGTGACCGCCTCGGCGCGGCCGAGTTCGGTCGCGCCCAGTGCCGCGAGCGCCGACACCCAGTCGATCGACTCGGCCAGGCCAGGCGGCTTGTCGAGGTCGAGCCCGCGGGCATCGCCGACGAACTCGGTGACCTGCTTGATCAGGGCCGTGTTCGCCTCCGGCACGGTGCGCCGCAGGATCGCCACCGCGCGTTCGGGTTTCGGATACTCGATCCAGTGGTAGAGGCAGCGCCTGCGGAGCGCGTCGTGCAGGTCGCGGCTGCGGTTCGAGGTGAGGACCACCACGGGCGGACGCTCAGCGGAGAACGTGCCCAGCTCCGGCACCGTCACGGACGACTCACCGAGGAACTCGAGCAGCAGGGCCTCGAATTCGTCATCGGCACGGTCGATCTCGTCGACCAGGAGGACGGGGGCCCCGGCGCCCCGGTGCCGCACGCACTGCAGGATCGGGCGCGGCAGCAGGAACTCCTCGGTGAACAGATCCGACTCGTCCAGCCTGCCTGCGCGCGACTCGGCCATCCGGATCGCGAGCAGCTGCCGCTGGTAGTTCCAGTCGTACAGGGCCTCACCGGCACCGAGCCCCTCGTAGCATTGAAGCCGGATCAGCGTGGTGTCGAGGGCGGCCGCGAGCGCCTTGGCCGCGGTCGTCTTCCCCACTCCCGGCTCGCCCTCGAGCAGCAGCGGTCGCCCGAGTGCCAGTGCCAGGTAGATCGCCGACGCCGTGCCCTCGTCCAGCAGGTAGTCCTGCGCGTCGAATCGCCCGACGACATCGGCGAGATCGGCGAACCCGTGCTGGTCCATGGCTCACCGAGAATCCTGTGCCCGCAGCGCCACGTAGTCGTCCCAGGTGTCGACGTCGAGAGGGATCTCGGCATCGATCGGCACCTCCAGCACCGGGATCCGGCCCGATTCGAGCAGTTTCCACACCCCCTTGTCGCCGTGCAGCGTGCGCAGCTCGGGGAACATGCTCCTGCCGAACCAGAGCGGGTGCCCGCGTCCATCCCGGTACCGGCAGACCGCGCTCGCGTCCGGCGTCGCCGCGTCCAGCAGCGCCGCGATCGTCGCCGATCCGACCCCTGGTTGGTCGCCGAGCATCAGGACGACGCCCCGCGCGTGCGGGTCCACCTCGTCCAGCGCGCGCGAGATCGTCGACGCGCAGCCCGAACCGAAGTCGGGGTTGTGCACGACCTGTACCCCGGACAGGTCGACGGCGGCCTCCACCTCGGCGGCGCCGCCGCCGAGGGCCACCAGTACCTCGTCGAAGTCGCACCGGCGCGCGACCCGCAGCACCGCGGTCAGCAGCGGGGCGCCCCGGTATTCCAACAGCTGCTTCGGCCGGCCGAGGCGGGTCGATCCCCCGGCCGCGAGGACGATGCCGGTGACCGTCACGGGGACCGCTCGCTCTCGAACCGGTCTCGGCACCCCGTGCTGCAGAACCAGTACGTCTGCCCGCCGAGTTCGACCCGAGGGGTGCCTTCGCGGACCGTCACCGCCATGCCGCAGATCGGATCGGTGACCGTGTCCCGTGCTGCGGCGGCGAGCGCGGCGTCCAGTGCCGGGCTTCGGCCGGCCAGTCCCCCGAGCCGGATGCCATGCACGATCTGCGCGAGGATCGACAACGCGATCTCGGCAGGGGTGCGCGCGCCGATGGGCAACCCGGCCGGGGTGTGGATCCTGGCCCGCTCCGCCTCGTCGAGTTCGAGCTGCGCCAGCACGCTCGCGCCGCGGATCCTGCTGGCGACCAGCCCGATGTATCCCACACCCGCGTCGAGCGCGGCCCGGATGGACTCCGACTCGTTCCCCCCGAGACCGACGATCACCGCCGCCACCGCGCCGTCGGGCCCGCCGCCCTCCTCGACCCGCTCGATCTGGAACCCCAGCATCCGCGCCAGGTCGGCGACCGCATCCGCGGCGGGGTTTGTCCCCATCAGGTAGAGCCGCGCGGCGGGCAGTCGCGGCGCGAGAAAGATCTCCAGTGCACCACCGGACAGGCACGGGTTGACGACGACCGTCGCCCCCGGCGCCTCGGGGAACTGCGCCTGGCCGTCCGGCAGCACCCGCAGCAGCACGCTCTCCTCGGACCGCAGCGCGTCGAGCGCGGCCTTGCGCACCGAACTCTCGGCGCACTGGCCGCCGACGAACCCCTCGATGGAGCCGTCCGGCAACACGATCGCCTCGTCGCCCGTGCGCGCGGAGGTCGGCGGCTCGGCGCGAACCACGGTCGCGTGCACGAACGGTTGCCTGCGGTCGATCAGCTCGGCGATCCGCGCGTTCGTCTCCATGCCCGCACCCTCCTGCGCTGTGCTGGGTCCTGCCCGGTCTCCTGCCGCGGGCTAGATCGGTGGCGCCGCTCTGCCCTGCATCGCCTCCCACACCCGCGAGGGTGTCAGCGGCATGTCGGCGTGCCGCACGCCGAACGGCTTAAGCGCGTCGACCACGGCGTTCACGACGGCGGGCGGCGAACCAACGGTTGCCGACTCACCGACGCCCTTGGCGCCGATCGGATGGTGCGGCGAGGGCGTCACCGTGAAACCGGTCTCGAGGTGGGGCACCTCGAGCGCGGTCGGGATCAGGTAGTCCATCAGCGAGCCGCCAAGGCAGTTCCCGTCCTCGTCGAAGGCCATGATCTCCATCAGCGCCATCCCGATCCCGTCGGTGATGCCACCGTGCACCTGTCCCTCGATGATCATCGGGTTGATCCGGGTACCGCAGTCGTCGACCGCGAGGAATCTGCGCACCTTCACCTCGGCGGTGCCGGGATCGATGTCGACGACGCAGAAATACGATCCGTACGGGTAGGTGAGATTCTCTGGGTTGTAACAGATCTGGGCCTCGAGCCCGCCCTCGAGCCCCTCGGGCAGGTCGCCTGCACCGTACGAGCGCATCGCGATGTCCTGGATCGTCACCGCCGTCGTCGGATCGCCCTTCACGTGGAAGGAGCCCTTCTCCCATTCGAGATCGGCCACCGACACCTCGAGCATCCCCGACGCGATGATCTTCGCCTTGTCCCGCACCTTCCGCGCGACAAGCGCCGCGGCCGCCCCCGACACCGGCGTCGACCGGCTGCCGTAGGTGCCGAGGCCGAACGGGGTGTTGTCGGTGTCGCCGTGCACCACCTCGATGTCGTCCGGCGGGATGCCGAGCTCCTCGGCGACGATCTGCGCGAAGGTCGTCTCGTGCCCCTGGCCCTGGGTCTGCACCGACAGCCGCACCACGGCCTTGCCGGTGGGGTGCACCCGCAGCTCGCAACCGTCCGCCATGCCGAGCCCGAGGATGTCCATGTGCTTGCGGGGCCCGGCGCCGACCGCCTCCGTGAAGAAGGACATGCCGATGCCCATCAGCTCGCCCCGCTCACGCTTCTCGGCCTGCTCTCGGCGCAGGTCGGCATAGCCGATCATGTCCATGGCCTTGCGCATGGTCACCTCGTAGTCGCCCGAGTCGTAGACCCAGCCGGTCTTCGAGGTGTAGGGGAACTGCTCCGGCTTGAGGAGGTTCTTCAGCCGCAGCTCGGCCGGATCCATGTCGAGGTCGTAGGCGAGGCAATCGACCAGTCGCTCGACGAGGTACACCGCCTCGGTGATCCGGAACGAGCAGGCATACGCCACCCCGCCAGGAGCCTTGTCTGTGTAGACCGCGGTCATCTTGCAGTAGGCCGCCTCGAGGTCGTAGCTACCGGTGAACACCCCGAAGAACCCGGCCGGGTACTTCACAGGAGCCGCGGTGCCGTTGAACGCGCCGTGGTCGGCGAGCACGTTCGTCCGGATCGCGAGGATCTTGCCGTCCCGGGTGGCGGCGATCTCGCCCTGCATGATGTAGTCCCGCGCGAACCCCGTGCTCATCAGGTTCTCGCTGCGGTCCTCCATCCATTTGACCGGCTTCCCCGTCACCAGCGAGGCGACGATGGCGCACACGTATCCGGGGTAGATCGGCACCTTGTTGCCGAACCCACCACCGATGTCAGGCGAGACGACCCGGATCTTGTGCTCGGGCAGCCCCGCCACCAGTGCGTACAGGGTCCGGTGGGCATGCGGTGCCTGGGAGGTGGACCAGAGCGTCAGTTTGCCGTTGACCGCGTCGTAATCCGCTACGGCACCACAGGTTTCCATCGGAGCCGGGTGCACCCTCGGGTAGACGATCTCCTGGGTGGTGATCACCTCCGCCCTGGCGAAGGCCTCCTCGGTCGCCTTCGAATCGCCCGCCTCCCAGTCGAAGACGTGGTTGTCGGACTTGCCTTCGAGGTCCGTGCGGATCACCGGGGCATCGGGAGCGAGCGCCTTGCGAGCGTCGATCACCGGATCGAGGATGTCGTATTCGACCTCGATCAGCTCGAGCGCGTCACGAGCCGAGTACCGGTCCTCGGCGATGACACACGCCACCTCTTGCCCCTGGAAACGCACCTTGTCGGTGGCGAGGACCGCCTGCACGTCGTTGGAGAGGGTCGGCATCCAGGCCAGGCCCTGCTCGGCCAGGTCGGCGCCGGTGATGACCGCCTTCACCTTCGGGTGGGCCTGCGCCGCCGTCGTGTCCACGCCGACGATGCGTGCGTGCGCGACGGGTGATCGCAGGATGGCCATGTGCAGCATGCCGGGGAGCACGATGTCGTCGACATAGTTCCCGCGACCGCGGATGAAGCGGGGATCCTCCTTGCGGAGCATCCGCCCGTACCCGACCGGCTTTTTGTTGTTGTCGAAGTGTTCGTTGTCCGACTCGTCCGTCAGTGGTCCGGTCGGTGGATGTTCGACGGTGGTCATGATGCACCTCCGACGTGCTCGGTGACGCGCGGCTGTGAGCTCGCCTCGGGCTGCGCCGCGGTGGGACCGGTGCCGCGCTCCGGTTCCGGTTCGCGGGCCGCGCCCTCCTCGTGCGCCGCGGCCCACTGCACGGAGCGGACGATCGTGGTGTACCCGGTACACCGGCAGATCTGCCCGGAGATCGCCTCGCGAATGGCCTGCTCGTCCGGGTGCGGGGTGCTGTCGAGCAGGGCCCTGGCGGTCATCATCATGCCGGGGGTGCAGAAGCCGCACTGCAGGCCGTGACATTCCATGAAGCCCTGCTGGACCGGGTCGAGCTCGCCGTCCCGTTCGAGGCCCTCGACGGTCCGCACCTCGTGCCCGGCGGCCATCGCGGCCAACATCGTGCAGGACTTCACCGGCTCGCCGTCCACCAGCACCACGCAGGTGCCGCAGTTGCTGGTGTCGCAGCCCCAATGGGTTCCGGTCAGTCCCAGCTGATCTCGCAGGAAGTGCACAAGGAGCATTCGGGGCTCGACGTCCTCCGTGACCTCGCTGCCGTTGACGGTCATCGTCACCTGCATGTCTTCTCGTCCTTCCCTGGTCCCCCGACCTGCCCTCGCTAGTGGACCCGTCCGGCCGCCGTGCGCAACGCGCGACGGGTGAGTTCCTTGGCCAGGTGCCGCTTGTACTCCGCGGTCCCACGCATGTCGGTGACCGGTTCGCAGTGCCGCGACGCCAGATCACCCGCATAGAGGGCCACCTCGTCGGTGCACGGCTTGCCGAGGAGGAACTCGTACACCTCACCGAACCCGGACCGGTCGGCGTTCACCGCGGTGAGACCGATCCTCGCCTCGACGATGATCGGGCCGTCCAGCCACACCGCGGCTCCCGCCGCGGCGATCGCCCAATCCCCCACGCGTCTTTCCACTTTCGCGTAAGCATTCGACCCGTGATCGCGGAAGGGGATGCGGATCTCGGTGAGGATCTCGTCGTCCGCCGCGGCGGTCTCGTACGGCCCGAGGTGGAACTCGGACATGCCGATCGTGCGCTCGCCGCCCGGCCCGCGCAGCACGCAGGTCGCGTCGAGCACCTCGCACACCGTGCTGAGGTCCTCGGCCGGGTCCGCCTGACAGAGCGATCCGCCGATCGTGCCTCGGTTGCGCACCACCGGGTCGGCGATCACCCGCTCGGCGTCCCGGAAGATCGGCCACAGCGCGGCCAGCTCCGCTGACTCGAGCAACTCCCGGTGTCGCACCATCGCACCGATCCGCACGCCCGACGGCTCGACCGTGATGTGACCGAGCTCGTCGTGCAGCGGGTTGATGTCGATGAGGTACTCGGGGTTCGCCAGCCGCAGCTTCATCATCGGGAGCAGGCTGTGGCCGCCGGCCACCAGTCGAGCCTCGCTCCCCAGCCGTTCGAGCAGTCCGATCGCCTCGTCGACGCTCGTCGCTCGCTCGTATTCAAAAGGTCCAGGGACCTGCATCTGATCCACCTCGCATCGCATGGGGACAAATCCAGACTCGACCGGTCCACCGGGGGTGTCAAGCGCCCCGTGCGATCACCGCGACCTGTCCGCAAACGGCTCGCGCGGGCGGGCGTCAAAGGGATTCGTCGTGGTGGATCCGGCCCTCGATCGCGGTCAGCCGCTCGCCGCCCCCACCCCATCGCAACTCGATGATCTCGGCGGCGATGGACACCGCGGTCTCCTCGGGCGTGCGGGCCCCGATGTCGAGTCCGATCGGGCTGGACAGCCGTGCCAGCTCCGCCTCGGTGAGCCCCGCCTCGCGCAGGCGCTGCAGCCGGTCGCGGTGGGTACGCCGCGACCCCATCGCCCCGACAAAGCCGACCTCGGGCAGCCGGAGCGCGAGGGCCAGCAACGGGACATCGAACTTGGGGTCGTGGGTGAGCACACAGATCACCGTGCGGCCGTCGATCGCGTCGGCGTCGATCTGCGACTGCAGGTAGCGGTGCGGCCAGTCCACGACGACCTCGTCCGCGGTCGGGAAACGGGTGTGCGTTGCGAACACCGCCCTGGCGTCGCACACCGTGACGCGGTAGCCGAGGAAGGCCCCCTGATGGGCCACCGCCGCGGCGAAGTCGATGGCGCCGAACACGAGCATGCGCGGACTCGGGGCATGACTCGCGACGAACACGCGCATCCCCTCTCCCCTCCGCTGCCCGTCGGGGCCGTAGGTGAGCACCCCGGTCCGTCCCGCCGCGAGCAGACCACGGGCGTCATCGGCGATCGCGGTATCGGCCCGCGCGGACCCGACCGTTCCACCGATCCCGTCCGGCCGCACGATCATCCGGCGACCGACCCAGGCGGACCGGGGGTGTTCGATCACCGTCGCCACTGCCACCGGGCGTTCGCGCTCGATGTCCTCGGCCACCTCGGCGAGCTCGGGAAAGGTGTGGCGGGAGATCGGCTCGACGTAGACGTCGAGAATGCCTCCGCAGGTCAGCCCCACCGCAAAGGCATCGTCATCGGTGACTCCGTACCGCTCGAGCTCCGGCCTGCCGGACTCGACCACCTCAAGGGCCAGCTCGTAGACGGCCCCCTCCACACAGCCACCCGAGACCGAGCCGGCCACGGTGCCGTCGGGGGCGACCACCATCGCCGCGCCAGGGGGCCTCGGCGCGGACCTGAAGGTCTGCACCACCGTGCCGACGCCCGCCGTCCCGCCCGCACGCCAGATCGCCAACAGCTCGGCGAGGACATCGCGCATCAGACGTCACCCTCCGCGTCGACCGACTGGTTGCGGGCGCCCCGGGTGGTTCCCATGGCTGGACGCTACGCCGAATGCGCGGATCACCGAAGCAGGAACGGCGCTACAGTGTGGCTTCCTTGACGGTGGACGAGGCGGGGGCATTGAGCACACTGGATCCGGCCAGGCGACGGCACGACGAACTCGAGTCCAGGCGCGGCAGCCCCTCCTTCCTGCTGTGGCTCTGTTTCCGGTTCGCGGTGTTCGTGGCCTGCGCGGCCCTGCTGGGATACGGCCTGGCCTGTGTCGCCGACATCTTCCGGCACGCCGTCATCGACACCACGTTCGCCGACGAGGCGAGGTTCGACGAGGCGCCGACGTGGCTCTGGTGGCCGTTCGGGGCGGCCTTCGGCTACGTCCTGTTCGGTGTCGGGATGTCCGACGATCTCGCGACCTTCCTCGGACGGCACCGCTGCCCCGGCATCATGGCCGCGGCCGGCTGGGCTGGTGTCTCCCTCGGCTTCGTGGTGTCCACCATGAACTGGTGGCCACCGTCGCAGGTCGGCGCGGCCATCGACCCGATCACCATGACCGAGACGCCGTGGAGCCCGCTCGCCTGGGTGGGCTACTACACGAAAGTCTGGATTCCCCTGCTCCTGCTGGCGACCACCGGGGCGGCGGTGTCGCGGACTGTGTTCCGGTTCCGCAGGCAGTCCGCCCAACTCGAGGAGCGTGACCGCCTGTTGGTCCGCGGGCTACGGGTGCCGGGCACGATCGCCGACGTCAACGTGCTCGTCGACAGTCCTCAGGAGGACGGCACGGTGTCGATCGCGGGCATCGACGCGACGGTGACCTTCACCGACACCAAGGGCGTCACGCGGTGGGTCACTCGGCGGGTTCCCAGCCTGCACCGGGTACCGGACCAGGGCACGACACAGGTCCTGTTCGACCCGGAACGCCCGGGCGAGGAGAGTTCGATATTCGTTGCTTTCCACCGGAATCCGGCGACCAGCGACTGGATTCCGTTCGACTGGCCCTAGGTGGCGTCGGCGTCGTACGGCGGGCGCTCACCGGAGGCGAGCGGTGTCGAATCGCGTTGCGGCGAGGAGGGCAGGGCGGGGCCGCCTGGCCCACCGCTGCTCTTCGGCTTCGCGTCGAAGTTGCCGGTCAGGATCGAGTCGTCCCCGTCGAGCAGATGCTTGGTGATCACCGAGCGGGGCGTCATCCCCCGCAGCTGCTGCAGATCGGAGAGCGGCTTGCGCAGATCCTCGAACTCGGGACCGAGCTCGTCCTTGAGCTGCTGCGTCGCGCCGCCCGCGTAGTCACGGACCTGGCGCAGCGACTTCGTCACCCAGGAGACGGCACCGGGCAACCGCTCGGGTCCGAGGATCACGAGCGCCGCGACGAGTAGGACCATGAACTCGCCCCAGCCAATGTTGCCAAACACCGGGTCAGCCTACGTGCCCGCGGCGATCCGCGCCGCTATCAGTGCCGAATTCACATCGCATACCGCTTGCCCTCCGATGGCGCCGCTCAGTCCGAAGCGGGCGTGACCTGGACTTCGACCGTCCGGCCCGAGCGCACCAGTTGCACAGGAACCGGCTGGCCGACGGCCTGCTGGTGCACCGCGACCACCAGCTCGTCCGCGCTGGTCACGTCACGTTCACCGACCTTGACGATGACGTCGCCCTCGATGATCCCGGCCTGCTGCGCCGGCCCGCCCTCCTTGACGTTGGCCACCTCGGCACCACTGGTCTGCTCGTTGGTCACCGACCGCGCGTTCACCCCGATCTCGGGGTGATGCATGGCTCCGGTCCTGATCAGTTCCTGCGCGACCGCGGTGACGTCGTCGACGGGGATGGCGAACCCGAGGCCGACCGATCCCCCGCTCTCGCTCCTGATGGCGGAGTTGATCCCGATCACCCGGCCCTCGTGATCCACCAACGGACCGCCGGAGTTGCCGGGGTTGATCGCGGCGTCGGTCTGGACCGCGTCGATGACCGCGTCGGTGTCGGTGCCCTCGCCGCTGAGCCGGACGGGGCGGTGCAGCGCGCTGACGATCCCGCTGGTGACCGTCTTGCTCAGACCAAGCGGCGATCCGACCGCGACCACGTCGTCGCCGACCTTCAGGTCCGCGGACTTGCCGAGCTCGGCGACGGTGAGGTTGCCGACATCCACCTTGAGCACCGCGAGGTCGGTCTTCGTGTCGCGGCCGACGACCCGCGCGGGCGCCTTGGTGCCGTCCGCGAAGACGACACGGAGCGTCGCGGTGTCCGGGTTCGTCGCCGCCATCGAGATCACGTGGTTGTTGGTGACGATGTACCCCTCGCCGTCGATCACCACGCCGGAGCCGGTGCCGGATTGCTCACCGAGCGCGACCTGGATGGACACCACGGACGGGAGCACCGCCTCGGCGACCTTCGCCACCTGGCCGAGTTCGGTGTCGTCGCCACTCGACTGCGTCAGCTCGACCCGCTGGCTGGTCAGCGCGCCAACGTTCTCGGCCGTTACGCGTCCGATGATGCCGCCGACCAGGCCGATCGCCAACGCGACGCCCGCGAGCACGGCCAGCGCCCGCGGCGCGATGCGCTCGCCGAGCAGGACGTCGCGGATGCCGAGGGCGGGCGCGGGCGGCAGGTCCCCTGCCGCGGGGGCGTCGAGGGCTGGGGAACCGAGACGCGCAGGAGCGTCCGGATCCCGCCACGGATCGGCAGGCGATGCGTCCGCCACCTCGTCGGTGTCGCCCGCGGACGGATCGCGCTGGATCGAATCGGTTTCGCCTGCCGGGCGGCCGAAGGCCTCGGCGAGCACCGGATCGGGACGCCGCACGGCGAGCTTCGGATCCGCGCCGCGGTCCGCGCCCGGCGCGAACGAGGAGTCGACGCCGTCGGGCCGCCCGAACGCCGCGGCGGCCGCGGGGTCGACGGTGGGACGGTAGAGCGGCCGCGGTGCCAGGCGGGGCGGTGCCGAATCCTGTTCAGCTGCTGCATCCGGTCGCGCGCCCGCGGTCGGGGATGTGGGATCCGAGTTCACGCGGCTGTGTACCCCTCGTTGGCGTCAGTCACGGATCCCAGTATCACCGACGCGGCGGGACCAGCAGTCACCGACGCGGTGCGTCGCGCGGTCACCGACGCGGCGGCGCCTACCGCCGCTTGCGCCACGACGCGAACGAGTACGACGTGACCATGGCCGCGAGCACGGCGCCTGCCTTGCCGTCGGGGCGCCGGAAGCCGGACCGCTCGGCGAAGCGACGACCGCGGTCCAGCGTCGTGCTGTCGGCGTCCGGGAGCGGGGTGCACATCGGGATCTGGCTGAGTATCCCGAGAAGCGAACTGGGCATGCTGATCTCGGAGGCCTGCCGGAGCGCGCCGCGCGCATGGTGCTGGGCGTCGACCTCGGCCGCGCACTCGGGGCACATCGACAGGTGCTGCGCGGCCCGCAGGTAGGCGTTCATCTGCAGTTCGCCATCGACGTACGCCGCGATCGCCTCGCTGGCCAGGTGCTCGGTAGAGCTGAAGCGGCGCGGTTTCCTGGCCTGCGTCATCCAACCCTCCTGCACGGTCATGCGAATGTCATCTTCCCTGTCCCCGACACCGCGGTCAGATACTCCTTGAGCGCCTGCCGCCCACGGTGGATTCGGCTGCGTACGGTACCGAGCTTGACTCCCAGTGTGGCACCGATCTCCTCGTATGACAGGCCTTCGACGTCACAGAGCACCACCGCGGCGCGGAACTCGGGCGCCAGCGAGTCCAGCGCGGACTGCAACTCGGGATCGAGCCGGGCATCGTGGTAGATCTGCTCGGGGTTCGGGCGGTCGGACGGGACCCGCTCGTAGTCCTCGGGCAGTGCCTCCATCTTGATCCGGTTGCGGCGCCGCACCATGTCGAGGAACAGGTTCGTGGTGATCCGGTGCAGCCACCCCTCGAAGGTGCCCGCCTGGTAGTTCGAGAGCGACCGGAACACCCGGATGAAGGTCTCCTGGGTGAGGTCCTCGGCGTCCTGGGCGTTGCCCGAGAGCCGGTAGGCCAGCCGATACACCCGGTCGCCGTGCTCACGGACGAGCTCGTCCCATGAGGGCATGGCGGTCTGATCGCCGGTGGCGTCGAAGGCGGCGGTACCGCTCAGATCAGCCGACTCGGTGAATTCCGCATCGAAGGCGGGAACGGCGTTGACCATCGAGATTGTGGAAACCTCCTGCTAAGGACAGCTGGTGAGCGAGCACAGGACGATCTGGACAAAAGGCACAACCCCCGAAGTGTCGGGTTTGTTCCCCTCGACGGTTTCGTCCGGTACCCCCTTCCGGGGCGGTCAGCGATCTCGTGTGGACCCACCTTTTCTGATCCAAATGTGTGAGATGTGTGAGCAACCTGAGGTTCAGCTGAGAATCTGCGGGTCAGCGGCCAATATCACGTGCGCGCCTCGACTCCACCACAGCGTGTCGGCTATAACCTCGGATTCGTGCACAACAACGCCGAGCAGCTGCTGGCTCACACCGAGGAATCGGTCCTCGAGGACGCGGTCCTCACGCTCGCACGCGAACGGGCGGAGGATCTCGGCGCGACCCCGGTTCCGCCGTCCGTCGGCGCGCTGTTGAGCCTGTTCACCCAGATGCTCGACGCCAAGACCGTGGTCGAGATCGGGACCGGTGCAGGCGTGAGCGGGCTGTGGTTGCTCGACGGCATGCGTGCCGACGGGGTCCTGACCACCATCGACACCGAACCCGAGCACCAGCGGGCCGCCAAGGACGCGTTCCGGTCCGGCGAGATCGCGCCCGGCCGCACCCGGCTGATCAACGGCTGGGGACTGGACGTGCTGCCCCGTCTCGCCGACGCCGCCTACGACCTGGTGTTCGTGGACACCTCGCCCGCCGACCACCCGCAGTTCGTCGCCGAGGGGGTCCGGCTGCTCCGGCCAGGAGGGGTGATCGTCCTGCACAACGCGCTGCTCGGCGGTCGGGTCGCCGACCCCAACCAGCGCGACGCGACCACCCTCGCCGTGCGTGCGGCAGCACGGGCGATCGCGGAGGACGACCGCCTGACGAAGGTGCTGCTGCCGGTGGGCGACGGCCTGCTCTGCGCGTCGCGTTCGGAGTAGCGGCACCGACTGCCGCCTTCGTCGGCGAATTTTTACGGCCTCTTGACGGGAGAACCGTTGCCGAGCGACTGAACGAGTGTTTAATCTTCTAAACATGCGTTCAATGCCAGCCGAGCCAACCACCCCCGACCGGGACCTGACCACCCGTGCGCGGATCCGCGACACGGCGATCCGGGTCTTCGGCGAGCAGGGCTTCGTCACCGGCGTCCGCGCCATCGCGACCGCGGCGGGGGTCTCCCCCGGGCTGGTGAACCACCATTTCGGCTCCAAGGACGGACTGCGCGCCGAATGTGACGCGCACGTTCTCGAGATCATCAGGGAACAGAAGGCTCAGGCCATGTCGACGCCGGGGCCTGCGGGCGCGATCGCGGCGCTGAGCGAACTCGAGCAGTACGCGCCGGTCGTCGCGTACATGGTCCGCAGCTTCCAGGCAGGCGGCCGGCTCGCCGAGTCCCTCTTCGAGCACATGGTGGCCGACACCGAGGAGTACCTCGCGATCGGAGTGCGCTCCGGCAAGCTGCGAGCGAGCCGCGACCCGAAGGCGCGGGCGCGGTATCTCACCCTGAACAACGTCGGCGCGCTGCTGCTCTACCTACAGATAAGGGCGGACCGGGAGGGAGCGCTCGACTACGCCACGGCCATCCGCGACCTGTCGGACGAGATCACCCTGCCCGCTCTCGAGATGTACGCCGAGGGGATCTTCACCGACTCCTCGCTGCTCGACGCCTTCCTGGCCGCCGATGCCCCAACCGAGGAGATGCCATGAACCCGCTCATCGACGTTCGCGACCTGGTCAAGACGTTCGGTCAGACCCGGGCCCTCGACGGCCTCGACCTACAGGTCGCGCCCGGCGAGGTGCACGGCTTCCTCGGCCCCAACGGCGCGGGCAAGTCGACCACCATCCGGGTGCTGCTCGGCAGCCTGCGCGCGACCGCGGGCAGCGCCACTGTCCTCGGCCGCGACCCGTGGCGTGACGCCGTCGCCCTGCACCGCGACCTGGCCTACGTTCCTGGCGACGTCACGCTGTGGCCGTCGCTGACCGGCGGCGAGACCATCGACCTGTTGGCCCGGATGCGCGGCGGCATCGACGAGGCCAGGCGTTCCGAGCTCATCGAGCGCTTCGACCTCGATCCACGCAAGAAGTCGCGCACGTACTCGAAGGGCAACCGGCAGAAGGTGTCCCTGATCTCGGCGTTGTCGTCGAACGCCCGACTGCTCCTGCTCGACGAGCCGACCTCCGGCCTCGACCCGCTGATGGAACAGGTCTTCCGCGACTGCGTCGCCGAGGCGGCCCGCCGCGGTGTCACCGTGCTGCTGTCCAGCCACATCCTGTCCGAGGTGGAGGCGCTGTGCGACCGGGTGACCATCATCCGGTTGGGCAAGACCGTGGAGAGCGGCTCGCTGTCCTCGATGCGACACCTGAGCCGCACCTCGATCAGTGCCGAGTTGACGGGCGACCCAGGCGACCTCAGCCGGCTCGCGGGCGTCGATGACATCTCGATCGACGATCACACGCTGCACTGCCAGGTCGACAGCGAACACCTGGGCGAGCTGATCCGCGTGCTCGGCGACGCCGGGGTGCGCAGCCTGGTCAGCAAGCCGCCGACGCTCGAGGAACTGTTCCTTCGCCACTACCAGGTCGAGGGACCCGAGCCCACCGGAGAGAAGGTGACGGCATGAGCACCGTGACAGTCGCGGGGCCACGGTATCCGGCCGCGGCGGCTCCGCGCGGGGCGTCGAACCTCACCGGCACGCTCGGCTTCGTCCGGCTCTTCCTGCGGCGCGACCGGATCGTGCTACCGCTCTGGGTGCTGCTCCTCTCGCTGCCGCTTGCTCCCGTCTACATGGGCAGCATCGAGAGCATCTACCCCGACGAGGCGGAGCGTGCGGCATTCGCCGCCACCATCATGGGGAGCCCGGCTCAACGCGCCATGTACGGCGAGATCTACAACGACAGCCTCGGCGCCGTCGGCATCTGGAAAGCCGGGATCTTCTACACGCTGATCGCGATCGCGGTGATCCTCACCGTCATCCGGCACACAAGGGCGGAGGAGGAGAGCGGTCGGACGGAGCTGCTCGACTCGACCGTCGTCGGCCGGTACGCGGGCCTGACCGCCGCGTTGCTGGTCGCCTTCGGCGCGTCCATCGCGACCGGGGCGATCGGCGCGGCGGGACTGCTCGGCACCGACGTGCCGCGCGCGGGCTCGATCGCGTTCGGACTCGCGCTGGCGGCATCCGGCATCGTGTTCACGGCGGTCGCCGCCGTCGCGGCGCAGCTGAGCACCAGTGCCCGCACCGCCCGCGGCATCGCCTTCGCCGTCCTCGGGACCGCATTCGCGCTCCGTGCCGTCGGCGACGCCGGTCCGGCCGCACTGTCCTGGCTGTCGCCGCTGGGCTGGTCGCTGCAGGTGCGGCCGTACGCGGGCGACCGCTGGTGGGTGCTCCTGCTGCACCTGGCCACGGCGATCGCGCTCACCGTGGCGGCGTATGCGTTGCTGCGCAGGCGGGACGTCGGTGCGGGGGTGATCGCGGAGCGCCTCGGTGCGCCGACAGCGGCGCGGGTGCTGAGCGGCCCGTTCGGCCTGTCCTGGCGACTGCAGCGGGGCACGCTCATCGCGTGGACCATCGGGATCAGCCTGTACGCACTGCTGATCGGCAGCGTCGTGCACGGGATCGGCGACGAGCTCGGCGGCGGCGACACGATCCGGGAGATCGTCAGCCGGATGGGCGGAACGCAGGCCCTCGAGGACGCGTTCATCACGATCGCGTTCACCATGCTCGCCGTCGGCGCCGCTGCGCTCGCGATCTCCTCGGCGCTGCGCCTGCACGGCGAGGAGACCGCGCAGCGCGCCGAGTCCGTGACCTCCGGTGCGGTCGGCCGGATCCGATGGGCCGCAAGCCATGTCGTCTTCGCGTTCGTCGGCCCTGCCGTCGCCATGCTCGCCGCCGGGCTGGTTGCCGGGGTGACCTACGGTGTCGCGGCAGGCGATGTCGGGGGCAAGCTCCCAGGGGTGCTTGCCACCGGGCTCGTGCAGCTGCCTGCCGTCTGGATGCTGGCGGCGGTGACGGTGCTGCTCTTCGGACTGGTTCCGCGTTTCACCCCGGTGGCGTGGGGCGTGCTGGTGACGTTCGTGGCCCTGTTCCTGCTCGGTTCCATCTCGGGCGTCCCGCAGTGGGTGCTCGACCTCCAACCCTTCAGCCACACGCCCAAGTTGCCAGGCGCGGGCTTCGAGGCCGCCCCTGTCGTGTGGCTCCTGGTGATCGATGCGGGGCTGCTCGTCGCCGGCCTTGTCGCGTTCCGGCGGCGGGACCTCCGATAGCCGGTTCGCCCGGCTCCCCATGTACGGCCGAAACGCGCCGTTACCCCGAGATGGACAGTTGACCAACTTCCGCCAAAACGGCTGTCGGGCAGGCTCGATCCGGGGCACCATGGGGTCTCGTGATGTGCTCAAGCCGCCCCCGACCGGAGTCCGGGAGCTATGCCCCCGCGGAATGCGACTACCCCCTCCTCGCCATGCCGCACGCCTGGGTGGAGCGTGCGCTGTGCCGTGCGCAGAACCCCGATCAGATGTTCGTTCGCGGCGCAGCCCAACGCGAGGCGGCCGCCGCGTGCCGCCAGTGCCCCGTCATCATCCAGTGCGGGGCCGAGGCCCTCGACAACCGAGTCGAGTTCGGCGTCTGGGGCGGGATGACCGAGCGCCAGCGCCGGGCGTTGCTCAAGC
The DNA here is from genome assembly GCF_001894865.1 of Rhodococcus maanshanensis NBRC 100610. Classification (GTDB taxonomy): domain Bacteria; phylum Actinomycetota; class Actinomycetes; order Mycobacteriales; family Mycobacteriaceae; genus Rhodococcus_G; species Rhodococcus_G maanshanensis. Next base: position 229,260 of record NZ_BCXA01000002.1, on the reverse strand, counting down.
GTCACCCCAACGTCGAGTCGTGGGCCGAGCTGATGGAGGTCCACTGAGCGATCAACCGAACGGTGAGGTCGATAACGGTTGAGCGCGGATCTGTGACGAGTCACCGCGATCTCGACCGAACGCCGGAGCCGCTGCGTACCATCGAACCATCTCGCTGGAACACCTCTCGGAGGCCGACGTGAGCGGACTTGGTATCGATCTCGGAACCACCAACACTGTCGTCGGGACCCCCGAAGACGGCATCGTCCTGAACGAGCCATCGTTCATGCTGGTGCGAGAGAAGGATCCGCACCACGCCCTCGCGATCGGCACGGAAGCGCGAGACCTGGTCGGCCGCAATCCCATGGGAGTCACGCCCGTTCGTCCGATGCACGACGGGGTGATCGTCGACCTCGAGTCGGCCCAGGCCTTCGTCACGGCCGTCATCAAACGCGCGGCCCCGAGCAGGCGGTACGGCGTGCGGCCGAAGGGCGTCATCTCGGTTCCCGCAGGCGCCACCTCGCTCGAGCGTCGGGCTCTGCTCGAGGTCGGACACGAGGCCGGTCTGCGAAAGGTCGGGCTGATACCGGAGCCGGTCGCGGGGGCACTCGGCTGCGGGATCAACCCGCTCGAACCCCGCGCCCACCTCGTCGTCGACATCGGCGGCGGCACTTCGGAAGTCACCGCGTTCTGTTATGGCGGCATGCTCTCGCATCGCAGTTGCCGGCTCGCAGGTGATGAACTGACCAACGCGCTGTATCACTACCTGCGGACCGAGCACAACATCATCGTCGGCGAGCTCACCGCCGAGCGGGTGAAGGTCGGCGCGCCCGAGACCGGCGAGGGGCAGTCGCTCGTCGTCGAGGGCCGCGACGCCGTGACCGGACGGGCACGTCTGGTCACGCTCGAGACCGAGGAGATCGTGGATGCGTTGCGGCCGACCACGACCGGGATCGTGCAGACGCTGGCCGCATGCCTGGAGGACATCCCCGCGCAGGCGATCGGTGACGTGATGTCCGAGGGGCTCCTGACGCTCGGCGGTGGGTCGCTGCTGCACGGTCTGTCGCAGCTGCTCGAAGAGACCTTCGGGCTCCCTGTGAAGACGGCCGAGCGCCCGCTGACCTGTGTCGCCGAAGGTGCGACCGCCTGCCTCGATCACCCCGAAGTGGTTGCCGCTTACAGCGACTGATCGGCCCTGATCCACCCCGCGGTGGATCGGGGATCAGCGGTTCGGCACGGCCCGTGGTTGTGCGAGGTAGCGCTCGAGGAGTTTCTTGGCGACGGGCCCGGACGTTGCCGACCCGAATCCACCGCCACGGACCAGCACCGAGACCACGATCTCGGGAGCGTCGAAGGGCACCACCGCCGAGAACCAGGCATTGAGGCCTTTTCCTGGTGCCGACGGATCCTCCGCCGTTCCGGTCTTGGCGCCCGCCGCGACCGGCAAGGTGGCCAACTGCCCGGCCGTTCCGGCAGCGGCAGATGCTCGCATCCCTGCTCGGACGGGGCCGAGTTGGTCCGCGAAGGACAGTCGCCGAGGGTCAGCGGTGGGAATGGGCAGGGCGTCCGGCCCGTACGCCGCGGCGAGCTGGGGGGTCACCGTCGAGCCGGTGGCGATGCCCGACGTCCAGCGCGCCAACTGCACAGGCGTCGCGCTGACGGTGCCCTGACCGATGCCCATCAGCAGCGTCGACCCCGGATACCAGGTTCCCCCGATGCTGCCGACGTTCTCCGGGGTGCCGAGGAAGCCCACGGCCTCGCCCGGCAGGTCGATCCCCGATTCCTCGCCAACGCCCAACTCCGCGGCGGTTGCCGCGATTCGCTCGGGGCCGAGGAGTTCGGCGAGCTGGTAGAAGTAGACGTTGTCCGACCACTGGATCGCCCCGATCAAGCTGTTCGGCCCCATCGGTTGCCAGTTCGCGAATGTGTGCCCTCCATAGGTGTACGACGCACCGCCCGCGAGCTGGGCGTCCGGCGACAGCACGTTGTACTTCGCGTTGGCCGCCGCGACGACGATCTTGAAGGTCGAGCCGGGCGGTGCCGCGGACTGGTCGGCGTGGTTGAGCATCCGTCCCGGCCCTGGCCCCTCGGTCTGTGCCGCCAGCGCGACCGCGTCGACCGGGGGGCCGTAGACGTTGTTGTCGTATCCGGGCACGCTGGCCAGCGTCAGCACCGCCCCGGTGCGGGCGTCCATCACGATCGCCGCGCCCATATCGCCCCCACTGCTGCGCACCGCATCGGTGAGCGCATCGGTCGCGAGCTGCTGCATCCCCATGTCGAGGTGCAACTTCAGGTCGTGTCCCCGCACCGGGTCCACCCGCTCGCCGGTGGCCACCAGACGCCCGGACGGATCGACGAACATGCACTGCTTGCCGTCGGTGCCGCGGAGCAGCGCGTCGTACTGCTTCTCGGTACCCGCCTTGCCGACCCGTGATCCGAGGGCGAGGTGGGGCCAGCGTTCCATGTCATGCGGATCCGCGAGCCCGACGTACCCGAGGACGGATGCCAGCGATGCCCCGTGCGGGTAGTGCCTGCGCCCGGTCGGGTACACGAGCACCCACGGGAGTTGGGCGTCCACGACCCGCCGAGCCTGCTCGGCGGTGACCCGGCCCAGTACGACCTCCAACTCCTGGCCGCCGCTCTCCAGGGTCGCCGCCAGCTGTTCGGGCGTGACGCCGAGCAGCGCGGCCAGTTCGGCGCGCACGGGCCCGTCGTCACGGTCGAACATCCGGGCAACCACCGCGACGGCGTACTCGGGGACGTTGTACGCGAGCGGCTCGCCGTTTCGGTCGAGGATGTGACCCCGCTCGGCGGGTAGACGGATGCAACGCTCCATCTGCACGTCGCTCATCGTGCGCAACTCCGTACCCCGACCGGTCTGCAGCTGCCACGCGAACACCGACAGCGCGAGGAGCATCGCTGTGACCGTGACGGCGCCTGTTGACACTCCTCGGGGCAGGCGGCGCCGCCTGGACTCGGTGGCCCACAGGGGACGCGTGACGCCGTCGCGGCGGATCGCGAGCACCAGCCCGATCGCGACGAATCCGACGATTGCCGCCGTGCCCCCGTAACTGAAGAGGGGGATCGGCATGCCGGTGTGCGGGAGGAGCGACAGGCTCTGCGCAATGGAGACCACGGCCTGCACTCCGAACAGCCCACCGATCCCGGCCGCGACGAGGGCGGCTTCCCTGGTGCGTGCCGTTCGGGCGGCCAGCGCGGCCCGCCACACGATGATCATCGTGGCGACCACGACTGCCAGGCCGGCGAACAACCCCCATCCGTACACGAGGCTCGCGAAGGCGAGATCGTGCTCCGATTCGGGAAGGTACTCGGCCCTCAGGTCGTAAAACGGCTCACGCCCGAGACCGAACCACCCGCCGCTGCCGATCGCGATGTCGGCCTGCAGCGCCGCCCAACCCGACCCCTGCGGGTCGGCGTTGCTCGACAGGAACACGTGAATGCGCTCGAGCTGATAGGGCCGGAGGAACAGCACGGCAAGGGGCAACGATGCGATCCCGAGCGCGAACAGCGGCAGCAGGGGCAGCAGCGGCACCCTGGCCAGGATCAGCATGAGTATCACGGTCGAGGCGAGCACCACGGCGGTCGACAGGTCGGGCTGCAGCGCCACGAGACCGATCGGCACACTCGAGATCAGCAGGGTCGCCGCGAACCGGCCGAGGGTGTACCCACCCGCCAGGATCGCCGCGGGGACCATGACCAGCGCCAGCTTGGCGAGTTCGGACGGTTGAACGGTGAACAGGCCGAAGTTCAGCCATCGCTGCGCACCCTTGGTCGCGATCCCGATGAGTGGCACCGCAGCGAGCAGGACGACCGCAGCGGCATACAACGTCCAGCCGAATCGTCGGAGGGTGCCGGTCCGCAGTCGCGATATCGCGTACATCGCACCGAGGCCGATGGCAGCGAAGAGTGCGTGACGGACGGCATCCGTGGTCTTCCCCGTCGAGACCAGGTTGAGCAGGCCGAGGACGACGAGGGTGATCGCCGCCGCTACGAGCCAGGGGTCGGATTCTCGCTTGTGCGCCTGCATGCGACCCCACCCCTCAGCACTTTGCGTTCTCGGCGGGCACGAATGCCGGCTCCGACGCGGCTGCCGCAGGGGCGTTGGTCAGCGCGGCGACGGCGAGCGCGGGGGCGGGCGGCAGGACGACCCTGGCGATGCCGTACACCTGCTGCCCACCCGGCGGCACGGGCGTCGTCACGTCAGTGCCCGGATGAACGGCTCCCGAGCATCGGTCGTACACGACCACATGCCAGGTCACCGCGCCGACATTCGCAGCAGGATCGACGTGGACGTCGACCCGCATGGTGCACGGTTGTCCCGTCGCGCATTCCCCGTTGGCGAAGGTGGCGGTGACCAGGGTGATCGGCCCCGCGCTGCCGGGAAGTCCGGTATGGACCGGCCCAGCCTCGGCGGTGCCCTGCGCGGTCGGTGAGTTCGCCTGGGCGGCTTCGGGCGCGAGCGGCGGCGGCGGCGAGACCGGACTGATCTGATTCTGCTCCGACGGATTCACCGGATGCAGAAGGGCATCCCAGCCCCGACGCAGCTCCGACCACGCACCGGGAGCCGCCCACACCACCCCGACGAACAGCAGGATCGAGATCAGGCCGAGTACACCCCCACGACGCGACAGCCGCCGCCGCTTGCGATGCCACGGATTCTCGACGGGTGGATACCAGCCCTTCGGGGCGAGCGACGATGCGGCGGCCGGGGTCGGCGGGGTCGGTGGGCCCTGCGAGTTCGCGCGGTCCGTCACGACCCGATCGTCCGAGTGTGCCAGCCCCCTCGTCGCCGAGACGAGCTCCGCGAGCTGGCACCGCGTCCTGCCAACCGTGGACGGGTCGAGCTCCGTCGCGACCGCACCGCGAACCCGTTGCGCCAGGTCTGCCAGATCTGTTGTTCGGGCGATCGATTCGTCCAACCGGTCGGCGAGCGCACGATCCCGACAGCTCGTCGCGATACTCCGCAGCAGACTCGCCACCGCCTCGTCCATGTCGTGCCAGGACGCCGCGCTCCCGGTGCACTCGATCGTGAGCTGTCCCCGCTCGGACACCGTCACCCCGTGGTCCCGGATGATCGGGTAGCCGTCCCGGCTCCGCACCAGCTCGAGCTGATCGACCACATCGGTGACGAGCAGCGCGGCCTGCGCCGGTGTCAACGTCGCAATCGCGAGCAACCCGTGGAGAACCACACGACCGCCACGTGCGTCGTCGATTCGCTCCGCCGGCTCGGGTCGGGGTTGCGCCGACTCGGGTCGGGGTTGCGCCGGCTCGCTTGTGCTCGTGGAGAGCCCCAGCACTGCTTCGATCATCGCGCATCCCGAAACTCTGGGGCCCCCGCGCGCGTGTGCGACTGACCGGTACGGGTGGCCGGCTGACCTTGGGTTAGGGCTTACTCGCTGTCGAAATCCATTCTGTCTCTGAGCATTCCATTAGACCAGGGAAACGAGGATCAGGGATTGCGGAACGAAGATCTCGTTACTCATCCGAGACGCCTCGGCGAACCCGCACATCGAACCGTTACCCGACCGGCCGCGGACAGGGGGCTCAGATCCAGACGCCCTTGCCGATCGCGACCACGCCGCCAGGGCTGACCGCGAACCGCTGCCGGTCACGCTCGAGGTCGACGCCGATGATCTCGCCCTCGCCGACCACCACGTTCTTGTCCAGGATCGCGTGCCGCACCACCGCGCCCTTGCCGACGCGCACGCCCGGCATCAGCACGCTGCCCTCGACGGTGGCGCCGTCGTCGACCATCACGTTGGAGCTGAGCACGGAGTTGCGGACGGTCGCGGCGGACAGGATGCAGCCGGCGCCCACCACCGATTCCTGGGCGAGCCCGCCCTGCACGAACTTGGCCGGCGCCAGGTTCTCGGCCGCGCCACGGATCGGCCAGCGCCGGTTGTAGAGGTTGAACACCGGGTGGACGGACACCAGGTCCATGTGCGCCTCGTAGAACGCGTCGATGGTGCCGACGTCCCGCCAGTACCCGCGGTCGCGGTCGGTTGCGCCGGGCACCACGTTGTCCTTGAAGTCGTAGACGTTGGCCATCCCGGCGGCGACCAGCGCCGGGATGATGTCCCCGCCCATGTCGTGGTCGGAGTCGGAGTTCTCCGAGTCGGCGCGGATGGCGTCCACCAGTACCTTCGTGGTGAACACATAGTTCCCCATCGACGCGAACGTCACGTTCGGGTCGTCCGGGGTGCCGGGCGGATGCGCCGGCTTCTCCAGGAACTGGGTGATGCGGCCCGACTCGTCGCTGTCGATGCAGCCGAACGCGAACGCCTCGCTGCGTGGCACACGGATCCCGGCCACGGTGACCCCCGCCCCCGAGTCGATGTGGTGCTGGACCATCTGCTCGGGATCCATCCGGTACACGTGGTCGGCGCCGAACACCACGATGTACTCGGGGTCCTCGTCGTAGACCAGGTTGAGCGACTGGAAGATCGCATCCGCGCTGCCGGTGTACCAGCGCGGGCCGAGCCGCTGCTGCGCCGGGACCGGGGTGATGTACTCGCCCGCGAAACCCGACAGCCGCCACGTCTGCGAGATGTGGCGGTCGAGGGAATGCGACTTGTACTGGGTCAGCACACAGATCCGGAGATAGCCGGCGTTGACCAGGTTGCTCAGCACGAAGTCGATCAGGCGGTAGGCCCCGCCGAACGGCACCGCCGGCTTGGCCCGGTCCGCGGTCAAGGGGTACAGACGTTTCCCTTCGCCTCCGGCGAGCACGATTCCGAGCACATGCGGCTGGCTCCTCACCCTGCCAACCTATCGGTCGGGCATTACCCCCGCCAGCGGTAGCCCCAAGTCGGCTCGGCGGCTACGTTTATCGCGTGCGGGTTGCGATGATGACCAGGGAGTACCCCCCGGAGATCTACGGTGGCGCGGGGGTCCACGTCACCGAGCTCGTGGCCCAGCTCACGCGGCTCTGCGACGTCGAGGTGCACTGCATGGGCGAGCCCCGCGAGGGCGCGATCGTGCACGGGCCCGATCCCGCTCTGGCAGGCGCCAATCCCGCGTTGACCATGTTGTCGGCGCAGCTGCGGATGGCGCAGGCGGCATGCGCGGCCGACGTGGTGCATTCGCACACCTGGTACACCGGCCTGGCCGGGCACCTCGCGGGCGAGCTGTACGGGGTGCCCCACATCATGACCGCCCACTCGCTCGAGCCCCGCCGACCGTGGAAGGCCGAGCAGCTCGGCGGTGGATACCGCATCTCCTCCTGGTCCGAGCGCAACGCGGTCGAGTACGCCGACGCCGTCATCGCGGTCAGCGCGGGCATGCGCCTCGACCTGCTCGACGCCTATCCGTTCGTCAACCCGGATCGAGTGCATGTGGTGCGCAACGGGATTGACACCGATGTCTGGTACCCGGATTTCGGCGGCGAACGCCCGACCTCGGTGCTGCGCGACCTGGGCGTCGACCCGGACGCCCCCATCGCGGCCTTCGTCGGCCGGATCACCCGACAGAAGGGCGTCGGCCACCTGATCGCGGCGGCCCACGACTTCGACCCGGATGTGCAGCTGGTGCTGTGCGCAGGCGCCCCCGACACCGCGGAGATCGCCGAGGAGACCGAGCGGGCGGTCGCGAAGCTGTCCGAGGCGCGACGCAACGTGTTCTGGGTCAGGGAGATGCTGCCCACCGCGCAGGTCCGGGAGATCCTCTCCGCCGCAACGGTGTTCGTGTGTCCCTCGGTCTACGAGCCGCTCGGCATCGTGAACCTGGAGGCGATGGCCACCGAGACCGCGGTGGTGGCCTCCGACGTCGGCGGCATTCCCGAGGTGGTCGAGGACGGCGTCACCGGGAGTCTGGTGCACTACAACTCCTACGAGCCGGAGGCGTTCGAGCACGCGCTGGCGGCGGCGGTCAACACGGTCACCGCCGACCGCGCGGGCGCGGCCGCGATGGGCAGGGCCGGCCGGGCGCGGGCGATCGCGGAATTCTCCTGGGAGCAGATCGCCAGGCAGACCCTCGCCGTCTACCAGGCCGCGGTCGAGGGCTACACCGGGTCTGCGCCCGCCTCCGGGACCGGGCGGTAGCTGCTGATCGTGACGGAGGCCGTCACCGTCGAGGACTCGGGCAAGCTGGCAATGCGCTGCGCCCTCGCCTCGTCGCCGAGGTGACGCGCGGACGGACCCATCGCGATCAGGCTGTCGACATCGGTGCGCGCGAGCGTCATCGGGTACTCGACCGCAACCCGGTCCACCCTCTCGAAGTGCCCGGCCATGCTGGCGCCGAGGCGCACCGTCTTGTTCTCGTCCACCCGGACCAGGCCGAGCAGGTCCACGAGTTCACGCAGGTGCCGATCCGTCGGGGTGAGCACGATCAGCGTTCCGTCCTGCCGCAGCACCCGGCGCAGCTCCGCGGCGTTGCGCGGGGCGAAGATCGACAGCACATGACTGAGGGCGTGAGCGCGGACCGGCAGCTGGGTCCAGATGTCGGCGACCACCGACGCCGCCCGCGGATGGCTGCGAGCGAGCCATCGCGCGGCGGGCTTGGAGACGTCGACGCCGATGCCCTGCGCGGCGGGCAGGGCGTCGAGGACGGCCGCGAGGTAGTGGCCCGTACCCGCGCCGACCTCGAGCACCGCCGGGTCGGCAGGGGCATCGGTGGCGCAGGCGCGGGCCACCGCGTCCATCAGCGGGTCGAAATGGTGGCCGTCGAGGAATCGGGCACGGGCCGCGATCATCTCGGCGCTGTCGCCGGTGAACTTCGCGGCCCCGGACAACAGGCTGACGTAGCCCTGCCTGGCGATGTCGAAGCTGTGTCCCTGTTCACACAGCAGGGTGCGGTCGGCGACGTCGAGCCCACCGCCGCAATGCGGGCAGGCGAGCAGCCCGACGACATCGGCCAGCATCGGTCCGCCTCTCTGTCGATTGCACCGCAAAGACCCCGCGAGCCGAGGTGGCAAGCGGGGCCGTATGCCTGAGGGTTCGAGTCCGGCAAGGTCGCCGTATCGAACCATTCCAGGAGTTAGCTGGTGACGCCCTTCAGCTCGTCTCCGAGCGCGGCGGCTTCTTCCGGGGTCAGCTCGACGACGAGCCGACCTCCACCCTCGAGCGGAACCCGCATGACGATTCCTCGCCCTTCCTTGGTGGCTTCGAGGGGACCGTCACCGGTCCGGGGCTTCATGGCCGCCATTACCTGCTCCCTCCAGATCTGCGCTGACAAGCTCTGCGCCTAGGCTTACCGTCGGTACCCCGACAGCTGTTGTCGGGGATCACATGTGCCATTCTTCCCTATTGCAAGGAATGCCGGGAACCTGAGTCTCGTTTCCGATCGAATGCGGACCGGAAACCAGGCTCAGCGACGCACCTCGACCCAGCAATCGAGCACGTGATCGTCGACCATCCCTGTCGCCTGCATCAGGGCATATGCCGTGGTGGGACCCACAAACTTGAACCCCCTGCGCTTGAGTTCCTTGGCCATCGCCTTCGACTCCGCGGTCACCGCGGGCACCTCGTCGACGGTCCGCAACCGGCCCGGGCGTGGCTCGGGTGCAAACGACCAGAGCAGCGCGTCGAGATCGGTGTCCGTCATCTCGAGAACGGCCCGCGCATTCGAGATGCAGGCCTCGATCTTCGCCCGATTGCGGACGATTCCCGGATCGGCGAGCAGCCGCTCGACATCGTCGGCCCCGAACCCGGCCACCGTCTCGACGTCGAAGCCCGCGAACGCGGAGCGGAAGGCCTCCCGCTTGCGGAGCACGGTGATCCAGGACAGCCCGGACTGGAAGGCCTCCAGGCACAGCCGCTCGAAGAGCTCGTCCCGACCGCGCAGGGGCACTCCCCATTCCTCGTCGTGGTAGTCGCGGTAGATCCGCGATCCCGACCCGTCGACCGCCCACGGGCACCGGGTCCGGCCGTCATAGGACGCGTCCGCGCTCATGACTCCTCCTGCCCGGAGACCGGCGCCTCGCGCAGGCTCGCCAATTCGCTCCGCAGCGAATCGATCTCGCGCCCCAACCGATCCAATGCCCAGTCCACCTCGGCGGCCTTGTACCCACGCACGGTCTGCTGGAACCGCAGCGCGCGGACGTCCGCCCCTGTGACGTCCTCTGCCGGGAGCATGGTGGCGGTGGTCCCCGGCGGCAGCGGGGCCATCTCCTCACCGCGCCCGAACACCGCCGAGGCCGCCAGGAACAACAGCCCTCCGACCAGCGCCATGATCAGCAGATAGAGCAGCACCGTGAACATGATCCGATCCTGTCACGGCCGTCCGACAAGCGCCGCAACGTGGTGACCCGCCGCCCTACGGCCTGAGCGTGTTCATCGGCGGCCGGTCCGCCAGCGACACCTCGGTGGTCACCGGCACGAACGAGTCGCCGTCGGCGAGGAACTGCGTCAGCCCGGCTCCGGAATCCTCGATACCGCACCGGCGGAGCATGGTGCCGATGATCTGCCTGCTCATCACGCCGAGCTCGACCAGCGGCCGGTTGCGGTGCTTGCGCACCCCCAGGTTCACCTGGCCGATGGCGCTGAGCCCGAGCCGGTCGTAGGTGTCGAGCAGCAGCCCGATCTCCACCCCGTATCCGGGCGCGAACGGCACCGCGGACAGCAGCTCCCGTGTCCCCGCGTACTCACCACCGAGAGGTTGCAGCACCGAGGTCAGCTCGGGCCGCATCGCCGCGAGCAGCGGCCGCGCGACCAACTCCGTGACCCGGCCGCCGCCGTTCGCATCCTCGGTCCCGCTGACCCGCAGCGGCCGCCGGTAGTACCCCTTCACGAGATGGATGCCGTCGACGGTGAGCAGCGGCCCCAGCAGCTTCGGCACGAACTCCGGATCGGGGTTGATCAGGTCGGAATCGACGAAGGCGATCAGGTCGCCCGTGCTCGCCGCGATCGAGCGCCACAGCACCTCGCCCTTGCCGGGTACCGGCGCGAGTCCCGGCACCGCCTGCTCACGGCTGACCACGGTTGCGCCCGCGGCCGCGGCCCGCTCCGCGGTCTCGTCGGTGGAACCGGAGTCGAGCACGATCAGCTCGTCCACCAGACTGCCGAGCAGCGGATGGATGGTGTCCACCACCGCGGAGACCGTCTTCTCCTCGTTCAGCGCGGGCAACACCACCGACACCGTCCGGCCTGCCTTCGCCGCGATCAGGTCGGCGATGCTCCAGGCCGGGTGGTCCCAACTGTTCGCCTCTGACCAGACGCGCTCACCGCTCGTGCTCGCCCTCATGCCAGCCCCCGAACCGTGCGGGCCGGCGCCCTGGTGCCGATGATCGCGGCGACCATGTCGACCACTCGTCTGGTGGACGCGACCTCGTGGACCCTGAAGACCCGGGCACCTTCTGCGGCTGCCAATGCTGTCGCTGCCAACGTACCCTCCAACCGCTCGGCGAGTTCTACACCTAGAGTCTCCCCGATAAAATCCTTGTTGCTCAGTGCCATCAGGACAGGCCACCCGGTGTTTACAAGAACGTCCACGCGCCGCAACAACTCGAGCCCGTGGAAGGTGTTTTTGCCGAAATCGTGGGTCGGATCGATGAGGATCCCGTCGGCGGGGACGCCGAGATCGCGCGCCCGCTGCGCCGCCGTCACCACCTCGTCGACCACGTCCGCGACGACGTCCGTGTAGCGGACCCGGTGCGGCCGGGTCCGGGGCACGGCGCCGCCGGTGTGCGAGCAGACATATCCGGCGCCCAGCTCGGCCGCCACCTCGACCAACGTCGGATCGGCACCGGCCCAGGTGTCGTTGATCAGGTCGGCGCCCGCACCGCACGCCAGCCGGGCGACGGGGCCGCGCCAGGTGTCCACGGAGATCAGCAGGTCCGGGTACCGAGCGCGGATCGCCTCGACGAACGGCACCACCCGGCGGATCTCCTCGGCAGTGTCCACCTCGTCGCCTGGCCCCGCCTTGACGCCGCCGATGTCGACCAGGTCCGCGCCCTCGTCGACCGCCCGGTGGACGGCCGCCATGGCCGCCTCATCGGTGAAGGTGGCGCCCTTGTCGTAGAACGAATCCGGGGTGCGGTTGACGATCGCCATCACCAGGGCCCGATCGGTCGCCACCGGCTTGCCGCACAGGGTCGGCGAGGCCGCGAGGTGGGGTTCGGTCATGGGCTTCATAGTGGCATCCAGGCACCGGCGATCACGGGGTGGTGCAGGCGTCGAGCGCCTCGCCGACCCCGGACGTCACGAGCAGCCCGTCGAGGGCCCGCTGCTGCACGAAGCCGCCGTCGCGCAATCCGTCCAGCCAGTTCAACAGCCCGGAGTAGTGCCCGACCGGGTCGAGCAGGACCACCGGCTTGGCATGCATGCCCAGGTAGCCCGCCGTCCAGGTCTCGAAGAGTTCCTCGAGCGTGCCGATCCCACCCGGCAGGGTGATGAAGGCATCGGCGCGGTCCTCCATGACCTGCTTGCGCTGGCGCATGGTGTCGGTGACGATCAGTTCGTCGGCATCGGTATCGGCAACCTCCCTGTGCACCAACGCCTTCGGGATGACACCGATGGTCCAGCCGCCTGCGTCGCGGGTGGCCTCGGCCACCGCCCCCATCATCGAGACATTGCCGCCGCCGGAGACCAGCCGCAGCCCGCGTCGGCCGATCTCGGTACCCAGTTCCGCCGCGAGCGCCAGGTAAGAATCGTCGACCGGCCCGGAGGCGCAATACACACAGATGGTGCGCATCGGGCTCACCACTCCTCCTCGGTGCCCATCAGCTCGGCGGCGTCGACGCCGTGCTGCGACTCGACGACGATGCGCACGGCCTCCTCGACGCTGTCGGTCACGTGCAGCAGTTCGACGTCACCCTCGGAGATCTTGCCGCTCTCCACCAGCGTCGTCTTGATCCACTGGACCAGGCCGGACCAGTACTCCGTGCCGAACAGCACGATCGGGAACCGGGTGACCTTGCGGGTCTGCACGAGGGTCAGCGCCTCGAACAGCTCGTCCAGGGTGCCGAACCCGCCAGGCAGACAGATGAAGGCCTGCGAGTACTTGACGAACATGGTCTTGCGGGCGAAGAAGTACCGGAAGTTGATGCCGAGGTCGACCCACTCGTTCAGGCCCTGCTCGAACGGCAGCTCGATCCCGAGCCCGATCGAGTAGCCGCCCGACTCGCTGGCGCCGCGGTTCGCGGCCTCCATCACGCCGGGGCCGCCGCCGGTGATGACGGCGTACCCGGCCTCGGCCAACGCGGCGCCGAGTTCGCGACCCGCGGTGTACTCGGGGTGATCGGACCCGGTTCGGGCGGAACCGAACACCGTCACCGCCCGCGGCACCTCCGCCAGCGCACCGAAACCCTCGACGAACTCGCTCTGGATCCGGAGCACCCGCCACGGATCGGTGTGCACCCAGTCGGTCGGCCCACGCTGGTCGAGCAGCCGCTGATCGGTGGTGCTCGTGCCCACCTTGCGATCGCGTCGCAGCAGGATCGGTCCGCGGTGCTTGACCGAGGCACTGCCCCGCTTCGAGGTGTTCTGCTTCGCGGCCCGGCCGGGCGTCTTGTCGGGTGCCATGCGAGCAAGGCTATCCCGACAGGGGTGACCCATTTCACCGGGTAAACGCCAAAGCAAGCGATTGCAAAGTAGCTTAGCCTTCGCTAACTTCTTGTTCGCGGTGGCAACGACATGCCCCGCCCGCCTCGGTTGTCCGAGTTGCCCGGTCGAGATTCCTTGTGAGGGGATTGCATTGAGTGTGAAGAGCGTGTCCGGGGTGCGGGGCGCCCGCATCGGAGGCGTCGCCGCCGCCGCGATGGCGATCGGCCTGATGTCCACCGGTGCGGCCCACGCCGACACCTTCGTGCCGCTGCCCGACGGGCAGAAGGCCGGACCGGGAGCGGTCGTCTCCCGCACCGGCGAGAGCGCCCTGATCTCCCCGTCGCTCGCCGCCAACGGCGCCGGCCGCACGGCGTGGGTCTCGGGCACGGTCACCGCCGACGTCACCGGCGTCACCAAGGAGACCGAGGCCGGCCCCTGGAACGGCGCGACCAACGACAAGGGCACCAACAACTCCTCGACGCACGGGGTCTCGCGGATCAGCACCGGCTACATCGTCGGCTGCCAGGTCGACATCACCGGCCTCGGCGGCTCCATCGGCGCGGGCATCGACCTCTCCGGCCCATCGATCTCAGGTTCGCTGACCGTCCCGGTCTCCGCAGGCCAGGTCAAGTTCGTCGGCGTCTCCGGAAAGGACATCAAGAAGAACGGCAAGTACTCGGTCCAGTACCAGGACACCCAGCTCGAGATCCAGAACTGCGGCGGCTTCGCCCAGGCCCGTTCCTACACGGTGGTCGAGATCGTCGGCGACAACTACTCCAAGACCACCCTGTACGGCCAGCCGTTCAGCATCGGATAGGAAGACGAAATCATGAACTCCAGCACCACCGGCCTGCGTCGCGGGCTGCAGATCTCGGCCGTCGGCGCCGCCACCGCCGTCGCGGTCGGCTTCCTGTCCGCGGGCGCCGCGAACGCCGACACCTTCGTCCCCCTGCCTGACGGCACCATCAGCAAGACCCTCGCCGACGGCACCGTCGTCACGATCACCCGTACCGGCGAGACCGCCAACATCTCGCCGTCGATGGGCGCGACCCCGCTGCACCGCAACGTGTGGGTGTCCGGCCGAATCGGCGCCGAGGTCACCGGGCCGAATGCCAAGGGCGGCAGCATCACTGCGGGCTATGTGGTGGCCTGCCAGCTGACCCTCGGCGGCAAGGGCGGCGCCGACACCGGGATGTCCTCGAGCTGGGAGGGCGAGAGCGTCAAGCAGACCGCCAAGGGCTCCGGCACCGTCAGCATCGGCCCCGGCCAGGCCAAGAACATCCGGCTCCTCGACCTGGAGAAGGAGGACAGCTACGGCAACGAATCCCACTCCGGCGCGAACTCGTTCAAGGGCAGGTCCGGCTCGGTCACCTATGCCGACTCCACGATCGGCGTCGAGGGCTGCGCCGGCTACGCGCAGGCCCGCTCTTACGCCACCGTCTCGGTGAGCACGGACAACATCACCAGCAGCACCACGCTTTGGGGACAGCCGTTCAGCATCGGCTAGCCACCGCCCGACGACTCCGGCCCCACCACGACCGCCGTGGTGGGGCCGGACCCGTTCCGGTCATGCGCTGAGGTAGCCGCGCAGCACCCGGGTGACCTCGGTGATCTGCGAGACCGGCACGTGCTCGTCCCGCTTGTGCGCGAGGTTCGGGTCTCCGGGTCCGTAATTGACGGCCGGGATGCCGAGCGCCGAGAACCGGGCGACGTCGGTCCAGCCGTACTTCGCGCGGAACTGTCCGCCCGCCGCGCCGATCAGCGCGGCGGCGGCCGGTGCGCCCAGGCCCGGCAGCGCCCCGGCCGAACTGTCCGTCACCTCGAAGCCGAGGCCGAGACCGTCCACCACCTCACGGACGTGTTCGATCGCCTGGTCAACGCTGCGGTCGGGCGCGAACCGGAAGTTCACGTCCACCTCGGCGGCGTCGGGCACCACGTTCCCCGCCACTCCCCCGGCGATGCGCACCGCGGACAGGCCCTCGCGGTAGACACAGCCGTCGATGTCCACCGACCGCGCCTGGTAGTCGGCGAGCCGGGCCAGCAGCGGTCCGAACTTGTGGATCGCGTTGTCCCCCAGCCAGGATCGCGCCGAGTGCGCGCGGGTTCCCGAGGTCGTCAGTCGCACCCGCAGGGTGCCCTGGCAGCCGGCCTCGATGAACCCGCCCGATGGTTCCCCCAGCACCGCGACGTCGGCCTGCAGCCACTGCGGCAGCTCGCGTTCGATGCGGCCGAGCCCGTTGTGCACGGCCGCGATCTCCTCGCAGTCGTAGAACACCAGCGTCAGGTCGTGCGCGAGTTCCTCGATCGTCGCGGCCAGGTGCAGGAACACCGCATCGCCGGACTTCATGTCGACGGTGCCGCAGCCGTGCAGCAGCTCGCCCCGCTCGGGGTCGACGGTGCGCGTGCTCGGCACGTTGTCGGCGATCGGCACCGTGTCCAGGTGGCCGGCCAGCATCACCCGGCTCGGCAGTCCCAGATCCGTGCGCGCGAGCACCGCGTTGCCGTTGCGGATCACCTCGAAGCCGATGGTCTGCTCGCGCAGCGCCGCCTCCACGGCATCCGCGATCAGCGCCTCGTCGTGCGAGACGCTCGGGATGTCGACCAGGGCTGCGGTCAGGTCGATCGGGTCGGCGTGCAGGTCAAGGCGCGGCAGTGAGGTCACCGTCCCAGATTAGGCGGCTCCGCCGCCCTGGTGTCCTATTGGTCCAGGGCGGACCAATAGGACACCAGGGCACCATGTGCAAAGGCGTCCGGTGGTGGCGAACTCCACGGACCGGTGACCGCGAACGAAATAGCCGGACGCTGGAATGCGTGTTCCGAGGCAGTCGTTCGGTGGGACGTTAGTTGTTGGTGATCTTGAAGCCGCTGCCGGTGATGCCGCGCGGGTTCAGGTCGTCGAGAATCCTCTTGGCAGAGGTGTAAACGTGCTGGTAGAAGAGGTTTCCTCCCGGCCAAATCCACGACGAGATGCCAGCCCACTTGT
The DNA here is from genome assembly GCF_001894865.1 of Rhodococcus maanshanensis NBRC 100610. Lineage (GTDB taxonomy): Bacteria > Actinomycetota > Actinomycetes > Mycobacteriales > Mycobacteriaceae > Rhodococcus_G > Rhodococcus_G maanshanensis. The sequence continues at coordinate 212,799 of NZ_BCXA01000002.1, read as the reverse complement.
TGCTCTGGCCCTGAACAAAGGCGGGACCACCCGAGTCGCCCGGCTTCATACCTGCTTGGGAATAGAGAAGTCCGCCGCTGCTGTACCCAATGGGGCCGCACCGAACGTTCCTGGGATCACCCGCCTGGGCGAAGAACTGGGTGGTGGTGGAACCAGCATTGCAGAGGGTCTGATTCCACCCCGGGTTCATCGGATTCCCGGCGGCGTCGGCGTAGATCTCGTTCATCTTCCACCAAGGCTGGGAAGGAACTTCGATCGGACCGGGGTCCAGGCTCGTATTGGGATCGTAGGGCGTCCCGTTCGCATTGGGTCCGTACTTGGGGGTCGTCATCAACTGGCTGGAGAGGGTGACGTTTTCGGCGAACTCGATCACCATGTAGTCGAGCGGCCCTCGGAGGGGTCCATCGCGCTCATCGTCCGATACCCAGCGGATCCAGCCGATGGGTCCCGCAGCGACGTCACGCCAGTCCCAGACGGGGTGGGTGTTGTCGAGGGTGTGAACCTGCGTCATCGGACCGACGTAGATCCGCTTCAGAGGCCCCTCGGTCTCCCACGGGTTGCAGTGTCCGGCGGTGATACCAACTTTCCTGTTGCCGGAGTCGGTGCCGACTGCACCGAGGGTGCACATGTTGCCCTTTTCCGTGTAGTCGTCGAAGGCGAGCCTCATACCTGCTGCGACCGTCTTGGCGGGCGGGACGGCTGGGGCGGGAATTTGCACCGATTCCGCCTGGGCTGTGCCCGCGCCGAGGCCGACGATCAGCGTGGTTGCGGTGAGCAGGCCGGTGAGATACCGGGTCGTACGTTTCATGTAGAGCTCCTGATGGTTCTCGCGGACTTGACAACCGCGGACGCTAAACCATCCGGTCGGTTTGCATCAGGAAACGGCCCAGACGGCTCCGCCGCCCGTGCGCGGTTAGCGGGTCCACAGACTCGTCAACCGCGCACGGGCGCGAAGCGCCTAGATCTCGTAGATGTCGCCGTCGAACCCAGCCCGGAACAGCCGTCCGGCGGAGAACCCGGCGCCGCCGTTGCCGAAGGTCAGCACGCTCGACCCCGGCAAGCCGCCTGCGAGCGCGCAGTACCGGTTCGGCCCGTCCACCCGCAGGATCTCCCCGCTGACGTCGGTCGGCACGATCGGGCGGCCCGCCGCGTCCAGCACCAGGCCGTCCGGCGCGACGAACGTGTCGGCGCCGCCGAAGTCCACCAGCGACTCGGGCGCCGCCGGATTCGCCAGCGGGATCCGGCTCACGCCCGGATTGGCGAAGGTCCGCGAGACGTAGAGGTAGCGGTCGTCGCCGCTGAGCGCGGCGCCGTTCGCGCTGGGCAGCACCGCCCAGTCGGGCTGCACGACACCATTCGGCAGCACCCGCCCGACCAGCGACGCGAGGTCGTTGGTCGCGTACACGGTGCCGTCTCGGGTCACCGCGAGGCCGTTTGCCGCGGAGAGCCCGGACGCGAACGGGCGCACCGCGCCGGTCCCGACGTCGATCTTGACGATGCCGGCCGGCCGCGCGACATCGCCGACGAACACGCGGGCGTCGCCGTAGCCGACCAGCAGGCCGCCGTCCGGCGCGAAGGCCAGGCCGCCACCGATCGGACCGGGCAGGGTCGCGAACGGCACCGCAGGGGCGCCGGGCCTGTCGATGCGGAGCACCCGGTTGCTGCGCAGGTCGGTGAGATAGAGCCGACCGGCGCCGTCGACCGCCGCGCCCTCGATGGCGGCGCCGGGAACCCGGCCGACCAGCACGGGCGCCCGCCCCGCGCCCGGGCAGAGCGGCGCGGCTCCCGCCTGCGGCGTCGACAACAGCGAGAGCGCCGCGGCCACCGCGGCCCCGGCCGCCGCGATCCTGACCGAGCGAGCGAATCCGATTCCACGCATGCGTCCCCACATCCATCCGGCTGGTACGACGGTCGATGAGCACAGCCTTCCACGGGATGCGCTCGGGTGACGGTTCAATTACTCCAGCCGGTACCCTGACTGCCCGTGAGCACTCAGGGAGCATCGGCAGTCGGTATCGCAAACGTGACCACGGGCGGGGTCGTCCTCGACACCTGGTACCCGGAGCCCACGCTGGGCGAACACGCTCAGGCGGACACCGCCGTGCTCGAGGGTTCCGACATCCCGGCCGAGCTGGCCGTGCTGGTCGGCGACGACGAGGCCCGCGGTGTCCGCACCGTCGCGGTGCGCACCACGATCGCCGACCTGGCCGCGGCGCCGGTCGACGCGCACGACGCCTACCTGCGCCTGCACCTGATCTCGCACCGCCTCGTCCAGCCGCACGGCGCGAACCTGGACGGCGTCTTCGGCCTGCTCGCCAACGTGGTGTGGACCAACTTCGGCCCCTGCGCGGTCGAGGGCTTCGAGCTGGTGCGCGCCAAGCTGCGCGCCCGCGGCCAGGTCACCGTGTACGGCATCGACAAGTTCCCGCGCCTGGTCGACTACGTGGTCCCCTCCGGCGTCCGGATCGCCGACGCGGACCGGGTCCGCCTCGGCGCGCACCTGGCCAGCGGCACCACGGTCATGCACGAGGGCTTCGTGAACTTCAACGCAGGCACCCTCGGCAACTCGATGGTCGAGGGCCGCATCTCCGCAGGCGTCGTCGTCGACGACGGTTCCGATGTCGGCGGCGGCGCCTCGATCATGGGCACCCTCTCCGGCGGCGGCAAGGAGGTCATCTCGGTTGGCAAGCGCTGCCTGCTCGGCGCGAACTCCGGCCTCGGCATCTCCCTCGGCGACGACTGCGTGGTCGAGGCCGGCCTGTACATCACCTCCGGCACCAAGGTCTCCGGCCCCGACGGCACGGTGATCAAGGCCAAGGAGCTCAACGGCCAGTCCAACATCCTGTTCCGCCGCAACTCCGTGTCCGGCGCCGTCGAGGTGACCCCGTGGAAGGGCACCGGCGTCGAGCTCAACGCGGCGCTGCACAAGAACGACTGACGATGACGACGAGCGACCCGGCAAAGGACACCGCCACGGCCCCCGCCGAGGAGGGCGACACCTCGCACCTCGGGCACGGGCTCAAGGTCCGCCATCTCACGATGATGGGCCTCGGTTCCGCGATCGGCGCCGGGTTGTTCCTCGGTACCGGGGTCGGGATCGCGAAGGCCGGCCCGGCCGTGCTGATCTCGTACATCATCGCCGGCATCATCGTGGTCTTCGTGATGCGGATGCTCGGCGAGATGGGCGCCGCGATCCCGGCCAGCGGCTCGTTCAGCCATTACGCCCGCATCGGCATCGGCGAGTGGGCCGGCTTCACGATGGGCTGGCTGTACTGGTTCATGCTGATCATGGTGCTCGGCGCCGAGATCACCGGCGCCTCGGCAATCGTGCACGGATGGCTGCCAGGGGTACCGCAATGGGTGGTGGCGCTGGTCTTCGTCACCTTCTTCGCGGTGGTGAACCTGGCCAAGGTGAGCAACTTCGGCGAGTTCGAGTTCTGGTTCGCCGCCATCAAGGTCGCGGTCATCGTCGCCTTCCTGGTGATCGGCGTGCTGCTGGTGTTCGGGCTGCTGCCGGACACCGACCCGGTCGGGTTCACGAACCTGCTCGGCCAGGGCGGCTTCATGCCGAACGGGTTCGCGGGCATCGCCGCGGGCCTGCTCGTGGTCGCGTTCGCGTTCGGCGGCATCGAGATCGTCACCATCGCCGCGGCCGAGTCGAAGGACCCGGAGCACTCGATCGCCACCGCCGTGCGCAGCGTGGTGTGGCGCATCAGCGTGTTCTACATCGGCTCGATCGCGATCATGGTGCTGGTGCTGCCATGGGATTCGCCGCAGCTGCAGAGCGGCCCCTTCGTGGCCGTCCTGAACCAGGCCCACATCTCCTACGTGGCCGGTTTCATGGAGCTGGTGGTCGTGGTGGCCCTGCTGTCCGCCTTCAACGCCAACGTCTACGGCACCTCCCGGATGGCCTACTCGCTCGCCCGGCGCGGCGACGGTCCGGCGCTGCTGGCAGGCCTGTCCAAGACCGGGGTGCCGACCAACGCTGTGCTGCTCTCGGTGTTCTTCGGTTTCGTCAGCGTGCTGCTGAACTGGCTGCTGCCGGATTCGCTGCTGTCGATCCTGCTCAACGCGGTCGGCGCCGCGCTGCTGGTGATCTGGATCTTCATCGTGGTCTCGCAGCTGCGGCTGCGCCCGCGATTGGAGGCCGAGGGCAAGCTCAGCCTCCGGATGTGGGGTTTCCCCTACCTGAGCTGGTTCACCCTTGCCGCGCTCGGCGGCCTGATCCTGCTGATGCTGACGGACGCCGACGCCCGCAAGCAGCTGATCTCCACCGCGGTGCTGTTCGCGGTGATCGCCGGCCTCTCGGTGCTCAACGCGCGCCGGCGGCGTGCGGCCGCCTAGGCAGCCGCACGCGCGTCCGGCTCCGCTCAGCGCGCCGTGAAGCCACCGTCGATCGAGAGTGCGGCGCCGGTGACGAACGACGCCTCGTCGCTGAGCAGGAACGCGACGAACGGCGCGATCTCCTCCGGCTGGGCGACCCGGTTCACCGGGTGCAAGGCGCCGATCCGCGCCATCGCCTCGTCGGTGGGGGCCATGGACCCGCGCGAGAGCGGCGTGTCGACCCCGCCGGTGGTGATGGCGTTGACCCGGACTCCCCGCTCGGCGACCTCAAGCGCGACGGACCGGGTCAGGCCGACCACGGCGTGCTTGGCCGCGACGTAGGGCGCGACCTCGGGCAGCGCGACGACCCCCAGGTTCGACGCATTGTTGACGATGGCCCCGCGGGTCTCGAGGACGGCGGGAATCTGGTGCTTGAGGCAGTTGAAGACGCTGGTGACGTTCTGCGACATCTCCGCGTCCCAGTCAGCCCCGGCGATGCCGGACACCGGGCCGGACGCGTTGACGCCGCCCGCGTTGTTGAAGGCCCCGTCCAGGCGCCCGAACTCGGCGACCGCGGCGGCGACGAGCGCGGCGGCGTCCGCCTCGACCGACACATCCGCCGGCACGAAGGTCGCGGTGCCGCCCGCGGCCCGGATGCTCGCGGCAGCCTCCTCGCCGACGTCCTTGCGGCGAGCACCGAGCACAACAGCCGCGCCCTCCGCCGTGAGCCGACGGGCAACCGCGAGGCCGATGCCGGAGGTGCCGCCGGTGACGATGAAGACCTTGGAATCCAGGCGCGAAGACATGATGAGTCCTTTCGGAGATCTGCTGAGAGTGGCGCGATGTTCGCCTGAATCAGATTGCGGAATCCCTGCACTCGATGCTGGCGGGAATCGGACGACGCGTTTCGGGCGAATCGGGTCGGTGCGGCACCCCCGCGCATCCTGCACCTGGTGCCAGAAATCGCCCCGCGGCGGCCGGGCAGGACGTAGTGTCAGCGACCTACGTCCGTGACCGAACAGGAGTCCTTCGTGAGCTTCATCCTCGTCGAGCGGCCGCGAGAGAACGTGGCCCTGGTGACGCTGAACCGACCCGAGCGGATGAACGCGATGGCGTTCGACGTGATGGTTCCGCTCAAGGAATCCCTCGAGGCGATCAGCAACGACAACTCCGTGCGGGCGGTCGTCCTCACGGGAGCGGGCCGCGGGTTCTGCTCGGGCGCCGACCAGGCCTCCGCCGGCAGTCCCCCGCACATCGACGGCCTGACCCGCCCGTCGATCGCGTTGCGCGCCATGGAGATCCTCGACGACGTGGTGCTGGCGGTTCGCCGGATGCACCAGCCGGTGATCGCCGCGGTCAACGGCGCCGCGATCGGCGGCGGCTTCTGCCTGTCGCTGGCCGCGGACATCCGGCTGGCCTCCACCGACGCCTACTTCCGCGCGGCGGGCATCAACAACGGACTGACCGCGAGCGAGCTGGGGCTGAGCTACCTGCTGCCGCGCGCGATCGGGTCCTCCCGGGCCTTCGAGATCATGCTGTCCGGCCGGGACATCGACGCCGTGGAGGCCGAGCGGATCGGCCTGGTCTCGCGCCTGGTGTCCGGCGACGACCTGCTCGAGGAGTCGTTCACCCTGGCCGAGCGGATCGCGGCCTTCTCCCGGCCCGGCGTCGAGCTCACCAAGCGGACCCTGTGGTCGAGCCTGGACGCCTCCTCGATGGCCCAGCACATGAACCAGGAAGGCCTTGGCCAGTTGATGATCCGGCTGATGACCGACAACTTCGAGGAGGCCACCCTGGCGCGGCGCGAAAAGCGCGAGCCGGTGTTCCGGGACAGCAGGTAGCCGCGATTGCCCTCGAGCCGGACATGACATCCACGATGGATCCGTCAAGCAGCTGCCCGCCGTCGAGCTGACGGCGGGCAGCTGATGTCCGGCTCTACTTGGGGCCACCGCCTCCGCCGGTGCCACCGCCCGTTCCGCCACCGGTGCCGCCACCGCCGCCGGTGCCACCACCGGGTCGGCCCGGGCAGGGCTTGGGAACGGTGGGTCCGGTGCCGCCTCCTGCCGGCGCGGCGACGTAGGACGCGGCAACGACAGGCGGCGGGCAGGGATTCGGAGCCGTGGGACCCGGAACGGGTTCGGCGGGCTTGACGGCGCTTGCGGCCGTGACGGCGTAGGCCGGACCGGCTGCGGCCGCGGCGACGGCGAAACTGGCGGCGACGACCGCGATCGCGGTGCGGATCTTCGAGTTGGACATCTGGCCTCCAATGACCTGGGATGGGGTTTGCCCATCAATCGTCATCTGCACCAACATTTTTCAGTAGGCGCCCAGGGGTGCTCGAGAAGCACCCTCGGGAGGTGGGAATGTTCACCCTTGTCGGGGTTGCGTGCTCACGCCACCGTGATGATCAGCAGGAGCCACGCCACGCCGGGGAACCCGGCGGCAGTTCGCTACGTGGTACGCAACTCCCGCCTGTACCGCTCCGCGAACACGACCGCGGACACCACGAAGAATGCAGCGCCGACGAGCCAGCCGGTGGTCGGCCCGACGACCAGCCCGACCGCCGCGAACAGTGCGACCTGCGCATACAGTCGGGACGGATTGGGGAGCCTCCTGCGGGACGTCGGCGCCATCCACACCGACCAGATCCCCGCCGCGGCGACAGGCAACGCGATCGCAACGAGCACCCGACCGAGCAGTGAATCCATCATCGCGATCCCGGCCACGGCGAGAAGAACAAGCATCGCCAGCTCGCACAGGAACGCGATCAGTTCGAGCGGCCCGACCTTCTCCTGCGGCCGTTCACCCAACTCTTTCACCCCGCCCACCTCACGCCACCTTGATGATCAGCTTGCCGAAGTTGCGCCCGGCGAGCATCCCGTTGAAGGCGGCGGGCGCGTTCTCCAGCCCCTCGACGATGTCCTCGCGGTGCGCGATGCGGCCTGCGTGGATCCAGCCGGACATGTCGCCGACGAAGTGCTTGAAGTCGCTCTTGACGAACTCGCTCTGGATGAAGCCGCGGATCGTCAGGCTCTTCTTCAGCACGTCACTCATGAAGCCGGGCAACCGATCCGGGCCCGCCGGAGCCGCGGTGTCGTTGTAGTGCGAGACCAGCCCGCACACAGGAACCCGCGCGAAGTCGTTCAGAAGCGGGAACACCGCGGCCCACACGGCGCCGCCGACATTCTCGAAGTACACGTCGATTCCGTCGGGGCAGGCCGCCGCGAGTTGGTCGGCGAAGTCGGGGGCGCGGTGGTCGATCGCGGCGTCGAAGCCGATCTCGCGCAGGTAGGCAACCTTCTCCGGCCCGCCCCCGATGCCGACCGCCCTGGCGCCCTTGATCTTCGCGATCTGCCCGACGGCCGATCCGACCGGCCCGGTCGCGGCGGCGACCACCACCGTCTCACCCGGCTTGGGATCGCCGATGCGCAGCAGTCCCGCGTAGCCGGTGAAGCCGGGCATCCCCAACACACCCAACCAGCTCTGCACCGGCGCGGCATGCGGGTCGAGCTTGCGCACGTGGTGCGCGTCGATCACCGAGTGCGTCTGCCAGCCCGAGAAGGACAAGACCACATCGCCCGCGTGGAAGGCCGGGTCCCTCGACTCGATCACCTCGCACACGGTGCCGCCGACCATGACGTCGCCGAGCTCGACCGGATCGGCGTACGACTTCGCCGCGCTCATCCGGCCCCGCATGTAAGGATCGAGCGAGAGGTAGAGGGTCTTGAGCAGCAACTGCCCGTCGCCCGGAGCGGGGACCGGGACGGTCTCGAGCCGGAAATCGGATGGCCGGGGTTCGCCGACGGGGCGTGACGCGAGCACGATACGGGTGTTCTCGGCTGGCATGGTCATGGTTATCGAGGTTAGTCGTGTCGGGCTCAAAAGGAGCCGTCTCCGCCCACGGTTCGCCTCGACGCGCGAGATCGCGCCGGGTGTCATAGCGTGACCGCCGTGCGCGCGCCCCTCACCCGCCGGTCCCTGCTCCTCGGCCTCGCAGGCGGCTTCGCCTTCGCCGCGCACCGCGTCACGGTCGGCGGGCCCACCGTCGCCGGTTCCGAGCCACTCCCGATCGGGCCGTCCGGGATCCTCCCCGAAACCCCGCCGTTGAGCCCGGTCCCGCCCTCGGTGGCGACGGTGCAGGCCAGGTACGCGGGCGCGGTCCCCCACGAATGGGGCCTGGCCGTCACCGGGACCAGGACCCGGCTCGCGCTGCCCGACCGCAGGCTCGCCCTCACCTTCGACGCCTGCGGCGGCCACGGGGGTACCGCGGTGGACGCCGACCTGCTGGGACTGCTGGAGCGGGAGAGGCTGCCCGCCACCCTGTTCCTCAACGGCCGCTGGATCGACGCCAATCCGACGCTGGCCGTCCGCCTGGCCGGCAACCCGTTGATCGAGCTCGGCAACCACGGGACCCACCACCTGCCGCTGTCGGTGACCGGACGATCGGCCTACGGGATCGCGGGCACCCGTTCCGTGGCGGAGGTCATCGACGAGGTGCTCGTCAATCACCGACGGCTGCAGGAGATCACCGGCGTGGCGCCGCGCTGGTTCCGGCCGGGCACAGCCCACTGCGACGAGGTCGCGGCCGCCATCGTCCGGGATCTCGGCGAGGAGGTCGTCGGTTTCACGGTGAACGGCGATTCCGGCGCGACCATGCCCGCCGCGAAGGTCCGGGGTGCGCTCACCTCAGCGGCACCCGGATCGATCGTGATCGCGCACATGAACCGCCCCGCGGGAGACACCGCGGAGGGACTGGCCGCAGCCCTGCCCGCGCTGCGCGAGCAGGGACACGAGTTCGTCACGCTCAGCGGCGCGGGCGCATTGGCCTAGGCCCAGCGGATTCAGCCGAGCTTGTTCTTCTGTACCTTGCCGAGTGCGTTGCGCGGCAACGAATCCACCACCCGGATCTCGCGAGGCCGCTTGTGCGCGGACAGCTCCGCGACCACGTGCTCGATCAGGTCCTCGGGCGAGGGCACATCGCCGACCACATAGGCGACCAGCCGCTGTCCCAGGTCGTCGTCCGGCACCCCGACCACCGCGACCTCGCGGACCGCCGGGTGGCCCAACAGCGAGGTTTCCACCTCGCCCGCCCCGATCCGGTAGCCGCCGGACTTGATGAGGTCGGTCGATTCACGGCCCACGATCCGATGGAATCCGTGCTCGTCGATCACCGCGACGTCCCCTGTCTTGAACCAGCCGTCCTCGGTCCACGACGCCGCGGTCGCGTCCGGGCGACCCAGGTAACCGTCGAACAGCATCGGGCCGCGCACCTGCAGTTCGCCGATGCTCTCGCCGTCGTGCGGGACCGGGGTGCCGTCCTCGTCGATCAGCCTGGTCTCCACACCCGCCACCGGCAGCCCCACCCAACCCGGTCGGTGCTCACCGCCCACCCGGGTGCTGACCGTGATCATGGTCTCGCTCATGCCGTAGCGCTCGATCGGCACCAGCCCGGTCAGGTCCGCCAGCCGCTCGAACACCGGAACCGGGAGCGGGGCGCTGCCGGAGACCAGCAGCCGGGCCCCGCTCAGCGCCTTGGCCGACACCTCGTCCTCGACCACCCGCGACCACACCGTCGGCACACCGAAATAGAGCGATCCGTTGGCCTGCGCATAGGCCGCTGGGGTGGGACGCACGGTGTGGATCAGCCTGCTGCCGACCCGCAGCGGGCCGAGCAGACCCAGGATCAGGCCGTGCACGTGGAACAGCGGAAGTCCGTGCACCAGAGTGTCGTTCGCGGTCCACTTCCAGGCATCCGCGAGCGCGTCGAGGCCGGCCGCGATGGCACCCCTGCTCAGCAGCACGCCCTTCGGCGGCCCCGTGGTGCCGGAGGTGTACAGCACGAAGGCGATCGAGGACGGGGGCGGTTCGGGGTGAGAGTGCCAGTCGCGGGTGTGCAACCGCACCGGCACCACCGGCAGATCCGTCCCGTCGGGCGCCGCACCCAGCCACGCCTGCGCACCCGAATCGCGCAGGATGTGGTCGAGCTCGGCGGATCCGGCGTCGGGCGGCACCGGCACGACCGTGACGCCCGCGAGCAGGCAACCGACCACCGCGATCACCGTCGACGCGGTCGGCGTGGCGAGGACGGCGACCCGCTCGGCGCCGCCGATGCGCTTGGCGAGCGCGCCGGCAGCGCCGAGGATGTCGCTGCGCGAGAGCGTGGTGTCGCCGATCCGGACGGCGTCGGGGAGATCGTCACCTCGGGCGACGGCGATGGCGTCTAGCGATCGAAGCAGCACCAGCCCAGCGTCTCACACGGACGGTTCACCAAAAGGCCAACACGTCGGCACCCGAGCCGCAACGATGAATTGGACCACGGCGATCGCCGTTGCGCTGGCGCTGATCGTCGCCGCTACCGGCGACGCGCGGCCGGTAGGCGACGGGACCTGACTCCGGCCCGGCACGCTTGGCGTACCGGGCCGGGAGGGAAGGGTCAGTCCGGGACGGTGATGCGCCCGTCCAGGACGGCCTTGCGGATCGATTCGCGCAACGCCGAACAGCGGCCGATCCGCGCACCGCGCTGGGTCAGCGACGGGTCCTGCTGGTACTCCTCGCAGATGACCTCGGGGTGGTCGGTGCTCCACTGGACCGTCGTCTGCTGCCAGCTGGCCTTCTCGACGAGGACCCGGTTGCCGCAGCGTTCGCAATCGACCGGCTGCATCAGGCCGAGGCCTCCGCGTCGGCCTTGCGGGCGATGTTGTCGGCGACTTCCTGCTTCCACGCCTCGACCGGCCTTGTTGTGTCGAGCTCGAACTCGAAGCGGTCCACCATCTCCGGCTTGACGTCCGCGACGTCGACGTAGAACTGCTCGTACCAGCGACGCAGCTGGTAGACGGGGCCGTCCTCGTTGGTGAGCAGCGGGTTGTCGATCCGGGTCTTGTTCTTCCAGATCTCGATGTCCTGCTCGAAGCCGATGCCGATGTAGCCGATCATCGCCTGCACCATCTGGTCGGCGATCTCCGCGGGGACCTCCTCGGTCTTCTTGACCTTGATGCCGTACATCAGCACGAACTGGTCCGGGCCAACCGGGTAGTGGCAGTTGATGAGGATCGACTCGGCCTTGAAGTGCTCGTAGTGGTACGTCAGGTCGTCGATCATGAACGACGGACCGTGGTACGCCGCCGTCGAGGTGGTCGACACCAGCTGCGGCACGTCCGGGTCGTCCCACTCGGTGATGTCCTCGCGGCCGACGCCCTCGTACTCCTGGATCGCGACGTGGCCCTCGAAGATGTTCTTGAAGTACGTGGGGAACGAGTAGTGCACGTAGAAGAAGTGCGCCATGTCGACGACGTTGTCGATGATCTCGCGGCAGTTGGTGTCGATGACGATCGACTTCCACACCCAGTCGGTCCACTCCGTGCCCTCGGGGCACATCTGCGGGATCGTCACGTCCGCCGGCGGCGGGTTGCCCTCCGGGTCGTTCCACACGAACAGCAGCTCGTCCTGCTCCATGGTCTGCCAGGTGCGGGTGCGGGCCAACGGCGGAACCCGGCGGGCGTAGGGGATGCCGGTGCACTTGCCATTGCCGCCCCAGCGCCAGTCGTGGAACGGGCAGGCGATCGAGTCGCCCTTGACGGTGCCCTGACTCAGGTCGCCACCCATGTGCCTGCAGTAGGCATCGAGGATCTTGATGTCGCCGTTGCTGTCGGCGAACACCACGAGCTTGGTCCCGAACGCCTCCACCGAGTGCGGCTTACCGTCCCGGAACTCCTCCACCAGGCCCAGGCAGTGCCAGCCGCGCGCGAAGCGGGCGGGCGGCGTGCCCTGGTCGATGATGCGAACCTCGTCGGTGATCTCGGTGTCCACGTTGGTCATGAAGCGTCTCCTCGTTCAGCGGCCGGGCTGGGCCGCGGTGATGCCGATCACAGCTCTTCTCAATCTCCTTGCACTAGAACGTGTTCTCCAGGACTGTTCCCACCCAGCGGGCGGTTACCCGTTTCGACCGCGATCACATGGGTTCAGTCCCTCGTGAGAATTGAGCGCACGAAGAAGCCGAGGTTGGCGGGCCGCTCCGCGAGCCGGCGCATGAAGTAGCCGTACCACTGGCCGCCGTACGGCAGATAGACCCGCATCTGGGCGCCGAGCCCGGCAAGGCGGAGCTGTTCGCCGTCCCTGATCCCGTAGAGCATCTGGTTCTCGAAGTCCGCCGCGCCCCGCCCCGAGCCCGCCGCCATCGAGTCCGCCTCCGCGATGATCGCCGGGTCGTGGGAGGCCACCATCGGGTAGCCGGCGCCCTCCATCAGCACCCGCAGGCAACGCAGGTAGGACGCGTCCACGTCCGCCCTGGCCTGGAAGGCGACCGATTCCGGTTCCCGGTAGGCGCCCTTGCACAGCCGGATCCGCGAACCCTGGCCTGCCAGTTCGCGGCAGTCCGCCTCGGCACGACGCAGGTACGACTGCAGCACGGCGCCCAGCCACGGGTAGTCGGCCCGCAGTTCGCGGACGATCGACAGGGTCGAGTCGGTGGTGGTGTGGTCCTCGGCGTCAACGGTGATCCAGATCCCGGCACTCTCGGCCGCGGCGCAGAGCGTCCGCGCGTTCGCCAGCGCGATGTCGCGGCCGTCGACGGGCAGCGCCTGCCCCAGCGCGGACAGCTTCACCGACACCTCGAGTGGGCGCACATCGCCGGGCACCTTCGCCTCCGGCAGCTCCGCAAGGTCGGCGAGCAGTGCCAGATATTCGGCGACGGCGGCCCGGGCCTTGGCCTCGTCGGTGGTGTCCTCCCCCAGGTGGTCGATGCTGATCAGCCTGCCGGTGTCGAGGATCGCGCGCGCGGCGGTCAAGGCCGCCGCCCTGGTCTCCCCCGCGATGAACCGGGTGACGATGGATCGGGTCACCGGCGCCTTGGTGATCGCCGCCTTGAGCGCCGTCGATCGCGCGGCGGCCAGGATCGCGGGTCGCAGCGGGTTCTCGAACACCTGCGCCACCACGGCTACTCTTCCGGCTCCATGTGCGGATAGCGGTGGTCCGTCGGCGGGACGAAGGTCTCCTTGATGGTCCGGGCGGAGGTCCAGCGCAGCAGGTTGATCGGCGAGCCCGCCTTGTCGTTGGTGCCCGAGGCGCGGGCCCCTCCGAAGGGTTGCTGTCCGACAACGGCACCGGTCGGTTTGTCGTTGACGTAGAAGTTGCCCGCCGCGAATCGCAGTGCCGCGGCCGCCTTGTCGACCGCGACCCGGTCGTCCGCGATGATCGACCCGGTGAGCGCATAGGGGGCGCTCGAGTCCACCACCGCCAGCAGGTCCTCGAAGGCTCCCGGCTTGTCGTCGTCGTAGACGTGCACCGACAGGATCGGCCCGAAGTACTCGGTGGCGAAGGACTCGTCGCGCGGATCCTCGGCGAGCAGCACCGTCGGCCGGACGAAGTACCCCTCGCTGTCGTCGTATTTCCCACCGACGGCGATCTGGACGCCTGCGGCGTCGCGCGCCCGCTCGATCGCGGCGACGTTCTTGTCGTAAGCCGCGCGGTCGATGAGGGCCCCGCCGAAGTTCGAGAGGTCGGTCACGTCGCCATAGGTGAGCTGATCGACCTGGGCCAGGAAGGCCTCTCCCATCCTGTGCCACACCGACTTCGGGACGTAGGCACGGGAGGCTGCCGAGCACTTCTGGCCCTGGTACTCGAAGGCACCACGCACCAGCGCGGTGCTCAGCACCTCGGGATTCGCCGAGGCATGCGCGACCACGAAGTCCTTGCCGCCGGTCTCGCCGACCAACCGTGGGTAACCGCGATACGAGTCGATGTTGGCCCCCACCTCCCGCCAGAGATGCTGGAAAGTCCTGGTGGAGCCGGTGAAGTGAATGCCGGCCAGGCGCGGATCACCCAGCGCCACATCGGAAACCGCGGCACCCGAGCCGGTGACGAGGTTGATGACCCCCGGTGGCAGCCCGGCCTCCTCGAGCAGTTTCATGGTCCAGTACGCGGCGACGGTCTGCGTGGTCGACGGTTTCCAGACCACGGTGTTGCCCATCAGCGCGGGCGCGGTCGGCAGGTTGCCCGCGATGGCGGAGAAATTGAACGGCGTGATCGCGTAGACGAATCCCTCGAGCGGCCGGTACTCGAGCCGGTTCCACACCCCCGGTCCGGAGACCGGCTGATCGGCCAGGATCTGCCGGGCGAAGTGCACGTTGAACCGCCAGAAGTCGATCAGCTCGCACGGCGCATCGATCTCGGCCTGCTGGACCGACTTGGACTGACCGAGCATGGTCGCGGCGGCCAGCGTCTCCCGCCAGGGTCCGGAGAGCAGGTCCGCGGCCCGCAGCAGCACGGCGGCCCGGTCGTCGAAGGACAGGGCCCGCCAGCCGGGTGCGGCGGCGATCGCGGCCTCGACGGCCGCGTCCGCGTCCTCGTGGGTGGCGTTTGTGAGCGTCCCCAGCACGGCCGAATGACGATGCGGTTGAACGACGTCCACCCGCTCACCCGAGCCCTGCCGGTGCACACCCCCGATCACGTGCGGCAGCTCGACCGGCTCCGAGGCCAGCACGGTGAGCTTGGCGGTGAGCAACAGCCGCTCGCGGCTGCCAGGGGCGTACGAGTACACCGGTTCGTTGCTGGGCGAGGGAACCCGAGTGACGGCGTCCATGCTGCCTCCTGCCCGCGAGGGGAACGCTGCAGGGGCGGTACCCCGGCAACGAGGAACTCCGCCCCCAGGCTAGCGCCGTGGCGGGGTCCCCGGCCAGGTAACAGCGATCAGGCGGCGAGCCGTACGGCGGCGGCCGCGATCCGCTCGTCGGTCGCGGTGAGCGCGATCCGCACGTGCCGCCTGCTACCGGGACCGTAGAAGTCGCCCGGCGCGACCAGGATGCCCCGGTCCGCGAACCAGTCAACCGTGTCCCGGCAGGCCTCCTCGCGGGTGGCCCACAGGTACAGGCCTGCCTCGGAGTTGTCGACGGTGAAGCCGGCGGCGCGGACGGCGGGCAGCAACACCTCGCGGCGGGCGCGGTACCGCTCCCGCTGCTCGTTCTCGTGCGCGTCGTCGTTCAGCGCCGCGGTCATCGCGGCCTGCACGGGGAACGGCATGATCATCCCGGCGTGCTTGCGCACCTCCAGCAGCTCCGCGACCAGGGCGGCATCGCCGGTGATGAAGCCGGCCCGGTAGCTGGCCAGGTTCGAGGTCTTCGACAACGAGTGCACGGCCAGCAGGCCGGTGTGGTCGCCGTCGCAGACGCGGGGGTCGAGGATCGAGTACGCCTCGGCCTCCCAGGTCAGGCCCAGGTAGCACTCGTCGGAGACGACGATCGCTCCACGCTGCCGCGCGAAGTCGACGACCTTGCGCAGGTGGTCGATGCCGAGCACCTTGCCGGTCGGGTTCGACGGCGAATTGATGAAGATCAGCGACGGGCTCTCGGGGCCGAGCCGCATGGTGCCGTCGGCGCGCAGCACCCTGGCACCGGCGAGCAGCGCGCCGACCTCGTAGGTGGGGTATGCGACCTCGGGGATGACGACCAGGTCATCGGCGCCGAGCCCGAGCAGCCGCGGCAGCCAGGCGATCGCCTCCTTGGTGCCGAGCGCGGGCAGCACGGCCGCCGGATCGAGCCCGGTGACCCCGTACCGCCGGGCCAGCGCACCGACCGCGGCCGCGCGCAGCTCGGGGGTGCCGTGCGTGGTCGGGTATCCCGGCACCTCCGAAACGGAGGCCAGCGCCTCGCGGATCAGCGGGTCCACCGGATCGACCGGCGTGCCGACCGAGAGGTTGACGATCCCGTCGGGATGGGACTCGGCCTTGGCCTTGGCTCCTGCCAACGAGTCCCACGGGAAGTCGGGCAAACCCGCGGACACGGGGACCCGGGTGCGAGCGGTCACGGCGGTACCGAGCAACTCAGTGCTCGCCCATCGGCGGCAGCGCCTTGATGAACGGCGGGTCGTAGTCGACCTTGCCGAGCTTGGCGGCGCCACCGGGCGATCCGAGATCCACGAAGAAATCGACATTCGCGCTGACGTAGGCGTTCCACTGGTCGGGCACGTCGTCTTCGTAGAAGATCGCCTCGACGGGGCAGACGGGCTCGCAGGCGCCGCAGTCCACGCACTCATCGGGGTGGATGTAGAGCATGCGGCCCCCCTCGTAGATACAGTCGACAGGGCATTCCTCGATGCACGCCTTGTCGAGAACATCCACGCACGGTTCAGCAATCGTGTAGGGCACTGCTGCTCTCCCTGCCTTTCGTAAAGACCATTACGCCGGGCGAACCCCCATGTCCGCCCAGGAGTTACCAGTATCTCCTCCCCGAGCCGGGCACACCCGCTTAGGGTGCCCTGACCGTCGGATTCGGTGCGAAACCGGGGAGCTCTCACAGACTACTGGGCAGCGGGCCGCAGCACCGGGTCGAAAGTCAGACGCTCGAGAGGCCCTGCACGCCCGATCGGCCCGCCGCTGTCCGCACCGTGTGGCCGTCGATCCAGCGCTGACCCTGCGCTGCCGCCCTGGCGAGGGCGCCCCGCTCACCGAAGTAGTCCGCCACCGCGCCGACCAGGGGCAGCTTCCCGATGGTCCGATAGGGCTGGCCCGGCTTCGGACGCTTCCCCAGCTCACCGGGGATCGCCCGCAGCATCCGGGAGGTGGTCCACATCGCGCCGAGCAGGGCGAACGGCCGCCAGGACGACCCGGCCTCGGGCGGCGTCGCATCCGGGTGTGCGAGCAGCGTCCTGGCGTCGGTCTGCCTGCGACAGAGCACCGAGGCGAGCAGATCCACCTGGGCGCTGCGATCGGTGACGCCGAGCTCCCTTGCGACCGCGACCAGCACCAGCGTCTGATTCGCGAACGCCAGCAGGTCCTGGATCGGCAGCCGCCGGGCCAGCGGCCCGAACACGCCGGGAAACGCCACCGCGATGGTGTTCAGCGCGCCGAGGCGGGTCACCCACCACCGGGCGCGGCGCTCGTCGCTCGCCCGCTCCCACGCGGCGGTGCCGGGCACCTCGGCGACATCGAGCAGCCAGGCCGCCGCGTCGAGCGCCTTCTCGAGAAGCGAGCGCTGCTCGGCGGTCGGCGTGAACGTACGAGCCTTGATCCGCAGCGGGTCGGTGCTCATCAGGTCGAGCACCGGGTTGATCCCCCAGGCCGCGCGGTCGAGCACCGCGACGACCCTGCCGTCGCCGATCGGATCCTTCTCGCTCATGCCACTCCCACCCTTTCGGCATATCCCGTCGTGCGCTGGCGGGCCGGGCGTCCGATCCCCTCGGCGATCGCCCGCAGCTCCGCCACCGTCATCTCCGATCCGTGCTGCGAACCGGCCATCCGCGAGATGGTCTCCTCCATCAAGGTGCCGCCCAGGTCGTTGGCGCCGCCCTGGAGCATCGCCTGGGTCCCCGCGACCCCGAGCTTGACCCAGCTGGTCTGGATGTTGTGGATCCGCCCGTGCAGCATGATCCGCGCCAGCGCGTGCGCGGCCCGGTTGTCGCGCTGGGTCGGTCCCGGCCGCGACGCGCCTGCCAGGTACAGCGGGGAACTCTGGTGCACGAACGGCAGCAGCACGAACTCGGTGAATCCGCCGGTGCGGTCCTGGATTCCGCGCAGCACGTTGAGGTGCCCCACCCAGTGGTGCGGCTGATCGACGTGCCCGTACATCATCGTCGAGCTGGACCGCAGGCCCACCTCGTGCGCGGTGGTGACCACGTCGACCCAGGTACTCGTCGGCAGCTTGCCCTTGGTGAGCACCCAACGCACCTCGTCGTCGAGGATCTCCGCCGCGGTGCCGGGGATCGAGTCCAGGCCCGCGGCGCGCAGGTCGGTGAGCCAGTCCCGCACGCTCTGGCCACCGCGGGAGGCGCCGTTCACGATCTCCATCGGGCTGAAGGCGTGCACGTGCATCGAGGGCACCCTGGCCTTGACCGCGCGGACCAGGTCCGCGTAGCCGGTGACGGGCAGCTCGGGATCGATGCCGCCCTGCATGCAGACCTCGGTGGCCCCTGCGACATGCGCCTCCCAGGCCCTGTCCGCCACCTCGGCCGTGGACAGGGTGAACGCGTCGGCGTCGCCCTTGCGCTGCGCGAAGGCGCAGAACCGGCAGCCGGTGTAGCAGATGTTGGTGAAGTTGATGTTCCGGTTCACCACGTAGGTGACGTCGTCGCCCACGGCGTCGCGGCGCAGGGCGTCGGCCAACGCGACCATCGCCTCGAGGCCCTCGCCTTCGGCGGTGGCCAGGGCCCGGTACTCGTCGTCGGTGCAGGCACCGGGGTCACGCTCGGCGCTGCGCAGCGCCGCCAGCACCTCGGAGTCGAGCCGCACGGGCGCGCCCTGGTTGGACAGCTCGAGGACCTGCTCGCGGACCGAGTCCCAGTCGCCGAACGCGCTGCCGAGGTCGCTGCGGGTCTCGGTGTTGCGGCCCTCGGTGTCGATCGCGGTGTTCAGGTCGACACGCCCCGCCGACTCCCACGCCTCGTCAGGTTCCTGCCAGGGCAGACCGGTCGGCCGGGTGTCCGGCCTGGCCAGCCCGGTCACCGGGTCCGCGAGGGCCTGCACGTGCGCGGAGATCCGGGGGTCGATCCACGGCGAGCCCGCGAGCACGTACGGCGGCTGCGCGGCCGTCCGCTCGATGAGCGTGTAACCCGCCTCCGCGGTGATCGTGGCCAGCGTGTCGAGGTTCGGCCACGGCCGCTCCGGGTTGACGTGGTCAGGGGTGAGCGGCGAGACCCCGCCCCAGTCGTCGACGCCCGCGGCGATCAGGGCGAGGCACTCGTCCGCGGACACCAGGTTCGGCGGTGACTGGATCCGCATGCCGGGACCGAGCAGCAGCCGGGCGACGGCGATGGTGGCCCGGAACTCCTCGATTCCCGCGTCCGGCGCGTCGCGCATCGCGGTGTCGTCCTTGGCAAGGAAGTTCTGGATGATGACTTCCTGGACGTGACCGAACGCCTTGTGGGACTTGCGGATCGCGAGAATGGACTCGGCGCGTTCGGCCACCGTCTCGCCGATGCCCACCAGGATGCCGGTGGTGAACGGAACCGAGAGCCTGCCCGCGTCGGTGAGGGTGCGCAGCCGAACGGCCGGATCCTTGTCGGGGCTGCCGTAGTGGCATTCACCCTTCTCGGTGAACAGCCGGGTCGAGGTGGTCTCGAGCATCATCCCCATCGACGGCGCCACCGGCTTGAGCCGCGAGATCTCCTCCCAGCTCATCACGCCCGGATTCAGGTGCGGCAGCAGTCCGGTCTCCTCGAGGACCCGGATCGCCATCGCCCGCACGTAGTCGAGCGTGGAGTCGTAGCCGCGCGAGTCGAGCCATTCCTGCGCCTCGGGCCAGCGGTCCTCCGGCCGGTCACCGAGGGTGAACAGCGCCTCCTTGCAGCCGAGCTCCGCGCCGCGCCGGGCGATGTCGAGCACCTCGTCCGGGTCGAGGAACATCCCGTGCCCCTCGGCCCGCAACTTCCCCGGCACCGTGACGAAGGTGCAGTAGTGGCACTTGTCCCGGCAGAGCCGGGTCAGCGGGATGAAGACCTTCCGCGAATAGCTGACCGTCAACGGCCGGCCCGCCGCCTCCAGCCCCGCGTCCCGAACCCGCGCGGCGGAGGCGGCCAGGTCGTCGAGATCGGCGCCGCGCGCGTGCAGCAGCACCGTTGCCTCGTCGACGTTGAGGGTGGCGCCGTCGCGGGCGCGGCGCAGCGCCCGGCGCATCGCGGACGGCGACGGGGCCGCCAACCCGTCCGGCGGAGCCGGGGCGGCCGCCTTCGCGGATCCCGACGGCATCGCGGGATCGGGCAGCATCGCGGGCGTGGTCGAGGGGGCGTCGTCAGGGCTCACGCGTTCGATCATGCGCCATCACCCGTGGGACCTGCCAGGGGGAGGCCTCCGGTCGCGGCGTGCGCGCTCGATCACTCGTGCGGATACTCGTCCTCGTCCGGCACGACGCGCGCCTGTTCGGCCGCGTCCGCGTCGTTGACCTCGAGCGAGCCTGCGGCCGATTTCTGCGCGGACTCGTCGTTGGTTTCGGCGTCGTCCGGTCCACCCACCGGTGTCTCCTGCTCTACCCGGTCGGCCTCGGGGACCTCGGGCTTGGAGGCGGGATCGAATCGGTCCATGGTCGTTCCTTCCCTCGCTCTCTCAGGCTAACCCTCCTGCGGACCCACGGGAGGGCGCCACATCCACCGAAACCGGCGGATGATCACGCGGTGACGGCACCGGATCGGGCAGGCTGGAGAGGTGAGCACTCCCCCGCCCCCCGTCGTCACCATGGCCGACCCCCAGTGGCGACCCAGCACCCGCGCCCCGCAGTTGTGGGCGATCAACGCCGCACTGATGTGGATCCCGGTCTTCATCGCGCAGATCGTCTGGGGATTCGTCGACGGGCGCTGGACCACGTGGCCGCACATCGCGGTGTTCGTCGTCTGCCTCGCGGTCGCGCTGACGCACGTCCTGGTCGTCCCGCAGTGGCGCTACCGCGTGCACCGCTGGGAGATCAGCGCCGACGCGGTGTACACGAAGACCGGATGGTTCACCCAGGAGCGCCGCATCGCCCCCATCTCCAGGGTGCAGACGGTCGACACCGAGCGGGGACCGATCGACCGGATGCTCGGCCTCGCCACGGTCACCGTCACCACCGCCTCGTCCGCGGGCGCGGTCACCATCACCGCGCTCGACCGCGAGGTCGCGGACCGGACGGTCGCGCAGCTCACCGAGATCGCGGGCCGCAACGTCGGGGACGCGACATGAGCTCGCCAGGGCACCCGGCCCCGCCGGACTACGCGACGCGGTACCCCGCGCCGGGCACAGCCCCGCCGGAGGCCTCCGGCGCCGCCGCGTTGGCGGCCGAGCAGGAACAGCCGTGGCTGCGGCTCGACAAGCGAATGCTGCTCGTCCATCCGGTCGACGAGGTCGTCAAACTGCTCCCGGTGCTGCTGATCTCGCTGGTCGTCGGCACCCAGAGCGGCAACCACACGTTCGGTCTGATCTTCGTCGCCGTCCTGGTGGCATACGCGCTGCTGCGCTGGTTCACCACCAGCTACCGGATCGGCCCGGTCCACGTGCAGCTGCGCACCGGGGTGTTCCAGAAGAACCTGCTCTCGGTGCCGCGCAACCGGATCCGGTCGGTCGACGTGGAATCCGGTGTGCTGCACAGGTTCCTGGGCCTGTCCGTCGTCCGGATCGGCACCGGGCAGCAGTCCGGACACGGCGACTCCAAGAGGTTCGAGCTAAACGCGCTCGATTCCGCTCTTGTCCCCGCGCTGCGCGCGGCCCTGCTGGCCGGGCACCGGGAACCGGCGGCCGCCGATGCCGAGACGGCACAGGTGGGAGCGGCCGCTGGCGCACCGAACCGGGAAACGGAGATCGCGCACTGGACGCCCGCCTGGGTCCGCTACGCACCGTTCTCCGTCACCGGGGTGCTGACGGTGGCCGCGGCCGTCGGACTCGCCTTCCAATACGGGCTCGGCAAACGGATCGCCGACTCCTCGGCGGTGAGCCGGGGGGTCGACTCCATGCAGCACCTCGGCATCGCGGCCGCCGTCGCGCTCGCGCTGGTCGTGCTCCTGGTCGTGGCGAGCGGGCTCGCCTGCGTGCGCTACCTCATCGCGTTCGGCAACCTCCTGGTCACCGACAACGGCAAGGTGCTGCACGTCAGCCACGGCCTGCTCAAGACCAGGCAGACCACCCTGGACCGGGCCCGCCTGCGCGGCACCTCGCTGCGCGAACCGCTGCTGCTGCGGGCCGCTGGTGGTGCGCACCTCGACGCGATCATGACCGGGATCAGCGCCGGGAAGGGACAGTCCACCCTGCTGATGCCGCAGTCACCGCGGGCCGAGGCCGAGCGGGTGGCGGCCGTGGTCCTCGGCGGCGCCCACTCCCCCGTGCCGCTCACCCAGCACGGCCCCGCGGCCAGGCGCCGCCGGTACACGCGGGCGCTGATCCCGGTGGCGACGCTCGGCGTCGCGGCCGCGGTCGCGTCCGCGCTCGGCGTGACGCTGCGGTGGCCACTGTGGGCCGGGCTCGCGGCCCTGGCCGTTGCCGCCACCGCGCTGGCCTGGGACCGCTGTCGGGGCCTCGGCCACGCCACGCCGCCGGGATGGCTCATCACCCGCAGCGGCTCACTGGACCGCAGCCGGGCCAGCCTCGAGGCCGACGGCATCATCGGATGGACCGTGCGGCAGACCTACTTCCAGCGGCGTGCCGGGGTCGCCACCGTGGTGGCGGCCACCCCGGCAGGCGCCGGCCACTACGAGGTGCTCGACCTGCCCGCCGACCGCGCCTGGGCTCTGATCGAGACGGTGACCCCTGGCGCAGGCGACATCTGGAGCCGCACCGTCTGATCCGACCCATCCCTCATCGACGCACGGAGGACACCGATGCACGACGATCGCGAAATCGTGGAGGAGCGGCTGCGGCGGTTCGTCGATCAGCGGCTCGGCGCGGCGCTCTACCGGGACACCGCGCCTGCCGAGCTCGGCGCGTGGCAGGTGCCGGGCGAGCCGGTGCCGGCGGCGGAGGCACTGCGTCAGGAGTTCGCACCCATCGCGATCGGGACCCGCTGGGGCAGGCCGTGGGGGACGATGTGGCTGCACGTGACCGGCCGCGTGCCGGAACGCTGGCTCGCGGACCTCGGCGACGGCGTCGAGGTGGAACTGGTGGTCGATCCCGGATTCACCGGCGGCCCCGGTTTCAACGCCGAGGCGCTCGCGTATCGCCCCGACGGCACCGTCATCAAGGCGATCTCCCCGTTCAACACCTACCTCCCCGTGGATCCGCACCGACCGGTCGACCTCTATCTCGAGCTGGCCGCGAATCCCGATGTGGCACGGAGTTTCGGCTTCCAGCCCACCCCGCTAGGTGACCTGGGCACCGCGGGCGAGGATCCGATCTACCAGCTCCGCCAGGTCGACTTCGCGCTTCGCGACCGCACGGTGTGGGAGCTGACGCAGGACATCGCGGCGCTCAGCGGCCTGATGCACGCGCTGCCTTTCGACCTGCCGCGCAGGCACGAGATCCTGCGCGCCCTCGAGCGGATGCTCGACGCCGTCGACCCGGACGACATCGCAGGCACCGCCGCCGCCGGGCGCAAGGAACTTCGCGAGGTGCTCTCGCGGCCGGCCTACGCCAGCGCACACAACCTGGTCGCGGTCGGGCACGCGCACATCGACTCAGCCTGGCTGTGGCCGGTGCGCGAGACCGTCAGGAAGTGCGCCCGTACCTTCGCCAATGTCGTTGCGCTGATGGATGATCACCCGGACTTCCGGTTCGCCTGCTCGTCCGCGCAGCAGCTCGCCTGGATCAGGGACGGCTACCCGGAACTGTTCGAGCGGATCCGGGACAAGGTCGCGGCGGGCCAGTTCATCCCGGTCGGCGGCATGTGGGTGGAGGCCGACACCAACATGCCCGGCGGTGAGGCGATGGCGCGGCAGTTCGTGGCGGGCAAGCGGTTCTTCCTCGACGAGTTCGGCGTCGACACCCCCGAGGTCTGGCTGCCCGATTCGTTCGGCTACTCCGCCGCGCTGCCCCAGTTGGTGCGCCTGTCGGGGTCGCGGTACTTCCTCACCCAGAAGATCTCATGGAACAAGACGAACCGGATGCCGCACCACACCTTTCGGTGGGAGGGCATCGACGGCACCCAGGTCTTCACCCATTTCCCTCCGGTCGACAAGTACAACTCGGACCTGTCCGGCCACGACCTCGGTCATGCCCAGCGCAACTACCGGGAGCAGGGCGCGGGCACCGTGTCCCTTGTCCCGTTCGGGTGGGGCGACGGCGGCGGCGGACCGACCCGCGAGATGCTGGCCGCGGCCGAGCGCACCCGCTCGCTCGAGGGCTCACCAACCGTGACGCTGGACACGCCCGCGAACTTCTTCCGCCGGGCCGAGGCCGAGTACCCCTGTCCGCCCGTGTGGTCCGGTGAGCTGTACCTGGAGCTGCACCGCGGGACCTACACCTCGCAGGCCAGGACCAAGCAGGGCAACCGGCGCAGCGAACACCTCCTGCGCGAGGCGGAACTGTGGGCGGCCACGGCCGCCGTGCGGGCGGGGGCGCACTATCCGTACGACGAGCTCGAGCGGCTCTGGCATCTGGTGCTGCTGCAGCAGTTCCACGACATCCTGCCCGGCAGCTCGATCGCGTGGGTGCATCGCGACGCCGAACGCAACTACGCCGCCGTCGCCGCGGGCCTGGAGGCGATCATCGCCGACGCGGCGCTGGCACTGACCGGAGAGGGCTCGGCGACACTCACCCTCAACGCGGGCCCCCTCGCTCGCGACGGCGTGCCCGCGCTCGGCATCGCGACGGCCGACCGCGAGGCCCGGCCCACCCGGATCACCGAGCGCGGCAAGGGCTTCGTCCTCGACAACGGCCTGGTCCGGGTCACGATCAACGGCGACGGGCTTGTCACCTCGCTGACCGATGCCGACACCGGACGAGAGGCCATCGCGCCCGGCACGGTCGGCAACCTGCTGCAGCTGCACCGGGACGTGCCGAACCAGTGGGACGCCTGGGACATCGACGAGTTCTACCGCCGCACGGTGACCGACCTGCGCGACGCCGACTCCGTCGATCGTGACGGCGACGCCGTGGTGGTGCGCAGGTCGTTCGGCGACTCGACGGTCGTGCAACGGCTCGAGCTCGCCCCCGGAGCCCGTGCGCTGGAGATCAGCAACGTGATCGACTGGCACGAGCGGCAGAAGCTGCTCAAGCTGGCCTTCCCGTTCGACGTGCACGCCGATCGCAGCGCCGCGGAGACACAGTTCGGGCACGTCTTCCGTCCGACGCACTCCAACACCTCCTGGGACTTCGCGAAGTTCGAGATCTGTGCGCACCGCTGGGTGCACGTCGGCGAGCCCGGGTACGGCGTCGCGGTGGCCAACGACTCCACCTACGGCCACGACATCGCACGCTCCGCCCGGCCGGACGGCGGCAGCACCACCACCGTTCGCCTGTCGCTGTTGCGCGCGCCGCTGTACCCGGACCCGACCTCCGATCAGGGCACGCACACGCTGCGGGTCTCCGTACGTCCGGGTGCCACGATCGGCGATGCGGTCACCGAGGGCTATCGGATCAACCTGCCGCCGCGCACGATCACGGGTGGCGCGCCGGTCGAACCGCTGCTGCGGGTGTCGAATCCAGCGGTGGTGGTCGAGGCGGTCAAGCTCGCCGAGGACCGCAGCGGCGACGTCGTGGTCCGGCTGTACGAATCCACCGGCGCCAGGTCGACCGCGAGGATCGACCTCGACCTCCCCCACACGGGCGCCGAGTTCGTGGACCTGCTCGAGCGACCGGTCGACGACCCCACCGGCATCGTCCTCGACGGCGACGCGATCACCGTGACGTTGAGGCCGTTCCAGGTGCTGACGTTGCGGGTGCACGCGGCATCGGACTGACCGAACAGGGCATTCTGCTGCGCCGCCCCACTCCGAGGTGTTACAGATGACGGCTGCACTGTTTCGTACTTCCCGGACCCAGCCTCAGGAGTTACTCACGTGAACGACCGGCTCCGCGCGATCGCGACGAGCGTCGCGACCATCGCACTGTTCGCCCTCACCACCGCGACCCTCCCGCCGGCCACCGCGTCAGCCCAGTCATCTGTGACCGGTTCTGCCGGGGCGCCCGAACAGGGCACTCTCGCCGGCGCGAACGACTGGGAGTGCGAGCCGTCGCCGCAGCACCCTCGACCGGTGGTGCTGGTGCACGGTACCGGGAGGAGCATGCAGGAGAGCTGGGGCAACGCGGAGAACCCGAATGACCAGGGCCCGCTGATCAAACCGCTCAAGGACGATGGGTACTGCGTCTTCGCGTTGAACTATGGCTTCGCCCCCTCCCTCTTCCTTGGTCCGATACCCATCCCGGCGGGCCGGGACTGGTGGGGACACGCGGCGATCGAGGACGCGGCGGTCGAGCTGAACGGGTTCATCGAGAAGGTTCGGGCGGAAACCGGCTCCGCGCAGGTCGACGTCGTCGGGCACTCGCAGGGCGCCACGGTGACCCGGCAGTACCTCCGGTTCGCAGGCGGCACGGACCAGGAGAACCCCGCGAACAACAAGGTGCACACCCTTGTCATGCTCGCGCCGTCCACCCATGGATCGAACTACCGCGATCAATACCTGTCCGTCGACGCGGCCAAGGCTGCGGGTGCCTCGATTGCGTCGCAGCAGCAGATCATCGGATCGGCGTTCCTTACCAAGCTCAACGCCGGACAGGAGACCTTCCCGGGGATCGACTACACCGTCATCGCGACGAGAACCGACAGGACCATCACCCCGTACACGGGCTCGTTCCTCAATGCCGCCCCCGGAACGTCCGTCCAGAACATGTACGTACAGGACGAGTGCCAGAACCAGGACCTCTTTGTCGGGCACTCTCGGAAGAGTTTCGACACCGGCCCGAATCCCCAGGCCGGGCTCCTCGATTACTCGGCTCCGATCTTCCTCGCCCGCAAGGCCCTCGACCCGACGCTCGCCGGCACCGTCCCCTGCTCCGGTTAGATCCGGACTGCGGGCCCACCGCGCGGGTACCGTCGGATCTGTGGAAGCCCATGCCACCCTCGCCGAGATGGACGGCGAGCTCGTCGACTGCAGGCGCTGCCCACGCCTGGTCGAGTGGCGCGAGCGTGTGGCCGTGGAGAAACGTGCCGCGTTCCGCGACGAGACGTACTGGGGCAGGCCCGTTCCCGGCTTCGGCCCGGATTACGCGGCACTGCTGATCGTCGGGCTGGCTCCGGCCGCGCACGGCGGCAACCGCACCGGCCGGATGTTCACCGGCGACCGCAGCGGGGACGTGCTGTACGCGGCGCTGCACGCGGTCGGCCTGGCGAACCAACCGACCTCGATTCACATCGGGGACGGGCTGACACTGCGCGGCACCCGGGTCACGGCACCGGTGCACTGCGCGCCCCCGGACAACAAGCCGACCCCCACCGAGCGGGACACCTGCAGGCGCTGGATCGACGAGGAACTGCGGCTGCTCAGCCCCACCCTGCGGGCGGTGGTGGTGCTCGGCGGATTCGGTTGGCAGGCGCTGCTGCCCGCGCTGGCCGACGCCGGGTGGCCTATCCCGCGGCCGCGGCCGAAGTTCGGGCACGGCGCGCACGTCGTGCTCCCCGCATCGGGGAGCGGGCACGACCTGCACCTGTTCGGCTGCTTTCACGTCAGCCAGCAGAACACCTTCACCGGTCGGCTCACCCCGGCGATGGTCGAGGCGGTGCTGTCCGAGGCCGGTCGAGCGGCGGGGTTGCTGCCACAGGAGTAGCTAGGAGCCCACGCTTCCCAGCGCACCCTCGAGGCTGCCCGTGCCCGTCCCCCCGTCGGGGGTACCGGCCCAGCCGTCGGGGACGTGCCCGATGCGCACCCGCTGCGGGTGATCGCCCACGGGCACGGTCGCCACCTTCTGGCCGGTCGCGAAGTCGATCGCGCTCACCGAGTCGTCGGCGCTCTCGGAGATGATGCAGTGCGTGCCGTCACCGTTGACCGTGGCCCAGTACGGCTTTCCGGCCGGGACGGTCGGGGTCTCCTGCAATGTGGCCGTGTCGACGACGGTCACGTAGTCGTCCATGGTCCCGGCGATACACAGCTTGCGGCCGTCCGGACTGATCGACATGCCGTGGTGGCGGGAGTCGTTGACCCAGGTGGTCCGATCCGGGTTGGTGTTCGGGTTCTTCGGCAGTTCCTTGATCCGGGTGATCGTGTCCGAGGCGATGTCGTATTCGACGAAGCCGTTGAAGAAGGACACCTGGAAGTACAGCTTGCTCTCGTCCGGGGCGAACGCGACGGGCCGTACCGAGTCCGAGAGGTCCTTCCGGCCGAAGGCGTCCAGCCGATCCCGCATGTCGATCACCTTCACCGTCTGGAACGTCTGGGCATCGACGACAGTGATCCTGCGGTCGCCCTTGGTCGAGTCCTGCGAGGGCGCGTCCAGCGGGGTGTTCACCTCACCGATGGACATGTTCCACAGGTACCGGCCGCCGTCGGTGAAGACGTTCTCGTGCGGCTTGTCCCCCGTCCTGAACGACCCGACCTGCGCGCCGGTGCGGATGTCGAGCACGTGCACCGTGTTGCTGGTCGACGCGGAGACCGCGACCCGGCCGCCGTCCGGCGAGACGGCCATGTGGTCTGCCCGGAAACCGGATACCGGGAAGCGCCAGTTGACCTTTCCGCTGACCAGATCGATCGAGACGACGTCGGCGAAGCTGGGCCGGGAGGCGACGACCGCGGACCCGTCCGGGGTGGTGTACATGTCGTCGACGAACTGGTCGTGCCCCTCGCCCGCGGTCTCGCGGATCCCGAGGAAGAAGCCCAGCTTGATCGGGTTCAGGTAGATCTCCCGCAGCCGCTCCTCCTTGTCCGGGATGATGTTCACCCGGCCGAGTTTGGCGTAGCCGCCGGTCGACTCGATGACGTCGGCCGTGCCTTCCCAGTTGTTCCCGACGAACAGGACCTCGTCGAGGCCCGCCGGCGGTGGGACGGCGCCTGCCACGCCGGTGCCGAGCAGAGTTGCGGCGACCGCGGCCGCCATCGCCGCTGCGGCACAACCCATCCGACGGACACCGATCAACGGGCTCGAAGCCTCGGTCACTTGTCTGCTCCACTCGTCGCACTGCTGCGGTCGAGGCACGCTAACAGTCCGTCGTGCACTCCGACCGGCGATTGACGAATCGAACCCCCGCCGGGCGCGCTAGGCCCGCCTGACGGAGCTGCCGCGCGCGACGGCCTCCTCGGAGGCGAACCTCAGCAAGAGCAGCCCTGCGGGCACCACCGCGAACCCGAGCAGCACCAGGGTCAGCGGGCTCGCGAGCAACAGTGCGTCCCCGCCGGGACCGCCGAACATGCACAGCACGAAGCCGAGGAACCAGCCGACCAGTGGAAGCGCCGCCATCGATGCCCGGTCGGTCACGGTACGGGCCCCGAGCACCAGCAACACGTTGACGACGCCCGCGACGAGCGCGCTGATCGGAAACGGCACCGAACCCAGGTAGGTGGGCAGGAACAGCACGGCCAGCACGGCCGTGAGCGCGCCGTCGAACATCAGCAGACCGAGAATTGCCGAGTCGAGGATGCGACGCCCGGTCGGTGCGGGGCTGGTGCCGGAAGTCATGGCACCAATCGTAGGCCGGGGGCTTCAGCCCACCGGCGGGTAGCCGAGGAGCGTGAGGAGGTGACTCTGCATGTCGACGAAGTTGTACAGCGCGTTCATGTACATCTCGTGATGCTGCTCCGAGTGGGGGCGCAGCGAATCCACGAATGCCACGATCGCGTTCTGAACACTCCAGTTGTACATCGACACCCTTCCGTCAGCCCGACCCGACTATGACCCATGTCACAGTCTAGTCGGATGGGTGTCGGCCGCCACAGCCGACCCCGTGTCCCGGGAAGGACCCCGAACCCGTCAGTGATGGAACCCGGACCGGGCCTCGTCTGACGGTGCACCTCCTGCCAGTCGCGCCAGCGATCGACGGATGTCCTCGGCCAGCAGGGAGATCACGTCGCGGGAGATCCCGTGCCGGACCAGGACCCGCTGGATGACGGTCTCCTGACGGTTCGCGGGCAGCGGGTACGAGGGCACCTGCCAGCCGCGCCTGCGCAGCTCGTCGCTGAGGTCGTAGAGCGAGAAGCCCGCGGTCGCCGGGTCGGTCAGGGTGTAGGACACCGCGGGCAACCCGCCGGTCCCGTCGTAGAGCAAGGTGAACGGCCCCATCGTCTTGATCTCCTCGGCGAGGGCCTGGGCGATTTCGGCACACGTCTGCTGAATCATCCGGTAGCCCTCGCGGCCGAGGCGAAGCAACAGGTAGTACTGGGCGACGATCTCCCCGCCCGGCCGGGAGAAGTTGAGCGCAAAGGTCGGCATGTCGCCGCCGAGATAGCTCACCCGGAACACCAGGTCCTCTGGCAGCAGGTCCGCCGACCGCCACACCACCCAGCCGACCCCCAGCGGGGCCAGCCCGTATTTGTGACCGGAGGTGTTGATGGAGGCCACTCGCGGGATCCTGAAGTCCCACACCAACTCCGGCTGCACGAACGGGGCGATGAACCCCCCGCTGGCCGCGTCGACGTGTACGGGCACGTCCAGCCCGGTGTCCGCCATGATCGCGTCCAGCTCCGCCGCGATCTCCGCGACTGGCTCGTAGTCGCAGGTGTACGTGACGCCCAGGATCGCGACGACGCCGATGGTGTTCTCGTCGACGTACTCCCGCAACTGGTGCGGACGTATCCCCGTCGCGCCCGGCTCGAGCGGGACCTGCCGCAACTCCACGTCGAAATACCGGGCGAACTTGTCCCAGCAGATCTGCACCGGCCCGCACACCAGGTTCGGGCGGTCCGTCGGTTTGCCCTCCGCCTGCCGCCGCTGGCGCCAGCGCCACTTGAGGGCCAGCCCGCCGAGCATGGCGGCCTCGCTCGATCCGGTGGTCGAGCACCCCATGGTCTCGCGTCCGGCAGGCGAGTTCCACAGGTCCGCCAGCATGTGCACGCACCGGGACTCGATCTCCGCGGTCTGCGGATACTCGTCCTTGTCGATCATGTTCTTGTCGAGGCAGTCGTTCATCAGCCGGTGGACCTCGTCCTCTGACCAGGTCGAACAGAACGTCGCGAGGTTCTGCGAGGAGTTGCCGTCCAGCTGGAGTTCGCCGTGGATCAGCGCGTAGGCGATCCGTGGGTCCGATGGTCCGTCCGGCATCTGGTACTTCGGCAGCACTTCTCGGCTGAGCGGCGTCGAGTAGATGTCTTGGACGTCCCCGCCCCTGTCGGTGACCCTGTGCAACGCCATCGGGCTCATCCCTCCGTGATCGGCGAAATCGACATTCGATCTGCATACACGCGCGAAAGAACTCAGGAACGACTGATGAAGCACCCCGAGGGTAACCCGGATCGAGTCACACCGTGGGCCGGACGCGAAGCTCCGGGGTCACGCTCTCTAGAAAGCGATGCCGGAGAACAGGTCCCGCTCGCGATCGTCGCCGTCGGCCTCGCCGCGGACGCCGCGCACCAGGACGTAGTGCTCCTCGGCCAGGATCGGCTGCGCGACATTGTTCGACAGCGCGTACTCCGACCCGGTCTCCGACACCGTCACCTGCGTCGCGTGCGCGGCCAGTGCGGCCCGCTTGGCATCGAGCGCCGCCCGCACGTCCACCGCGGCGGTCACCGACTCGTCGGGCACACAGGGCAACTCCCCCGGCTCCGGCATCCGCCACGACGACGGGATCTCGGTGATGCACTCGATCCCCCGTGACAACGAGTTCGCCTCGGTGACAGTCCAATACACCTTCGCCGGCGCCCATGGCGTGCCCGCGTCGGGGTATGCGTCTGTGCCCGCGGCCGCGGCCGCGGCCATCGTGAAGCGGTGCGCCTGGATGTGATCGGGGTGGCCGTAGCCGCCGTCGGGGTCGTAGCAGACCACCACGTGCGGACGAACCTCCCGGATCACCGCGACGAGGGCCTCGATCGCCACCTCGGGGTCGGCGTTCACGAAGGCGCGCGGGTTGGCGGCTGACGGGGTGCCGATCATCCCGGAGTCCCGCCAGCGTCCCGCCCCGCCAAGGAACCTGGGTCCGTCGACACCCAGCCTCGCGAGCGCCTCGGTCAGCTCGAGGATGCGGTAGCCGCCGAGCTGATCGGCGCGGTCGGCGACGAGGCCTGCCCACCGCTCACCGATCACCTCACCCTCCTCGCCGAGCGTGCACGTCAGCACTGTCACCCGCGCGCCCTCGGCGGCGTACCGCGCGATGGTGCCCCCGGTGGTGAGGGTCTCGTCGTCGGGATGGGCGTGTACCAGCAGCAGTCGACGTTCGCTCACTGCGGGCTCCTCGACCAGCCGGCGGCATCGGCGAAGATGCCGACCTGGATCGCGCCGGTCAGCGAGACGCCCTGGACGCCCGGCCCGGCCGCGACCACGGTCGTGTCCTGCAGGACGGGCAGCACGGCGGCGAGATCCCACAGCTTCGGCTCGGCCTGCGCGATCACGTGCCCGATATCCGCGGTCCCGCGAAGCGCCTCGTCGATGCCCACCTGCAGGGCGGGATCGCAGAGCCCCGACAGGTTGCTCGGGGCAAGCGGATCGGGCACGACGTCGGGCTCGGCGTCCGTCGACTCGTCGGTGCCGGAGGGAGCCGGGGCAGGCACCGCAGGCGGCGGGCAGGCGAACCGGGAGGCCATCGAGGTCGCCGGATCGGAGCCGGCGCGCACCCAGCCGACCACGGCGTCGACCTCGCCCTCGACGAGCGACTTGCCGTACAGCTCATCCGGACGCATCGTCGTCACCGTCGCATCCACCCCGGCGCCGCGCAGCTGGTCGGCAGCGGTGTTCGCGACGGCGATGGCCGAGTCGTCGCCCTCCGGTGCGCCGATCACCAGGGCCAGCTGTTCGCCGTCCTTCGTGATCTCGGACTGGGCCGTCTCGCCAGGGCCGTCGACGGACGTGTGAACCCAGCCCGCCTCGGCGAGCAACCCGAGCGCCTGCTCACGGCTCGGGGCGGGCGGGGCGGTCGGGACGTAACCCGGATCGGACGGTGCCAGCACCTGGGCCCGGGCCGGCGTCGCGTTCGCGCCGGTCGGGGTACCGACGGAGGCCAACAGGTCGGGGCTGAGCAGCCCCATCAGGCCGCGGCGCAGCCGCTGGTCGGCGAGCGCGGGCACCCTGCCGTTCATGGTCAGCTCCAGCACCCGGGGTGCGGGGGTGACGGCGGCGCGTACCGAGGGAATGGCGGCCAACTGCGCCTGCAGGGGGCCGTTGCCCCGAACCTGCGCGACCTGGGCGTCACCGGACCGCATCGAGTCCGCCAACTGCGCGGACGAACCACCGCGACGCATGAGGATCTGGTCGGGGGTCGCGGGCTTACCCCAGAACCGGTCGTTGCGCTCGAGCAGGATCTCGTCGCGGCCGCGGTCGATGGACTTGATGTGGAAGTCGGCGCCGGAGACGGGGATGTTCTCGGCCAGTCCGCGGGTGAACCCGCCCGGCGAGTCCTTCACCAGGTGCGAAGGGAGCAGGTCCGTGAACAGCTCGCGCCAGGCCGGATACGGCGAGCTCATCGTCACGGTGACGGTCTTGCCGCCGCCCGAGGAGCCGATGTCGGTGATGAGTCCGTAGCCGGCCGGGTCGACGACCCCTGGCTGGCTGATCATCTGCCGCCACAGGTAGCGGAAGTCCTCGGCGGCGATCGGCGCGCTGTCGGACCACTGCGCCTCGTTGCGGAGCTGGTACGTGACGGTGAACGGATTCTGCGAGGTGACGTCCGCGGAGATCAGCAGGGACTCGTCGGGGAGCCAGTCCGTGCCGCCGGGCCGGGTCGGGCTGGGCACAGGACGGAAGGCACTGGGCAGCACCATCGAGCTGACCGCCGAGGTGACCGGGGACTGGTCGGAGACCAGGTGCGGGTTGAAGCCGAGGCCCAACTCGTCGATCGCG
The DNA here is from genome assembly GCF_001894865.1 of Rhodococcus maanshanensis NBRC 100610. Classification (GTDB taxonomy): domain Bacteria; phylum Actinomycetota; class Actinomycetes; order Mycobacteriales; family Mycobacteriaceae; genus Rhodococcus_G; species Rhodococcus_G maanshanensis. The sequence goes on along the minus strand of NZ_BCXA01000002.1, from coordinate 179,189 downwards.
ACCACGACCGTGTTCTTGGTCGGTACCGTCGTCGTCGGCTTGGGACTGTCGGTGCTCTCCACCGGGGGTGGCGGGTTCGCGGTGCAGCCCGCCAGCACGAGGCCGGCGACGAGGACTGTCGCAATCGGCAGGATCTGTCGGAATCTTCGCCCGGCTGGTCCCGCTTCGTGCACTGGCTGTCCCTTTCGAATTGCGGCTGCGCCGCCTGTGCGCGTGTCTCACCCCGATCGGGGTGAGACACGCGCACAGTGCGCGAAGCGCAACTTTACAGCGCGGCCTTGTCGCGGGACTTCGCGCGCGAACGCTCGCGGGCGCGGTCGGTCTGGGACAGGTGCACCTTGCGCACGCGGATCGCCTCCGGGGTGACCTCGACGCACTCGTCGCCTGCACAGAACTCCATCGCGCTCTCGAGGGTCAGCTCGATCGGCTTCGCGAGGGTCTCCGTGGCGTCGGCGGTCGCCGAACGCATGTTGGTGAGCTTCTTCTCCTTGGTGACGTTGATGTCGAGGTCCTCGGCGCGCGGGTTGATACCGACGACCATGCCCTCGTAGGTGTCCGCGCCCGGATCGACGAAGAACGTGCCGCGGTCCGAGAGCTGGATCATCGCGAACGGGGTCACCGAGCCGGTGCGGTCGGAGACCAGCGAGCCGGTGTGGCGGGCGCGGATCTCGCCCGCCCACGGGCCGTAGCCGTGCGAGACGGCGTTGGCGATGCCGGTGCCGCGGGTCTCGGTGAGGAAGTCGGTGCGGAAACCGATCAGGCCACGCGACGGGACGATGAACTCCATCCGCACCCAGCCGGTGCCGTGGTTGGTCATCTGGACCATCTTGCCCTTGCGGTTCGCGAGCAGCTGGGTGATCGCGCCGAGGTGCTCCTCGGGGGTGTCGATGGTCAGTTCCTCGAACGGCTCGTGCACCTTGCCGTCGACCTGACGCGTGACGACCTGCGGCTTGCCGACGGTGAGCTCGAAGCCCTCGCGACGCATCTGCTCGACGAGGATGGCCAGCGCCAGCTCACCGCGGCCCTGCACCTCCCAGGCGTCCGGGCGGCCGATGTCGAGAACGCGCAGCGACACGTTGCCGATCAGCTCGGAGTCCAGGCGGGACTTGACCATGCGGGCGGTCAGCTTGTGGCCCTTCACGCGACCGACGAGCGGGGAGGTGTTGGTGCCGATGACCACGGAGATCGCGGGCTCGTCGACGGTGATGGTCGGCAGCGCGACCGGGTTCTCGGTGTCGGCGAGGGTGTCGCCGATCATGATCTCCGGGATGCCTGCGACGGCGACGATGTCACCGGCGGTCGCGCTCTCGCCGGGCTCACGGGTGACGCCGACGGTCTTGAGCAGCTCGGTGATCTTGACGTTCTTGACGCCGTCTGCGTGCATCCACGTGACGGTCTGGCCCTTGCGCAGCTCGCCGTTGTGAATGCGGACCAGCGCGAGGCGGCCGAGGAAGTCGGAGGCGTCGAGGTTGGTGACGTGAGCCTGCAGGGGCGCCGAGGCGTCACCCTTCGGGGCCGGGACATGCTCCATCAGCACGTCGAAGAGGACGCTGAGGTTCTCGGTGTCGGGAGCCTGGCCGTTCTCCGGCTGGTTCAGCGATGCCTTGCCCTCGCGACCCGACGCGTACAGGACCGGCAGGTCCAGCAGCGCCTCGGCGGCCTGGGCGGCCTCGTCGTCGAGGTCGGACGCCAGGTCGAGGAGCAGGTCCTGGGACTCGGCCACGACCTCCTCGATGCGGGCGTCGGGACGGTCGGTCTTGTTCACCACGATGATGACCGGCAGCGACGCGGCGAGCGCCTTGCGCAGCACGAAGCGGGTCTGCGGCAGCGGGCCCTCGGACGCGTCGACCAGCAGCACGACGCCGTCGACCATGGACAGGCCGCGCTCGACCTCGCCACCGAAGTCGGCGTGGCCGGGGGTGTCGATCACGTTGATGATGGTGACGGAACCGTCCTCGTTGTGCTTATGCACGGCGGTGTTCTTCGCGAGGATGGTGATGCCCTTTTCGCGCTCCAGGTCACCGGAGTCCATCACGCGGTCGACCAGTTCGGCACGCTCGGCGAATGCGCCGGACTGCCGGAGCATGGCGTCGACGAGGGTGGTCTTGCCATGGTCGACGTGTGCGACGATGGCAACATTGCGGAAGGTGGTGCTGGGCACGCTGCGGTCTCCTGGCTGGCTTGATTCAGCCACGCGAAACCTAGGCTCGCACGGCTCGGGCGGCCGCGTCGCGAATGCGAATCCATCAGCACAGGACGGCCTGTGCAGGCATTGCGGCCAGCTAGATACTACCCGTCCTCGGCAATTCCGCCGAAAACGAGTTGTGAATCACCCTGGATCTGCTACTCGGCGAACCACCCGGACTGACTCAGCGAACCGCCGATCCTCGGGGCGTAGTGGTCGAAGAAGACCTTCGACGTCAGCTCCCTCCTGCTGGACACCCCGGCCTTGTCGAACACCACCTTGAGGTGGTCCTGGACGGTGTACGGCGACAGGTGCAGCGACTTGGCGATCTCGGCCGTGGTCGCGCCGCGCAGCACCCCGTCGACCACATCCCGCTCGCGCGCGGTGAGCCCGAACCCGGCGACCACGAGGGGCACCACCTCGGGGGCGCCGGACAGCTCGATGGTGACCACGACCTGCGTCGGGGTGTCACCGCGACCGCTGAGCGGGGATGCGTGCACGGTGAGCCACCGGCCCGCCCGCGACCGCACCCGCACGCTCGGCACCACCCCGAGCCGGCCCGCTCCGAGCGCACGCGCGGTCGCGACGATCGCGAGCACCGGCTGGGGCAACTCCCCCCAGACTGCGCCGCCGAGTTCCTCGATCCGCCTCTCCGCCGCAACGGTCGCCTGACAGACGGCATTGGTGTGATCGAACGTCAGCACAGCGGGCCCGTCCGCCGAGTCGCACAGCTCCTGGCGCTCGGCGGCACCGACGAGTAGGCCCGCCCGCACCCCGAGCGCGAGCATCCCGGACAGCCCGTCGATGAAGTCCGCCTCGGCCGGGCTGAAGCCGCTGCCACCGGAGCGCCGATAGATCGCGAGGCCGCCCCAGACGTCGCCGCCGGTCCTCAGCGTCACCCGCATCTCGTGTCCGAGTCCGAACACCGGCTCGAACAGGTCGCGGAATCGAGAGCTCCTGCGTGGGTCGCCCCCGGTCTCCTCGTGCAGGATGCTCGCCCCGACGTTGCGCCGGGCCAGGTCGGAGAACAGGCTGACGTCGTCCTCCACGTACTCGTGGTGTGCGAACTCGGCCTCACACGGGTCGTCCAGGCCGGTCTTCACCGACCCGGTGACCATCGTCGTCGCCGGGTCGATGGTGCCGAAGCACGCGGAGTCGAACGGCACCGCCTTGGTGAGCAACTGGAGTGCGTTCTCGCCGAACTCACCCCACGACAGTCCCGCGCGGGACAACGCGTCGAGCCGGGTGCGGACGGTCTCCGCGCGCATGGTCGCCATGGAAGGAAATTCTGCAGCGCCGAACGTGAAGGGGGAACCCCAGAATTCTGGGGGTCCGGGTCCCCCGGGCACTGGGATGGTCCGAGGCCGCCGGCTCCGCGACGGTTGATCCATGACCTTCACACAGCAATCTCCCCGCGGGGGCGATCCGGTCCTCTCCGCCGTCGACCCGCTCGCCGATCTCGGTCCGATGCTCGACGGCACGGTCCTGCGCCCGCACGACGAGGACTTCCAGGAGTCGGCCGCCCCGTGGAACAGGAGCGTCGAGCAGCGCCCGCAGGCCGTGGTGCTCGCCTCGACCGCCCAGGACGTCGTGCGGACAGTCCGTTTCGCGCACACCCATGGACTCAGGGTCAGCGCACAGCCCAGCGGACACGGAGCCACGGACTCGCTCGAGGACGTCGTCCTCATCCGGACCGGCGCCCTCGACGACGTCTGGATCGACGCCCAGTCCCGGGTCGCCAGGGTGGGCGCGGGTGTGACCTGGGGTGCGCTGATGCAGGCCCTCGACGGCACCGGACTGGTCGGGCTCGCGGGCTCGAGCCCTGGCATCTCCGTCGTCGGCTTCTGCCTCGGCGGCGGGATGTCCTGGTTCTCACGCAGATTCGGTACCGGTGCGAGCTCCCTGCGTGCGGTCGAGCTCGTCGACCCGCTCGGCATGCACCGGTGGGTCACCGAGGAACGGGACCCGGACCTGATGTGGGCGCTGCGCGGCGGCGGCGGGGACTTCGGGATCGTCACCGCGGTCGAGATCGATCTGTTCCCCGCTCCGCAGATCACCGGCGGACGGCTGGCGTTCCCCGCCGAGGACGCAGGCGAGGTGTTGCGCGCGTTCGGCGAGGTGACCAGTGTCGCGCCGGACACGCTCAGCCTGTGGGCGTCGGTGACCCATTTCCCGCCACTGCCGTTCCTGCCGGAGGAGATCCGCGGACGCTCCTTCTGTTTCGTGGACGCGGTCCACCTCGGCGGGCCCGAGGAGCTGGGCGCCCTGCTGGCGCCGATCCGGGCGGCGGGCCCGGTGCTCCGCGACACCGTCCGGCCGCTACTGCCATCCGAGCTCGGGGCGGTCTGCGAGGAGCCCGAGGACCCCTCCGCCGCCACCCACACCGCGATGGCCGTGACCGTCGTCGACGAGAACCTCATCGACCGAGTACTCGGGCTCGCGGGGGCAGGCGTCGCGACCCCGCTGTTCCAGGTGCAGCTGCGCCACCTCGGTGGGGCGCTGCGGCGCGCCGGGCGTGGCTGCGCCGGACCGATCCACGGCGACTATCTGGCGGTGGCGCTCGCGATGTTGCCGGATCCCGCACTGCGCGATCCGGTCGCCGCCGCACTGTCGACGCTTCGAAACACGCTCGGCCCGTGGGCATCCGGCCCTTCCGTGCTCTCGATGCTCAGCTCTGGGGACCCCGCATCGTCGGCCTTCGACGACGCCACGATCGCGCGGCTCCGGGCCATCAAGCGGTCCACCGATCCCGCAGGACTGGTTCGGGGCAACTACCCGGTCGGGGGCTGACGGATCGGCCGGTGCGGTCGGGTGGTGGGCCCGTCCGTGCCGGCCTCGCGGCAGTCGGCGCACCTCGTCCGAGCCGATTTCTGAGGCTACGCTAACCTCGGGAAGGCCGGAGATGATCCGGTTTCCGACCCGGGCAGGAGGGCCGTGCCGACATGGGCAAGGTCAAGGCGAAGAAGGTCTCGAGCCTCAAGCCGAAGAAGAAGTGCTGCCGCAGCAAGACGCGGTGCCTCAAGTGTCCCGTCGTCATCATGCGGATGAAGAAGCTCGAGAACGAGGGCGTCAAGGGCAAGGACCTGAAGAAGGGGCTCAAGAAGGCTCGCGCCTCCTGAACCCCTCCCCGTGGCGTGCCCTCGGACTCAGCAGTTGGGCGTGGTCTGACGGCCGACGACGCGATCGTCGAGCCACTTGTAGGCCGGCGGCATCCCGACGAACGCCCCACCGACATGATCGACGCCGAGCCCGGGAGCGAACTGGACGTCCACCCCTCGGTTGCAGTACTCGCGGACCACGCCGGTCATCCCCCAGTCCGGGATCAACACGTCCTTGGTGTCATGGAAGACGAACAGCGGCATGTCCGGCGTTGCGGCGGTGCGTGCCAACGAGTTCTCCTCGATCACAGCTTTGACGCTCGGGATGGTGAGGATGTCCCCCACCTTCGAGTACTGCGCGAGGCTGACGCCCTTGGTCTTGCCGAGCAGGTCCGGCAGGCACCCGTCGGTCAACGCCTTGGCGAACTCGATCCCCTCGGGGTTGAGGTAGTCCTGCGGCCTGATCTTGTCCGGGTACTCCCTCGACAGACCGAGCAGGGTGCCCCAGGCGGTGAAACCGACCGCGGGCTGCTTCTCGCTGAGCCCGGCCAGGTCGCCGGGGACCCCGCCCTCGGCTGCTCCGATGATGTTGAGTTCCGGTGCGTACGTGGCCTTCTGCTCCGCCGCCCACGCGGTCGCGTGCCCGCCGCCCGAGTAGCCGTACAGGACGACCGGAGACTGCGAGAGTCCGAGCGGCTCAAAGCGTTGCGCGGCGCGGATCCCGTCGAGCACACCGTGCGCGGTCTGTCGTCCGGCAATCCAGGCCATCTCCGGGCCCTGGTAGTCGGATGTGACGACCGCGTAGCCGAGCGCGAGCATCGGCGAGATGAGGGCCAGGTCCTGGGACTTGCCCGCGGGCAGGGTCACCGACGGATTGCACTGCAGGCCGAGGGCGTCCATGGCCTGCTGCTGCGAGAGCAGCGGGCGCGCCCCCGGACCGGTCCACGGGCGGTCGGGGATCATCACCGTCGTGGCCGTGGTCACCGGAGCCCCGAACGAATCGGAGGTGCGGTAGAGCAGCTGGGTGGTCTTGACCACCGGCCAGGCCGTGTTCGCCGGGAAGCGGACCTCCACGGGACGGCTGCGGATCACGTCGCCGTTTGCATACCCGGAGAGGTCGGCGGGCCCCTGGAACCAGTTGTCCGCCAACGGCATCGGGCCGGGCAGCGGCTCGGCGGCCGCCGCGGGCGTCACTCCGAGGGTCAGCGCGGCGACCGCCACCATCAGACCCAGAATTGCTCTCGCCGATCGCCTCATGGCTGGCGCCTTCCCTCGATTCGCCGATGGACGGGTATCAGCGTGGCACGGAAACGGCTGGGGCCAACGGTTCTCCCGACGCGACACGCGATGGACGCGCCAACGGCCCCCTGCTAGCCCGCCCGCAGGACCGCCGTCAACTCGGCCAGCCACGCCCTGTCATTCGGCACCAGGTCGACTGCGGCGAGTTCGGCCGCATCCACCCAGCGCACCGCGGAATGTTCCAGCGCGGTCGGGGTCCCGTCGCGCAGTGACACCAGGTATGCGCGCAGGACCATTCCCTTCGGCAGCGGCACGTCCACCCCGATCCGGTCGCCGACCGCGGTGTCCACACCCAGTTCCTCGCGGAGCTCGCGGCGCAGGCCCTGCGCCGGGGTCTCCCCCGGCTCGATCTTGCCGCCGGGCAGCTCCCACATGCCTGCCAGTTCGGGCGGCGCCACCCGCTGCGCGAGCAACAGCCGACCGCCCGCGATGATCGCCGCCGCCGCGACCTCCCGCACCGCATTCGTGTCCACCCGGGCTCCATGCATGGCACCATCATTGTCATGGCCGAGTTGCTGTCGGACGCCGAGGTCGAAGCCGCGCTGGGATCGCTACCCGATTGGCAGCGGGCGGGCGCGTCGATCACCCGGACACTGAAGTGCCCGACCTTTCCCGCCGCCATCGCGTTGGTCGATCGGGTCGCGGCGGCCGCCGAGAGCCGCAATCACCACCCGGACATCGACATCCGCTGGCGCACGCTCACCTTCACCTGCGCCACCCATTCCATGGGCGGGATCACCGATCTGGACGTTGGCCTTGCGCGGGAGATCGATCGTCTGGCTGCCGAGGACTGAGTCGGCCGGCGTAGATCACCCAGGCGTAGAACGCGACCGCGCCCACCACGTTCACGGCGCCCAGCCAGGCCAGCACGGCCGGCCTCGAGATCAGCCAGATCGAGTCCTGGAAGAAGGACAGCACCCACGGCACCCCGATGACGGTCGACGCCAGCCAGCAGCCGGCGAGGATCTTCGATCCCAGCAACCCCGCGAGCGGTCCGTGCACGAGCCAGATCAGCATCGGGATCAGCCACACCCAGTGGTGCGACCACGAGATCGGCGAGATCAACAGTCCGAAGAGCTGCACCACGACGAGGGTGCCGAGCCGGTCGTCGGCGCCGAGCGCACGCCACGCGAAGAAGGCGAGCAGCGCCGCGACCGCCACCGCCACCAGCCAGGGCCAGCCGCTCTCCACGTCATGCCCGAGCACCCGGCTCAGGGCGCCGCGCACCGACTGGTTCCACACCGACCCGACAGGACCGATCCGAGACGCGTCGCCGAGCAGGTGTTCGAAGTACTCGCGCGCCGCGGGGCCGATCAAGAGGTAGCTGACCGCCACCGTCAGCCCGAACGAGACCGCGGAGAAGACGGCGGCCTTCCATTGCCTGCGCGCCACGAAGTAGAGGCCGGTGATGGCGGGGGTGAGCTTGATACCCGCGATGACGCCGACCAGCCCGCCCGCGATCAACCACCGGGTGCTGCGGACGGCGACCATCGCGCCGAGCACCAGGAAGACGTTGACCTGCCCGTAGTCGAGCGTGGTGCGGACCGGCTCGGTCCAGATCCCGACCGCTGTCCAGGTCAGGGCGATCGCGGTCCAGCGGGGTTCCCTCGCCGCCGCGCCGTAGATCAGTTCGAGGCTCATGCGGATCACCAGGAACAGCGCCGCGATGGTGAGCAGCGTCCAGCACACCCCCACCACGGGGAAGGGCAGGTAGTGCAGCGGGAAGAACACCAACGCGGCGAACGGCGGGTACGTGAACGGGAGCGGGAAGTCCGGGGTCAGCTCGGCGTAGGTGAAGTCGTAGAGGTTGTCGCTGAGCAGCGCGGCCGAGCCGTCCACATAGACGTGCAGATCGACCAGGTTCATGCCGTTCGGGCTCAGGAACACCCACGCCATCCGCACCGCGACGGAGACCGCCAACAGCAACGGGGCGAAGCGGAGGACCGACGCCGACCGGCTACCGGTGCGAGCATCCCGAGTCTGCGGTGCGGTTGGCATCTCGGACACGTCTCGCGTTCTCCCGTGTGGTGTGGGCCGACGGGTGGAACCCGAAGCGTTCGACAGCGAGCCTAACGGCAGCCGCGGCGACCGCTGAATCTCCCCGAAAATTGTCGATAACAGTTGCATCAACAATCTCAATTTTCACTCTAGTCACAAGATATGGTCACCGGGCAAGCATCATCCGGCCCAGCATTGCCATAGACTCCCGACACGACGTCACCCTCGGGTGACGATGAAATAACAGGGTTGTCTCGGCTAGCGCTGTACAACCGCCTGATGGCCTGCATAGAGTGGCCCCTCGTTACCGCTGGGGGCCTGCAGGCCAACCGACGCTTGAAGAAATAAGGATGGGACGACTGTGCTTCGTACGCGAGGACCGCGCAGAACGATCACCGCGCTAGCGATAGCCGCGGCCGCTGCCTTGGCTGCTCCGACCAACGCTGTGGCGCAGCCGGCGCCCGTGCTCCCCCAGGGCCTCAACATCGAGGCGCTGGCCTCGCTGGCACCGGCCATCATCGGTGCCGCGGCCGGCCCGTCCGACATCGCAGGCGGACCGCAGGCGGACCTGCTCGCCCAGGCGCGCACGCTGCTCGAGTCCTCCAACCTGCCCGAGTCGACGAAGGCGACCCTCGCCAGGGTCATCACCTTCCTCGACGGCAGCGGCGGCGGCGGACCGGAGCTCCCGCCCGAGAGTGGCCCCGTGATCGCCCAGTTCCTCTACCCGACCCTCGGCAAGGGCTGCATCTCGGCCACCGCCGACTCGGTTGGTACCGCGCTGGCCGTCCCCGGCCCCGCGCACCTGCCCCCGCCGGGACCGAAGGCCGGCCAGGCCGGGTTCGTCTTCACCGCGCTGGGCACCAAGAAGCCCGCCGCCGTGCAGCCGACCCCGCTCACCGTCAGCTGGGTCAACATCGACAACCAGAAGTCGGCGACCCAGAACCTGACCGCCGAGTCGAAGATCAACCCCGACGGACCGGCCACCCTGTCCGCCATCGCCGACACCGGCCGCGGCCGCGTTCTCGCGGTGATCTCCGGTTCCCTCACCACTCAGGCCGAGGGTGCCGCGCCGATCACCTGCAGCTTCCTGCCGACCGTCGGAATGGTTGTCGTTCCGTAGGTCACCAGTCACCTCAGAAGGGCCCCTTCGCATCGCGAAGGGGCCCTTCTGCTTTGCCCGGCCCTGTGGTAAACCTCAGCCATGGCCTCCGCATCGCATTCGAGGAAGTCCGTGCACTCGCGCCGCTCGATCCTGTCCATCCGATCCGAGGGCTCCATCCTCTCGATCGGCTCGGCCTACTCGATTCTCTCGATCGGCAGCGTCGGCTCGATCCTCTCGATAGGCTCCATCGGCTCGGCCGGTTCCGCCCTGTCCTCCGGCTCGTTCGGCAGCCTCGGTTCGGCACTGTCCGGACTGTCGAAGTGGTCGGTGCTGTCCTGGCGGGCCGACATGGCGAGCCCGGCCGACCGCCCGCTGCACGTGCTGGCGGAAGAACCAGGACTCGCCGAATCGCCGACGTCGCACACCCAGACCTGAGCGATACCGACGCCGCTCACCCAGAACCCGACAGCCGCACAAGACAATTCGACGGAGGATGCACGTGACCGAGGCGGACCAGACCGACAACCGGACGTGGACGAGGGCCGAACTGGAGTCGGCCTTCGAGGGCTACCAGCGCACCGTGGAGAAGGCCACCGCGACGGGCGACTGGAACCTGTTCGCTGACATGTTCACCGAGGACGCCACCTACATCGAGCACGCCTATGGGAACTTCAACGGCCGGGAAGAGATCCGGGAGTGGGTGATCCGGACGATGACGAGCTTCCCCGGCAGCCACATGACGGAGTTCCCCGCGGCCTGGCACACGATCGACGAGGAGCGCGGCTGGGTGATCTGCGAGATCCGTAACCCGATGCGCGATCCGGGCGACGGCACGATCCACGAGGCATCGAACCTGACGATCCTGCACTACGCGGGCGACGGGCTGTGGTCCTGCGAGGAGGACGTCTACAACCCGATGAAGTTCCTGAAGATGGCCAAGAAATGGTGCCGCGCCGCGGAGTCGTCCGGAGGACTTCCGGACGAGGCCCGCCAGTGGCTCTCCGCGGTGGGCGGCGCCTAGGGCGCGTGCCCTACGGGTTCTGCGGCTCCTGCGGGGCCGCGGATCCGCTCGACCCGGACACGCTGTCGTAGATGTTCGCCGCGACGGCGTACAGGATGTTGATGAGTGCTTCCACGTCTGTCCCTCTCTCGTATCGGTTCCGCTGACGCTACCGGCCCTGGCCCGACCGCGGTGCTCACCCGCGGTCGTGTCGGCCGGCGCGCACGGCCCTGACCCAGAGCCTGGCCACGTACCCTGCCAAGCCGATCACCATGCCGAGTACCGCGACCGCGGTGAACCCGGCCGCCGGTCCGGCACGGTCGACCATCGCGCCCGCGAGTGGCGAACCGATCGCACCGCCGAGGGTGAACGAGGTGCCCTGCCAGCCCATCGCCTCGCCCCGCCGGTCCTCCGGAACCAGGTCCGCGATCGCCTCCCCCGTCGCCGCCATCACCGGCGCGCAGAACAGCCCGGCCGGGATGGCGAGGGCCGCCAGCGTGAAGGTCGAGCCGGCAAAGGCCATCGGGAGCGTGAAGAGGCCGAGCAGGAACAGCAGCAGCGCCGGGCTCACCGGACGGTGCATCGCGCCGTAGATCAGGCCGCCGACGATCGAGGACGCGCACCAGAAGAAGAACACGATGCCGAGGGACTGCACCTCCCCGCTCGCCCGTAGGGCGGCGAGAATGCCGACGTCCGTGCCCGCCAGGATCAGCGTGGCGCCCGCCGAGGCCGCGAACACCCCGACAGTTGCCGCGGTGAGCCAGCCGGGGCGCACAGCGGCGCTGAGGGTGGCGGCCGTAGCGTCGTCGACCGCGGGTGCGACCGCCGCCTCGGCACCCGCCGCGACGGCGGCGGTCTCGCTGCGGGTCGGCGGGTTGAACCACATCAGGAACAGCCCGGCCATCACGACGGACGCACCGATCGCGATGAGGGTGAACCGGGTGCTGAAGTGGGTGCCGAGAAAGACCCCGGTCGCCGGGCCGACGATGAACACCAGCTCGGTACCGATCGAGTCGAGCGCGTATGCGGTCCGCCGATCGGCCTCGCCGACGAGCACACTGATGCTCTGGCGGACGACCGTGAAGATCGGCAGCGCGAAGGCCCCGCAGACGAAGGCGACCGGGATCAGCGCCTCATAGGGCACGAACGCGGCGATCGGCCACAGCACGCCCTCGGCGATCACCGAGGGAAGCAACGTCCTTCGCAGCCCGATCCGGTCGATCAGCCTGCCACGCCATGGCGAGCCGACCGCGATGCCGATGGTCAGGGCCGCCGCCGCGAGTCCCGCTGCCGCGTATCCCCTGTCGAGGGTCTGCACGACGTGCAGGGTGAGGATGAGCCCGGCCGCGGAATGCGGCAGCCGCGCGATCATCCCGACCAGGATCAGTCTGCGGACCGGCTGGCGTGCCAGCAAGGCGGCGTAGCGACCGATACCCATGCGAGAAGTCTGTCATCGAGTCGTGATCGGACTGCGCCGAATCCCTTGCCGTCGCGGCTAGGCTCGATCGCATGAGAAAAGCAGCAGCAGTGCTCGCCGCCTCCGCCACCGTCCTCGCGCTCGCCCTCGCCGGCTGTAGCTCCGACGAATCCAGCGACAACGCCCAGACCGCCAAGGACAAGGCATCGGCCGCGATGTCGTCCGCCGCAGGCGCCGCGGGCAGCGCCATGACATCCGCCGCCAATGCCGCGGAGGGAGCCATGTCCTCGGCGAACGCCGCGGCCAGTACCGCCGTCTCGAAGGCGAAGGGCGCCCTCGACAGCGCGAAGGTCGCGACCTTCACCGCGGCGTTCAAGCTCGCGAATCCGGACCTGGCCTCGGGCCTCGACGACGACGCCATCGCCGACATCCTCGCGGAGACCTGCGCCGCCATCGACTCCGGCAAGTCCGAGCAGGAGATCGTCTCCGGCCTCGAGTCCAGCGCCGAGAACAATGGCGTCAAGGCCACCCCGGACCAGGCACAGCAGATCTACAACATCGCCAAGCCGGCCTGCTGACCGCCCGGCCCCGCCGAGCCCGCCAGGGCTCGGCGGCGTTCGGTCAGGCCAGTGACCACTGGCCGTAGTCGGCCTTGAGGATCGCGTTGAGGTCGATGCCGACACCGTCGACGGCGCGCTTGTCGATCTCGAACTGGTGCAGATGCGCCTCGGGGTGCACGAAACCCGAAGGCGTGCCCCAGTTGTGCTGCCAGTAGAACGCCCCCAGGCCCTCGGCCACCAGCAGGTCGAGGGTCGGGGAGTTCGCGTAGACGCCCGTGTTCTCGTGCCCGACAACCGATTCCCAGCCCTGGATGTACGGGGCGATCAGCTCGGTGAAGTCGTCCTCGCTCGGGTTGTCGTCGATGGAGGCGTAGATCGGCCGGTTCTCCGGACCGCCCGCGGCCAGGTGCAACTCGAGCCCGCGCTCGGCGTGCTCGACACCCGCCTCGAATCCGCCGCGCCAGTCCGCGGTGTCCGCCTTGCCGAACTGGTAGCAGGAGACGACCTCCAGCCCGGCCTCCGCGAGCGCAGTCGCCTCGGCCTCCAGCATCGGCTTGCCCTCCATCCACTGCGCCCCGGGCCGACGGTCCGAGACGTAACGGATGGCCCCCACGTGTCCGGCGGCGAGGATGGCCTCCGCGGAGGGAACCCCGCCCGCGTAGTCGATCAGCGTGCCGAGGTTCGGGGAGGCCTGCGCGAGCAGGGAGTTGGATCCGAGCGCCGTGACACCGAGAGCGGCGGATCCGGCGGCCACGTACTTGAAGAGTTCTCGACGGGAAACCTGCACGACGCCCTCACATCACTGATTGCTGTCGTCACCGGCACGCCCGCCTGCCGACGAGGGGCCACGGTGACCTGGATGGTTTCGGCCATTCCATCACAATCACTCTGGTGTCGCCAGTCACATTCGTATCTCTAGCAACACCTGTTGCGGCGTCGCCGCAGCGTAAGGGCCCTTCGACGCCGAATCGGGACGCCCGCCCGGCGCCGATCGGCGGTAACGTCTGACCTGTCCGCACAACTTCTCCCGGATGGGACTCGAGGTCATGGGCAATCAGACGTGGTGGGTCATCGCGCCCGAGAGTGGATTCGCGTTCGAGCAGCGCCCCAACGGCGACATGGTGGTGGTGGACGAATCCGCGGCCGAGGAACACGTCCTGCACGGCTATGAGTGGATGCACGTCAAACACCCCGATGCCACCGAGCAGCGAATCAAGGTCCACGGCGAGGGACCACCGCCCTTCGGCAAGTGGATCGCCCTCGACGAGGGCTGATCTGACCACAATCTGAGCAAAGCTCACGAATCGGCGCCCTCGGCACGTATCCTCCCCGCGGGGGTCATCTCGGCACCGCAGCCATCCGCGCGCGGCCGGGTGACGCAGCGCAACAGGGCGCTGCGCTGAACTGGGGAGGACGTTTTTCATGCCGTACGCGGCTTTCGGTCTCGTGATGCTGGCGCTGTGGGTCTTCTGCATCGTCGACGTGCTCACCTGCGAGGACCACCAGGTACGCCACCTCCCCCGGATCGGCTGGATCCTGATCGTGCTGTTGATCCCGACGGTCGGATCACTGCTGTGGCTGATCCTCGGCCGCCCGCAGAGCACGGTGCGCCAACAGAGCGGGCGACCGCACGCCTCCGCCTACGCCGAGTACGACCGCCCCGGCAGGCAGCTCCCACAGAATCCCGATGACGACGAGGCCTTCCTGCGGCAGTGCCGCGAGCGGGCCGAGGAACAGCGCCGGATCGCCAAGCAGCAGCAGATCGAACGCGAGCGCCGGCAGCGCGACCCCGACTAGCCGAGGCCACCCCTGGAATAAGTTGCGTCTGCACGTAGTTGCCCAGGGTCATGACCGAATCACACGTCCCCCTTCCCGTCGACGGACTCTTCGAACCGTTCGCGGTCAAGTCCCTGAACCTGAAGAACCGCTTTGCGATGGCGCCGATGACTCGGGCCTTCTCGCCGGACGGGGTCCCGGGCGCGGACGTGGCGGAGTACTACCGTCGCCGCGCCGCGGGTGGGGTCGGCCTCATCATCACCGAGGGGACCTACATCCCGGACCCGGCCGCTGGCCCGCACACCCGGGTGCCGCACCTCTACGGCACCGAGAGCCTGGCGGGCTGGCGCGGCGTCGTCGACGCGGTGCACGCGGAGGGCGGCGCGATCATCCCGCAGCTCTGGCACCTCGGGGCCGAGCGCGGTCAGACCCCACACCTCAACCCGGAGGCGGCCACCGTCAGCCCGTCCGGCCTCGGGCTGGACGGCTCGCCGGTCGGGCGTGCGCTGACGGCGGGCGACCTCGACGACCTGCGTGAGGCCTGGGTCGCTGCCGCGGTCAACGCCAAGGACGTCGGATTCGACGGCATCGAACTGCACGGTGCGCACGGCTACCTGCTCGACGAATTCCTCTGGGCAGGCACCAACCAGCGCTCGGACGGATACGGCGGCTCCCTGCAGTCGCGGACCCGGTTCCCCGCCGAGGTCGTTGCGGCCATCCGCGCCGCCGTCGGCGACGACTTCGCGATCGTCTACCGCTTCTCCCAGTGGAAGTCGAACCACTACGACGCACAGATCGCGCAGTCACCCGCCGAGCTCGAGCAGGTTCTCGACCCGCTCGTCGCCGCAGGCGTCGACGTGCTGCACGCGTCCACCCGCAGGCACTGGGAACCCGCGTTCGCCGAGCAGGGCGGCGCCGACGGAAAGCTCGGGCTGGCCGGATGGACGAAGAAGCTGTCCGGGCTGCCGACGATCACGGTCGGCTCGGTCGGGCTCGACAAGGTGTTCACCACGGCGTTCTCCGCCGACGCCGCCTCGAACACTGTCGGCATCGACCGCGTGCTCGAGCAGTACGAGAACGAGGAGTTCGACCTCGTCGCCGTCGGACGGGCGCTGCTCGCCGACCCTGAGTGGGTGAACAAGCTGCGGGACGGACGCGTCGACGAGCACGTGCCATACGCCAACGAACACCGCGAGGCGCTCCGCTGAGCTGAGCAACCGTGAACGGGCGGTTTCCCGCTCCGTCACTCGACGGATGCCACGGAGATCGCCCGTTCGTCGCGACGGCCGGACGCTCAGTCCATGTAGTCCCAGAACTGCAGCCAGTGCACCGACGCGAACGTGGTCAGCGTCGCCGCGTACACCACCGCGACCGCGGCCGCCCCGATCAGGCCCACGCGCGACCCCGCGCCGTCCACGGGATCGAGCCAGCGGCGGAACCACCGGGTGACCGCGGGCATCAGCAGCCAGGTCATCAGCCCGACGCTGACGATCTGACTGAGCCACATCGCCAGCCAGGGCGGCACACCCCGCTCGTTCAGCAGCGGGCCGAGGAATCGCGAGAGCGTCATCACGGTCGGGTAGAGCACCAGCAGGACCAGCATGGCCGTCCGCCACCGAGGCGTGATCCGCGTTGTGCCGTCCTGCACCCGCAGGATCGACCCGAACGGGGTGCTTCGCGCGACCACCGAGAAGTCCTCCAACAGGTGGGAGCGGAGCTCCGGTAGCGCCTCGGTGCGCTGCTTCGAGTGCATCCAGTCCGCCAGCTGCCGGTCGGTGCGGAACCGGAGCACCGACATCCAGGCGCCCGAACCCGTCGGGCGAAGCACCGTGGTGCCAAGGAACCCGGGGAAGGTGGCGACCAAGGCCGACAGCTGGACCTGCGCCGCCTCGAAGGCGGCTTCCCGCCCCTGCACGACCGGGTGCTCGAAGACCGCGGTTCCTGGCGGCAGACAACCCTCGAGCAGGATCAGGTCCGCAATCGCGCTCCGGAATCCCAGGCCCGCCCCGGCCGAGATCAGCCCCGCCCGTCCGGCCGAATCCAGCCAGTGGTGCAGGTGCTCCTCGGAATCGAATGTCACGGACACCGCCCAGTCCAGTTCGGTTGCCCGGTAGGCGGCGACCCTGGCGTCGACGAAGCCGTCGTCGCCCCGCGCGGCGGCACCCATGCGGTCGGCCCACAGGGCGAAGCCGGCGGCGTCGGACGTCCGGTGGAACACCGTGACGGCCGTCGCGGCGCTCATCGGTCGCCGTCCGAGGATCCGCCCTCGACCAGCAGTCGGACCGACTCGCTCCGCTCGGGCGGAACCAGAACGGTGACCAGGTCACCGGCGCGTAGCCGGGTCGCCGCGGTGCCGGGCAGCACCGCGTCTCCGCGCCGCACCGAGACCACGAGCGAACCCGCGGGAAGGGCCCTGTCCGCCAGCCGTTTCCCGAGCACTGGCGAGTCCGCGGCCGCGCGCACCTCCAGCACCTCGACATGGGTCCCGACCCTCTCCACCCGTCGCTGCTCGGCCAGGACCTCGGTCCGATAGCCGTGGACGACGTCCGGCACCGACACGATGCCGCACACCCGCCTGTCCCCGCCGAGCACGGTCAGCCACCGGGACTCATCCGGCATCGCCTCCAGCGCCTCGTCGAGATTCGCGGTGACGTCGACCGTCGGGGCCCCCGCGTCGGCGCGCCGTGCGATGGCCGCGCCCGGTGCCGCGTTCGCGAGGTCCGACGGCGAGACCGCGCCGAGGAAGCGCCCCTCGCCGTCGACGACCGGCGCCCCTGGCACTCCTGCCTCCCGCAGCCGCACCAGTGCGTCGGCGACGTCGGTGCCGCCGTCGAGGACCAGCCGAGGGGGCGACATCGCCTCACCGACGCCGACCCGGCCCAGCAGCGGCATCCCCGCCATCAGCCGCGCCGCGCGGGCGTCCTCGCGGGTACCCAACTGGGCCCGGTAGATCGTCTCGCCGGAGCGGCGCACGATCAGGTAGGCCAGCCCGACCGCGACCATCGCAGGCGTGAGGATGGTGAGGCTGCCGGTCATCTCGGCGACCATCAGCATCACCGCGATCGGTGCGCGGGCGATGCTGCCGAAGCAGGCCATCATCCCGACGATGACGAACGGCGCGGGCGAGTCAGGGACCGCGGGCGCGATCGGCTCGAGCAGCCGCCACACCGCCGCACCGGTGAAGGCGCCGATCACCATGCCGGGCCCGAAGATGCCACCCGATCCCCCCGTCCCGATCGAGAGCGAGGTGGCGAGGATCTTCGCGAGCGGCAACACCAGTACCACCCAGAGCGGGATCGCCAGCAGGCCCGCGCGGTCCAGCGACTGCTGCACCCAGCCGTATCCGCTGCCGAGCACCTCGGGCAGCACCAGCGCCATCAGCCCGACCAGGAGTCCGCCGATCGCCGGCTTGAGGATCCGGCTGCACGGCACCCGGTCGGACACCGCGACGGTGCCGTAGAAGGTCTTGCTGTAGAGCAGCCCGACCAGGCCCCCGAGCACGCCGATGACCGCGAACCACACCAGCTGAAGGGGGTCGTCGAACCGGTAGTCTGCCGCGGCGTAGCCGAACAGCGGCCCGAAACCGAGCAGGGACCCGTACACGGTGTAGCCGACGATCGAGGTGATCAGCCCAGGGACCACCGCGTCGAACTCGAAGTCGTCCTTGTAGGCGATCGACCCGGCGAGCAGGGCGCCGCCGAGCGGCGCCCCGAAGATCGCGCCGATGCCGGATCCGATGCCGACCGCGACGGCGACCCTGCCGTCCTTCGGCGACAGGTCGAGGGTGCGCGCGAGCAGGGAGCCGAACCCGGCGGAGATCTGGGCGGTCGGGCCCTCGCGGCCACCGGAGCCGCCCGAGCCGATCATGATCGCCGAGGCGACGAGCTTCACCAGCACCGCGCGCATGCGGATCATCCGCGGGTTCCTGTGGATGGCCTCGATGGCCGCGTCGGTGCCGTGCCCTTGTGCCTCAGGGGCGAAGGTGAACACGATGACACCCGAGGCCATCCCACCGAGGCACACCACGATCGGGATCGCCCACGGGCGGGTCGAGTCGCCGCTGCCCGCGCCGCCGCCGTCCCCCGCGGCCTCCGGCGGCGTGTAGCCGCCGAGCACGCCGAGCAACAGGTGGGTGGCCTCGGAGAGCGCGAGGTAGAAGACGACGGCGCCCAGCCCGGCGATGATGCCGATGGCGGTGCCGAGCACCAGCCATTTCTTGAGGTAGCTCGCATGCTTCACCCAGCGACCCGCGGCGGTCCCGGCCGAGCGCAGCCCCGTCGCCGCGAGAAGCCGGCGATCGCCGGCCGTCATACTGGGCCAGCCTAGTCAGCGTCGATGCACGCCGACGGCGGTTTGCCTGCCTGGCGTCGGCCCGGGGTCAGGCCACGGACATCTGCCACACCACGGCGGCGGCGAGTGCGCCTGCCCCGTTGAGCGACCAGTGCAACGCGATCGGCGCGATGAGGCTGCCGCTGCGGCTGCGCAGCCACGTGAAGACGAATCCCGCCGCGGCGGTGGCGAGCACCGCGCCCGCGATCCCGAGTACCTGCCCCCACAGCCCGCCGCCGAGGATCCCGGTCAGCCCGCGGTTCCCGCTCGTCAGCCCCAGCGACGACGCGATGTGCCACAGTCCGAACAGCAGGGACCCCGCGGCGAACACCCCGCGCGCGCCCCAGGCGCGGTTCAGGGTGCCGTGCAGCACCCCCCGGAACGCGAGTTCCTCCGGGATCACGGTCTGCAGCGGGATGACGATCATCGACGCGATCAGGGCACCCGAGATGGTGGCGTAGCGATCGGCCATGAAGAACGGCCGGGTGATCGGGAGCAGCGCCCCGATGGCGACGACCGCGACCACCAGCCCGACCGCGGCGAGCGCGTAGAGCGATCCAGTGCGCCAGTGCCGCCGCGAAAGGCCCAGTTCCGACCAGCCAAGACCCCGACGGCGGATCATCGCGACCAGCACGATCGCGGCGATCGGCACGGTGGCGATGCTCGCCCAGGCGTTGGTGAAGTGCGCGATCAGGTTGGTTCCCACCAGGACCAGCACCACGACGGCAACGTCGAGGTAGGCGTGCAGCCGGGGGTGGGTGTGCATTTCATCAAGTGTACGGACCGCCCCGACCGGCGACGGGCTCGTTCCCGCCCCCGGATCGGGGCTCGGGAGCCACGCCGCTAGCCTGAACGTGCATCGCACGCCCCGTGTACAGGAGAGATGATGGCCGACTTCCTCTATGAGGACCTGCTGCCGATCGGTGACGCCACCACCGAGTACCGGCTGCTGACCACCGAGGGGGTGTCCACCGTCGAGGGACCGGACGGTCGCACCTTCCTGACCGTCGAGCCCGAGGCGCTGCGGCTGCTCACCGAGACCGCACTGCACGACATCTCGCACTACCTGCGCACCGACCACCTGACGCAGCTCGCGAGCATCCTCGACGACCCGGAGGCGTCGAACAACGACAAGTTCGTTGCGCTCGACCTGCTCAAGAACGCGAACATCGCCGCAGCGGGCGTGCTCCCGATGTGCCAGGACACCGGCACCGCCATCGTCATGGGCAAGCGCGGCCAGCAGGTCCTCACCCCCGGTGACGACGAGCAGGCCATCTCGCGCGGCGTCTACGACGCCTTCACCAAGCTGAACCTGCGGTACTCGCAGATGGCCCCCGTGACCATGTGGGACGAGAAGAACACCGGCAGCAACCTGCCCGCGCAGGTCGAGCTGTACGCGGACACGGCCAAGGGCCACGAGAACTCGTACAAGTTCCTGTTCATGGCCAAGGGCGGCGGCAGCGCCAACAAGTCCTACCTGTTCCAGGAGACGAAGGCGATCCTGAACCCGGACTCGATGATGCAGTTCCTCGAGGCCAAGATCCGCTCGCTCGGTACCGCGGCCTGCCCGCCGTACCACCTCGCGATCGTCGTCGGCGGCACGTCCGCCGAGTTCGCGCTCAAGACGGCCAAGTACGCGTCCGCGCACTACCTCGACGAGCTGCCGACCGAGGGCGCGATCACGGGTCGCGGTTTCCGTGACCACGAGCTCGAGAAGAAGGTCTTCGAGCTCACCCAGAAGATCGGCATCGGCGCGCAGTTCGGCGGCAAGTACTTCTGCCACGACGTCCGCGTCGTCCGGCTCCCCCGCCACGGTGCGTCGCTGCCCGTCGCGATCGCCGTCTCCTGCTCGGCCGACCGCCAGGCGAAGGCGAAGATCACCCCCGAGGGCATCTTCCTCGAGCAGCTCGAGTTCAACCCGGGCCGGTTCCTGCCGGAGGTCACCGACACCCAGCTCGACGCCGAGACCGACGGCATCTCGGGCACCGGCAAGGGCGCCGCGGTCAAGATCGACCTCACCAAGCCGATGCCCGAGATCCTCGCCGAGCTGTCCAAGCACCCGGTCAAGACCCGGCTGTCGCTGACCGGCCCGCTGGTCGTCGCGCGCGACATCGCGCACGCGAAGATCAAGGAACGTCTCGACGCAGGCGAGGAGATGCCGCAGTACCTCAAGGACCACCCGGTGTACTACGCCGGTCCGGCCAAGACCCCCGAGGGCCTGGCGTCCGGTTCCTTCGGCCCCACCACGGCAGGCCGCATGGACTCGTACGTCGAGCAGTTCCAGGCGGCGGGTGGCTCGATGGTGATGCTGGCCAAGGGCAACCGGTCCAAGCAGGTCACCGACGCCTGCAACTCGCATGGCGGCTTCTACCTCGGTTCCATCGGCGGGCCGGCGGCGCGGCTGGCGCTCGACTGCATCAAGAAGGTCGAGGTCGTCGAGTACGAAGAGCTCGGCATGGAGGCGGTCTGGAAGATCGACGTCGAGGACTTCCCTGCCTTCATCGTGGTCGACGACAAGGGCAACGACTTCTTCGCGCACACCGGCGAGGTCACCCTGACGGTGGGCAAGCGTCCGGGCCTGTGAGCTGAGACGGCAGAACCCGAGGCCCGGCGGAGCGCACGCTCCGCCGGGCCTCTGTCGTTGACGATCCACCATTGCCATGCGCACCCGGTGGGAGGAAGGTGAGGCATGGAGGGGGGTTGACCGGTGGCGCCCGCCGGGTGCTGCCTCGAGAACAAGGAGGTGGATCGTGTTTGCACGCTCAACCACTATCCAGGCCCACCCGTCGTTCATCGACGCGGGAATCAAACACATTCGCGACACGGTGATGCCTGCACTCGCCGAACTCGAGGGCTGCGCGGGACTGTCCCTGCTGGTCGACCACGACAGCGGACGCTGCATCGCCACCAGCTCCTGGATGGACGAGGAATCGCTGCGCAGGAGCGAGGGGCCAGTCCTGCAGCTCCGCGACGAGGCCGCCAAGGTCTTCGGTGGCACCACCACGGTCGAGCGCTGGGACATCGCGGTCCTGCACCGCGACCACCATTCGGGCCACGGTGCCTGCGTGCGGGCCGTGTGGCTCAAGCTCGAGCCGGGCCGGATGGACCACGCCATCGACGTCTACAAGATGGTGTCCATGCCCGCGATGGAGGACCTCGAGGGGTTCTGCAGCGCCAGCCTGCTGGTCGACCACGCGGCTGGGCGCGGGGTGTCCTCGGTGACCTTCGACAGCCACGAGGCGATGGACAACAACCGCGAGCTGGCCCAGGAGATCCGGGCAGCAGCGGTCCGCGAGATGGGCGGCGAGATCCTCGAGGTGTGCGAGTTCGAACTGGCCATCGCCCACCTACACGTACCGGAGATGGCCTGAGAGGAGGCCGGGTTCGTCAGCGCTCGGCCAGCGCCTGACCCTTGAGCTCGGGCAGCGCGAGGGTCGCGGTCGCGGCGAACCCGAAGGACACCGCGAACACCCCGAACACCAGTCCGTTGCCGCCGCCGGTCAGCAGCCACGGCACGATCAGCGGCGCGATGATCGACGCGATCCGTCCGAAGGCCGCCGCCGCGCCGGTGCCCGCTCCCCGCACCGTCGTGGGATAGAGCTCCGGACCGATCGCGTACAGGGCGCCCCACGCGCCGAGATTGAAGAACGACAACGCCATACCCGCCGCGACGATCTGCGTCGGTGAGTCCGCCAACCCGAACAGGCCGGCGGCGAGCGCGGACCCGAGGAGGAAGGTCGCCAGGGTGCCGCGGCGGCCCCACACCTCGATCAGCCAGGCCGCGACCGCGTACCCGGGCAGCTGGGCGAGGGTGATGACCAGCGTGTACTGGAAGGACTTCACCAGGTCGAAGCCCTGCGCGAGCAGCAGGCTCGGCAGCCAGATGAAGGCGCCGTAGTAGGACAGGTTGATGCAGAACCAGACCACCCACAGCGCGCCCGTCCGCCTGCGCAGCCGTGGCGACCAGATCGACTCGACGGCGGTGCCGCCGGACTGCGGATCCGGTTCCCCGGCCTCCGGCTCGGCAGCGACATCGGTCCCGGTCTCCCGCGCCCTGCCGATCGGCGCCGACTCCTCGAAGGACCGCACGGCCGCCTCCGCCTCGGCATACCTGCCGCGGCTCTCGAGGAAGCGCACAGATTCGGGCAGGCCCACCCGGACCACCACCGCATAGGCGGTGGGCACGAGGCCGACCGCGAGCGCCCAGCGCCAGCCGTCGTCGGACAGCGGCACCACGAAGTAGCCGATCAGGGCGGCCAGGATCCAGCCCACCGCCCAGAACGCCTCGAGCGCAACCACCATGCGGCCCCGCTGCTTTCGCGGCGCGTACTCACTGACCAGCGTCGACGCGACCGGCAGCTCGGCGCCCAGCCCGAGCCCCACCACGAAGCGGAGCGCGATGAGCACCGCCAACGACCCCGCAAGCGCGGTTGCTCCCGTGGCGAGCCCATAGACGAGCAGGGTCGCCGCGAACACCTGCCTGCGGCCGATGCGGTCCGCGAGCAGCCCACCGACGCTGGCCCCGATGGCCATCCCGACGAAGCCGATCGAACCGACCCAGGACAGCTGCGTCTTGCTCAGGTCCCAGTGCACGGCCAACGCCGCCATCACGAACGAGATGAGGCCGACGTCCATCGCGTCGAGCGCCCAACCGATCCCGGAGCCGACCAGCAACCTGCCGTGCCGGCGGGTGAACGGGAGTTCGTCGAGTCGCTCTGTGCGGGTTCTGGTTTCGGGTCTCACCGAGATGACCTGCCTGGGGCCGTACCGCCCGTGGCTACGTCCAGAGCGCGGCGATCAGAGCGGTGATGATCGCGAGCACACCGGCCGCGTGCGCCAGGTTCGGGTTCCCCTCGCCACGCTTCTGCTTGGCGCGACCGATCTCGGCAAGCGCGACCACCACGAGCGAGAGCACCAGCTTGGTCGCGATCTTGGCGGTGATGTACTCCTTGTCCAGCGCGGCCTCGCCGATCCCGACGATGATCAGGCCCGTCAGGAACTGGACCCGGGCGCCCCACACCATGACCTCGGACACCCGCGGCTCCGCCAGCACGGCGAAGTAGCCACCGACGATGGCGGCCATGCCGAGCAGGTGGATGGCGACGAAGACGTTGTATACGACAGACATACCCGCACTGTAGCCGCCACAGCGCGAGGGCGCCGCGCCGATTCGCGATCCCGCGAGTTCGGCGCGGCGCACCGCGACCGGGGGTCGGTCGACCGGAATCGACCGACCCGACTAGACCGTTCGGGCCAGTCGGTCGGCGAGCATGCCGGTGAACCGCGCGGGGTCGTCGAGCTCGCCGCCCTCGGCGAGCAGCGCCATCCCGTAGAGCAGTTCGGCGGTCTCCGCCAGTGCCGGATCGTCGTCGCGTTCGCCCTGGGCCGTCCGCAGCGCCGCAACGAGGGGGTGCTCCGGGTTGAGCTCGAGGATCCGCTTGGTGGGCGGGAGTACCTGCCCCGAGGCGCGGTACATCTTCTCCAGGGTCGGCGACATGCTGAACGCATCGCCGACGATGCACGCCGGGGAGGTGGTCAACCGGGTGGACAGCCGCACCTGCTTGACCTGCTCGCTCAGCGTCTCGGTCATCCAGGTGAGCAGACCCGCGAAGTCCTTCTCCTTCTCCTCACGCTCGGACTCGCCGGCCTTCTTGTCTTCCTCGGTGTCGAGGTCGACCTCACCCTTGGCGATGGACTGGAAGACCTTGCCCTCGTATTCGGGCACCGCGCCGACCCACATCTCGTCGACGGGATCGGTCAGCAACAGCACCTCGAGGCCGCGAGCGCGGAAGGCCTCCATGTGCGGCGAGCTCTCGAGCAGCTGCCGCGTCTCACCCGTCGCGTAGTAGATCTGCTCCTGGCCTTCCTTCATGCGCGCCAGGTAGGCGTCCAGGGTGGTCGGCTCGTCCTCGCTGTTGGTGGACGCGAACGACGAGATGCCGAGCAGCGCATCGCGATTGTCCGTGTCGGACAGCAGTCCTTCCTTGAGCACGCGGCCGAACTGGGTCCACAGGGTCTGGTAGTCCTCGGGGCGTTCGGTCTGGATGTCCTTGATCGTGGACAGCACCTTCTTGGTGAGCCTGCGCCGGATCGCCCGGATCTGGCGGTCCTGCTGCAGGATCTCGCGCGAGACGTTGAGCGAGAGGTCCTGTGCGTCCACCACGCCCTTCACGAAGCGCAGGTACTCGGGGATCAGCTGGTCGCAGTCGTCCATGATGAACACGCGCTTGACGTAGAGCTGCACGCCGGTCTTGGCGTCGCGCTGGAAGAGGTCGAACGGCGCATGCGTCGGGATGAACAGCAGCGCCTGGTACTCGAAGGTGCCCTCCGCCTTCATCGCGATGGTCTCGAGCGGCTCGTCCCACGCGTGCGCGATGTGCCGGTAGAACTCCTGGTACTCCTCGTCGGAGACCTCGTCCTTGGAGCGCGCCCACAGCGCCTTCATCGAGTTGATCGTCTCGGACTCGACGGTCACCGTCGCCTCGGCGCCGTCCTCCCCCGGCACGCTGCGCGCGACGTCCATCCGGATCGGCCACGCGATGAAGTCGGAGTAGCGCTTGACCAGTTCCTTGATCTTGTACTCGGAGGTGTAGTCGTGCAGGTGGTCCTCGGAGTCCTCGGGCTTGAGGTGCAGCGTCACGGAGCTGCCCTGCGGCGCGTCGTCGACGGACTCGATCGTGTAGGTGGCTTCGCCGCTCGACTCCCACCGCGTCGCCTGACTCTCGCCCGCGCGGCGGGTCAGCAGGGTGACTTTGTCCGCGACCATGAAGGTCGAGTAGAAGCCGATGCCGAACTGCCCGATCAGCTCCTCGCTCGCCGCTGCGTCTTTGGCCTCGCGGAGCTTGCGACGCAGATCCGCCGTACCCGAGCGGGCCAGCGTGCCGATCAGATCCACGACCTCCTCGCGGGACATGCCGATGCCGTTGTCGCGAACGGTCAGCGTGCGAGCCTGCTTGTCCACCTCGATCTCGATGTGCAGATCCGAGGTGTCCACGTCGAGGTCCTTGTCGCGGAACGCCTCGAGGCGCAGCTTGTCCAGCGCATCCGAGGCGTTGGAGACCAGCTCACGGAGGAAGGAGTCCTTGTTCGAGTAGACCGAGTGGACCATCAGATCCAGCAGCTGACGGGTTTCCGCCTGGAATTCGAGCTGCTCGATGTGCGCGTTCAATCCGATTCCCTTCGACAGCCGAGGCCCTCGACGTCGGACCTCGACACCAGATTCGTCGTCGGAATATTACGCCGGTCCCGCGACGGCCCGTCCGGGCATCACCAACGTGCGACCCGGAGCCGGATATGCGTGAGGCCCGGCGGAGCAAACGCTCCACCGGGCCTCACGTGAGGGTGTGTGGTCCTTACGGTCCGACGGCCAGCAAGGTGGCCAGGTTCGCGGCCTCGGCCGGTCCGACATAGGGAACCAGTGCATCGTAAATGTAGGTCGACATCTGGGTACTCCTTCGATGACTCGTCGAGTCGTCACTGCTCTGCCGGAGCTTCCGACACCGAATGCAGGGTATCGGGGGACGGCGCGCCTCGCCACCCGATCGCTCCAATTGCGGCGCCGACCTCGTCTATCGCCTCGTGCAGCATCGCCTCGTAGGCGTCGAGGTCGGCCAGCACCGACGCACTGGTGGTGACGCCGATCGTCACGGTGTCACCGATGCCGTGCACGCCGTGGGTCAGCCCCATGAACTGGGACAACGCCGGGAACCCGGCCGTGAAACGCACCGGCCCGCCGCCGAGGGACAGATCGGCTGGACCGCGGTCGACGCTGGAGACCACGGTGTTGCCCGTGACGGTGTCGGGAATCGCGCCGAAATCGAACTGCTCGACGCCCCACCGCACCAGCGGACCGGGAACCGAGCGCAGCGCGCGGTCCGCGGCGGCCGCGGCCGGGTGCTCGCCGCGGACCCGGCGCGATGCCATCGAGGCGGCGATCGCCTCGGCTCGCTCCCGCAGGTCGGCGAGGTCCGGATGCAGGTCGACCGCGACGTTGCGGAAGTGGTTCCGCGCGTGCGCCTGCCCAGACTTGGCGACCGTCACCTCCGCGGCGAGGTCCGCGGGCGGCTCGCTCCCCTGTGCCCTCAGGTACCGGGTGAGCGCCAGCGAGATCGCGGTCATCGCCCCCACCGTGACGGTGACGCCGGGCCCGCGCAAGTCCGCGGCGTCGCGGACCACCATCCGCACCGACCGGCGCTCGTCCGGCCGGGCGTTGGTCGGCCCCTTGGGCAGGCTCGTCGGTTGCGGCGGCAGCACCCCCGCGGCGGTGTCGCGCTCGAGTTCTCGGTGGGTCCGGTGGGCCGGCACCGCGGCGACCAGCAGGGAGGCCAGCTGCGCGGGCAGTCGAGCGGCCGCCAACGCGAGCGCCGGGGCCGGTCGCCACGGCGCGGGGCCCGGCGAACGCCGCGCGGCAACGGCCTGCCCGCCGAACAGGGCCCTGGCCAGCGCCGAGGCGCCCCGGCCGTCGGCCAGGGCGTGCGCGACCTGCAGCACCGCGACCACCGCGGGTGCGTCACCGCACCGCGGCGAACCGCGGCTGACCGCGAAAAGGTGCAGTCGCCACGGCGATTCGCGTGACTCCAGGCGCTCGGTCAGCAGCTCCCCCACCGCCAGCAGGCAGTCCGGCCAGCTCCCGAGCGGCTCGTGGGCCACCACGTGGTCGGCGCCGACGTCCATCGGGACCCAGTACGGGTAGTCGGCGTGGAACGGGACGTCGCGGACCTTGAGCCGCAGGTCCGGGACGAGCGCGGCGCGCGCGATGAGCGACCGGCGCATCTCGGCCGTCGAGTCGGCCGGGTCCTCGAAACAGTAGAGCAGGAACTGGTCGCTGTGGATCTTGGTGGAGATCCAGTACGTCTGCGCATCAGGGGGACTCATCCGCGGCACCGACGGAAGGTATCACCGACCGCCCGTAGCCGACGCACCTGCCGTGGCGGGCTCGGGAGCCTATCCGGCCTCGGCGAGGGCCTTCAGCTTGGCCAGGCCCTTCTCGAAGTCCTTGCCCACCATCTTGTCCATGCTGAACACGAACCCGAAGACCTTGAAGAACCACGTTTTCTTGCCGGTCATCCGCCAGCGCACCGTGGTGCCGCCGCCGCTCGGTTCCAGCAGGAAGGTGGTGACGTTCTCGGCCTTGAACGGCTTCAGAAACGCCAAGTCCAGCACCACCTTCTGCCCTGGCACCGACTCGGTGATCACCATCGATCCCGAACCCGCCTTGCGGTTGCCCGACCAGGAGTAGGTGGCGCCGACTCCGCGGTCGGCCCCGCCGTAGGTGCGGGTCATGGTGGGGTCGAGCTCCTCCCACGGCGACCAGTCGGGCCAGCGACGGAAATCCTCGATCAGGCCGTGCAGCGTGGCCGGGCTCGCGGCGACGTCGAGGGAGCGTTCCACGAGGAAGCTGTCCTTGCTCTCGGGTGCCATGCAGGTCTCCGTTTCCATTGCGCCCGACGGCCGGGCTCTCGCCGAATTCTCCACCCCGCAACGGTCGGTCGCCACCGAACGCGCCAGGGCGGCTCATTCGGTCCGCGCGGCAGGCGTGAAGACGTCCTCGATCCTGCAGCCGAAGACCTCGGCGATGGAAAAGGCAAGAGGCAACGAGGGATCGAACCGTCCGCGCTCGATGGAGATGATTGTCTGGCGCGAAACCCCGAGCCGCGCTGCCAACTCGGCCTGGGACCAGCCTCGCTCGGCGCGGCGCGACGCCAGGTCGTTCCGCACTAGGACGCCTGCCGCTTGATGATGAGATAGCGCAGGCCGACATCCACCACCGAGAAGGCGGCGACGCCGATCAGCGCCGCGACGGCCTGGACCTCGAACCCGGTGATGAGCAGAGCCGCGGCGCCGAGTGTTGTCGCGACGAGCACGTCGAGGAATGCGCCCGCGCCGGCCCGCTCCATCCATCGCACCTCGATGCTCTGTTCCCCGTGCGCATCCACCGTCACGGTGTGACCGGTGACGAACATCTTCACGCCGAGCGCGAAAGCCGGGTAGGCCGCGCAGAGCGCGGTGATCGCGAACGTGGGCCGGAAACCGCCGGGGTTCGTCAGACCCGAGATCGTCGACAGGACGGCGGTGGCGATCACGCCGAAGACTGCCGCCAACACGTAGTGCGCCACCGGCGCTCGCCACACGCGCCCGGCCTGCTGAGTTCGCGCCATTCATGCCTCCGATGTAAAGCGTGCTTGTCGTACGGAGTCAAGCACGCTTTACATCGGCGGTCAATCGTCAGCGAATCTCGCCGCCGGGTCCGCCCTGAGTGAACAAGTGCGCCGAACATCAGACCCGGTGGCAGGCTTGCGGTCATGGCAGCTGCGGACCGTCCGGTCGTCGTCGACATCGCCACCAGGCGGCGCGACGGCCGACGCCAGGACCGCGGCGACGGGCCCGCTCCCCTGCTGCGGCAGGTCTACGGCGAGATCCTGCGCGACGAGCGCCGCGATCAGGACCGCACCCTCGACGACGTGGCGCGGGCGGTGGGCATGTCCAAGCAGTACCTCTCCGAGATGGAGCGCGGACGCAAGGAGCCGTCGTCGGAGATGCTGCGCTCGGTGTGCGACGCACTCGGCCTGCCGCTGGAGAACCTGCTGGCCCGGAGCGTGCGGCGACTGTCGGCCCCGCGGCGCACCGGTCAGCACACGGTGACCGGTCCGCCGCGGGTGGAGCTGATGGCCGCCTGATCGGCGGCGCCGTCCGTTACGCCGCGTCCCTGGAGACGATGATCTGGTCCGCGAGGCCGTAGTCGAGCGCCTCCTGGGCAGTGAAGATCCGGTCCCGGTCGGTGTCCCTGCGCAATCGCGTCACGTCCTGGCCGGTGTGCGCGCTGAGGATCTCCTCGGTCTGCGCCCGGACCCGCAGCACCTCCGCGGCCTGCAGGGCGAGATCGGAGATGGTGCCCTGACCCTGAGCGGACGGTTGATGCAACAGCACCCGCGAATGCGCGAGCACGTGCCTGCGCCCCGGCGCGCCCGCGGCGAGCAGCACCGCCGAGGCGGACGCGGCCTGACCCATGCAATAGGTGGCGACCGCGGGGCGCAGGAACTGCATGGTGTCGTAGATGGCCAGCATCGCGGTGGTCGAGCCACCAGGCGAGTTGATGTACAGGCCGATCTCCCGATCCGGCGCGTCCGCCTCGAGGTGCAGCAGTTGCGCCATCACCACGTTCGCGACGCCGTCGTCGATCTCGGTGCCCAGGAAGATGATCCGTTCGTTGAGCAGTCGGCTGAACACGTCGAAGGAGCGCTCGCCCGCGGGGGTCCGCTCGATGACGCTGGGAATCGAGTACTGCGCCATGACTACAGCCCCATCCGTCGTGCGGTCGCGAACGGCGCGATCTGTGCGAACGATCCGACCACGTGATCGACCATCCCGTACTCGCGTGCCTGCTCGGGGGTGAACCAGCGGTCCCGGTCGCTGTCGGCGGCGATCTCCTCGACCGTGCGGCCTGTCTCGGCCGCCAGGATCTCCTCCGACTGTCGCTTCATGTACTCCCAGTTGTCGGCCTGGATGGCGATGTCCATCGCCGTGCCGCCGATGCCTGCCGACGGCTGGTGCATCATGATCCGGCTGTGCGCCAGGCTTATTCGCTTCCCGTGGGTGCCGGAGGCGAGCAGCACCTGGCCCATGCTCGCGGCGAACCCCAGCGCGACGGTCACCACGTCGTTGGGGATCAGCTTCATGGTGTCGTAGATGGCGAGCCCGGCCAGCACGGAGCCGCCGGGAGAGTTGATGTAGACGACGACGTCGCGCTCGGCGTCGGCAGTGGCGAGCAGCACCAGCTCCGCGCAGGCCCGCTCGGCCATCTCGTCGTTCACCTCACCGGTCAGCATCACGGTGCGCTGCCGGAACAGTCGGTCGGTGAGTTGGTCTCGATAGGTCAGGGCTGGTGTCGCGGTCATGCATTCCGTTGTATCCGCTTGGCGCGGTGGCGAATCGATTTGTCTGCCGAGGGCAGACGGATCCGGTCGGGGCCTAGAAGACGAACGGGATCAGCCGCTTGGTCCGGCGCATGTACTGCCGGTACGGCTCGCCGAGACCCTCGGCCAGCGTCCGCTCCTCGTGCGGGATCCGCACCACGTAGCCGAGCACCAGCCCGAGCACCGCGAGGGGTGCGAGCCAGTTGGTGTACGCGATCGTGAACCCCAGTGCGCAGATCAGCGCACCGGTGTACGACGGATGCCGGATCCACCGGTACAGGCCGGTGTCCACCACCGTCTGACCGGGCGCGACCTGGACCTTGAACGTGAAGGCGGCCCCGAGTTCGTACACCGCACGCAGGCGCATGCCCTGACCTGTGGCCGCGATCGTCAGGCCCGCAACGAAATACCAGACCGCGCCCGTGGTGATCACCGTCGACGTGACGAGCAGGCTGATCGCCAGCCCGCCTCCGTAGGCGGCCAGCAGCCCCAGCCCGACCGCGAGCCCGCTGCGGGCATCCTGATCCCGCTCGGCGCTACCGGGCCGGGTACGCCCGATCCAGAACTCCGAGAACACAAATGCCGTGAACGCCGCCGCTAGGATCGCTCCGGCGGCGGGGTCGGACGCGAACAGCGGGAGCACGGCGCCGCCTCCTCAGTCCGTCGCGTCCGCGGCCGACCTAGCCGGCCGCGTCCTCGTCC
Source organism: Rhodococcus maanshanensis NBRC 100610 (assembly GCF_001894865.1). Classification (GTDB taxonomy): domain Bacteria; phylum Actinomycetota; class Actinomycetes; order Mycobacteriales; family Mycobacteriaceae; genus Rhodococcus_G; species Rhodococcus_G maanshanensis. The sequence continues at coordinate 147,811 of NZ_BCXA01000002.1, read as the reverse complement.
AGGGTGTGCTTGACCAGGGCGTTGGCGTGCCCATGTCCCATCCCGTACTCGCCCTTGAGCCAGTCGACGAGTTCTTTGTGCTTGGTCAGGTCCGAGGACCGGATCACGGTCTGCCACTCCGCGATCGGTCGGCCGTATTTCTGCTCGATCGAGGGGAAGTAGGACGCCGGACCCTTCACTGGCTCAGTCATGCCCGTGACGCTACCGCTCCGGGTTCTGATCGACCCCTCCATTGACACCGCGACACCGGGAGCTGATACTGAACTAGATGGTTCAGTATTCACGGCTCGACGCCTCGTTCGCGGCGCTCTCGGATCCCACCCGACGCGGGATCCTCGAACACCTCGGCCGGACGGACGCCACGGTCAGCGAGCTGGCGGAGCGCTTCGAGATGACCCTCACCGGCATCACGAAGCACCTGCGCCTCCTCGAGGACGCGGGCATGGTCGTGACCGAGAAACGCGGCCGCGTGCGCCACTGCCGACTCGGCACGAACCCGCTCGACCGCGAGCTCGCCTGGATCCGGGGTCACCAGCTCGAGATCGAGGGCCGCCTGGACCGTCTCGGACAGTTCCTCAACCGCATGGAGGAGTAACGATGACCACGCAACACACCCCCGCCGCAACCGTATCCACCCCCGGCGACCGGGACATCCACGTCGAGCGCGTCTTCAACGCCACCCGCGACCGGGTCTGGGCCGCATACACCGAACCCGATCAACTGGCCCAGTGGTGGGGTCGCGGAAACCCGCTCGACGTCGAACGCTGGGAGTTCGAGCGCGGCGGCCACTGGCGGTTCGTCGAGCACCACGAGGGCGGAACCGACGGCTTCGAGGGACGGTTCCGCGAGATAACGCCGAAGGAGCGGATCGTCTACTCCTTCGAGTGGGACGGCATGCCCGCGCACGTGTGCATCGATTCCGTCGCATTCGTCGACCTGGGCGACGGCCGCACCAAGGTCGTCATCGACAGCCAGTACTTCACCGCCGCCGAACGCGACGGCATGCTGCAGTCCGGCATGGAGGACGGCATGAACGCCAGCTACGCGGCACTCGACGCGCTGCTCGCGAAGGCCGGCTGAACGCCGCCCTCAGTCGTTGAGGCAGAGGCAGAAGTAGTGCCCCGCCGGATCCCGGAACACCGTGAAATCCGGGTGGTCCGCCGGTCCCTCGACGAGCTCGGCACCGAGCCCGAGCACCCACCTCGTGGAGGCAGCCATGTCGTCGATCCGCAGATCCAGGTGCACCCGGACGCCCTGCGCCGGCCAGTCGACCGGGACGAAGTCGGGCGCGAGCTGGAACGCAATCCGGAGTGCGCCCGGCCCCTGCAGGACCACCCAGTGGTCGTCCGCCCGCGCGACCTCCCAGCCGAGCACCGCGCCATAGAAGGCGGCCAACGCGCCGGGATCGGGACAATCCAGGACCGGGTATTCGATACCGATGTCGGGACGGGTCATGGCCTCGACCCTAAGCCGGGCCGGACCTCGATTGCCAGGATCTTCTCAGGCGTCCCTGAACGGATCCTTACCCGGCGCGGGCATCGTGGACGCATGTCGCAGATAACCGTTCTCGCCGTCGGGGGTACCGGGGAATCGCATCCCGACGACCGCCGCACGGAGGTGTCCGGGCTGCTGCGCGAGGTCACCGACGCGCTCGACGGCCGCTTCGTCGCACGCTGGGTCGGCTACCCCGCCTCCTACGGCCCGGTCGCCGTCGGCGGGCTCAGCTACCGGCAGAGCACCGAGGTCGGCGTGCGCAGGGTGATCGAGGCGGTCGCGGAGACCGAGGGCCAGGTGATGCTCATCGGCTACTCGCAGGGCTGCACGGTCATCCGTGAGGTGCTGGGACACATCGCTTCCGGGCGCCTGGCTGCGGACGGCATCGCCGCCGTCGGGCTGATCTCCGACCCCGAGCAGCCGGACGGCGCCGTGCCGGGTTGCCGCGGGCACGGTGTCGCCGGGGCGGGACCGGCGACGCCGGACTCGATCCCCTCCCTGTGGGTCGGGCATCCCGATGACATGATCTGCAACGCCAGCGACGACAGCTATGTGCGCGACATCGCGGACCTCACCCGCTGGATGTCGCTCCGCGAACCCCGCACCTGGTTGGGCAAGCTCTGGGAACTGCTCCGCGACAACAGCTTCCAGAACGCGACGAAAACCCGACTGAGCGTCCGACAGTGGCGCACGGATCTGCGGCGCCTGCGCACCGCTGCACTCGAGGTACTCGGCTACCTGCCCGCACGCCTGACCTGGGGCGGCGTTCGGCTGAGCAACCCGCGGGGCGGGCGGCACGTCGCATACGCCACCGAACCACTGGACGCGGGCGGGCTGACCGGGTGCCAGGTGCTGGCGCAATGGATCCAGGTGCAGGCGACGTTCGGAGTCCAGCCCGCGAGGCGCCTGACGAGCAGGGCCGCCTGAGCGACGAGCACTCACGGCACCGTTGGTCTGGGTCAGGCGGGCTCGGGCGCGAGGTCGTCGGCGTCGGGGAACCGCGTCTGCAGCCTGGCGATCATTCGGTGCACCTCGTACATGCGTCGATCCAGCGCCCCCGCCCTGACGAGCAGTTCGGCCTGGCGGTCGAGGTTGCCTGCGCCCCGGGCGCGGACCGCGTCAGCCTCGGCCGATTCGATGCCGGCCGCCAGGTCCTCGACCTCCCGCCGGAGCATGGCCAGGAACATACGCGCCTGCGCTTGTTGCATCGGCATCGGATCGAGACCTCTCTCCTGCTGGCGGCGCGGCCCAGTCCGGCCTCAGGGCAGTGTCGACCGGACACACCGGCCCGTCAACATGCGGACCGTCCAGTACGCGCGCGATACGCTGGGCACTGTCCGGGTCGGGCCCGCCAGCATGCAGGAGATCTGTTGTGAAATTCGCTCGTAGGCTCGGATTGTGCGCCACGGCTGTCGCGGCGTTGGGGTTGTCGGCGGCGGGGGTTGCTGCGGCGGCTCCGGTGACCGTTCCGTTTCAGATCAATCCGGCCCCGTACGGGAATCCGAACGGGAGCTTCGACGCTCCCGCGACCCAATGCGCGGCGGTGATCGGTGACCGACCCGGTGTCGTGGTGATCACCGGCGGGAAGCCGGGCGGCTGGGGCTGCCCACTCTCCTCCCAGGTGCAGTGGCTGAACCTGTCGACGGGCGCGACCGGAACCACTCACCTGTCGGATGGCTTGAACGGGATCCCGGCACAGGCGACGGTGAACACCGGGATCGGGCAGGTCGCCGTCATCCTCAATCCCGTGGCCGGGATCATCACCCCCGGCCTTGCCACGTTCTACGTGCCGTGACGGCGCCTCGCCGAACCTGCTGTGACGCCCGCCGCGCGGCGGGCTGAAACCTCGCCTCCTATCACCACGACAGCCACATCGCCGGCCGCGTCGGCGAGTCCCCCGACTATCGACGAGATACTCACCGCGCCACAAGATGTGGCCGCATGGCAGCTCGCCGACGCCGATCTCCTACGGCTGATTCCCGAGTTGTCCCTGCGGATGCGGCAGCTCGAGGCGCTGCGGGTCCGCCTCATGCACCAGGTCGACCAACGCTGCGTGGCCGAGCAGGTCGGGGCGTCCTCGCCCGGCAACTGGCTCGCGGGCGCGACCACCATGACCCCCGGCCACGCGAACCGGATCGTCAAACTCGGGCGGGAGCTGGCCAAGCACCAGGAGGTGGCCGCCGAGTTCGACTCCGGGAAAACCGATTACGACCAGGTGCGCGTGATCGTCGAACTCCTCGCGAAGGTCCCCGACGGCGACTCCCCGGCCCGCCCCGACAACAATGCCACCGGCACCACCACGCCCGAGGCCGACGGTGACGCTGAGAAGGTGTTCGACATCGTCGGAGCAGACGCCACCCGAACCCAGGCCTGCGCCCGCTACCTCCTCTACGCCGCCCGCACCGAAGACTCCACCACCCTCGCCCGCCGAGCCAAGGCACTCGAACTGATCCTCAACGGAGACAAGAAGAACCCCGACTCCGAAAACGCCGAACTCAGCGAGTTCCACGCCTCACCCGGACTCGGCGGCCGCGTCCACCTCAAAGGACACCTCGACGCCGCCTCCGGCGAAGCCCTCCTCACCGCCCTCTCCGCCCTCTCCAAACCACACCCCGGCGCCGACAACCGCGACGGACAAACCGGCAAAGACCAACGCACCCCCGCCCAACGCCGCGCCGACGCCCTCACCCCCATCATCCGCACCCACCTCGACACCGCACACGCCCCCACCGAAGGCGGCGAAAAACCCCACATCAACGTCTTCGTCGACGCCGACGACCTCGCCGCCACCACCGACAACCACCACCAATGCGAACGCGGTCAGGGTCGACGGCGCGGACCCGCTTGGATGCCCTGGCTCGGACCGATCACCCTCGACCTCGCCGCCCGGATCTCCTACGACGCCGACATCACCCCCATCACCATGGACCCCGACGGCAACCCCATCGACGTCGGACGCACCACCCGGCTCATCCCACGCAAACTCCGCCGCGCCCTGAACGCCCGAGACTGCGGCTGCGCCTTCCCCGGCTGCGGCCGACCCGCCGCCTGGACCGAAGGCCACCCTCCCCCAAGCACTTCGTGCAGGGCGGTACCCCCATCCAGCACTGGTCCAACGGCGGCCCCACCAACCTGTCAAACCTGGTGCTGCTCTGCCGCTTCCACCACACCACCATCCACCGCGGCGACTGGACTGTGACCATCAGCAAAGACAAACACCCTCCCCCAAGGACTTCGTCCAGGGGGGACCCCCAGGTTCACCCCACCACCCTGGGTCGACCCCCACCGACAACCAGTGCCGGCCCACAACCGGCGCAACCAACTCCCCTCGCCGCCTGAGGCGAAACCACGGGCACCGCGATGGCCCGAGGTCGTGGTTGGGCTCTGCTACTCGGCCTTCGACGCCGAACCGCCTCCGTTCCCGCCCTTCACCGGGAACAAGCTGCGTGCGATCACCAGCAAGATGCCGATCACCTCGATCACTGATGCCGCCAGCCAGGCGGTCATCACCTGAGAACTGGCGTCGGCCCTGTTCGAGAAGATGTACACACCGAAAAAGATGTTCGAGGCAACCAACTGCGCGCCCACGAAGGCAATCGCCCAGTACGCGAGGCGCTTACGCAGGCGGATGTCCTGCTGCCGGTTCTCCGCCTTCAACGTCTGGATGCGCAGCTTCTGGGCCTCCAGGGCGGTCCGGGTGTCCTGCTCCGCATCGGAGCTCTCACTCGAGTCGCCGTCGGGAGCCTCACCCCCGGCTCGGCCCGCAGGCCGGGCCCGCTTCGCCTCGTCTTCCAGCTCTTCGGCACGCTGGAGTTTCTCGAGTACCGACGCCTGCCACACCCGCGTCGTCTCGTCCTCGCCCGACAGCTGCGTCGTTCCGCCGCTCCCCGACAGGCCGTCTACCTCCGTGCTCATTTCAGTAGGCCCAGGTTGGCGAGCCGATAATTCATCGCCGGCGTCGAGACATTGAATTTTCTCCGGAGTTCGTCGACGGATGATCCCTTCGCCCACCATTTCTTGGCGATGGCGGCAGGCATCAGCAGTTCAGCAGCGAAGTTGTTCGCCCAGACCTCATGGGGATCCGCTCCAGCCGACGCGAGTTCGGCGCGCTCATCGACGAACCCCATCGGCTCCTTGTCCCCCTCACGCTGCGCAAAATGTCCCAACTCATGGGCGACGGTAAACCGCTGTCGAACGGGACTGTCCGACTTGTTCACGTAGATTTCGACCGGGCCCCCGTGCTCCTCCCGCACGATGAAGCCGGCAAGAGAGTCGTCGAGGTGCACCCGGTGAACGTCGATGCCAAGGCTTTTCGCGATCTCGAACGGGTTGACCGGAAAGTGGATGACATTGTCCTCGTCGTTCCAGTGGTTGATGCGCATCCGTCGCGCCTCGGTTTTCGGATTCACCGACTCACCCCTCTCGACCCGCCGCAGATACAGCGCACCTCGCCGAGCAAGTATGCCCGGCGGAACACCACAGGGCTCAGCTGGCCATCTACAGAAGTCGCCCCTCACCCGAATACGGGTAAGGGGCGACTGTGTACACCGCTCCGCTACGTGTGCCTGCGGCTCACTTGATCTCGATGCAGGTCACAGGGTCTCGATCACCGACTGCCCGGCCGGGGTGCGCAGCGCCTTCGTCGTCTCCACGCCCGAGTTCGGATTCAGCTTGTCGACGGTACGGAACTGGAAGCGCGCCTCGGACGCGTCGACCTCGAGAACCCCGTAGCCGTGATCAACCATGTTGGCGTGCCGCAGGTGCGGGTTCTTGGCGCGCCTGCTCGCCTCTTCGGCCCGCGCCGCGCCCGTGTCACTGCTGCCGGTGGCTCCGCCGTCCCCGGTGTTGGCGGAGGTGACCGACGGGACGACGAACTCGACGCCCGCGCGCCGGGTGCCGGGCGCGTTCCCCTGGGTACCGCTCGGCGTGCCAGGGGCAAACCCGGTGTCCCACAGCTCGCCCGCCCAGCCGTCGTGGTCGTCCCCGGTCACCAGGACCAGGTTGTCCACCGATTGCGCCGCGGTGGACAGGATCTCGGTCCTCTCGGCGCCGTAACCGTCCCAGGTGTCCATGTAGGCGCGGGCGCCGTCGTCCGCCACCACCATGCCCATCATCATGTTGGCGTTCGCGATCACCTTCCATCGCGCATCCGATCCGGTCAGCCCGTTGAGCAGCCATTGCTTCTGCGTCGCGCCGAGCATGGTCCGGCTGGCCGCATCGGCCTCGGCGCAGACGACGAGTTCGGCGTCGTCGCAGGCCTGCTTGTCGCGGTACTGGCGGGTGTCCGGCGCGAACAGCTCCACCGTCTTTCCCACACGCAGCGAGCGGTAGGTGCGCGTCGGGTCGTTGGCGAAACGGGGAACCGGCATGTGCTCGAACCATGACTGCCACGCCCACTGCTTCTTCTGCTGGAACCCGACCGCGGCGTCGATGTCCGAGACCACCGGGAAGGTCCAGCCGTCCTTGCTGTAGTTGTTGCGGAACTCGTGGTCGTCCCAGATCGGGATGAACGCGTGCTGGCTGTGCATAAGCCGCAGATCCGCGTCGGTGCGGTACTGGCGGTACTTGTCCCGCATGCCGTCGATCGTCTGCGGGAACGCGTTGGTCGCGACACCCCGGACGCCCGGCTTGGTGAACTCGTACACGTAGTCGCCCAGGCACACGACGAAGTCGAGGTCCTCCGCGGCGAGATGCCGGTGCGCCGCGTAGTAGCCCTCCTCGAAGCCCTGGCACGTGAACCAGCCGATGCGGACCGGCTCGTTGGAATCGGCGGGCCGCAGAGTCCGGAACCGACCGACCGGTGACTCGCCCCCGTTACCCCGGAACTGGTAGTAGTAGGTCTCACCCGGCGCCAGGCCGTTCACATCGAAATGCACTGTACCGTCGGCATCTTCACGGACCTGAACCCGTTCGGCGAGAACCGGGCTGGACAGGTCCTCACGCTTCGAGACGATCAGCGCCAACTCGCCGCCCGTGCCGCTGCTCCCGGCACTCCCACTGCCGAGGCTGCCCGTCCCGATGCTGCCGGTACTGACGCTGCCGGTACCCCCCGCCGCGCCGACGCGCGTCCACAATGTCGCGCCGTCGGTACGCGGCACCCCGGCCATCACGCCGTTGCCGAACTCGGGGTTCCGGATCAGTCCCGCGCCACCGTCGGGGGCCTGACGCAGGACGGGGGTGGCGTTCGCGGCGGCCGGCAGCAGGCTCGCGCCACCGAGTACGGACAGGCCGGCCAGAAAGGCGCGGCGGGAGACGTTACTGGGCGGAAAGGACACAAGCCACCTCAGGTGCGGTAGGGACAAATTCCAGATGACCCTAGACGTCCATGATCTGTTCCGCAGTTATTTCCCCGCTGTTCACCTAGTGGGCTTCGGTCCGCCCACCGGAAGTGGGCGTGGGGCTACTGCCCAACACCGGGTTTCGCCCTCGGAACAGACCCGCTGCCGGTAACGTCGGCCCGCGCGATGGCGATATCGATGCGAGAGATCGGTTCGACATGACATGAGGAGTGGGGACATGGGTTCGATCGAGATCATGAATTGGCTACAGGCGGGGGCGAGTGCCGGGGATCCGATCAGGGGGCCGCTCTACGTCGCGGCGTTCGTCATCGGCGGGCTGTACAGCGTGTTCTTCGAGGGTGCCGTGATCTGACGGACGTGCGAGAGCGTGCCGATCCGTGCGGTTTGGCGCACGCCTCGAACTTGGAATGGCCCCGCCTCCGGCGGGGCCATTCTTGTTCACGTTGCGGGGCCTGGCGCCCTAGCTCGTCAGCCCCGCGGCTTCCGGCAGCGGCCGGACGGTGAGGATCTGCTGCGCACAGCCGACGGGACCGTGGACGTCGTGCAGGATCGTGCTCGTCAGCCCCTGCCCCGTCGAGCCGAAGGTCACGGTGGTGTCGAGCCCGGTCCACCCGCCCTCGGGCTGGCGGTACAAGTGGATGGTCAGGTCCAGGTTCGGGAACATCCACTTGGTCGGGTCCTGAAGCACTCCGATTCCGTTCGCGGTATCGACCAGGGCGAGGAATGAGGCCAGGCTGCCTGCTCGCTCGCCCACCACCAGATCCACCGATGTCGACGCCCAGGCCGTGGCGCGTCCTGCGCTCGGCATGCCGACCTGCCGGATGTCGAGCGAGGCGACGTAGCCGCCGGGCCACACCGAGCCCATCGGCCAGGGTGAGGCGGACTCGGGGCCCGCCAGCGTGGCGGGTTCTCCCCCGGCGACGGCGGCGGTGTCGAGGTCGGCCAGGTACCAGGCCCGGGCGGTGACCACGGCACGGCCCGCGATGACCACCGTCGCCTGGACCAGTTCGATGGTCCGGCCGGGCCGGACGATCTCGACGTGAACGTCGAACTCCTCGAGAGCGATTCGGCCGAGGATGTCGAAGCTGATGCGCCCCATCGGCAGCGCGGGACGCCCCTCGCTCGCGCGCGTCCGCTCGATCTCATGGACGACCAACCCGGCCACCGGGCTGAAGTGCTGCTCGTCGGCCGCCCACGCACCGATCGCGTGCGGGGTCGGGACGAATCGATGGTCGAAGACCCGCTCGAAGTAGCCGGCCCCGTGTCCTGTCGCCTCGATCATCGGACGCACCTTTCGCAATTTCTCGACCCTTGGGTCGAACTTTATCCCATCGAGTCGAAAGATCGCCTCTACGGTTGCTGAATAGGTCCGACATCGCGGCGGAAGGTCCTGACCCGGACGCCCGATATGATTTGCCGATGACTTCGACCGTGGAGGGGGAACCCGCCGCCCAGGCGGGACGCGCCGCCCGCCGTCGCGATCGTCGTAAGGCGGAGATGATCTCCGCCGCGCTCGAGATCCTCTCCAGCAGCGGATACCAGGGCATGCGTTTCGAAGATGTGGCCGAGCGCACCGACATCGCGAAAGCGACTCTGTACCACTATTTTCCGAGCAAAGACGCGTTGGTCGCCGAGGCGCTGGAGAAGCTCACCACCGACGTGCTGACCAGCCTGGGCGAGGCCCTCGACGGGGCCGCGGACCGATCCGCGACAGACCAGTTGCGCACGCTGATCGCCGAGCAGCTGCACATCCTCACCGTGCGTTACCCCGAGGTCGGGAAGGTGTTCTCGTTCCCCGCTCCGTGGCCACCGGACCACGGCGAGCTGATCAAGACGATGCGCCGTCGCCACGACCAGCTCTTCCGCCGCGTCGTCGACCTCGGTGTCGAGGCGGGCGAGTTCGACTGCCCCGACCCGTCCGTTGCCCTGCACTGCCTGCACGGCATCCTCAACCACGCCTCGATCTGGCTGCGCCCGGACACCGACCCCGACGGCCGGACCCGCGACGCCGTGGTCGAGGAGTCCATGCGCCTGTTCGTGCGCGCCTGACCCACCGCATCTGACACGACGAACGGGCGGTTCCCGGGAAACGCACTCGGCGTTTGCTCCGGGAACCGCCCGTTCGTCGATATCTACGACACCGGCCGGGCGAAGAAGATCGCCCGGCTCGGCGACGCCCCGATCACGGGTGCCGGTGGCTCACCTGAGAGAGCGACAATAGAGGGCATCCGGATGGCCACCGCGACGGTCATTGTGGGAGAAGGCGATCCCGGCGGCGTATTCGTCGGCATCGCACTGCGCCTTGCGGAAGTTGTGCGCATAGTCGCCGCCCTCACCCGACGCGGGGCGGGTGTCCTGGTGGTCGTCCCACAGGGTGCGACCGGCGCCGGCCAGCGGAATGCGACCGGGTGCGCAGAGGATCGCCGACATGGCGTCGCCGCGCAGGCTGTAGCCGATCATGAACTGCCCCTCGGAACACTGGTATTTGGTGAAGCCAGTGGCCCAGTCGGTGGTCACCTGTTCCTTGGTGACCACGGTCGCCTCGGTACCGGGCCTCCACAGATCGCCCTCGGTCGCGTCGGTGCACAGCCCGCGCTTACCCCCGCTGGCGATACCGACCATGCGCTGGTCGTCCGGGCAGGCCAGCTTGCGGGCACCGGGGTCCCAGTCGTCGGCGGCGCGCAGGGAGGCGTTGTCGTCGCGGTGTTGCCCGTAGAGCATGGACCAACTGCGAACCGGATCGGTCTGACCCGTCATGCCGCCCGCGGACAAGAGCCGGCGCACGTGCGGACCGCGCCAGTCATCGGCGTCGAAGACGCTGCGCCTGCTGCCGTCGGTGTCGTAACGAAGCAGGCCCCAGTCGTTGCCCTTGTCGTCCTTCTGGAAACCGACGATGGGCCAATAGGCGAAGTCCAGGTCCCGATCGATCAGGTAGTCGACCATGTTCGGGAACCAGTCCTTGTCCTTGCCTTCGGCGCCCTTGCCGATGCCGAACTCGCTGATCCACACCGGTGCGGTGAAATGCTGGTCCGGTGTCGTGGCCACATAGCCGGCCAGTTCATCCATCGCCCTGAACTGGTCCTCGCGCGACATGTCGCGGAAGCGGGGGTCCTTGGTTTCACCCATCCCCGACGCGCCGGTGTGGTTCGGCCCGATGAAGCCGTAGAAGTGGGCCGCGTAGACCAGCTTGTGCGAGCGCACCAGCGTTGTCGAAATCGTCCTCACAGGCTTCAGGATCGGGCGTTCGTGCGGGAAGAGGTCCGACGGGATGCCCTGCCAGTTGAGGCCCTCGATCATGATGAGCAGATTCGGGTTGGCGTCCTTGAGGATCCGGTTGCCCGCCAGTTCGGAGGCGGCTTCCCAGTCCTGATTGTCGCCCCACCCCCAGTTCGGGTCGTGCCAGGTGGTGCGCCGCACCTCGTTGCGCAGGTCGGCGCCGACGACGCCCGGATCGTTCTTGTACCGCTCGGCCAGGAACACCCAGTCGTTCACCCATTCGTCGGTGCTCTGACCCGAATTCCAGAATTCGTTGCCGTCCAGACCACAGCACCACTTAGAGGACGTGGTGTGATTGTTGAGAATGACGGCCAGGCCGGCGCCGGTCAGCGCATGGACCGCATTGTCGAACACCTGGAGCGGCGTGAGTCCGTTCAGCCCCGGGTTGGCGGTCAGCCCCTGCACCGGCCGGCTGTCGTCGATCATCTGGTTGGAGAACGGCAGCCGGATGCTGTTCAGGCCGAGGGCCTTGAAGTCGTGGATGATCGTTTCCATTGGCACCCGGTCCAGCCCGAGTGGTGCGCGGTGCCCCACCTCCCCGGCGTTGTTGTTGGCCGGGTCGTCGTCGTCTCCGCTGCCGTTCCAGGTGCCGCTGGATCCGTGCCAGTTACCGGACTTCAGCTTCACCCGGTTTCCGCTTGCGTCGACGATGTAGCGACCACTGGTGCTCAGGGGGCCACGCAGGTTACCCGTCACGGGACCGCCGGGGTTGCCGGGATCGACGGGACCGCCGGGACCGCCGGGATCGACGGGACCGCCGGGTTTCACGCTGCCGCTCGACGAGCCGGAGTCCGAGCTACCGAACCCGCCCGGAGCCGCTCCCGCCGCCGGGGCGAGCTGGACCGCCGGAGCGATGAGCAATCCGACTGTCAGGAGGAGTGCGGCCGTCGCTCTCACCGGACACCGCCATCGAAGCCGTCGTCACGATTGGCCAGCTGTACAGCGTGGCCTCCAACCGAAGGGGTCAACTCATTCTCCTCATCTCGGGGCGCGAATGCGGCGCAACGCCTCTACAGCAGGTTGTTGCTCCCATGACCTCCACGGACGCGGCGATCGCGGCCTGGAGATGCGTGGATCTCGTACTTCAACATGAGCGCTGCGTGGGGTGTGGTTCACCTCGCGCCGCGGAAGCCTAGAGCGCTCCGCCTGAGATGTCTCAAAATGTTCAACACTTCAATCTGGTCGATTGACAAGCGCAGATTGTCAGTCGATAGCTCGGGTTCGTGCGCGCCTGCCCCCAGAGCATCTGACACGACGAACGGGCGGTTCCCGGGAAACGCACTCGGCGTTTGCTCCGGGAACCGCCCGTTCGTCGATATCTACGACACCGGCCGGGCGAAGAAGATCGCCCGGCTCGGCGACGTCCCGATCACGGGTGCCGCCGGCTCACCTGAGAGAGCGGCAATAGAGGGCATCCGGGCGGCCGCCGCCACTGCGGAAGGCGATCCCAGCGGCGTACTCGTCGGCATCGCACTGCGCCTTGGAGTAGCCGCTCGCATAGTCGCCGCCCTCACCCGACGCGGGGCGGGAGTCCCCGCGGTCGTCCCACAGGGTGCGGCCGGGTGCGCCCACCGGAACGAGCCCTTGTGCGCAGAGGATCGCCGACAGGTTGTCGCCGTGCAGGCTGTAGCCGATCATGAACTGCCCGTCGGGGCACTGGTACTTGGTGAGGCCCGGAGCCCAGTCGGTGGTCGGCTGTTCGCGATTGACCATGGTCGCTTCGGTGCCAGGCGTCCACAGATCGCCCTGGGTCGCGTCGGTGCACAGCCCGCGCTGCCCCTTGTTACTGATACCGACCAGGCGCTGGTCGTCCGGGCAGGCCAGCTTGCGAGCACCGGGGTCCCAGTCGTTGGCGGCGCGCAGGGAGGCATTGTCGTCGCTGTGTGGCCCATAGAGCATGGACCAACTGCGAACCGGATCGGTCTGACCCGTCATGCCGCCCGCGGACAAGAGCCGGCGCACATGCGGACCGCGCCAGTCATCCGAGTCGAAGACGCTGTGCCTGCTGCCGTCGGTGTCGTAGCGCAGCAGAGACCAGTCGTCCTGGTCGTCATGCCGGAAGCTGACGATGGGCCACCAGGCGAAGTCCAGGTCCCGATCGATCAGGTAGTCGATCATGTTCTCGAACCAGGCCTTGTCCTTGCCTACGTCGCCCTTACTGCCGTCGAACTCGCTGATCCACACCGGTGCGGTGAAATGCTGGTCCGGTGTCGTGGCCACATAGCCGGCCAGCTCATCCATCGCCCTGAACTGGTCCTCGCGCGACAGGTCGCGGAAACGGGGGTCATGGGTTTCGCCCATCCCCGACGCGCCGGTGTGGTTCGGCCCGATGAAGCCGTAGAAGTGGGCCGCATAGACCAGCTTGTGCGAGCGCACCAGCGTTACCGAATTCACCCTCACCGGCTTCAGGATCGGGCGTTCGTGCGGAAAGCCGTCCAACGGGATGCCCTGCCAGTTGAGGCCCTCGATCATGATGAGCAGATTCGGGTTGGCGTCCTTCAGGATCCGGTTGCCCGCCAGTTCGGCGGCGGCTTCCCAGTCGGTATTGTTGCCCCACCCCCAGTTCGGGTCATACAAGGAGTCGCGTCGCACCTCGTTGCGCAGGTCGGCGCCGACGACGCCCGGATCGTTCTTGTACCGCTCGGCCAGGAACACCCAGTCGTTCACCCATTGGTCAGTGCTCTGACCCGAATTCCAGAACTCGTTGCCGTCCAGGCCACAGCACCACCGAGTGGACGTGGAGTGATTGTTGAGGATGACGGCCAGGCCGGCTCCGGTCAGCGCATGGACCGCATTGTCGAACACCTCGAGCGGCGTCAGTCCGTTCATCCCCGGGTTGGCGGTCAGCCCCTTCACCGGCCGGGTGTCACGGATCATCTGGTTGGAGAACGGCAGCCGGACACTGTTCAGGCCGAGGGCCTTGAAGTCATGGACGAGCGTCTCCATCGGCACCCGGTCCAGTCCGAGGGGTGCGCGGTGCCCCACCTCTTGGTACCTGTTGTTGGCCGGGTCCTCGTCGTCCCCCTTGCCCTCCCAGGTGCCGTTGGCTCCGTGCCAGTTGCCGGACTTCAGCTTCACCCGGTTTCCGCTTGCGTCGACGATGTAGCGACCACTGGTGCTCAGGGGGCCACGCAGGTTCCCTGCCACTGGACCGCCGGGGTTGCCGGGATCGACGGGATCGACGGGACCGCCGGGTTTCACGCTGCCGCTCGACGAGCCGGAGTCCGAGCTGCCGAACCCGCCCGGAGCCGCTCCCGCCGCCGGAGCGAGCTGGACTGCCGGTGCGATGAGCAATCCGACCGTCAGGAGGAATGCGGCCGTCGCTCTCACCGGACACCGCCCTCGAAGCCGTCGTCACGATTGGCCAGCTGTACAGCGTGGCCTCCAACCGAAGGGGTCAACTCATTCTCCTCATCTCGGGGCGCGAACGCGGCGCAACGCCTCTACAGCAGGCTGTCGCTCCCATGACCTCCAAACGGACGCGGCAAATGCGGCCTGGAAGTACGCGGATCTCGTGCTGGGAGGGCTGCGCCCACCGGCAGGCGAGCTGTCCGGCCCGAGTTGTTTGCTCTACCAGCGAAGATCCGATGCAACATGAGCGCTACGCGGGGCGTAGTTGACCTCGCGCCGCGGAAGCCTAGAGGGCTCGGCCCGCGATGTCTCAAAATGTTCAACACTTCGTTCTGGTCGATTGACAGGCCTCAGAATGTCAATCGACCAGCTCGCCGCCGCCCGCGGCGTGCCCAAGCCGGACGCCGGTGCGATGATGACCCACGTGCCGATGCCCTCACCGCTGCCCGCCAAGGACGGGATCGGACCGACGCGGCTGCGCGTCCCGACGTCCGGGCCGTGGGCGACGATCGCCGAGTACGTCGTCGCGCGGTTCGACCACCTGGACGCGGGTGTCCTGTACCGGCGGTTCGACGCCGGCGAGATCGTGGGCACCGACGGCCGTCCGGTCGGTCGCGGCACGGCGCTGGGCGCGCACCCGTTCGTCTGGTACCACCGCGACCTGCCGATCGAGGACCCGGTGCCGTTCCACGAGGAGATCCTGCACATCGACGACGACCTCGTCGTGATCGACAAGCCGCACTTCCTCCCCACCACCCCGAGTGGGCGTTATCTGCGCGAGTCGGCGCTCGTCCGATTGCGGGTCCGCCTCGACAACCCGGACCTGGCGCCGATCCATCGACTCGATCGCGGGACCGCGGGCGTGGTGATGTTCTCGGCCCGCCCCGCGACGCGCGGCGCATACCAGTCACTGTTCGAGAAGCGGCGGGTCGCGAAGGTCTACGAGGCAGTGTCGGCGCGACCGCCCTGCTGGGACCGGGACGCACCGGCGCTCGCCGGACGGGCCGTGCCCCTCATCTATCGCAACCACATCGAGTCTCGGCGCGGCGAGTTACGGGTCGTCGTCGACGACGTCCGTGAGCCCAACGCCGAGACGGCGGTCGAGGTACGAGGGACAGGCGTCAGCGCCTCCGGACGTGCTGTGCTGCACACGGTCCTGCGTCCGCACACCGGACGGATGCACCAGTTGCGGGTGCATCTGGCGGCGCTCGGCGTCGGGATCCTGGGCGACCGGCGATACCCCGACCTGCTACCCGAGGCGCCGGACGATCATTCCCTCCCGCTCCAACTTCTCGCGCGGGAACTGGAGTTCACCGATCCGCTGTCGGGGACGCCGCGACGGTTCGTCACCCGCCGAACGTTGAGCGAGGCGCCCACGCAGTGACGCCGAACGCACCGAGTCGGCTCACGCCGGCTCGCGCATCACGCCGACGTGACGCACCTTCCCGGAAAGGCCCGGGAGCTCCTGCACGGGCGACCAGGTGCTCAGCCCATCTGTGCTGTCGGAATAGAGGTACTTTCCTTCGGTGTAGGCGTCCAGGTACATCCGCCAGACACCGTTCGGCAACTGGACCACGGCCGGTCCCTCCACCATCGAACCCCAATTTCCTGGCGGGACAAACGAATAGGGTCCCGTCACCGACGATGCGACCGCATGCTCGATGACCTTCTTCGTCTCGTTCTTGGTGAACGCATGATAGGTCGACCCGACCTTGACCACGGTGGTGTCGATGTGGTCCGCGCCGATCCCGTCGAGCGGGACGGGCAGGCTCCAGAACCGGAGCGACGGGTCCAGCGCCGTCATCAGATAAGGCACGAATCCTCCACCGGTCGACATCGACAGGATGACGTTGACGCGGTCGCCGTCCACGAACCATTCGGGCGCCCAGGCCTTCGTGGTGAACGGCGACAGCGACGGTCCGTCGCTGAACCCGGCCGACCCCGAGGATCCCGGCGGGCTCGCCGAGCCGGTGCCGTCCCCGGTGCCCGGCAGGAAGGCGCAGCAGAACGGGACCGGCCAGGAGGCCAGGTACGTCCAGTTGATCCGGTCACTGCTGCGCGCGAAGCCGATGTTCGCCCCGTCGACGGTCGTGTAGGTGAGGTAGTAGGAGCCGTCGGTGTGCCGGAAGATGCTCGAGTCACGCACCACCCCTGACGGGGGCCGATACGCCGACAGTCGGAGGGGCTGGAAATGAGTGGCGTCCGCCGACTCGTATACATCCAAGTCGCGGTCGCTGACGTTGCTGAACGCCACCATCGTGTAGCGCCATGCGGGTGGTGCGGCGCCACTGCTCCCCGGGGCCGCGACCAGCAGGCCCGCGACGACGAGCATCACCATCGATACGGCCGACAAGGTGGTTCGCTTGGTGAGCGTCACCGCTGCAGTATCCACGCCGAGTATGCGCAGCACGCGTAGCTTGGGCCGTAGTAACACCGGATCGTTACCGCCTGCTGTCGTCGAACGCCGAGCGGGCGCTAGCTGCGCGGGTCGGCGCTCGTCCGATTGCGGGCCTGCCTCGACAATCCGGATCTGACGCCGATCCACAGACTCGACCGCGACCCGACGGAGGATCGTCGTGGCGGTGAGAAGCGCCGAGCCCCGCGGCGGCATCGTTGCGTCGGCACCCACAAGACATTCGTAGCGTCATACGAAACGTCAAGTGCCACAGATGAACCCGAATCCGCCACCGCGTTCGCGCCGCCACGCTACTGTGCCCGCGGGGTCGAATCGCCCTCCCGGCAGAGGAATCAGAAGCTTCGCCGGGAATCACAGAATGGAGAGGGCTCAACCGTGCCTCGTGTCACGAATCGCCGTATCGCATCCACCATCGCCGCCACCGCCCTGGTGGCTGCCGGCCTCGTCACCGGGGCCGGTACCGCCTCCGCAGCCGACACATCCTCGGAAGGGTCAACGGAGCATCCGTTCTTCTGCGGCAAGGTCATGGTGGAGCCTCCACGGCCCCTCACCTGCTACCTGTTCGGTCAACGGTTGTTCGAACTCCCGCAGTCGCTGTCGTAGGACGAGTCGCAGCGGGACCGACGACGAACGGGCGGTTTCCGGGACGCGCACTCGGCGTTTGTCCCGGAAACCGCCCGTTCGTGGCGTGGAACTAGACGTTGAAGCGGAACTCCACCACGTCACCGTCGACCATCACGTAGTCCTTGCCCTCCATGCGCACCTTGCCCGCGGCCTTGGCGGCGTTCATGGAGCCGGCGGCGACCAGGTCGTCGAAGGAGACGATCTCGGCCTTGATGAAGCCGCGCTCGAAGTCGGTGTGGATGACGCCCGCGGCCTGCGGGGCGGTGTCGCCCTTGTGGATGGTCCAGGCCCGCGACTCCTTGGGGCCCGCGGTCAGGTAGGTCTGCAGCCCGAGGGTGTGGAAGCCGGTCCTGGCGAGCGCGTGCAGGCCGGGCTCGGACTGGCCGATCGAGTCGAGCATCTCCTGACGGTCCTCCTCGTCCAGCTCGAGCAGCTCCTGCTCGACCTTCGCGTCGAGGAACACCGCGTCGGCCGGGGCGACCGAGGCGCGCAGCTCGGCGACCTTCGCCTCGTCGGTGAGCACGGCCTCGTCGGCGTTGAAGACATAGAGGAAGGGCTTGGTGGTGAGCAGGCTCAGCTCCCGGAGCAGGCCGAAGTCGAGCTTGTCCTTGACGCTGAACAGGGTCTTGCCCTCGTCGAGGAACGCCTGAGCCTTGAGCGCCTCCTCGTGCAGCGGCTTGAGCTCCTTGTTCTTCTTCGCTTCCTTCTCCAGGCGCGGGAGGGCCTTCTCCAGCGTCTGCATGTCGGCGATGACGAGCTCGGTCTCGATCACCTCGATGTCCGAGGCGGGGTCGACGCGACCGTCGACGTGCACCACGTCATCGTCGGCGAACACGCGAACGACCTGGCAGATGGCGTCGGCCTCGCGGATGTTGGCCAGGAACTTGTTACCCAGGCCCGCGCCCTCGGAGGCGCCCTTGACGATGCCTGCGATGTCGACGAAGGACACGGTCGCGGGCAGCAGCCGCTCGGAACCGAAGATCTCGGCGAGCTTGGCCAGCCGGGGATCGGGCAGCTCGACCAGGCCGACGTTGGGCTCGATGGTCGCGAACGGGTAGTTCGCGGCCAGCACGTCGTTGTTGGTCAGCGCGTTGAAGAGGGTGGACTTGCCGACGTTGGGCAGTCCGACGATTCCGAGGGTAAGGCTCACGGTCTCCAGAGTCTACGGACCGGTGCAGGCGCCCCGCACACGCCGGTCCGTAGACCTGCGGATCAGTACCCGCTGGTGCTGTCCTCGATGCCGCTGATCGCGGCGGCGATGATCACCCCGTAGAGGATGAAGAACAGCACCGACAGGCCGACCGCCACAAACAACGCGATCTTGCCGAGCTGCTTGGCGCGGTCGGATGCGTACTGCGCACCCTGGTAGTCGCCGAGCGCCCACCTCGGGTACACCGAGGACGAGTGGTTGAACGCGGCGAACGCCAGCGGCCAGAAGAAGACGACCGCGGCCACCGCCCAGCCTGCGTTCGACGGCGGCGGCGCAGGCACCGCGCCGGGAACCGGAGCGCCGTACGGGGCCGGGGCCTGCATGGGCTGCGGGCCCTGTGCGGGCTGCGGATAGGACGGGTACGCGGGCGCCCCGTAGGACGGCGCCGCCGCGGTCCTGGGCGCGCTCGCAAATTCGGTCTCGGACATGTTCCCCCCTGAAGATCATTCGGATTCAGCGCAAGCACCCTAACCGAGCAGGGTGCCGTGGGAGCATTCCCGGCTCGCGGACCCCACCCGCGGCAGACAAACGGGTAGCCCACGGCCGTGACATGCCCAGGTCTGACGCTCACAATAAGAAGAGCGCAATCCGAGGGCCACCGGAACGGCGCGGTGCGCCAAGGCCGCCACCAGGAGGAACACCATGACCAGAAATCGACTCCGCGCAGCAATAGTGGCCGCGGCTACGGTTCCGATGATCGCGTTCGGCCCTGCGATCGCCGCCGCGGCACCGGCACCACCGGTCCCCACACCCGTCTCGCCCGCAGCCCTCAATCCACAGCAGGGCCCATTGGGTGCCGCACTGACCTGCTCGCCCTTGGCCTTCATTCCGTTCGCCGGGCCGCTCGCCATCGCCTGTTGGGTCTGAGGCGGCCGCTACCCTCGCTTGCGCGCGACCGTGACCGCCCACGTCGCGTCCGCCCGCCATGGCCGCAGGTCCCACGTCGCGAAGCGCTGCTCGAGCACCAGCCCGGCCGCCTCCAGGTCCGCGTCGAAGTCCCGGACCGAGTACCGGTAGTCGGTGGCGAACCCCGTCACCAATACCCCGCCGTCGGCCAGGTGCGCGGCAAGCCGTTGCAGCACAGTCCGTTCCGTTCCCGGCTCGAGGAAGATCAGCACATTCCCTGCCGCGACGATCGCGTCGAACACCTCTCCCGGCAGGTCGAGCTCGGCGAGGTCCGCCCGATGGACGGTCAACTCCCGGTGTTCCCGCGCTGCCTCGACCAACACCGGATCGAGGTCGACCGCCGTCACATGGTGTCCGCGCCTGGCCAATTCGACGCCGACACGCCCGGTGCCACATCCGGCGTCGAGCACCCGCGAGCCCGGCGCGATGACGGCATCGACCATCCGGGCCTCCCCGTGCAGATCCACGCCCTGCGCCGCCAACTCCTCGAAACGCCGTATATAGGCGCGTGATTGCTCTTCGTCACGTTCGTTCTCCCAGCGCGTCACATTGTTCAGACTATGTTCAGATGGCCCGTCGGCCCCAGCGAAACTCATTCGCGCCGCGTACGCTCGGTGAGCACGCCGAGGACCGGATCATGTGGTCCCCGTGTGGATCAGCACTACAAGCGCTTCACCGACGATCACCTCTGAAAGGGGAACAACGTGGCGGACACCTTGCAGGCCGGTTCGAGCCTCACGGCCGGACAGTCGATCACCTCCAACAACGGCGCGTACACGCTGACGCTGCAGGACGACGGCAACCTCGTGCTCAGCGAGGGCGGCAACGCTGTGTGGGCCAGCAAGACCAACGGCAAGAGCGCAGTCAAGGCCGACCTGCAGGACGACGGCAACTTCGTGCTGTACACCGAGGGCAACGACGCCGTGTGGGCCTCCCAGACCGCAGGCAACTCCGACGTCAAGCTGGTCGTCCAGGACGACCGCAACGTGGTGCTGTACGCGGGCGACAAGGCCGTCTGGGCATCGGACACCGCCGTCGAGACCCCGGCCGAGCCGGAGCCCGAGCCCGCCCCCGTCGCCCCGGCCGCCGCCGAAGCTCCCCCGGCTCCCCCGGCCCCGCGCACCCACACCGTCGCCCCCGGCGACACCCTCTGGGACCTCGCCACCCACTTCTACGGCGACGGCAACCAGTACCAGCGCATCGCCGATGCCAACGGCATCCCGAACCCGGACGCCATCAACGTCGGCCAGGTTCTGACCATCCCCGCGTAGTACACCCGCTCCAACGACACGGCGGTCCCGGACTCGTTTCCGGGGCCGCCGTGTCGTTTTCGGCGCCCCGCACGGCCGAGTGCGAGACTCGATCGAACCGACCGGCGATGGACGTGACACGAAAAGGATGCACCGTGGTGAGATGGCTGATCGTTGTCGGAGTGTGGCTGGCCGGACTGGCGGCGCTGGCACTCGCCCTCGGCATCGGGTCCGGATGGTGGATTCTCGCCGTGATCGCCCTTGCGCTCGCGTGCCTCGGCACCTGGGATCTGATCCAGCGTCGACACAGCATCCTGCGCAACTACCCCATCCTCGGGCACGCTCGGTTCCTGCTCGAGAAGATCCGCCCCGAGATCCAGCAGTACTTCATCGAATCATCTACCGATGGAACGCCGTTCGACCGTGAGACCCGCGATCTCGTGTACGAGCGGGCCAAGGGCACCAAGGACGACGAGCCCTTCGGCACCGAACGGGACGTGCACGCGCCCGGGTACGAGTTCATGGCCCACTCGCTGCGGGCACGGCACGCCCCCGAGGCGACCCCGACGGTCCGGCTCGGCGGGCCGGACTGCACCCAGCCGTACGACATCGCGCTGCTGAACGTCTCCGCGATGAGCTTCGGCTCGCTGTCCGCCAACGCGGTCGAGGCGATGAACGCGGGCGCCGCACGCGGCGGGTTCGCCCACGACACCGGCGAGGGCGGCATCAGTCCGTACCACCGCAAGCACGGCGGCGACCTGATCTGGGAGATCGGCTCCGGCTACTTCGGGTGCCGCACCCCGGACGGGCGTTTCGATCCGGAGATCTTCGCCGCGAAGGCGGTCGACCCCCAGGTCAAGGCGATCTCGATCAAGCTGTCCCAGGGTGCCAAGCCCGGCCTCGGCGGCGTGCTGCCCGGCGCGAAGGTCAGCCAGGAGATCGCCGACACCCGTGGGGTCCCGGTGGGAGTGACCGTGATCTCCCCGCCCGCGCACAGCGCCTTCGACACGCCCCTCGAGCTGATCGAGTTCATCTCGACGCTGCGCGCCCTTTCCGGAGGCAAGCCTGTCGGGTTCAAGCTCTGCGTGGGCTCGCGGGCGGAGTTCCTCGGCATCTGCAAGGCCATGCTGGAGACCGGTACCGCGCCGGACTTCATCATCGTGGACGGCTCGGAGGGCGGAACCGGCGCCGCCCCCGTCGAATTCGAGGACCACATGGGCATGCCGCTGACCGAGGGCCTGATGCTCGTGCACAACGCGCTGGTCGGCACCGGCCTGCGGGACCGGATCAGGATCGGCGCCTCAGGCAAGGTCGCCAGCGGCAGCGACATCGTCAAGCGCATCATCCAGGGCGCCGACTTCACCCTCGCGGCCCGGGCGATGCTGTTCGCGGTCGGCTGCATCCAGGCCCAGGCCTGCCACACCAACCACTGCCCGGTCGGGGTCGCGACGCAGGACCGCGCCCGCTCGAGGTCGATCGACGTGCCGGACAAGTCCGCCCGGGTGTACCGGTTCCAGAAGTCGACGGTGGCCAGCGCGAAGCAGCTGATCGCCTCGATGGGCCTGGACGGTTTCGACGAGCTGCGCCCGTCCATGCTCAACCGCCGCGTCGACGCGATCACCACGAAAACCTATGCGGATCTTTATGAATGGCTGCAGTCGGGCGAGCTGCTCGAGGACCCGCCCGCCGGCTGGTTGAACGACTGGATCGACGCGGACGCCGCCCGGTTCTTACGGGTTGGCCGCGCCGCGGCGTCACTCCGCGAAGTTCCGGTCGATCCAGTCGATGGTCTGCATGCCGAACAGGTCGGTCCCCCACCCGTACGGGTCGGCGAACAACCGCTTCAGGTCGCAGTCGCTCGGCGCATAGGTGACGTCGGTACCGCCCGCCCGGTAGCGGGCCGCGAGATCACGCGAATCCTGTGCGGGTACAAGGGACATCGGTGAATCGTCCTTGCTGCAGGAGGAGATCAGCACCTTGGACCTCGGCGCCTGGCCGCCGAGCCGGTTGTCGTCGTAGACGTGCTGGAACTCGGGGATGTCCGCGGGACTCTGGCCGCTGCTGAACAGCAGCCGGAGCGGCACGAACGGCGCCGTGAAGTAGGCCGGCATCTGGCACTGGCCGCGGTACTCGTCGGCCAGCGCCCTGCCGACCGGGTTGAGCTTGTCGTCGATCCGCATCTCCGGGTACCAGGGCTCGAGTCCGAGCAGGGTCGCGAAGGCGAACCCCGACCCGACCGAGCCGTCCGCGGTCCGCATGAAGTTCCGCTGATCGATCACCATGCCCTCGAGGACAGTGGATTTGACGTTCAGCTCGGGCGCGTAGCCCGCCTGCATCTCCGCCGCGGAGGCCGCTCCGACGCCGCCGCCCGCGATACCGAACAGTGCGATCGGGGCCTGCGGGACGAGCCCCGTCGCGCCGCCAGAGGTGGCCGCACGCAGCGCGTCGAGCTGGGCGTGGCCGGCGAACTTCGCCGCGAAGACGCCGTGCGGATCGGGGTCGGCGTCGTTGCCGACATCGGAGATCACCACGGCGTACCCCTTGCCGAACATCAGCGCCAGCGGGCCGAGCGCGGACCACGACGCCCCGTCAAGAGGATCACCGCCGGTCCACTGGGTGCTGGGGTGGCAGTAGGCGCCGACGCTGTCGTTGGCCTCCTGGTACCCGATGACCTTCTTCTCCGAGGCGGGCACGCCGTCGACGGGGATCATCACGATCCCAGTGCTGATGGTCGGGGTCACCCCGTCGTTCCCCGTCGTGACGTACATGATCTTGTACGCCTCGAGGTTCGCCGGCTTGAAGCCGGTGAACATCACGTCGACGCGCTTGGTCTTGAGGAGGGTGCCCGGCTTCTCGGCGCCGGTGAGCGGCGGCTCGGCGTAGAACGGATCGTTCGGCCGCAGCGCGCCGAGGATCTCATCCCCGGTGCCGAACTCCCCACCCTCGAACGCGCCCTCGACGAATTCATTGAACACCTCACCCTGCAGTGCGGGCGTGTCGACCGGGACGGGCGGCGGGGGTGCCTGTGCCGCACCGACACCCGGCGACAGGATCGCGAGGCCGACGGCCGCGGCGGCGGCCAAGCCCGAGCGCGCCCGGCCGGCGCTGGGGCGATGGTGGCGCGGATCGGTCGACATCAGGACACCGTCACTTTCGTGTTCTGGAGGGCCGATTGTAGGATCTGCGGAACGTTCATCAGCGGCCGATGGCTCTCGATCTGGATCCCGTACGGGGTGCGGAGCTCCGCCTCGAGTCGCGGCCAGTCGTATTCGACCGTCGCCTTGTACCTGGGCAGCAACTGGGTGGTGATGTAGTCCCACCGCTGTTCGTAGACGGACCAGTTCCAGCTCGGCAGCGGCGTGGTCAGTGTGACCGTCCTGCCGTCGGGCAGGGTGGCCTCGATCTCGATGGGGTCAAACGAACGCGGCGGCAGCACACCTGCGACCGAGGGCGACCCGGCGACCGTGGACAGATACGTGATGGCTTCGCCGACGTCGCCCTTGTAGGCCCGCACGGCGTCCCACTGATCCCTGATGATCACGCCCTGTTCGCGGCGCAGCAGCGCCACGTTGCCACGGGCGATCCGGTCCGGGTCCGCCGAGGCGATGTCGCGCCACGCGTCCATCACGTCCTGCCCGAACAGCCCCGCCGCGCGCATCTCCCCGAGGGCGGGCAGTCCCCCGGTGACGTAGGCCCGGTGCATCGGCATCAGATCGGAGAAGATGTTCTTCTGCATCACCAGGATCATGCCCAGGATGTAGTGCAAGTCGTCGCCGGTGACCGTGGCCCCGGCACCAGCCAACGCGCGCAACCCCTTCGGGAGCCGGTCGACGATCTGCGGTCCCGCCACCTCGGTCGCCGTCGCGACGATGGCACGCGTGGTCTGCTGCAGCTGCGGGAGGTCGTAGACGTCGGTGATCAGCTCGAAATCTATGAGCCCGCCGCCGAAGTCGGCGCCGACCTGCCCGGCCATGCCCGCCCACTGCAACTCGGGGTGGGAGAGCTGCAGGTGCTCGTAGTACCGGTACGACCGGATCAGGTTCTCCCGGTTCGCCTGCACGCCGGTGCGGGGGTCCCACCCGGCCAGGTCGATGCCTGCCTCGGCGGTGACATCGGCGAGCCAGTACTGGTCCAGCAACGCCGCGTACGAGGTCGGTGCCGCGCCGGACGCCCTGGCCTGGTCGAGCAACCGCGCGAGCACGCCACGATCGGTCGGCAGCGCCGGGTTCACCCCGCCGGGTCCGTGCGCGGCGTCACGGTTGACCAGTGGCAGGTTCAGGTAGGTGTCCACCTCGGACGCGGCGGCGGGCGCACTCGGTCCGGCCACCGCCAGCCCCAGCACGACGGCGGCCAGCGCGGGCAGGCACCTCCGGAGCACGGAAGACCGCGCAGGCGCGCGGGTGATGCGAGCACTCATGGTCCCCCCGGAGTCGGAAACATACCGCGAAGAAGGTTTTCCGAGACTAGTTCAGGTCCCCCGAGGCTTCGGGCGCTTTCGGCGGACCTGTTCCTGCGCTCACCGCACCCAGCCGACCGCTGGTCGACAACCCCGGCACGTGCCATTTCGGCGACATAGGGTGATGGGCGCCACACCCCCGCACCCATGAGGAGGTCACACATGGCGACTGCCACCACCCCCGGCACGCCCCCTTCCGACCAGTACATCGAGTACCTGCGCACCGATCCGGACCTGCCCCCGGTCGGCATCATCGACAAGACCCCGATCACGCCCGCGAAGAAGGCCGTCTTCGCGGCCATCGGCGTGCTCGGCGCGGTCGCGTGGTCGATGATCGCCATCGTGCGGGGCGAGCAGATCAGCTCGGTCTGGTTCGTCATCGCCGCGGTCTGTACCTACCTCATCGCCTACCGCTTCTACGCCCGGCTCGTCGAGAGCAAGATCGTCAAGCCGCGCGACGACCGCGCCACCCCGGCAGAGGTCCTCGAGAACGGCAAGGACTACATGCCGACGGACCGGCGGGTGCTCTTCGGACACCACTTCGCCGCCATCGCCGGGGCCGGTCCCCTGGTCGGCCCCGTCCTGGCGGCCCAGATGGGCTACCTGCCTGGCACCATGTGGATCATCATCGGCGTCGTGTTCGCAGGCGCGGTCCAGGACTTCCTGGTGCTGTGGATCTCCTCCAAGCGGCGCGGCCGCAGCCTCGGTCAGATGGCCCGCGAGGAACTCGGCGTCGTCGGCGGCGTCGCGGCGCTGATCGGCGTCTTCGTCATCATGATCATCATCATCGCGGTGCTCGCGCTGGTGGTCGTCAACGCGCTCGCGGAGAGCCCGTGGGGCGTGTTCTCCATCGCGATGACCATCCCGATCGCGTTGTTCATGGGCGTGTACCTGCGCTTCCTACGCCCTGGCAAGGTCTCCGAGGTCTCCCTGATCGGCGTCGCACTGCTCCTGCTCGCGATCGTCTCAGGTGGTTGGGTTGCCGAAACCGGTTGGGGCGCCGACTGGTTCACTCTCTCGAAGGTCACCCTCGCGTGGCTGATGATCGCCTACGGGTTCGCCGCCTCGGTGCTGCCGGTGTGGCTGCTGCTCGCGCCGCGCGACTACCTGTCCACATTCATGAAGATCGGCACCATCGCACTCCTCGCGGCCGGGATCCTGGTGGCCCAGCCGGCGATCCAGATGCCTGCCATGACCGAGTTCGCGAAGAACGGCGAGGGCCCGGCGTTCGCGGGTGCGCTGTTCCCGTTCCTGTTCATCACCATCGCCTGCGGTGCGCTGTCCGGTTTCCACGCCCTCATCGCCTCAGGTACCACCCCGAAGTTGCTGGAGAAGGAGCGGCAGACCCGGATGATCGGCTACGGCGGCATGCTCACCGAGTCGTTCGTCGCGATCATGGCGCTGATCACCGCATGCATCCTCGATCAGCACCTGTATTTCGCACTCAACGCGCCCGCCGCGCTGACCGGCGGTACCGCGGAGAGCGCACCGGAGTACCTCAACGGACTCGGCCTGCCCGGCGCCGACATCACGACCGAGCAGCTGAACCAGGCCGCCGAGGCGGTCGGCGAGGAGTCGATCGTCTCGCGCACCGGCGGCGCCCCGACGCTGGCCTTCGGCATGTCGGAGGTGATGCACCAGTTCATCGGCGGCGAGAGCCTCAAGTCGTTCTGGTACCACTTCGCGATCATGTTCGAGGCGCTGTTCATCCTCACCACGGTCGACGCGGGCACCCGCGTCGCCCGGTTCATGCTCTCGGACTCGCTCGGCAACTTCGGCGGCGCCGCCCGCAAGTTCAAGGACCCGTCGTGGCGGCCCGGCGCCTGGCTCTGCTCGCTGGCAGTGGTCGGCC
Organism: Rhodococcus maanshanensis NBRC 100610; assembly: GCF_001894865.1. Lineage (GTDB taxonomy): Bacteria > Actinomycetota > Actinomycetes > Mycobacteriales > Mycobacteriaceae > Rhodococcus_G > Rhodococcus_G maanshanensis. The sequence continues at coordinate 120,677 of NZ_BCXA01000002.1, read as the reverse complement.
TGTGGGGCGGCGTGCTGCTGATGGGTGTCACCGACCCGCTCGGCGGAATCAACACGCTGTTCCCGCTTTTCGGCATCGCCAACCAGCTGCTCGCCGCGATCGCGCTGACCGTGGTGCTGGTCGTGGTCATGAAGAAGGGACTGTTCAAGTGGGCGTGGATCCCGGCGCTGCCGCTGCTGTGGGATCTGACCGTCACCATGACGGCCTCATGGCAGAAGATCTTCTCCGACATCCCCGCGATCGGATACTGGGCGCAGCACAATGCCTTCCAGGACGCGAAGGACGCGGGCAAGACGTCGTTCGGGACCGCGAAGACGCCGGAGGCGATGGATGCGGTCATACGCAACACCTTCATCCAGGGCACCCTCTCGATCGTGTTCGCGGTGCTGGTGCTGATCGTGGCGGCGGTCGGGCTGTATGTGTGCATCAAGGCCTACCGGGCGGGCGGGCTGCCCGACACCGAGGTACCGCCGGTGCCGTCGAAGCTGTTCGGCCCGGCCGGGTTCATCCCGACCGCAGCCGAGCGCGCCGTGCAGCACGAGTGGGACCAGCTGATCGCCGAGGGCAAGGTCCGCGCCCCTGGCGCGGCGCACACGGTCGGGGGTCATTGATGGATCGACTCGTCCGCGCACTGCGCGGGGCCCGGTGGTGGATCACCTCGGTGATGGGTGATCACGACTACGAACGGTTCGCCGCGCACCACCGGCTCGCACATCCCGGCACCCCCGTGCCGACCGAACGCGAGTACTGGCGCGGCCGGTTCGCGGACTCCGACCGCAACCCCGGCGCCCGCTGCTGCTGACGCCGAGCGTGCAGTTGTTGGCGTCCGTCCTGGGCCGACGCGACCGCAGGTGCACGCTCGGCGGCCGCCGGTCCCGCGATTCGGACAATCGTCCAGTTCCGGGCGCGAGCGGAGGCGGCGACACCTAGGATCCGAGGGTCTCCCTCAGTGAACGGAATGTGTCGGATGCCTTCGAATCGCCTTGCCTGGATCGCGACCCTCGCCCTCGGCCTGCTGGTCATCGTCCAGGCGGCCGCGGATCCGAGCGGCCTGCTGAGCCTGCTCGGCTGGACCGGCGCCGACCTGTGGCCGATCCGGGCGCCGTGGCAGATCGCCCCGTTCGCCGTCTACCTGCCGGTGCTGCTCGGCGTCACGTGGTGGGCGGTGCGGTCGATCGCCGGCTCCCGCCGACTGTTCGCGGCGACCACCGCTTCCGTCGTGCTCGCGGTGCTGCTGGCGAAGTTCGCGATGTCCCTGGTGGCGGTCGGCGACCTCGGGACCGCGGCGTGGGGCAGCGGATTCGCCCTCGCCAAGGCGATTCCGGCGGGACTGATCGTCGCGGGCGTCGTCGCGTTCGCGGGCCGCCGCCGCGACATCGTGGACGCACCGGACGAGGCGCCGTCGGTGTGGGCCGGCGCACTGCTCTTCGGCGCCGTCGCCCCGCTCCTGGCGGGACAGTGGTGGGCGGGCGCCCCCTACGACCGGTGGATGCCCGCGCCCAACGTGCTCAACGGGGTGCTCGCCACCGTCGGCGGGATCGCCGTGCTCGTCCTCGGCGCCATCGGCTGCCAGCGGGTGCTCGGTCGCCGGGTGGCGGGTGGGACCGCAGCCACCTTCCTCGCCGGCTGGTTCGCGGCGATGGGCGCGGGCGCCCTGCTCGCGCTCGCCGCGTCGATCGTCGGAATATTCTCCGACGACGGTTTCGCGGGTGACCTCTGGCCGCTCATGGCCGGGTACATCCGGCTCGCGGACGGCGTCGCCTACGGCGCCTGCACGGGATGGATCGTCGGACTCGCGGCCGTCTGGTCGCGGCGGCAGGCCACCCAGCCGTCACCGATCCCCCGCCCCGCCCTGCGGGCGGGCGCAGTGGGATTGGCCGTCGTCGCGGTGACCGTCCCGTTCCTGGTCCGCCCCGACGCGCAGCCCGCATCGCCCGCGCCCCTCGAAGCCGCCGAGGCGGGAACCCTGCTGCCCCTTCGCGTCTCGGGTGAGGTCATCGCCGACACGGCGGGCCGCGAGGTCCTGCTGCGCGGCGTCAACGTCAACCAGCTCGTCGACTTCTACGCGCCGCGACCCGAGGTCCCCTCGACCCTGCCGCTGACCGAGGCGGACTTCGCGGGCATCGCCGACCACGGGTTCAACGTGGTCCGGCTCGCGCTGTCCTGGTCGGCCCTCGAGCCGGAACGCGGCCGCTACGACGAGGCCTATGTCGACCAGATCCGGGTCGCCGTCGCGCAGGCCAAGGCGCACGGCCTCTACACCGTGCTCGACATGCACCAGGACGGCTGGTCGAACGCCCCGTCCCCCGACGACGTCAGCTGCAGGCCGGGCACCTCGCCCATGTGGGGCTACGACGGCGCGCCCGAGTGGGCCACGATCACCGACGGCGCACCGCGCTGCCAGTTCACCGGCCGCGACATCTCGCCCGCGGGCGGCCGCGCGTTCAACAACTTCTTCTACGACACCGACGGCGTGCAGGAGAACCTGGTCCAGGCTTGGGCGATGCTCGCGGGCGAGTTCAAGGACGAGCCCGCCGTCGCCGGCTACGACCTGCTGAACGAGCCGAACTTCGGCGAGTCCGCGCCGCTCACCTCGTCGCTGCTGCTCGGCCGCTTCTACGACCGGACCATCGACGCCATCCGCGCCGCGAGCGCTGAGCAGATCGTGTTCTTCGAACCGAGCATCCTGTGGTCCGGCCTCGGCTTCGACAGCGGCCCCCCAGCCGGCTTCACCGACGACACCAACATCGTCTTCGCCCCGCACCTGTACGCCGAGTCCATCACCATGGACGCCTCGCTCGGCCTGCCGACGATCGTCAGCATCGAGCGGGGCTTCACCCTCGCCGAGCGGGTGGCACAGAAGTACGGCGGCATCCCGGTGTGGAGCGGCGAGTGGGGTTACTGGGGCGACGGCGTCGCCGAGAAGGCCGCCCGCTACGCGAAGGAAGAGGACGAACACGTCATGGGCGGCGCCTACTGGGTGTGGAAGCAGGCCTGCGGGGACCCGCAGAACGGCATCCAGGAACTCGGCAACGGACTGATGCCGGTGCTGTGCAGCACCGGGGAGGACGCCCCGCGCAACACGGCCCTGCTGGCCCAGCTCACCCGCGCCTACCCGAGGTACGCGCCGGGGCGGATCACGCACCTGGCGGCCGAGGGTGACCGGCTGGAGCTCACCGGCACGGCGGGCGACGGCGGCTGCCGGCTCGAGGTCTGGTTCCCGCGCCGCGTCGATGCGGGCGCCGCGGCCGTCGACACCGTCGGGATCGAGGACATCACGTTCACCCCGCTCGGCGAGGGCTCGCTGATGACCGGGTGCGCCACCGGGGACTACGAGGTCCGCACCGGCGCCTGACCGTCGAGTGTGCATCTGCTGTCGCTTGCCCTCGGGCGATGCGACGGCAGGTGCACACTCGACGTCCCCACGGTGATGTCCGATTCCCGCTAGCGCGGCCGCGCGCGCGCTGCCACAGTGGTGACTGTGACCGCACCGCATCTCGACTTCGACCGCTGCTACCGCGCCGTGTCCTCCCGCGACGCCCGCTTCGACGGGCAGTTCATCACCGCGGTGCGGACCACGGGCATCTACTGCAGGCCCTCGTGCCCGGCGATCACGCCGAAGCCGGGCAACGTCAGCTTCCTGCCGACCGCGGCGGCCGCCCAGCAGGCCGGGTACCGCGCCTGCAGGCGGTGCCTGCCCGACGCCGCCCCCGGCTCACCGCTGTGGAACGTGCGCTCGGATCTCGCCGCCCGCGCCATGCGGCTGATCTCCGACGGGGCCGTCGAACGCGGCGGGGTGGAATCGCTTTCCGCCTCGCTCGGGTACTCGTCGCGGCACCTCACCAGGGCGCTGACGGCGGAGCTCGGCGCCGGACCGCTCGCCCTCGCCAGGGCGCATCGCGCGCACACGGCCCGGCTGCTGATCCAGACCACGGCGATGTCGATGTCGGACATCGCCTTCGCCGCCGGATTCTCGAGCATCCGGCAGTTCAACGACACGGTCCGCGAGGTGTTCGCGGTGACCCCCTCGACGATGCGCACCGAGGCCGCCAAACGCGCCGACGCCCCGCCAGCCAAGGGCACGGTGTCGCTGCGGCTGCCCTTCCGGAAACCCCTCGACGCGGGCTGGCTGAACTGGTTCCTGTCCGGGCACGCCGTCGCGGGCATGGAGCGCTGGTCGGACGGCGAGTACCGCCGAACGCTCAGGCTCCCCCGCGGCTGCGGGGTGGTCGCGCTGCGCGTCCTGCCCGACTACGTGCGGGCCGAGCTCACGCTGCGCGACATGCGCGACCTCGCGCCCGCCGTCGCCCGGCTCCGGCATCTCCTGGACCTGGACGCGGACCCCGAGGCGGTGGACGGCGCCCTCGCCGCCGATCCCGCGCTGGCTACGGGCGTACGGGCGACCCCTGGCATCCGGGTGCCCGGCAGCATCGACGCGGACGAACTCCTGCTGCGCACGATGATCGGGCAACAGATCTCGCTGGCCGCGGCGTCCACCCAGACCGCCCGGCTGGTGGCCGCGCTCGGCGCCCCGGTCGCCGACCCGTACCTGACCCACAGCTTCCCCGGCACCGACACCATCGCCGCACGCGGCCGCGAGGTGCTCACCGGGCCCGCCCGGCGAATCGACGCCGTCATCGGGGTCGCCGAGGCACTCGCCACCGGCGCCCTGACCCTGCACGCCGGCCGGACCGCGGAGGATCTGCGCGCGGATCTGTTGTCGTACAAGGGCATCGGACCATGGACGGCCGACTACGTGGTGATGCGCACCCTCGCGGACCCCGACGTGCTGCTCGACACGGACCTGGTCGTCCGCCAGGGCGCGCAGGCGATGGGCGCCGACCTGGCCGACTCCTCGCGCTGGACACCCTGGCGCTCGTACGCATCAATGCACTTGTGGCGCAGCGCACTTGCCGCACGCGGTGCACTCAATCCCACATCGACCCCCGATACGGAGGACAAGAAATGATCGCCCAGCACGCCACCGTCACGACCCCGATCGGCCCGTTCACCGCCCTCGTCGACGGCGACGGCGCCGTCCTGGCGTCGGGATGGACGGACGACCCCGAGGAGCTGCGGGCGCTGATCCACCCGAGCCTGCGCCCAACCGGACTCACCCGGCTCTGCGACCTCGGCGCCGTCACCCGCGCCGTCGCCGACTACCACCGCGGCGACCTGACCGGCATCGATTCGATCGCCGTCCGGCAGCAGTCGGGCGAATTCCTGGTACATGCCTGGGATGTGCTGCGCACCGTGCCCGCCGGGGACCCGATCACCTACACCGAGTTCGCCGGCCGCGCGGGACGCCCCGCCGCGGTGCGCGGCGCGGCGTCGGCCTGCGCCCGCAATGCGGCCGCGCTGTTCGTGCCCTGCCACCGAGTGCTGCGGACCGACGGATCGCTCGGGGGGTTCCGCTGGGGACTGCCCGCCAAACGCTGGCTACTCGGCCACGAGGAGCGCTGACGGTAGATTCGTCCTTCGATGCCACCAGGAAGGACCATCGTGAGCGATCAGCCCAGCACCTCGACGAGCGGGACCCGGCGATTCCGAGACCGCGGCCAGATACTCGGCCTCGGCGGGATGTGGCTCGCCAAGTGGGCCCTGTGCCTCGTGCTCATCGCCGCCGGGGGCTGGGTGGTGTGGAACATCCTCGGCTACCTCTGGGTGGGGGTGCTCCCCGTGCTGCTGGCCATCGTGGTCTCCACCGTGCTGTGGCCGCCGACTCGGGCGATGGCCGCTCGTGGCGTGCCGCAGGCCGCCGCGGCCGGTATCACCATCGCCGCCTTCCTTGCGGTCCTGGCGGGCATCGTGGCGCTCATCGTGCCGTCGGTCGTCGACCAGTCACCGGAACTGGCGAACAAGGCCAGCCAGGGCATCACCCAGGTACAGGACTGGATCAAGGGCCCGCCCATCAACCTGCAGGACGACCAGATCGACTCCGCCGTCCAGGCGGTCATCCACAAGCTGCAGGCCAGCGCGCAGGCCATCGCCAGCGGCGTCTTCAGCGGGGTCAGCGCCGCGGGCTCGGCACTCGTGACGCTGGTGCTGGTCCTGGTGCTCTCGTTCTTCTTCATCAAGGACGGTCCCCGGTTCCTCCCGTGGCTGCACGGCGTGACCGGCGGCCGCGCCGGGCGCCACTTCGAGGCGGTGTCCATCCGGATCTGGGACACCCTCGGCGGATTCATCCGGACCCAGGCGCTGGTCAGCTTCGTCGACGCGTTCTTCATCGGCCTCGGCCTGGTGGTGCTCGGGGTGCCACTGGCCCCGGTGCTCGCCGTGCTCACCTTCATCGGCGGTTTCATCCCGATCGTCGGCGCGTTCGTCGCCGGTGCCCTCGCGGTACTCGTTGCACTGGTCGCGAAGGGCTGGACCACCGCCCTGATCATCCTGATCATCGTCATCGCGGTGCAGCAGCTCGAGGGGAATGTGCTCCAGCCGGTGCTGCAGAGCCGCACGATGAAGCTGCACGCGGTGATCGTGCTGCTGGCCGTGACCGTCGGCGGCTCGCTGTTCGGCATCATCGGCGCGTTCCTCGCGGTCCCGGTGGCCGCGGTGGCCGCGGTGGTGATCCGGTACATCGGCGAGCAGGTGGACCTCAAGCTCGAGGAGGGCGCCGGCACCGAGCCCGGGCCCGCCGTCACGAACGAGAACGACGACGAACCCGGTTCGGCCGGGCTGGCGACGGCCGAGGCGGAGGCCGGCTCCGCCTGACCGCCGCCCTGCCGTCGGCCGCCTAGGTCGCGGTCACGCGCCCGGGTACCGAGGACCCGTGGAAGCGATCCGTGTGGTCGGCCGTCCACTGGGCGAAAGTCCGTGCGGGACGGCCGGTCACCCGCTCGACGGTGTCGACGACGGTCGTGGAGTCGTCGGTGGGGGTGGCGTACCAGCCGATGACGTACTCGGCGTCCGCCCGCGGAACTCCGGTGGCGACCAGCCGGTCGACTGCCTGCTCGTGGGCGATCGGGACGAACGCGATGTCGCGACCGATTGCCCGCGACAGGATCGCGATTCGCTCCCGCGGTGTCAGCGCCTCGGGCCCGGTGAGGTTGTAGGCCCGTCCCGCGTGGCCGTCCTCGAGCAGTGCGGCCGCTGCGACGGCCCCGATGTCGGCCTCGTGCACCAGCGCGCTGGGGAAATCGTACGGTTCGCGCACGGCACCCTCGGCCCTGATCGACTCGGCCCAGGTCAGCGTGTTGGACATGAACTCCTGTGGTTCCAGCCGTGTCCACTCCACGCCCGAATCCGCAACGGCCTGCTCCACCGGCCCGACTCCCCCGCCCCACAGCACGGTGATTCGCCGAACGCCCGCGCCGACCGCGCGCGGCACCAGCTCGGGACCGACGTCGGCGAGCCCTGCGGTCACGGTGATGTGCAGTCGAGTGACGCCCTCGAGCGCGGCGCCCAACGCCTCCGGCGCGGTGTGCGTGCCTGCCGCCAACTCCACACCCGGCGGCAGCACCGCCCCGGCCGCAGCGGGATCGCGGGTCAGCGCCCGGACATGCTCGCCGCGGCGCACCAGCTCTGCCACCACATGGCGGCCGGTGTTTCCGGTGGCGCCCGTGACCAGTGTTGTCATCGTCGAACTCCTCTCGTCCTCGACGACGCTAAGATCTCAACCACACTTGAGGTCAAGGCCGGATCAGCCCGCGACGACCTCAACGCTCGACCCGGCCCGACCGCGGATCACGTGCAGCCGGCTGGGGATCCGCTGGCGCATCTCGTCGACGTGGCTGACGATGCCGACCACCCGGCCGCCCGCGCGGAGCTCGTCGAGGACGCCCATCACCGACTCCAGGGTCTCCGCGTCGAGGGTGCCGAACCCCTCGTCGATGAACATGGTGTCGAGCACCAGCCCGCCCGACTCCGCGGCGACGACGTCGGCGAGGCCAAGCGCGAGCGACAACGACGCCAGGAACGACTCCCCGCCCGAGAGGGTCTTCGCCGAGCGCACCACCCCGGTGTAGTCGTCGCGGATGTCCAGGCCGAGCCCGCCGCGCTTGCCGCGTGGCCCGGCGCCGTCCGTGTGCACGAACTCGTATCGGCCACCGGACATTCGGCGCAGCCTGGTGGAGGCGGCGATCGCGACCTCCTCGAGCCTGGCGGCGAGCACATAGGACCGCAGCGACATCTTGCGGGCATTCTGTCCGCGCCCGGCGATCACCTCAGCCAGGCCAGCCAGTTCCGCGTGGCGCTGCTGCATCGGGGCCAGCGCCCCGACCTCCTTCGCCAGCTGGGCGACCAGCCGTTCGAGGTCCGCCAGCCTGCGGTCGGCCTCCGACGCGACGGCAATGGTCGAGTTCACCACCGCGTTCGCGCTCTCGACCTCGGCCTCGGCGACCGACGGGTCGACGGCGTCCATCCCGGCGACGGCGGCAACCTCCGCCTCCGCCAGGACCGATTCGGCCCGCACCCGCTGGTCCCGTGCCTGCGCGAGCGCGGCCTCCACAGCCGCCACCCGACGCTCGTCCCTTGTGGCCGCGACCGCCTCGTCCACCGAGTCGAACCCGGCCTCGATCGCGGACCGGACGACCTTCGTGGACAATGCCTCCGCGGTCTCCTGCGCGACGGTGACCTGCACACGCAGGTCTCGCAGTCGCGACACCGCTGCCGCGAGCGCATCGAGCCGGTCGCGACGCGCCTGCGGGCTCTCGTCCACGCCGGAGGCCTCAGCGATCCGCTTCCGGATGGTCTCCAGCTGGTGCACCGTCCCCGCGATCCGCTCGTCGAGGGTCGCGAGTTCGGCGGTGGCGACGCGTGAACGTTCCTGCAGGCCTTCCTGTTCGGCGCGCAGACCGGACAGGCGATCGGCGAGCGCGGGCTCGCGCGCTGCCAACGTATGCGCGTCCGCGTGCGCCTCGGTGGCGGCTGACAGCTCCGCCGCGAGCCGGTCTGGATCACGGTCACCGCCCCGCTCGAGCAGTACCTCGATGGCCTGATCGACCTTCGCGAGGCGCTCGGCCGCGGCATCGACCTCCTGCCCGAGTCGGTGCTCCGCCACTCGGGCGGCGTCCTCGTCGGCCCTGGTCACGACGGCCTCCGACGGCTCGGCCGGGTTCGGGTGCAGCGCCGAGCCGCACACCACGCACGGCTCGCCGTCGGCGAGCCCGGCCGCGAGCTCTGCCGCCATGCCCGCGAGCCGGCGTTCGCGGAGGTCGAGCAGCTGGCCGCGCGCGTCCTGGTGTCGGCTCCGCGCCGCCGACAGCCGGTCCGCGGCGTCCGCCCGGAGCAGTCGCTGCTGCGCGAGGGCGACGGCGGCGCCCTGCGTGTCGGCCGCCCTGCCCCGTGCCTCGTCGAGCGCGGGCAGTGCCGCGACGGCCTGCCGTGCGGCGGCGAGGTCGTCCTCGGCGGCGCGCAGCTGCTCGGGCAGCGCCGTCCGGCGGAGCTCGAGTTCCTCTGCGGCGGAAGCGAGCTCGCGGCGACGCTCGCCGTGCCGGTCCACGGTCTCCTGCAGCGCGTCGGCGACCAGCGACTCGGCGATCAGGTCGTCGAGCCGCGCTACCTCGTCGGTCCAACCTCGGATCGTCGCGGCGATGACGCCGCGATCCTCGGCGGCCTCGGGCCAGGACAGCCGCGCCAGCAGCGCCCTGCCCTCGTCGAGCGCGCCTACGCCCTCGGCCAGGGTGTCCATCAGCTTCGATTCCCGCGCAGCGGTTTCCGCCGCCGAGGTGGCATCCGCACGAAGCTCGGCGATGGGCGCGGCCCGCACCGCCCTTGCGAGTTCCTCGGTCTGCGCGGCCCTCTCGTCCGCGCCCTCGGCGTGCGTGCGCAGCTCGGCCTCGGCCCTGGCGGCTCGCTGCTGCAGACCCCGGATCCGCGTCGCCTCGGTGAGCGCGGCGGTGGTCCGGGTCGCGGCCGCCCTCGCCGTGACGAGTTCCGCGGTGGCGGTGTCCCTGGCCTCTTCCGCATCAGCCCGCAGCTTGTGCGCCCACGTCAGCGGATCGGCGTCGGCGCCCGCCTCGATGCCCGCCGCCGTGGAGACGCGGGCGAGCATCAGGTCAACGGACTTGCGTCCGGACTCCAGCGTCGCGGCGCTCTCACGCCTGCGTTCGGCGAACCAGTCCTCGACGGTGCCGAACCTGGTGGTGTCGAACAGCCGCTCCAGCAGGTCGCCCCGCTCGTCGGTGTCCGCGCGCAGGAATCGCGCGAACTCCCCCTGCGGGAGCAGCACGACCTGGAAGAACTGGTCCGCGCTCATGCCGAGCAGCCGACCGATCTCCTCGCCGATCTCGTCGAGGCGGGTCAGGTTCTGGCCCTGCCCGTCCAGCCAGGTGAGCGTCGCCTTGGCGTTCTCCTTGGTGGTGCCGGTGCCACGGAGCTTGGCCCGTTCGTACTCGGGACTGCGGGTCAGGCGGAGCCGGCGGCCGCCGATGGTCGCCTCCAGCACCACCTTCGGCACCGAACCCGCGCGGGCGTGGTCCGAGAGCAGCCGCTTGCCCTGCTGCCTGGCCCCCGGGACCGTGCCGTACAGCGCGAACGCCACGGCGTCGAGGATCGTGGTCTTGCCCGCACCGGTCTGGCCGTGCAGCAGGAACAGGCCGTCCGCACCGAGGGCGTCGAAGTCCACCGTCGCGGTGTCGCCGAAGGGCCCGAACGCCGAGACCTCCAGGCTGTGAAGTCTCACGCGATCTCTTCCAGGGCCGCCGGTTCGCCGAGCTCGTTCTCGCGGACCGCGGCGCTCAGCGCGCGCTCGACCAGGCGCAGCTCGCTCGCCGTCGGCTCGCCGCGCATGTCGGTGAGGAAGCTGGTGGCGATCTGCAGATCGCTGCGCCCGCGAACGCGCTCCCCATAGTGCAGGTCCGCGCTGCCCTCGGGTCGCTGCCATTCGAGGTGCACCATGTGCGGGAACCTGGTCTGCAGCGTGCGCATCGCGTCCTGCGGCCGGACCGGATCGGTGAGGATCGCCGAGACGTAGTTGCCCTCGTCCGCGGTGAACCGCTCGTCCTCGAGCAGCTCGTCCACGGTTCCGGTCAGCTGGCTCAGTCCGCGCACCACCGGCAGGTCGACGCAGCGCACCTCCGCGAGGCCCGCGGCGTCCAGGTCGGCGATCCAGACCGCCTTGCGGTGGGTCCGCTCGCCGAACGAGTACGGCAGCGGCGATCCGGAGTAGCGCACCCGGTCGGTGAGGGTCTGCGGCGAGTGCAGGTGCCCGAGCGCGACATAGTCGACGCCGTCGAACGCGGAGGCCGATACGGTCTCGACCCCGCCGACCGAGATGGACCGTTCCGAGCCGGTCGCCTCTGCCCCGACGACGAAGGCGTGCGCGAGCAGCACCGCACGCGGCCGGGTGCCGTCGACGGCACGGGCCCCGAGGTCTGCACGGACGCGCGCCATCGCCGCGTCCAGGATCTCGGCGTGTGAACGCGCGGTCGGCACGCCGAGCTCCGCCCTTGTGGTCTCGGGTTCGAGGTAGGGCAGGCCGTAGAAGGCGACCTCGCCGTGCTCGTCCCCGAGCAGGACCGGGCGATCCACCTCGGAGACCCGCGTCATCAGGTGCAGTCCGCCCGCGGCCGAGAAGGCCGAGCCCGCGCCGAGCCGCGCCGGGGAGTCGTGATTGCCGGAGGTGGCGATGATCACCGCTCCCGCCGCGCGGATCGCCTCGAAACCGTTGTTGCACACCGTCACCGCGTCCGCACTGGGAATCGCGCGGTCGTACACGTCGCCGGGGACGACGACCACGTCCACCTCGTTCTCCGCGACGAGGGCCGCGATGGCCTCGAGCGCGCTCGCCTGATCGGCGAGCAGGTCCACGCCGTGGAAGGTGCGCCCGATGTGCCAATCGGAGGTGTGCAGGATTCGCATGCGCCGACCGTAGATCACGGCGCCGACACGATCGATGACGCGCGCCGGGCACGGGCACGAGCCGCGCTCCGCGCGGGAGCTTGTCGGTGCCATCGTGCACCATCTGCCCCATGGACCCCGTCACCGCACTCGGACTGCTCGTCGCGCTCGGCCTCGGCATCGCCGTCGGCTGGCTCTGGCATGCCTCCCGGTCCGGCCAGCACGCGGCGCGAGCGGAGGCCCAGCTCGCGGCGCTGCGGGAGAACGAGAAGACGCTGCGACAGTCCCTCGCCGCGGTGAACGAGGACTCGGCCCGCCGCACGTCGGGCGCGGTCGGCGAACAGGTCTCCCACCTGGTCGGCCCGCTGCACGATGCGGTCGACGCGCTCGCGCACCAGGTCCAGCAGGTCGAACGCAGCCGGGTGCACGCGTATGCCGGGCTGTCCGAGCAGGTCGCGGGCATGCATCGCGCCTCCCAGCTGCTCACCACCCAGACCGGCCAGCTCGTCACCGCGCTGCGCGCCCCGCAGATCCGTGGCCGCTGGGGCGAGATCCAGCTCGAGCGGGTGGTCGAGCTGGCGGGGATGGTCAAGCACTGCGACTTCGACACCCAGGTCAGTGGCGAGGGCGTCCGGCCGGACCTGCTGGTCCGGCTGGCAGGCGGCAAGCAGATCGTGGTCGACGCCAAGGTTCCCCTCGTCGCGTACCTGGACGCCGCGCAGGAAGAGGATCCCCGTACCAGGGACGGTCACCTGACCCGGCACGCCCGACAGCTGCGCACGCATGTCGACCAGCTCTCGGCCAAGGCCTACTGGGCCTCGTTCGATCCGAGCCCGGAGTTCGTGGTGCTGTTCGTCCCCGGTGACGCGTTCCTCGACGCCGCGCTCACCGCCGACGCCGAGCTGCTCGAGCACGCCTTCGCGAAGAACGTGATCCTCGCGACCCCGACCACCCTCGTCGCGCTGCTGCGCACCATCGCACACACCTGGCGGCAGGAAACGCTCTCCCGCGAGGCCGCGACCATCCACCGCCTCGGCCGCGAGCTGTACACCCGGCTCGGGGTGGTCGGCAGCCACCTGGACCGGCTCGGTTCCCAGCTGGGCAAGGCCGTCGACTCGTTCAATCTGACGGCCGCCTCCATGGAGTCGCGGGTCATCGTGACCGCTCGGAAGCTCCACGAACTGGAGGTCGGGGACGGTGAGGTCGCCGAGATCGGGCGGATCGACTCGTGGCCGAGGGCGGTCGGTCTGTCCGAGAACTTGCCCACTAACGGTCGCGCCAACGAGGCGATCGGATCGTGAACGGCTAATGTCTAAGGGTGTCTGCAACCCAACGTGCTCGCTCTGGGGTGCCGCTCGAGATGCGGTCTGTTCTCCCAACTGTGCCCGGCGTGCCCGCGGCGGCCGCCGTTCTCATCGCGGTGGCGGCGACCTTCGTTGGATTCGCCATTGACGCTGTCCGTGGCAGCGAACTGACATCCGCGTTCTCCGTCTTCTACTTTCTCGGCTGCGTCGGCGCGGTCCTCGCGGTCCGCAGCCGCGGCCTGTTCGCCGCGATGGTCCAGCCGCCACTGATCCTGTTCGCGGCCGTGCCGCTGGCCTACCAGTTCCTTTCCACGGGATCCAAGGGCGGGCTCAAGGATCTGATGTTCAACGTGGCGATTCCGCTGGTCAACCGCTTTCCGCTGATGCTGACCACCACCCTCGCCGTGCTCATCATCGGCGGGGTCCGGCTCTACCTCGGTCAGCAGGCAGTCCGCACCCCTGCCCGCACCCCCGCCCGCTCGAGGAGCAAGAGCAGGTCCGCGGAGGCAGGCGCGACCCGCGGCACCGATCGCCCCGCGACCCGACCGCAACAGGCGGCGCGGCGGACCGACCAGCCGCGCACGGGCGCCCAGCGCACCGCACCGGCACCGCGACCGCAGGGGACTCCGCAGCCGCAGCCAGGGCGCGCGGTATACCGGGACCCGGCACCGACCCAGGCGCAACGTCGTCCGGTCCCCCCGCCGCCCGCGCCGGGAAATCTCGGCCGCAGGCCGGAACGCGCACCGAGCCCTGCTACAGCACGGGTGCAGCCCCCGCGCGGCGCCGCCGACCCGTACACCCCCGTGCACCCGATCCCGCAGGTGCGGTACCGGGACCGGGGGGACTCTGCTCACGATCAGCCGCGCGGCAGGTACTGACCCCAGCGGTCCGCGGTCCGACCCCGTGTGGGCCGGACCGGGGCGTCACCGCCCGCGCTAGGAACCGGTGTTGCTCGGCTTGCGCAGCTCGCGCGGCAGCGAGAAGACGAGAGTCTCGTTCGCGGTGGTCACCGGCTGCACGTCGTGGAATCCGTGCTCGGCGAGGAGCTCGATCACGCCGCTGACCAGGATCTCCGGCACCGAGGCACCCGAGGTGACGCCGACGGTGCTGACACCGTCGAGCCACGCGGTGTCGATCTCTCGCGCGTAGTCCACCAGGTAGCTCGCCCCCGCGCCCGCGCCGAGGGCGACCTCCACCAGCCGCACCGAGTTCGACGAGTTCCGCGACCCGACCACGATCACCAGATCGCACTCGGGGGCCATCGCCTTCACCGCGACCTGCCGGTTCTGGGTGGCGTAGCAGATGTCGTCGCTCGGGGGGTCCTGCAGCAGCGGGAACTTCTCGCGGAGCCGGGACACCGTCGCCATCGTCTCGTCGACGCTGAGCGTGGTCTGCGACAGCCAGATCACCTTCGACTCGTCACGCACGGTGATGGCGTCGACCGACTCGGGTCCGTCCACCAATTGAACGTGGTCAGGGGCCTCACCCGCGGTGCCCTCGACCTCCTCGTGGCCCTCGTGCCCGATCAGCAGGATGTCGAAGTCGTCCCGCGCGAAGCGCTTGGCCTCCTGGTGCACCTTCGTCACCAGCGGACAGGTCGCGTCGATGGTCTTGAGGTTGCGCTCGGCCGCCGACTCGTGCACGGCCGGGGACACCCCGTGGGCGGAGAACACCAGCAGCGAGCCCTCCGGCACCTCGTCGGTCTCGTCGACGAAGACGACGCCGCGGTCCGACAGCGTCTCGACCACATGCCGGTTGTGCACGATCTCCTTGCGCACGTAGATCGGCGCGCCGTGCTTCTCGAGGGCCCGCTCGACCGTCTCGACGGCGCGGTCGACGCCCGCGCAGTATCCACGCGGCTCGGCGAGCAGGACGCGCTTGCCGGAGCCGCCCGGAGCAGGGGCGCTGGAACGGGCGATGCCCAGGTTCAGGGGGACTGCGGAAGACATGACACCAGGGTACGGGCAGCCGTGACGGGGTGCCCGATCAGGCACACCGCGCGCCCGGCTACCAAAAGGGGCATTCGTCAGGCAGTCTTAGGGCCATGATTCGTCCCCCTTTCGCTGCGCGGGTCGCTGCCGGGATCGCCGTCACGGTTGTCGAAGAGGTGCAGAAGCTGCCGAACACCGCGGTCGCGCTCCCCATGACCACGATCAGCCACATGCTGCAGACGACGATGCGCGTCCAGCAGTCCATGACGGCGCTGGCGATCAAGGGCGATCAGGCGTTCTCGATGTTGTTCCATCAGGACGAGGAGCAGCCGGAGTGGGCGGTCTTCGACGAGGACGCCGCGCCCGCGCCGTCGGGCGGTGACGGGGCGGCGGCCAAGCCCGCGAACCAGGGCCGGTTCGCGCTGTACTCCATGCAGCCGGAGTCCGAGCCGGACGCGCCCGCGGCGACGCCTGCCACCACCGCCCCCGAGACCTCGGCCGCGAAGAAGTCCGCCAACGGCGCGCCCGCGTCCCGGCAGTCCGAGCCGGCACCGAAGCGGCCCGAGATCGCCGAGTACCTCGACTACGACAACCTGACGCTCGCCCAACTCCGGGCGCGGCTGCGGACGCTGTCGGTCGAGGAGCTCGATACCCTGCTGGCCTACGAGAACGCCGCCCGAGCCCGTGCCCCGTTCCAGACCATGCTCGGTAACCGGATCACCAGCGCCAAGGCCAAGTGAGCTCCGTCCAGCCGAGCCAGACGGGCGCGTCGACCTCGAACTCGCCCGAGCACCCGTGGCCGGTGCGATCCGTCGCGACCAAGGTCTCGCAGTGGATCGACCGCCTCGGCAGCATCTGGGTCGAGGGCCAGATCACCCAGATCAACGTCCGTCCCGGCACCCGCACCGCGTTCCTGGTGCTGCGCGACGCCTCCGTGGACATGTCGCTGTCGGTGACCTGCTCCCCCGCGCTGATCCGCGATTCCCCGGTGCCGCTGACCGAGGGCAGCCGGGTCGTGATGTTCGGCAAGCTGTCCTTCTACACGGGTCGGGGAACGGTATCCCTGCGCGTCACCGAGATCAGGGCGGTCGGGATCGGCGAGCTGCTCGCCCGGATCGAGCGGTTGCGTGCGCTCCTCGCGGCCGAGGGCCTGTTCGACCCGCGGCTCAAGCGGCAACTGCCGTTCCTCCCGCACACCGTCGGCCTGATCACCGGGCGGGCCAGTGCCGCCGAGCGTGACGTGCTCAGCGTCGCCGGAAAACGTTGGCCCGCAGTCCAGTTCGAGATCCGCAACACCGCGGTGCAGGGTCCGACGGCAACCGCGCAGATCGTCGCGGCGCTGGCCGAGCTCGACTCGAACCCGGCGGTGGAGGTGATCGTCCTCGCCCGCGGTGGCGGCAGCGTCGAGGACCTGCTGCCGTTCTCCGACGAGACCCTGTGCCGGGCGATCGCCGCGTGCACGACCCCGGTGGTCAGCGCGATCGGCCACGAACCGGACAACCCCCTGTGCGATCACGTTGCCGACGTCCGGGCCGCGACGCCGACCGATGCCGCCAAGCGAGTGGTCCCCGACGCGGTCGCCGAGCAGGCCCTCGTCGCCGAGTTCCGGGCGCGCGGCGCGGCCGCCCTGCGGAACTGGGTGGCGCGCGAGGCGCGGTCGCTGGCCGACCTGCGCAGCAGGCCGGTGCTCGCCGACCCGCTCGCCGCCGTCGACCGGCGGGCCGAGGAGATCGGCCGACTCCGCGAGGCGGGCAGGCGCGACGTCAGCCGGCTGGTGGCAGGTCAGGCCACCGTCGTCGAACACCTCGCGGCCCGGCTGACCACCCTCGGACCGGCGGCGACGCTGGCCCGCGGGTACTCGGTGGTGCAGAAGATCGTGCCCGGGTCGGATCCGGAGGTGCTGCGTTCGGTGGAAGACGCCCCGCCCGGTACCCAGTTGCGGGTGCGGGTCGCCGACGGCGCGGTCATCGCCGCCGTCATGGGTAAGGACAAGTCAGGAGAAGCACAGTGAGCCAACCGGTATCGGAGCTCGGCTACGAGGCCGCGCGGGACGAGCTGGCCGACGTGGTCAAGATGCTCGAGCAGGGTGGCCTCGACCTCGACCACTCCCTCGCGCTGTGGGAGCGGGGCGAGGCGCTGGCCAAGCGCTGCGAGGAGCACCTCGCCGGGGCGAGGGCACGGGTCGAGAAGGCGCTCTCGCACGCCGACGACGAGGGCGATCCGCGGTAGCGCGGAGCGGGGTTGACACTTCCGGATTCCACTCACAGTCTGCTGCTTCGATGCGCGAAACCTGTCGAATTGGGCACAAAGTGTGCGCTCGGTCCGCTGAGCGAACTCCCGATGAGCGGGAGCGCCCGCTGCCCCCATCGCCGGAGAATCCCTAGCCTCGGCCCATGGCAGGCGAAAAGGTGTACGTCATCGACCGGGTGGTCACCAAGCCCGGGCGCGCACGGGAATTCGTCGACGCGTACCTCGCCGAGTACGCCCCAGGAGCCCGCGAGCGGGGCATGACTCTCGAGCATGTGCTGGTGAGCCCGCCGGTCTGGTTCGACGACGAGTCCAACACCATCACCCTCACCTGGGCCCTCGCCGGGGCGGACGGGTGGTGGCGGATGACGTGGCAGGGGCGCCCGGACCCCGCCCTCGGGCAATGGTGGGCGCGGATGGACGAGCTGGTGCTCGAGCGCACCCGCACGATGGCTGCCGCAGCACACGACGTGGACGGGTTGACCGATGTTTAAGATCACCAAGCTCATTCACCACCGGCCCGACATCGATGACGGCGCGCGGGCACGGCTGGCCGAGGGCCTGCGCCGCACCGCGGCCATGGCGGGCGCGCACCGCGCGCTGATCCAACCGACCCTGCCCGGCGTCCGCAATGGCGGCGACCTGATCGTGCATCTGCAGTTCGACGTCGAGGAACAGTGGCGGGCAGCCGTACCCGCCGTCGATGCGCTCCTCGATCCCGCGGTCGTCGCGCACGTCGACGGCGTCGAGTACCGCGGCGAGCCGCGCGGACGGCTCGAGGCCGGAGCCGAGGGCGGGGTGTACCGGACGCTGTTGCTGCGGGTGGATCCCGGCACGGCGGACACCGTGGTGGAGCGATTCGAGGCCGAGCTGCTCCGGATGCCCCGCCATGTCCCGGCGATCCGCGCCTGGCAGCTCAGCCGGGTGTCGCGGGCGGAGGGCGCCTCGCCGTGGACGCACGTGTGGGAACAGGAGTTCACGGACCTGCAGGGACTGATGGGCCCCTACCTCGCGCACCCCGTGCACTGGGCGTACGTCGACCGATGGTTCGACCCGGAGTGCCCGGACGTGATCGTCCGCGACCGGGTCTGCCACAGCTTCTGCGCGCTCGACGGTTCGGCCGTCTAGCAGCGGACCGGGCGGATGGCCCGGGTCAGGGCGTGAGCGGCTGGGCCGCGTCGACGGCCGTGGCGAGCTCGGTGAACTCCTCCGTCGTGCCACTGCCCTTGATGAGGACCCGGACGTCGCCGAAATCGGTCACCCAGATCGGCTCGCTGCCCTCCTCGGCATACTCCACCCACCGATCGCCCGCGACCGGGGCGACACCCGTCGGGCTCCGCAGGTCGCCTGCGACCCAGGGCACCAGCGCCTCCTCGGTCGCCTCGCTCTGGCTCAGCTGCAGGTAACGGCCCTTCGAGGTGATGTAGCCGACGGTGGTCACGTCGCCGCCGCCGTTGCTGCCCGCCACGCCGCGGCTGCCGGAGTTCGGCTGCCAGTCCTCGGGCACGGCGGGGTCGCGGACCGGGAACCCGAGCACACCGGCGTCGTACTTGAGCGAGGCGTTGACGTCGAAATGCGGCACCGGCCCGGAGGAGGGACCGCCAGGGCTGAACTCGCAGCGGCTCGCGATCCCCGCGATGATCAGGCAGATCAGAACCAGCGGGATCATCGACCACATCATGTCGCGGTTGTTCTGCAGAATCCGGGGTTTCTTCTCGGCCACGCAGCTAGTATCCCAGCCGCGCGTCGGCCGAGGTCCAGCGGTTCCCACCGGGGAGCGAAAGCACCACCACAAATAAAATATATGTTGTTAGATGTCCGGCATGCGTTCGAGGATCTGCATCCGCCCGCCTGCCGTTCGCGCCGCAACGATCCGCGGGGTGGTCCTCGCTCTCGGACTCGCCGCCGTCGCAACGGCCGCGCCGCAAGCAGCGCTCGCCCAGCCCGTCGGCTATGCCGCGCTGCTCGACATCACCCCTGCCAACGCGAAGGCCGAGCAAGCGGGTGGGCTCGACCCCCGGCTGCCTGCCGACCCAGCCGTCCTCGGCGACGCGCTCGGCGATGCCCGGGCGGCAGGCGTGACCCCCGACCGCTATTCCGCACTGCTGCACCAGTACTGGCTCGCCCGTAGTGCCAGGGCGGCGGGCATCGACCTGGCCTCCTGGGACCCGAACACCGGCCTCGCCGCCAACGCGACGCTGGTGGACCGGGTGTACGAGAACTACGGCCGGTACCAGCGTGCCCGCGCCGAGCTGTACTGGGCCGGGATGGCGGGGATGGCGGGGGCGTCCTTCACCGGCGGCTTCTGGGACCTCGACATGGGCCGCGCGGCGCTCGGCGTCGACGCCGTCCGCGGCCTCGGCGGCGCGGTGGCCGCGGCCACCGGTGCGCTACCCGAGGCCGCGACGGCGCTGCTGCCGCCGGACGCCCGGGTGCTGGCGACCGTCGGCCCGCGAGTGACCGCGCAGGATCTGGACTGGTACCAGAAGCGCCTGCTGATCATGCAGAAGCACATCTTCTTCGACATGGTGCCGATGCACGAGGCCTACCTCGCGGGCGGCCGGACCGCCGTCGACGAGCTCGACGCGGCCGGCCTGCTCGACGACAACGCGAGGGCCGCGTGGGTCGGCATCTACTCCGGCACCCCGGCCGGCTACGCCGACGCCATGGTCCGGATGGCGGACCGGGAGCAGAACCAGGTGGTCGCCGACCAGTGGGATGCCACGTCGACGGCGCGCGGTGGCGTCGCCCGGGCCCTGACCTATGTGACGACCATCGCCGCGAAGCCCTCGGTCCCCGGATCGCGGGCCGCGGGGGTGTTCGCCCCGGTGTCGGTCACCGGTGAGGTCGGCGGCGCGACCTACCGGCTGCGGGCGCCGCTGCCCGACTTCAACTGGGCGGATCGCGGACCGCGCTGGACGTACATCGCCGGGGACATCGCGGTCGCGTACCGGCGCCTCGCCGAGGATCGACCGGGCGTGGCCGACGCGCTGCTCGCCCAGCCGTTCCGCCAGTTCGCCGACCAGCAGCGGGCCGTGCACCGCGCCCCCGACCTGCTCCACGACCTGAGCACGGGATGGTCGCTCGAACGGCAGCCGTAGCCCAGCCTCATCAGCGGGCCACCGGTGATGAGACAATCACGCTCGAGTCGAAGACTGACTTCCCCCGACGGAATCTATGGCGGCGCCCGCACGCGCCTGCCACTAGGAGGCACCGCACATGACGGCCAGCACCCCATCGAGTCGCCGCGAGGCGCCGGACCGCAACCTGGCGATGGAGCTGGTCCGCGTCACCGAGGCGGGCGCGCTGGCCGCGGGCCGCTGGGTCGGCAAGGGCGACAAGGAGGGCGGCGACGGTGCCGCCGTCGACGCCATGCGTCAGCTCGTGAGCAGCGTGTCCATGCGCGGCGTCGTAGTGATCGGCGAGGGCGAGAAGGACGAGGCCCCCATGCTCTACAACGGCGAAGAGGTCGGCAACGGCGACGGCCCGGACTGTGACTTCGCGGTCGACCCCGTCGACGGCACCACGCTGATGTCCAAGGGCATGCCGAACGCGATCTCCGTGCTCGCGGTCGCCGAGCGCGGCGCCATGTTCGACCCGTCCGCCGTGTTCTACATGGAGAAGATCGCCGTCGGCCCGGACGCCGCCGACGTCATCGACATCACCGCGCCGGTCGCCGAGAACATCAAGCGCATCGCGAAGGTCCGCAAGTCCTCGGTCTCCGACGTCACCGTCTGCATCCTGGATCGCCCCCGGCACGCGCAGCTGATCTCCGACGTCCGCGCGACCGGCGCCCGGATCCGGCTGATCTCCGACGGCGACGTGGCAGGCGCCATCGCCGCGGCCCGCCCGGACTCCGGCACCGACATGCTGATCGGCATCGGCGGAACCCCCGAGGGCATCATCGCCGCGGCCGCCATGCGCTGCATGGGCGGCGCGCTGCAGGGCCGGCTCGCCCCGACCGACGATGCCGAGCGCCAGAAGGCCATCGACGCGGGCCACGACCTGGATCGGGTGCTGCTCACCGAGGACCTGGTCTCCGGCGAGAACGTTTTCTTCACCGCGACCGGCGTCACCGACGGTGACCTGCTGCGCGGCGTCCGCTACAGCGGCGGCGGCGCGCACACCCAGTCGATCGTGATGCGTAGCAAGTCCGGCACCGTCCGGATGATCGACGCCTACCACCGCCTGTCCAAGCTGCGCGAGTACTCCTCGGTCGACTTCGACGGCGACCCGGACGCCCAGTTCCCCATGCCCTGAGGCGCTACGCGCCTGTGCGCGATTTGTACCCCGGTTGGGGTACAAATCGCGCACAGGCGGCGAAGCCGCTTCGGTGGCAAGCTGCTAGGTATGACTGAGAACGCCGAATCGCAGTTCCGCATCGAGCACGACACCATGGGCGAGGTCCGGGTCCCGATCGACGCGCTGTGGCGGGCCCAGACCCAGCGCGCTGTGGAGAACTTCCCGATCAGCGGCCGCGGCCTCGAACGCGCCCAGATCCGGGCGATGGGCCTGCTCAAGGCCGCCTGCGCGCAGGTCAACAAGGACCTCGGCCTGCTCGACGCCGTCAAGGCCGACGCCATCATCTCGGCCGCCAACGAGATCGCCGACGGCAGGCACGACGACCAGTTCCCGATCGACGTGTTCCAGACCGGCTCCGGCACCAGCTCCAACATGAACGCCAACGAGGTCATCGCGTCGATCGCGAAGGCGAACGGCGTCGAGGTGCACCCCAACGATCACGTCAACATGTCGCAGTCCTCGAACGACACCTTCCCCACCGCCACCCACCTCGCGGCCACGGAGTCCGCGGTGAAGGCGCTGATCCCCGGGCTCGATCATCTGCGGCTGGCGCTGTTCGACAAGGCCTCCGAATGGAAGTCCGTCGTCAAGTCCGGTCGGACCCACCTCATGGATGCGGTGCCGGTGACCCTCGGGCAGGAGTTCGGCGGCTACGCCCGACAGGTCGAGGCAGGCATCGAACGGATCATGTCCGCCCTACCCCGGCTCGGCGAGCTCCCGATCGGCGGCACCGCGGTCGGCACCGGGCTCAACGCCCCCGACGGGTTCGGCCCGATGGTGGTCGCCGAACTCGTCAGCGCCACCGGGATCGACGCTCTCTCCCCGGCGCGCAACAGCTTTGAGGCTCAGGCCGCCCGTGACGGGTTGGTCGAGGCGTCGGGCGCTCTGCGGACCATCGCGGTCTCGCTCACCAAGATCGCGAACGACATCCGCTGGATGGGATCGGGCCCGCTGACCGGGCTCGGCGAGATCCGACTCCCCGACCTGCAGCCCGGCTCGTCGATCATGCCGGGCAAGGTGAATCCCGTTCTGCCGGAAGCGGTCACGCAGGTGGCCGCGCAGGTCGTCGGGAACGATGCGGCCGTCGCCTGGGGCGGCGCAGCCGGCGCCTTCGAGCTCAACGTGAACATCCCGATGATGGCCCGCAACCTGCTCGAGTCATTCCGCTTGCTCGCCAACGTCTCCCGACTGTTCGCCGACAAGTGCGTCTCCGGCCTCGTCGCCAACACGGAGCACCTCAGGACGCTCGCGGAGTCGTCTCCGTCGATCGTGACGCCACTGAACTCCGCGATCGGCTACGAGGAGGCCGCCGCCGTCGCGAAGGAGGCACTCAAGGAGCGCAAGACGATCCGCCAGACGGTGATCGACCGCGGGCTGGTCCCCGAGAAGCTGACCGAGGCGGAACTCGACAGCCGTCTCGACGTCCTCGCGATGGCGAAGGTCGAGGAGTAGCCGTCAGACCGGCCGCGCCTTCCTGGCACGGCGCTTGGCCCACAGCATCCGCGTCAGGTAGGCCGGGCTCGGCTCCAACCAGCCGAGTTGCTCGGCCATACCGAGATCGTCGCGGGTGGCCCAGTGCTCGATCACCAGGCCGTTCTCGATTCGAACCCAATGCGATTGGGCGACAGCGAAACTCCGGCCAGTAGGCGGGAAGGCCCCGGCGACGGCGCCGCTCTCGTCGAAGTTCAGGAACAGTCCGACGTGGCGACCGCTCATGGTCACCTCGACCGCGACGAGGTCACCATCCGCCACCACGTTCCGAATCTCGAAATGCAGGTCCGCGAACGGCTGGCGCAGCCAGAGCGCGGTCGCATGCCAGGAAGCGGGTCCGGGGACCCGGGTGTGCGGGGGCTCGGTCTTGGTCTCGTGATTGAGGGCCTCCGGATGAATGATGGCGTCGAAGTCCTCGCGGCCGCCCGCGGCCACGAACTCGATACTGCGCACGGCAATCGACTTCGCGTCCGCCGAGGGGGTGGATCGATCGCTGTTCACTCCGGCCTCCCTGGCAGTCGACGGGACCGCGCTCAGTCCGCGATGGCGATGACCGCGCCCGGCTGCAGCCACCGGATCAGCCAGACCAGTGCGCCCTCGCTCACCGCGACGCAGCCCAACGTGGGCTCACCATTCGAGACGTGCAGGAAGAAGGCACCGCCGCCGCCCGGCACCCGCTCCTTGTTGACGCCCATCACCACCGCGTAGCGGTACGCGGGGATCTCCAGCTCCTCGCTGGCCGACTCGTCGAAGGCGCAGGACCCCGGGGCGCAGACCTGATGCGTGTTGTAGGTCGCGCTGTCCGGGTCGCCGTCCCACCAGTCGTTCGGACCCACCTTCCGGTACGGCAGGCCGCCGCCGGGGTTCCCGGCCGTGCCGAAGGCCGCGTCCAGGCTGAACACGCCCTCCGGGGTCGCGGGCACGCCGTCCCTGGCAGCATCCGTGAACCCGTCCGCCCCGACCTTTGCGGGCAGGGTCGGGGAGATGCGGTGCCAGCCGAGCGGGGACCGCTGCCAGGCCTCCAGGGTGGCGTCCGAGCCGCCCGAACCACGGACGGCGATGACCTGAGTTGCCCCGCCGACGGCCCCGTCGAACCAGGGCCCCTGAGCCAGGGCGTGCGGCGCACAGAGCAGCGCCAGCACCGTTGCGATGACGGTCGAGAGGATCGCGCTCGCCAATTTGCGCACACCACATGGTGTCCCGCGAGGCACGCGTGGTCAAGCATCCGGCCGATTCGGGTTCGGTGGCGGACGAGCAGCAGTCGCCGAACTCGGCGGCTGTCCGGCCCTCCTCCCGGCGCGCTCGACCGGTACGGTCGGGACACCGTCCACTGACCACACGAGCGATCGGATCGACATGAGTCTGGTAGACCTCGAATCGAGTTCCGTCGACACACCCGCCGACGTCCTGGTCGTGCGCGAGTTCCTGGCCGCCCTGGCCAGGACCGATGTCGACACCGCGGCCGCGTACCTGCATTCCGAGATCGCCTGGCACAACGTCTCGCTGCCGATCCTGCGCGGATACCCCCTGGTGACCAGGGTGCTGCGGCAACTCGCCCGCCCCGGCCTCCGATTCGACGTGATCATGCACCACGCTGCGGGCGAGTACGGCATGGTCCTCACCGAGCGCACCGACCTGCTCGGCGTCGGACCGCTCAACGCCGAGTTCTGGGTGTGCGGCACGTTCGAGCTGCGCGACGGCAAGATCGCGGTCTGGCGGGACTACTTCAGCATCCGCGACGTCGTCCGCGGCATCCTGGTCGGCGCGGCCAGGGCCGTGACCGGCAGGCGTGGCGGACGCGGCACCGGCTACCTCAGCGAGGTCACCGCGCTGCGCGATTGAGAAGTCGGCGTCCGAACAGCTGCCCGTCAACCGTAGAACGACTCCGGGTCCACCTCGGCCAGGGCGATCCAGTCCCGCCGCCCCCGCGACCCCGGACCAGCCGAGCCGACGGCGACCGAGCCATCGGACCGCAACCGGACGGCCAGCGCCGGTTCCTCGTCGATCAGCTGGACGAGGGCATACACGGTCGCCAGGTGGTGCAGGCATGGCGCCCGGCGACCCGTGCAGGCACACGTCGCCCCGCACTCCGCCGGTGTCGCGGCGACCACGATGCCCGCCCCCTGCAGCTGCGCCACCAACGCGTCCGGGAGATCACCCGACGCGCCGCCGTCGCTGAGCCCCGCCCCGCCGAGTACCTCGCGCACCCGCACCAACGCATCCGCATCCCAGCGCGGCACATCGACGGTGATCGCGTAGGACTTCTGCTTCACCACCACCTCCGCGTCGACCCGGCCCGCCGATACGTCCGTTAGGGTCACCGCGCCACCCCTGGCCAGTCTCCGCGCGTGGGGCAGCTGCGCATTCGGCGCCGAGGCGGCCGTCGACTCGATCGTGCGAAGCCAGACCCGCCCCCACGCCGTTGCGCCGAACTCTGCTGCCGTCATCGAGCACCCACCGCGTCGAGGTCGAGCAGCGAGCGCAGCTCGTCGTCGGCCAGCTCAGCCAGCTCGACCTCCGAGTTCCGCGAAATCGATTCCGCCAGAGCGCGCTTCGATTCGTGCATCGAGGCGATGTGGTCCTCGATGGTGCCGCCGGTGACGAGGGAGTACACGTTCACCGTTCGGCGTTGGCCGATCCGGTGCGCCCGGTCCGTGGCCTGGTCCTCGACCGCGGGATTCCACCATCGGTCGTAGTGCACGACATGGCTGGCCCGGGTCAGATTCAGGCCGAATCCCGCCGCGCGCAGACTCAGGATGAGCACGGGCGGCGCGTCGGGACCATCCTGGAACTCTTGGACCATCCGGTCCCGCGCCCGTGCGCTCAGACCACCGTGCAGGAAGGGGATCTCGCCGACCCCGAGCTCGGTCGTCAGGTGCGTCGACAACA
The DNA here is from genome assembly GCF_001894865.1 of Rhodococcus maanshanensis NBRC 100610. Classification (GTDB taxonomy): domain Bacteria; phylum Actinomycetota; class Actinomycetes; order Mycobacteriales; family Mycobacteriaceae; genus Rhodococcus_G; species Rhodococcus_G maanshanensis. The sequence continues at coordinate 94,735 of NZ_BCXA01000002.1, read as the reverse complement.
GCTCCCCCATCGTGCGGTACTGGGTGAACACCAGGGCCCGGTCCCCGTCTTCGACTATCTCCGAGAGCATTTCGGCAGCCCGGTCGAACTTGCCCGACCTACCGCGCAGCGCGCCTCCGTCGCCGAGGAGCTGTTCGGGATGGTTGCAGACCTGCTTCAGGGTGGTCAGCAGTGCGAGCACGTTGCCGCGCCGGGCGATTCCACTGCCGAGCCCCGCGTCGAACGCGCGCTCCACCGCGTGACGGTACAGCCGAACCTGCTCGTCGGACAGCGTGCACGCGACGGTCGAGTACTGCTTGTCCGGTAGCTCGGTGGCCACCTCGGCCTTGGTACGCCGCAGCACGTGTGGCGCGATGAGTGCGCCGAGCCGCGCCGCAGCCGTCGCCGATCGTCTGGACTCGATCGGGACGACGAAGCGCTGACGGAAGCGTGCCCTGGTACCCAACAGTGCCGGGTTGACCGCGCGGAAGATCGACCACAGGTCGTCGAGCCGGTTCTCGACCGGGGTTCCGGTCACGGCGACCCGAATCCGCGCGGACAGCCGCGCCGCCGCCCTGGCCGCGAGGGAATCGGGATTCTTGATCTGCTGCGCCTCGTCGAATATGACAGCGTCCCACGTCACTTCGCCCAGTCGGTCGACGTCCGAGCGCAGCAGTCCGTAGCTGGTCAGTACCACGGTCCCCGGGCTCACCGTCGCGGGCAGAGCCCTGCCCCCGCCGTGATGGACGATCACCGGGACGTCGGGGGCGAACCGCGCGAGCTCGCGACGCCAGTTCCCGACCACCGAGGTCGGGCACACCACGAGATGTGGACCCCGTTCGTTTCGGGTGGCGAGCACGCAGATGGCCTGCAGCGTCTTGCCGAGCCCCATCTCGTCGGCGAGGATGCCGCCGCCCACCTCGTCGAGCGCCAGGAGCCAGGCGACCCCCTGGACCTGATACGGCCGCAGCGTGGCGCGGACATGGGCCGCCGCCAAATCGTCAGTGGTCCGTGCCGCCGAGATGAAGCTGTTCAGCGAGGCGAGCGCGGCCGGGATCGCCGACTCGTCCTCGTTCGGCACGGCGTGGGCCGCGGCGGGCATCTGCGCGGCGAGCTCGGCGCGCCGGTCCCCGCTCGCTGCCTGGTCCCCGCCCGCGAGATGCGCGGCCGCGCACCACGAGCGGACGGATCTCCCCGCGCCCTCGCCCGGGTCCATCGCCCGCAATGCCGGCAGCGCGTCCACCAGATCGACCAATCGCGCATCGACCGTGCGCGGCGCGACGGCACCGCCGACTGGAACCGCAAACCGGCAGCTGGCCGCCCGGCCCTGCGGCAGGCCCAACCGAGCCAGCTCGGCCGCCACGTCATCTGTGCCCCACCACGCCATCGCCCCGAGAACCGGGACGAAGGTCGCCTGCAGCAGACGCGGGTGAACCCAGTCCGAATCCGCGTCGATCATTTCGCTCTCACCGTGCACGCCCGCCGATGGTACGTAGACCGCTGCGGTGCGCGCCAATGATCCGGACCATGAAAAGCCCTGGTGAGGTGTGTTCATCCCGACATTGACGGGTGTCGATCCGGCGTGTCTGCCTACCAATAGAATTCACCGGATCGACTCACGATCCGGTATCGAAGGGACCACGATGGAAAAGCTCCGCAACTACGGCCTGCTCATCAAGTACGTCGCCACCACCCAGTGGCGCAAGCTCCGCGGCACGGACAAGACGGCTCAGGCGCCGGCTCAGGACCAGTCCCCGCAGCAGTAGCAGATGGGGAGGCCCGAGACCGGGCCTCCCCACCCTCGCGTCAGGCGGTCGGACCGAACTCCTCGAGCATCTCGGTCACCAGCGCCGCGATCGGCGAGCGCTCGCTACGGGTGAGCGTGACGTGGGCGAAGAGCGGGTGCCCCTTGAGTTTCTCGATCACCGCGGCGACGCCGTCGTGCCTGCCGACCCTCAGGTTGTCGCGCTGGGCGACGTCATGGGTGAGCACCACCCGCGACCCGGTGCCGAGCCGGGACAGCACCGTGAGCAGCACATTGCGCTCGAGAGACTGCGCCTCGTCCACGATCACGAACGAGTCGTGCAGCGACCGGCCGCGAATGTGGGTGAGCGGCAACACTTCCAGCATCCCGCGGCTGATCACCTCGTCCATCACCTCGGGACTCGCCAGGCCGTCGAGGGTGTCGAACACCGCCTGCGCCCACGGCCCCATCTTCTCGCTCTCGCTGCCGGGCAGGTAACCGAGCTCCTGTCCGCCGACCGCATACAGCGGCCGGAAGACCACCACCTTCCTGTGGGTGCGACGCTCGAGCACCGCTTCCAACCCCGCGGTCAGGGCGAGCGCCGACTTGCCGGTGCCTGCCTTGCCGCCGAGCGAGATGATGCCGATGCTCTCGTCGAGCAACAGGTCGAGGGCGATCCGCTGTTCGGCCGAGCGGCCGTGCAGGCCGAAGGCCTCCCGCTCGCCGCGGACCAGCTGCACCCGCTTGTCCGGGGTCACCCGCCCCAGCGCGCTGGAGCTTCCGCCCATCAGCCGGATTCCGGTGTGACAGGGCAGCTCTCGCGCCTCGTCGAGATCGATGACCCCGTCCGAGAACAGCTCGTCGATCCTGGTCGAGGCAACATCGAGCTCGGTCATCCCCGTCCATCCCGACGGGACCACGTCGTGTGCGTGGTACTCGTCGGCGGGCAGGCCGACCGCACCTGCCTTGACCCGCAGGGGGATGTCCTTGCTGACCAGGACCACGTCCTTGCCCTCGGCGGCGAGGTTGAGGGCACAGGCCAGAATCCTGGAATCGTTTGAGTCGGTCCGGAATCCGATCGGGAGGACCGAGGGGTCGGTGTGGTTGAGCTCCACCTGGAGCGTGCCGTAGTCGGAGCCGATCGGAACCGGCTGATCCAGCCGTCCGTGCTCGATCCGCAGGTCGTCGAGCATCCGAAGTGCCTCGCGGGCAAACCATCCCAGCTCGTGGTGGTGGCGTTTGCCCTCCAGCTCCCCGATCACCACCAGGGGCAGGACCACCTCGTGCTCCGCGAAACGAGTGACGGCCCACGGATCCGAGAGCAGAACCGAGGTGTCGAGTACGTAGGTGCGAACTGACCGTTCGGGAGACTTCGTGGATGCGGACCTCGGGGAGTTCCCGGCATGTCCGGAATGGGCAGATACGGAGCGTGTTGCGGTCACGTGAGGCTCCTATGCCTGCGCGGCGCCCGCGCAAACTTCAGTTCGCTGGGCCGGTCCGTCCCTGGTGCGTCAATCCGCACGAGGGCCGGGCGCCGGCCCCCTCGCACTGAATACTTCAGCCACGATCAGAACCTCCCGGACAGGCAACTCGTCCGCTGCCTGTTACCGGGGACGCTACTGCGATCGGCGCCCTGCTGCACTCGCAACACGCAGGGCGCCGATGAACGCGTCGTTAACTCCAGCTCAGACGCTAGACCGACTTGGAGAGCAGACCCCAGTCCTCGAGTCCCTCGTACAGCGGCAGGTCGAGGGCCAGCTTCGAGACCCGGGCGCGCAGCGCCGCGAAGTCGGCCTCCGAGCCCTTGGCCAGCGCGGTCGCGATGATGTCCGCGACCTCGGTGAACTCGGCGTCGCCGAACCCACGGGTCGCCAGCGCGGCGGTGCCGATGCGCAGGCCGGAGGTGACCATCGGCGGACGCGGGTCGAAGGGCACCGCGTTGCGGTTGACGGTGATGCCGACCTCGTGCAGCAGATCCTCGCCCTGCTGGCCGTCCAGCGCCGAGTTGCGCAGGTCCACCAGGACCAGGTGCACGTCGGTGCCGCCGGTGAGCACGGAGATGCCCTTGTCCGCGACGTCGGCGCCGGTGAGACGCTCGGCCAGGATCCGGGCACCGGACAGGGTGCGGGCCTGACGGTCCTTGAACTCCTCGGTGCCCGCGATCTTGAGCGAGACGGCCTTCGCGGCGATGGCGTGCATGAGCGGCCCGCCCTGCTGGCCGGGGAACACCGCGGAGTTGATCTTCTTGGCCCACTCCTGCTTGGCCAGGATCAGGCCGGAGCGGGGGCCGCCGAGGGTCTTGTGCACGGTGGTGGACACGACGTCCGCATAGGGCACCGGCGACGGGTGCAGGCCGGCCGCGACCAGCCCGGCGAAGTGCGCCATGTCGACCCACAGGTAGGCACCGACCTCGTCCGCGATGGACCGGAACTCGGCGAAGTCCTCGTGCCGCGGGTAGGCGGACCAGCCGGCGACGATCACCTTCGGCTTCTCGGCCACGGCGATCTTGCGGACCTCGTCCATGTCGATGCGGTGGTCTTCCTTGCTGACCCCGTAGGACGCGACGTCGTAGAGCTTGCCGGAAAAGTTGAGCTTCATCCCGTGCGTCAGGTGGCCGCCGTGCGCCAGGTCGAGACCGAGCAGCTTCTCGCCCGGGTTCATCAGCGCCATCAGCACCGCGGCGTTCGCCTGCGCGCCCGAGTGCGGCTGGACGTTCGCGAACTCGGCGCCGAAGAGCTCCTTGGCACGGTTGCGCGCCAGGTCCTCGATGACGTCGACGTGCTCGCAGCCGCCGTAGTAGCGGCGGCCCGGGTAGCCCTCGGCGTACTTGTTGGTCAGCACGCTGCCCTGGGCCTGCAGCACCGCGCGCGGCACGAAGTTCTCGGACGCGATCATCTCGAGGGTGTCGCGCTGACGGGCCAGCTCGCCGTTCATCGCGGCCGCGACCTCGGGATCGAGTTCGGCGAGCGAAGCATTGTTGACGTCGGTGCTGGGCACAGCGGTCATCGAGGAATCTCCAAGCGGGAGCTACGGCAGGGGCATGCCCAGTCTAGGCAATGCCTGTCAGCGCAGCGCAGACGGGATCAGCGGCTCGTCCAGCAACCGCCGGAACATCTCGGAACGGCCTGCGGCGTCGGCTCCGCGATCGAGCCAGCTGCCGAGCAGCCGGTAGCCCTCGACGTAGGTGCTGATGTAGGCGCGCCACAGCGGGTCGGACAGGAATCGCAGCGTCTGCCGGGCCCGCTCCGGGGTGGACAGGGTCCACCGCTGCAGGAACGCGGCGACGTCGTCGTGGCTGCGGTCGCGATCGTGCAGCAGCAGGGCCGCATCCTGCCGGACTCCGAGCAGCGACGCCGACGCGTTGGCCAGCCGCTCCGCGCGTTCGCCGTCGAAGCGCAGCCCCAGGTCGGCGTAGATCTCCTGGGCCCACGGCCCCCAGCCAGGCCCCACGATCGAGCCGAGCGCGTGGTCGGCGAGCCCCTCCGCCATCAGGCACTGCGGCGTATTGACCAGGAACAGGGTCTGCTCGGCCTGCCCGGCACCGACCAGGCCCGCCTCCTTGCGGCAGTGCTCGGTGTGATGGCCGGGGTACGACTCGTGGGCGATCAGGTGCGGCAGGTTCGCCATGTGCTGCTTGAGGTCGGAGTTGATCGCCACCTTCGACCGGTAGTCGCCGAGGTAGTAGTTGAACCCGGACCATGGCTTGTCCCCGACCACCTCGTACTCGACCCGTTCGGTCTCGGGCAGCGCGTACTCCGCCCGCACCCGGTCGCGCAGCGCGCTGGAGAAGGCCTCGACGCACTCCGGCAGCCGCTCCGGCGGGATCTCGTCGGCGGCGCGGTGGGCCTGCAGCCGCTCGGCCAGCGGGCGCGCGGAATCGCCGCCCAGCACCTCGTCCATCGCCCGGTGCGCCGCCCGGTATTCGTCCTCGGAGCCCGGCTCGATGCGCACGTCGAAGTACGCCTGCACCTCGTCGACGAAGCCGATCTGCTCGCCCGCGAACTTGCGTGCGGAGCACTCCAGCGCGCGCAGGTGGACCGCGAGGAACGCGGCCCGTTCAGCGGACAACCCGGAGCCGGCCACCTCGTCACGCAGTTCCGCGGCGCGGCGCGCGAGCTGGCGCGGGTCGGGCGCCGGCGCGTTCTCCACCTGCCTGCGCAGCGCCTGGTCGCCGGTGAAGGCGTCGACGAAACCCTCCTCCAGCCGGTCGAAACCGAGTCCGAGCAGCAGGTATTCGCGGACGAGTGCAACGGGGTCCATGGTCGTCCACCCTAACCACCGGCGACTTGCCCGACCCGCCGCCGCCACGCACAGTGGTGTCGAGCACAATCCGACTATGCAGAGCGAGATCCAGGTGCGCGCATGGCACGAGTGAGCGAGAGCAGCCCCTACGTCGAGTTCGACCGCAAGCAATGGCGAACCCTGCGTAAGTCGACACCGCTCGTGCTCACCGAGGAAGAGCTCCTCGGCCTGCGCGGCCTCGGCGAACAGATCGACCTCGACGAGGTCGCCGAGGTCTACCTCCCGCTTTCCAGGCTCATCCACCTCCAGGTGGCCGCACGGCAGCGCCTGTTCGCCGCAACCGCGACGTTCCTCGGCGAGAAGCACCCGGATCGGCAGGTGCCCTTCGTGATCGGCGTGGCGGGCAGCGTCGCGGTTGGCAAGTCCACCACCGCCCGCGTGCTACAGGCCCTGCTCGCGCGATGGGATCACCACCCGCGCGTCGATCTGGTCACCACCGACGGCTTCCTGTACTCGACGGCCGAGCTGACGCGCCGGGGCCTCATGCACCGCAAGGGTTTTCCCGAGAGCTACGACCGCCGCAAGCTGCTGCGCTTCGTCACCGAGGTCAAGTCCGGCGCGGAAGAGGTCGCGGCGCCGGTGTACTCACACGTCTCGTACGACGTCCTGCCCGGCCAGTACCACCTGGTGCGCCAGCCCGACATCCTGATCATCGAGGGCCTCAACGTCCTGCAGACCGGTCCGCGCCTGATGGTCTCCGACCTGTTCGACTTCTCGATCTACGTCGACGCGCGGATCGAGGACATCGAGCGTTGGTACATCAAGCGTTTCCTCGCGCTGCGCAAGACGTCGTTCGCGGACCCGACGTCGCACTTCCACCACTACTCCGGGCTCTCCGACGAGCACGCCACCCTGGCCGCGGACGACATCTGGAACTCGATCAACCGGCCGAACCTGGTGGAGAACATCCTGCCGACCCGCCCGCGCGCCACGCTGGTGCTGCGCAAGGACGCCGACCACTCCATCAACCGGTTGCGGCTGCGCAAGCTGTAGGGCGGCTACGCCGCCCGTGCGCGGTTGACGAGTCCTGAGACTCGTCAACCGCGCACGGGCGCGGAGCGCCTATGCGCCGAAGCGGCGGTGCCGGGCCGCGTAGTCACGCAGCGCGCGCAGGAAGTCGACGTGCCGGAACTCCGGCCAGTACGCCTCGGTGAACCAGATCTCGGAGTACGCGCTCTGCCACAGCAGGAAGCCGGACAGGCGCTGCTCCCCCGAGGTGCGGATCACCAAGTCAGGATCCGGCTGACCGGAGGTGTAGAGGTGCCCGTCGATGCCCTTCACGGACATCGCCCGGACCAGTGCGTCGCCGGACAGGCCCTCGTCGAGCTTCTCGCGCAGCAGCGACTGCACGGCGTCGGCGATCTCCTGCCTGCCGCCGTAGCCGACCGCGACGTTGACGTGCGTGCCGGTGCGCCCTGCGGTGCGCTCGGCGGCCTCCCGCAGGCGGCGGGCCTGATCCTCCGGGAGCAGGTCGAGGGTGCCGACTATCTTGACGCTCCAGTTCTGCCCCGGGCCCGAGATCTCTTCCACCACATCGGTGATGATCTCGAGGAGGGTGTCGAGCTCCTCCGGTTCGCGCCGCAGGTTCTCGGTGGAGAGCAGGTAGATGGTTGCCATCTCGATGCCGGCCTGGTCGCACCAGCCGAGCAACTCGGCGATCTTCAGCGCACCCATCCGGTGACCGTGGCTGACGTCGGTGAAACCGTTCTCCCTCGCCCACCGGCGGTTGCCATCGCACATCACCGCGACGTGTCGCGGGTGCTGGAGCCCCTCGAGCTGACGGCGCAGGCGTCGCTCGTAGATGCTGTACAGCAGGTTCGGGACCTTCACCTGGACATCACCACGAGAGCCCACATTACGCGGCTCGGGTACGGCCGCGACGGCCGCCGCTGTAATCGTCGTCTCACCCCGTTTCGGGCGGTTCCGGCGGCCGCTACAGTGGCCTCCGACGCCCGAACCTACGCCACCGTAGGTTCACGACCGCCCGGGAGCAGCAATGTCCGAACTCGACCTCGCAGCGCCGCCGGTGAAGCCGCGGATGCGGGGCTGGATCCACCTCTGGGCATTCGTCGTCGCGGCGATCGCGTGCGCCGCGCTCGTCGCCTTTGCCGCGCAGGAATCCGGTCGGGCCGCCGTCGCGACCGCGATCTACTCCGTGACGGTGTGCGGGGTGTTCGGCGTGAGTGCCACCTACCACCGGGTGCACTGGACGACCGTGCGCAGCCGGATCTGGATGAAGCGCGCCGACCACTCGATGATCTTCCTGTTCATCGCGGGCAGCTTCACGCCGTTCGCACTGCTCGCACTGCCCCGGGAGACCGGCCGGACGCTGCTTGCCGTGGTGTGGGCGGGCGCGCTGGCCGGGGTGGCGCTGAAGATGCTGTGGCCAACCGCGCCGCGCTGGGTCGGCGTCCCGCTCTATCTGATCCTCGGGTGGGCGATCGTGCCGGTCGCGGGACAACTGGTCGACGAGGTCGGTTGGCTGCCGCTGATCCTGCTCGCGGTCGGCGGGGTCCTCTACAGCGTCGGCGCGATCCTCTACGCCACCAAGTGGCCGAACCCCTGGCCCGCCACCTTCGGCCACCACGAGTTCTTCCACGCGGGCACCGTGATCGCGGCGCTGTGCCACTACATCGCGGTGTGGCTCGTCGTCGTCAACTGAGGGTCGCTCCACGCTCACGTCAGCAGCCGCTCGAGATCGGCGCGACGCCCGCGAAGCGGTCCTCGAGGAACTTCCACGCGCCGGGGAGACCGATCGCCGCGGCCGAGAGGTGATCCGGACTCGAAACCACTTCGGACTGAACGGGTACACCCGCGTCGCAGTAACGGCGCATCGTCTTGGTGATCGAGTCGACCGGGATCAGCACGTCGGTGCCGGAATGCCACTCGTACACAGGCGCGTTCGGCACGGAGGCAACGTTCTCGACGCTGTTCTCGGCGAGCACCGCCTGCACCGGCGGGCTGTCGAGCAGCGCACGTCCTACCGCGGGGTCGGCGACGTCGGCGATGGATCGACCGGCGCCGGAGAGGATGATCTCGTTGGTGCACGCGTTCGCGATGCGGTCCCGCAGGTCCCGGCCAACCTGGTTGAGCTGGCTGCTGACCGGCATCCGGTCCGGGTACTCGCGCTCGAGGCCGAGCGCGGCGGCCATCGCGAGCCCGAACACGGGATGCCTCTGCTCACCGAGGGCCTTGGCCATCTTGTCGATGTTCATCGGGGCACCGCCGTAGGCACTGCCGGCGAGCTCGAGCTCCGGCGCGTAGGTCGGGGCGATCGCGGCGGCCATCGCGGTGGCCATTCCGCCGCCGGAGTAACCGGCCAGACCGACCGGGCTCGCGGCCAGCCCGAGCGCGGCGTACCGCTGGGCCGCCCGGACCCCGTCGAGGGTGATCTGCCCACCGACCTTCGCCGCGCCGTACGCGCTGTTGGGCCCGAGGTGATCGGGGACGGCCACCGACCAACCCTTCTGGATGGCGACGTTCAACGCGGGCGTCGCTCGAATCGCGGGTTCCGGATCGTCGGTGTACATCGCCGTCGACGGCGCACACCCGAGCCCGAGGGCGTTGATGATCTGCTGGTAGGACAGCAGCGGGCGGCCCGGTGCGGCGTTGCGCGGCGAGAACACCGTGGTCACCGCCGAGATGGGCTTGCCTTCCGAACTGGTCGACCGGAACTTGAGCTGCACCGCGTCGGTGTCGATGAACCCGAGAGGCGCGGGCACCGATCGCGCGGCGAGTACGTCGCCCGGCTGCCGGTCCGCGATGTCGGCGGGCGTGCCATAGAAGGCGTCCTGGAGCGAGGCCGGGTAGACGATCGGGCCCGCGCCGGCGGCCGGCGCCGCGCTGGCAGACGGCGCCGCGGCGAGGACAGTCGCGGCGGCGGCAGACACGGCGATGACGGTGCCGATCGCGTGAGTCCTGGATCGTGCAGTGGCAGTTCGCATTCTCATCCTTCGTCGGGTACCCAGCACGGTGCACCCCGCCTGGGCTGCTGGTACATGGCAGACACGTGTCAGCCCGGCCACACGGGTGCGTGCGGACCGTGTTGGCCGAGGCCGATCGCCGTCACGGGCGGATGCACTGTGGCCGGCTTCCGCCGCCGAACTCAATTGCTCACAATCCACGCCCTACAAAGCCGAATTGGTCCCTTCCGTTTCCCGGAGGCAGCAGCGGACGATTGGTTCAATCACCGGCCGCCCCGGGGATCGGGCGGCCGGAACGCATGCGGCGCCGTTCCCTCGGAGTCTTTCCTCCCCACACTCCGAACGGCTCGGCGGCGCCGAGGGCATACTCGAGGCACTCGGCCGCGACCGGACAGCGGTGGCAGACTTCCTTGGCGGCGCGGACGTTTTCCGGCCGGCAGCGGTCCGGAAAGAACTCGTCCGGTTCCGACTGGGCGCACTGGGCGCCTGCACGCCAGCCCTCGTTGTCGCCGAGCCCAACGGGTGGCCTGATGGCGGGCTGAACCAGATCGGTGCGAGCACCGGCAGCCATTGCGTTGGTCATGCGATTTCCCCCAATCGTCCCGGATCCATCGGGGCCTGTTTCGCAGCCGGCCGACCGGATTCGCGCGGGTACCGATGTCGCACTGGCCGACTGTCCGGACACCACATCCGCACCTGCGCCCCGCTGGAGTCGGAGCCACCGGGTGAGCCGAGGCTGCCCGCGCCACCGGCAGGGGCCTGCACAACACACGAACGCCAGGCCCTCGACATGGTGACCGCGCACGAGATGGACGTCCACAGTGGACGTCCATCTCGGATCGACACTAGAGCGAGTGGCAGCAGAACTGAAACAACAGATTCACGACGAATCGACAAGGCGCTGTTGTCAATAGGGGTTTCGAGCCCGCAGGGACCGTGCTTCCCGGTGTGGGGAGCGCCGGCGTTGCTAGCGCGCCAACGCGGCCCTCAGCTCGTCGACGCCCGTCGCGGGCCGGTCGCAGACGAACCCTCGACACACATACGCGGCAGGGTCCCCGTCGACCAGCGGGCGGTCGACGAGCAGCGGGGACGTGTCCGGCGCACCGCCGATCACCACCGCCCCACCTGGCGCCTCGCGTCGGGCCGTGTCCAGCAGGTCGGCGCCGTCACCGGTCATCGACACCGCGACCTGAATCGGTCCGCGCACCGAGGCCTCGGCAACGGCCAGCCAGTGGCCCGCGGACCTGGCCGCGCGCGCCAGCAACAGCGCCCCGCGGTCGAGGGTGTCCGCGGCGGCCGCGGCGTACCGGGCGGAACGCTCGGGGCCGGCCAGCGCCGCGGCGGCCAGCAGCGCCTCCGCCATCGTGGACGCTCCCGACGGCGTCGCCCCGTCGAAGGGGTCACGCGGCCGGGTGATCAGGGCCTCGGCGTCGTCCGCGGTGTCGAACCAGCTGCCCGGCTCCGCGGGATCGGCGAAGTGTTCGATCGCCAGGTCGATGAGTTGCTCTGCGCGGGTGAGCCATTCGAGCTCGCCGGTCGCCTGGTGCAGGGCCAGCAACCCGACCGCCAGCGCGCCGTGGTCGTCGAGCACCGCGGCCGCGTCACCGACCACCCCGCCGAGCGAGGCCCGGCGCAGTCGGCCGTCGACCAGGTGCTCGTCGAGCAGTGTCCGGGCGCAGTGCGCCGCGGCCTCGACCCACTCGGGGCGGCCGAGCCCGGCGCCCGCCTCGGCCAGCGCCGTGACGGCGAGCCCGTTCCACGCGGTGACCACCTTGTCGTCACGCCCCGGCTGCGGGCGACCCGACCGCACCTCGAACAGCCTCGACCGCACCGATTCCCAGCGCGCCGGGTCCTCGGGATCGGCGGGCAGCTGCAGCACCGAGGTGCCCGCCTCGAAGGTGCCGGCGGAGCTCACCGCGAGCAGCCCGGCCGCCCAAACACCGTCCTCGAAACCGAGGGCCGCGAGCAGCTCGTCCGGGGTCCACGCGTAGGTCAGGCCCTCGATGCCGTCGGTGTCGGCGTCCAGCGCCGAGGCGAAACAACCGGACTCGGTGCGCAGGTCCCGCAGCAGGAACTCGACTGTCTCCTCGGCCACCCGGATCGCCAGCGCCGACCCCGTCCGCCGCCCCAGGTGGGCATAGGCCCGCAGCAGCTGGGCGTTGTCGTAGAGCATCTTCTCGAAGTGCGGGACCACCCAGTCGGCATCCACCGAGTAGCGCGCGAACCCGCCGCCCAGCTGGTCGTAGATTCCGCCGCGCGCCATCGCCTCTGCGGTACGCTCCACCGCGGCAAGCACTTTCGTGTCTCCGCTGCGCTCGTAGCCGCGCAGCAGCCCCTCCATCAATGCCGACGGCGGGAACTTGGGCGCGACCCCGAATCCGCCCCTGTCGAGGTCCTGGTCGCGCAGCGCGGCGACGATCGCGGCGTCCAGCAGGTTCGCGTCGAGGACCACCTGTCCCCCGGGGACACCGGCCGCGTTGGCGGTCAGCTGCGCCGTGATCGCGGCGGATGCCTCCTCGACCTCGCCGCGCCTGCCCCGCCAGGTGTCCGCGATGGCCTCGAGCAGCTGGGTGAAGGACGGCATCCCGCCGCGCGGCACCGTCGGGTAGTAGGTGCCGCAGTAGAACGGCTCGGCCGAGGGGGTCAGGAAGCAGGTCATCGGCCAGCCGCCCTGGCCGGTCATCGCGACCGTCGCGTTCATGTAGACCGCATCGAGGTCCGGCCGCTCCTCACGGTCCACCTTGATACAGACGAAGTTCTCGTTCATCAGCGCCGCGGTCGCCTCGTCCTCGAAGGACTCGTGGGCCATCACGTGGCACCAGTGGCAGGCCGAGTAGCCGACCGAGAGCAGGATCGGCACGTCGCGCACGCGCGCCCACTCCAGCGCCTCCGGACCCCACTGCTGCCAGTGCACGGGGTTGTCGGCGTGCTGACGCAGGTAGGGGCTCGTCGCCCCGCCGAGAGTGTTCCGTGCCAGGGCCGACACGCCGCGCTGCCTAGCTCGCCGAGCCGGTCGGCGGTTCGGCGTTCTTCCCGTCGGTGGGCGGCTCGCCCGCCGCGCCCCGATCGGTGCCCTCGTCCGCCGCCTGATCGAGCTCGGGATGCTCCGGCTCGAAGGTGTCGGGCAGCTTGCGCAGCTGCTTGTTCATCGACCGGACCAGCAGCACCGTGCCGACCAGCAGGGCGACGATGATGACGAAGCCGATCGGTGAGGCCTTGCCGAACTCCGGTCCGACCGGGTTGCTGGGGGTCTGTGCCAGCCAGCCGGCCGCACTTGCCAAGATCACTTCTTCTCCTCGGGGTGGCCGTAGCCGACGTGGTCGATGCCTGCGAACAGGTCGGATTCCGGGATTGCGGTGCGCACCCTCGTCTTCGCGAGCTCGAACTCCTCGGTCGGCCAGATCTTCTGCTGGATCTCCAGCGGCACCGCGAAGAACGAACCGTTGGGGTCGATCTGGGTGGCGTGCGCACGCAGGGCATCGTCGCGCTGCGGGAAGTAGTCACCGCAGACGATCTGGGTGGTCACCCGCGCCATCAGGTCGCCCTGCTCGGTCCGCCACTTCTTCAGCCACTCCGCCATCGGGAACTCCTCACCGCGGCGGTCGTACTCCTCCTGGAACAGGAGCAGGCGCTTGCGGATGAAGCCGTGCGAGTAGTAGAGCTTCAACGGCTCCCACGGCTCCCCGACCCCGGGAAAACGCTCGGAGTCGCCCGCGGCCTCGTACGCGGCCATCGACACCTCGTGACAGCGGATGTGATCGGGGTGCGGGTATCCGCCGTTCTCGTCATAGGTGGTGATGACATGCGGACGGAACTCGCGGATCACCTTGACCAGCGCCTCGGTGGACTCCTCCAGAGGCACCAGCGCGAAGCAGCCCTCGGGCAGGGGCGGCAGCGGGTCGCCCTCGGGCAGCCCGGAGTCGACGAAGCCGAGCCAGAGCTGCTGGACGCCGAGGATGCGAGCGGCCTCGGCCATCTCCTCCTTGCGCACCTCGCTGATGCGGTCGCGCACGCCGGGAACATCCATCGCGGGGTTGAGGATGTCGCCGCGCTCGCCGCCGGTCAGTGTCACCACCAGGACCTCGTTGCCCTCGGCCGAGTACCGGGCCGTGGTTGCGGCACCCTTGCTCGACTCGTCGTCGGGATGGGCGTGCACGGCCATGAGACGCAATCCGCTCACAGTGCTCCTTCACCTCAGCTTCGCCTGTAGCGACGTGGTGGTCCGACGCCGACGTCCGCCGACAACGCACCGTTGTCCTTCCCCTATAGTTCCACCCGGTACTTCCGCCGTCAGCCGTGGCCCCGCCCCAGCAGCACGCGAGGTACGCCGACCGGGCCGCCGCAGGCCCGGTGCCGCTGTACGAGAGCTGAGCGATATGACCGAGACGCCTCCCGCCGACCGCTACCCGACGCCCACGCGCGATCTGCGCGGATCCCGGGTGGTGGCGATCATCCTGTCCATCGGCGTCGTGCTCCTCGGGCTCGCGCTCGCCTTCTTCGCGTACAACAAGTTCGCAGGCGACGACGTCGAGGGTCAGTCGATCGCCTACAACCTGGTGGACGAGTCGACGATCAGCATCCGGTTCACCGTGACCCGCGAGGACCCGTCAGAACCCGCCGTCTGCATCGTGCGGGCCAGGTCCAAGGACGGCTCCGAGACCGGCAGGCGCGAGGTGTACCTGGGACCGTCGGACAGCGGCACCGTCGACGTGACCACGCTGATCAGAACGTCGCAGCGGCCCGCCATCGCCGACATCTACGGCTGCGGCACGACCGTGCCGGAGTACCTGACCACCGGCTGACCGGACCGGGCCGCTCCCGGGCCGCACAAGTGCGATCTTCATGGAGAAATCCCTGCTCGTGCTAGAATCCTCGGGTACACGGTTCCGGCTTTGGAACCGTGTATTGCTGCATTTGCGTATAGATGCGTAGCGGCAGGGTGCACCGCTCACTCGACTGAGCGAACCGGGGGGATCCGACCACCGGGGGTAGGGGCGCTCTCGTCGCCGAAGGCCACTGGAGTTCAGTGGCCCGCCCAGGGGACCCGGATGGGTCCCGACTACGAGGAGTGATCGAGCATGACCGAGACCCAGGTGACCTGGCTTACCCAGGAGTCACACGACCGGCTCAAGAGCGAACTCGACCAGCTCATTGCCAACCGCCCGGTCATCGCGGCCGAGATCAACGAGCGACGCGAGGAAGGCGACCTCAAGGAGAACGGCGGCTACCACGCGGCACGCGAGGAGCAGGGCCAGCAGGAGGCCCGTATCCGCCAGCTCCAGGAGCTGCTCAACAGCGCGAAGGTCGGCGAGGCGCCGACCCAGTCCGGTGTGGCACTGCCCGGTTCCGTGGTCAAGGTCTACTACGACGGCGACAAGTCCGACACCGAGACCTTCCTGATCGCCACCCGCGAAGAGGGTGCCCGCGACAACAAGCTCGAGGTCTACTCCCCCAACTCCCCGCTGGGCAGCGCGCTGCTCGAGGCGAAGGTCGGCGAGACCCGCAAGTACACGCTCCCCAACGGCGGCACCATGGAAGTGACGCTCGTCAGCGCGGAGCCGTACCACAGCTGAGGCGGCTACGCCGCCCGTGCGCTTTTCGCACCCTCACCGGGGTACAGAACGCGCACAATTCTTCATCCCGGACCCCGGTTCGAGCCTCGGCTCGGACCGGGGTTTCGTGTTGTCGAAGTCGGGACGCGCCCCGTTGCAACGGTGATCAGTGCGCTGCGCCGCGGAACTGGGCGCGATGGGCCGCCGGACTGGTGCCGAGCATGCGGTGGAAGTGGTGGCGCAGGCTCACCGCGCTGCCGAAGCCGGTGTCGCGGGCGATCCGGTCCACCGTCTCGTCGGTCGATTCGAGCAGCAGCCGGGCGTGGTCGGTGCGCTGCTGCAACAACCACTGCTGGGGGCTGGTACCGGTGCGGTCCCTGAACCGCCGCGCTAGGGCGGCGCACACAGGCCGCGGAGCCGCGTCACACCATCCGGCGGACCTTCATCCCGTCGAACACCGGGCCGACCCGGACCACGTCGCCGGTCTGCGGGGCGTGCACCATCTGCCCGTTGCCGATGTAGATCGCGACGTGGCCCGGCCCGCCCGACTGCCAGTTGCCGAACAGCAGGTCGCCGGGCCTGGCCTCGACCAGCGGGATCTCCTCGCCGACGCCCCACTGGGTCTCCGAGGTCCGCGGCAGCTTCAGGAGGTCGCCGGTGGCGGCGTACACCGCGTAGGACGTCAGGCCTGAGCAGTCGAAGCCGCCGCCGGAGGGTCCGTTGATGTTGCCGCCGCCCCAGACATAGGGCAGGCCGAGGTACCGCAGCGCGGCCTCGACGATCTTGCCGCCGATCCCGTCGCCGAAGTTGCCGACCAACGGGGTGAGGATCCCCGCGAATCGGGCCTCGGTGGCCCGGATCTTCGCCACGTACGGCTTGGTCTGGTTCTCGTAGTCGGGCAGTCCGGACGGCATCCCGCCGGACCGTCGCACGGCCCCGACCCCCGCGTTGTACCCGGCGATGGCCAGGTCGAGGGTGTCGCCCTTGACCAGGCCCTGCTTCTGCCAGCCCTCGATCTCGGTGTACATGTCGCAGAGCAGGTGCCCCGACGCCATCACCGAGTCCGCGACGCCGAGGATGTCCGCCTTGCCGTCGCCGTCGGCGTCCTTGCCGTACTTGGCCCACGTGCCCGGCATGAACTGACCGGGGCCGCGGGCTCCGTCCCTCGACACCGGCGCAGTTGGGCCGTACCGGAATCCGTTCTCCGCGGAATAGAGCGCGGCGAGGACCGGCGGCTTGATGCCCTCGCAGATCTCGCCCGCCTTCTTCAGCCACGGCACGAAGACCGCGATCGCACCGATCGGGGCCATCGCCAACTCCGGAAGGTCCGTCAACGCGCCGGGCAGCGCTCGGCTCGGGTCGCCGCCGATCGGGGTCGCCTGCAGCGCGGGCGGCGCCGTGTAGCGGGGCGACTCCTGCACCGGTGGCGCGACCACCGCGGGCGGTGGCACGGCGGGCGCGGCCGGCAGTCCGGGAAGGGCCTGCGGGGCGGGTGGGAGGTACGGCTTGAGCGAATCCTCCACTGCGGCAGCCGCATCCGTTACGGCCTGCTGCGCCTGCCCCTGCACCTGTTCGGGCAGCATCCCGATGATGTCGTTGATCTGCTGCGACGCCGCGGGCGCCGACGCCTCGAAAGACTGAATCGCTTGTGCTGCTTGATCCTTCACCGGTAATGGGATGTCGGCTCCTTGAACGAAGCCGCCGAGGGCAGTGGCAACTGCCACGATCACCGCCGTTGGATCAACCGGCATTCGCAACTCCAAACTTCGAGCGGGCCATCAGGTGCAACGCTAGGTCCCCCGACCCGGCCGCGGGGCGATTTCGATCACATCGATCGAACCGTTTTTCCCGAACCCACACGACGCCTGTATCGCGGCGTGCCGGTCCGGCGTTAGCCGCCGCCGACTGTGCATCTGCCGGCGAATCGGCCCACTTCGGGCGGGGAAAACTGCGCACTCACGGAGCGTATGCCCGCGCGCCGCGACATTCGGGCGCAAGAGCGAGAAATTCAGCAGACCCTCAGGTCTCTCTCAGACTCACGGTGGATCCTGGTCGTCATGAGTGAGCGACCCGTAGAGCAACCGCACCGAACGTCCCGATTGCGCCGTGCCGTCGCGGCGTCCGGCATCGTCGGCGCGCTCGGTGTCGGGTCCCTCACCGGTGGCTCGTTGGTGCTCGGAGACGCCCCGTCTTCGGATTCGGGGACCGTCATGGCCGCCGAGTCGAACCGCTCGAGCGTCGGCGGCCCCATCGTCACCCGCGGCGCCGGTCAGTTCGACGTGATCTCGGGCGGGTCGTGACGCTCGCGGCGGACAAGGCCGCGAAGAGCTGGTCGATGTGGGGCGTGCGCGCGACGGTGGTCGTGTCCGAGCCCGAGATGCTGGAGTCCGCCTGGAACATGGTCCGCGGCCACCTGGCCGCAGCCGACGTCGCGACCAACGCCACCCGCGAAGACTCCGAGATAGCCGCGCTCAACCGGTCCGCGGGCACCACGACCCGGGTGAGCGTCCTGCTCGCCGAGCAGGTCAGCAGGGCCCTCCTGGCCGCCGAGCTGACCGCGGGCACGCTCGACCCCACCTCAGGGGGCGAGGGCCCGAACCAGTGGCGCTCGGTGACCGTCCGCGGCCACGACGTCACCCTCCCCGCCGGGCTCACCCTCGACGTGTCCGCGACCGCCCGCTCCGTCACGGCCGACCGGTGCGCCGGCGCCGTCGCCGAACTGCTCGGCTGCGGGGTGCTGGTCAGCCTGGGCGGCGACGTGGCGACCGCTGGCCCGCAGCCGCGCAGCGGCTGGCAGATCAAGGTCGAGGACCTGCCCGGCGACCCGTCCTGCCAGGTCTCGATCCCGTCCGGCTCCGGCCTCGCGACCGCGAGCACGGTCAGCCCGCTGCACCCGAATCCCGCCGAGGCGCCGCACTGGCGCACCGTGTCGGTGGTCGCCGGTTCGGCCCTTGCCGCGGCCGCGGCGAGCAGGGCGGCGGTCCGCGGGGGCGAGGAGACGCTCGCCTGGCTCGAGGAGGTCGGGCTGCCCGCCCGGCTGGTGGACCGGGACTTCCGGGTCACCCGGCTCTGCGGCTGGCCGTGAAGGCACAGGCGGCTACGCCGCCTGTGCGCGGTTAGCGAGTCTCCGCACTCGTCGACCACGCACGGGCGCGGAGCGCCTACTCCTGCACCCGCACGGCGAAGCCGGCCGCGCCGAGGGCGCCCAGTACCTCGTCTCGGTGGTCGGGTCCGCGGGTCTCCAGGGTCAGCAGCACCTCCACCTCGTCGAGGCCGAGGTCGCGCGCGGTCCGCGAGTGCACGACGTCCACCACGCTGGCGCCACGCTCGCTCACCACGCCCAGCAGCCGCACCAGCCCGCCGGGCCGGTCCGGGATGGTGACGCGCACGACCAGGTAGCGGCCTGCGGCCCGCAGGCCGTGGGTGATCACGTGGGTGAGCAGGAGCGGGTCGATGTTGCCGCCGGACAACACGGCGCACACGGGCCCCTCCAGCCGCAGCTGGTCAGCCGCGCAGGTCATCAGGGCGGCCACCGCCGCCGCCCCCGCCGGCTCGACGATCAGCTTGGCCCGCTCGCTGCACAGCAACAGGGCCCGGGACAGCGCGTCCTCGCTGACCGTGACCACCTCGTCCACCAGGGCGTTGACGTGTGCGAACGGCACCGCACCCGGGAGCCCGATGGCGATCCCGTCCGCCATGGTGGACAGGGCCTGCGCCTCGACGGGTTCGCCCTCGGCTAGCGACCGCGGCCAGGCCGCCGCCTGCTCGGCCTGCACGCCGACGAGGCGCACCCGGCGGCCGGAGTCCCGGACCGCGGCCGCGATCCCGGCGAGCAGCCCGCCGCCGCCGGTCGGCACCACGATGGTCCCGACCTCGGGCAGCTGCTCGAGGATCTCCAGCCCGACGGTGGCCTGGCCCGCGACGACGTCGACGTGATCAAACGGGTGGATGAGCACGGCGCCGGTCGCCGCGGCGAACTCCTCGGCGGCCACGAGCGCCTCGTCGACGGTGTGCCCGCGCAGGTGGACCGTCGCCCCGTACGCCCTGGTCGCGACGAGCTTCGGCAGCGCCGCCCCGACCGGCATGAAGACCGTGGACTCGATGCCGAGCCGGCTGGCGGCCCAGGCCACGCCCTGGGCATGGTTGCCCGCACTGGCCGCGACCACGCCGCCCGCCCGCTGCTCGGGGGTCAGGTTCGCGATCCGGTTGTAGGCACCGCGGGGTTTGAAAGAGCCTGTGCGCTGGAGGTTTTCACACTTGAGCCACACGTCGTGGGCACAGCGCTCCGACAGCACCCGCGACGCGAGCATCGGCGTCCTGCGCATCACCGGGGCGAGCCGTTCCGCCGCCGCCGCGATCTGGTCCCTCGTCACGAGTTCCATCGCGCCAGCGTAAGGCGCCTGCGGCGCCCGTGCGCGGTTGACGAGTCTTGAGACTCGCCAACCGCGCACGGGCGGCGGAGCCGCCTACTTCAGTGCCTGCTCCACATCGGCGAGGAGGTCGGCCGCGTCCTCGATGCCGACCGAGAGCCGGACCAGGTCGTCCGGGACCTCGAGGGCGGAGCCCGCGGTCGACGCGTGGGTCATGGCGCCGGGATGCTCGATCAGCGACTCGACGCCGCCGAGGGACTCGGCCAGGGTGAAGATCTGGGTCCGCGAGCAGAAGTCGAGCGCGGCCTGCTTGCCGCCCTTGAGGCGCACCGAGATCATGCCGCCGAAGCGGCGCATCTGCTTGGCCGCGACCTTGTGGCCCGGGTGCGACTCGAGGCCCGGGTAGATCACCTGCGAGACCGCGGCGTGGCCGGTGAGCAGGTCGACGATCTTCTCGGCGTTCTCGCTGTGCCGCTCCATCCGCAGCGCGAGGGTCTTGATGCCGCGCATGGTCAGGTACGCGTCGAAGGGGCCGGGCACCGCGCCCGCGCCGTTCTGCAGGAACGCGAAGGCGGTGTCGAGTTCCTCGTCGTCGGTGACCAGCGCACCGCCGACGACGTCGGAGTGCCCGCCGATGTACTTGGTGGTCGAGTGCAGCGCGATGTCGGCGCCGAGGCCGAGCGGCTGCTGCAGGTACGGGGACGCGAAGGTGTTGTCCACCACCAGCTTTGCCCCGGCCTCGTGCGCGACCCCGGCCAGCGCCTCGATGTCGCCGATGTTGAGCAGCGGGTTGGTCGGGGTCTCCACCCACACCAGCTTGGTGTTCGGGCGGATCGCGGCGCGGACCGCGTCCACATCGGACACCGCGGCGGGCGTGTGCTCGATGCCCCACTGGGTGAACACCTTGTCGATCAGCCGGAAGGTGCCGCCGTAGGCGTCGTTCGGGATCACCAGGTGATCGCCGGGACGCAGGACCGAGCGCAGCAGGCAGTCCGTGGCCGCCATGCCGGACGCGAACGCGCGACCGTAGGTGCCGGACTCGAGGGCGGCGAGGTTGGCCTCGAGCGGACGCCGGGTCGGGTTCCCGGTGCGCGCGTACTCGAACCCGTTGCGCATGCCGCCGACGCCGTCCTGGGCGAAGGTGGAGCTGGCGTAGATCGGCACGTTCACCGCGCCGGTCAGCGGATCCGGCTCGTACCCGGCGTGAACGGCCCTGGTGGAGAACCCGTGCTCTGCGTTGCTGTGCTCGCTCATGCCGGTAAGCCTAGCGAGCCGCTATTGCGTCAGTAATCGGGCAACCGCGACCAGTGCGTCGATGTACTCCGATTCCGTGTACCCCTGGTTGCCGTGGCTGCCGACATCGACACTGCGACCGGCCATCGTCAGCGTGTACACGGTGTCGTTGACCTTGATCACCAGCCCATTCAGCGCGTCGGCGCGCGGCTCGTCGACCACGCCCATGCTCGTCTTCCCATTGGAGGCCTCGAGCATCGCCTCGGTGAACCCGTTGCCCTTGACGCTGGCGAAGAGATTGCGCTGGGCTCCGGTGAAGTCCCCGTCCGACCACAGGCAGAGCGGGTCGGTTGAGCCCGGCAGCGTTGTCTGGTTCGCCAGCGCCATGCCGGCCACCAGTGGGCCGAGCGCCCCGGCCATCGTCGCGCAGTCAGGCGCCTCGCCCGCGGACAGCTCCACCACCGCGCCCGACCCCTCCGACTCCGCGACCGGCGTACCGCTCGTCACCGTCGAACATCCGGACACCAGCACGGTGACCGCAACGGCGACCATCCCCACCCGAGCTCTCGTCTCCCCCATGCGGGGATCCTAACGGCTCCTGGCGGGGCGGGCTCGGATCGAGCTATCCCCCGGCACTGAGGAATCCGAGCAGGTCGTGCCGGGTGATGACGCCGACGGGCTTGCCGTCGTCGACCACCATCAGCGCATCCGAGTCGCCGAGTGCCTTGGTCGCGGCGCTCACCGGCTCGCCCGAGCCGATCAGCGGGAACGGCGGGCTCATGTGCTTGGCGACCGGATCGGCGAGCTGCGCCCGCCCCTCGAACACCGCCGAGAGCAGGTCCCGCTCGGTGACGCTGCCCGCGACCTCGCCCGCCATCACCGGCGGCTCGGCACCGACGACCGGCATCTGCGAGACGCCGTACTCGCGCAGGATCTCGATCGCGTCGCGCAGCGTCTCCGACGGATGCGTGTGCACCAGGTCGGGCAGCTCGCCCGACTTGCCCCGCAGCACGTCGCCGACCGTCGGCTCGTGGACCTTGCCGTCCAGCGGGGTACGCAGGAAGCCGTACGAGGCCATCCACTTGTCGTTGAAGATCTTCGAGAGGTACCCGCGGCCGCCGTCGGGCAGCAGCACGACGATCACCGCGTCGGGCTCGCGCTCGGCGACCCGCAGCGCGGCCACAACGGCCATGCCGCAGGAGCCGCCGACCAGCAGGCCCTCCTCGCGGGCGAGGCGCCGCGTCATCTCGAACGAGTCCGCATCGGAGACCGCGATGATCTCGTCGGGGATCGAGGGGTCGTAGGCGGTGGGCCAGAAGTCCTCGCCGACGCCCTCGACCAGGTACGGCCGCCCGGTGCCGCCCGAGTACACCGAGCCCTCCGGGTCCGCGCCGATGATCTTGACCTTGCCGCCGGAGACCTCCTTGAGGTAGCGGCCGGTGCCCGTGATCGTGCCGCCGGTGCCGACGCCCGCCACGAAGTGGGTGATCTTGCCCTCGGTGTCCCGCCAGATCTCGGGGCCCGTGGTCTCGTAGTGGCTCTCCGGCCCGCCCGGGTTGGAGTACTGGTTCGGCTTCCAGCCGCCGGGCAGTTCCCGCGCCAGCCGGTCGGAGACGTTGTAGTAGCTGTCCGGGTGCTCCGGTGCCACCGCGGTCGGGCACACCACGACCTCGGCGCCGTACGCCTTGAGAACGTTGCGCTTGTCCTCGCTGACCTTGTCCGGGCAGACGAAGACGCACTTGTAGCCGCGCTGCTGCGCGACCAGCGCCAGCCCGATGCCGGTGTTGCCCGACGTCGGCTCGACGATGGTCCCGCCGGGCTTCAGCTCGCCGGACGCCTCGGCGGCGTCGATCATCTTGACCGCGATCCGGTCCTTGGAGCTGCCGCCCGGGTTGAGGTACTCGATCTTGGCGGCCACCAGTCCCGAGCCGGGCTCGACCACCGAGTTCAGCTTGACCAGCGGAGTATTTCCGATGAGGTCGACGACATGATCCGCGATGCGCATGCCTACATGGTCCCAGAGCGCGCCGCGGGGGCAACACCAGGTCCCTTCTCGAGGGTCGCTCCTCCGGCTCCGCTCTTGATGTCTGCGGGCGCTCGCGCGCCGACCCCACGCCGCGCGGGCTTTCGCACTAGATTTGTGGCCGGTAGCACTCGCGACGAGCGGAGGGGTGGATCCGGTGCCCACCAGCGGATGGAAAACGGCCGCGAAAGCAAGCGCGGCCGCGGTCGTCGCGGGATCCTCGGCAGGCACCGCCTCGTGGGCGCTCTACAACTACCTGATGGGCCAGGCCACCGCCGCGCGCGGGGTGATCGGCCGCAACGTCGCCAAACCGCCGGAGGCCGACGGCATCTACACCGCCGGGTGCGAGGCCCCAGAGCGCTGGCGGCTGGGCGCCGAGTTCGACATCCACCTGATGATCTTCGGCGACTCGACCGCGGCCGGGGTCGGCTGCGCGGTCGCCGACGAGGTACCGGGGGTGCTGCTGGCCCGCGGCCTCGCCGAGGAGACGGGCAAGCGGATCTGGTTGTCCACCAAGGCGATCGGCGGCGCCACCTCGAAGGGACTCAAGGGTCAGGTCGATGCCATGTTCATCGCGGGCCCACCACCGGACGCGGCGGTGATCCTGGTCGGCGCCAACGACGTCACGGCCAAGAACTCGGTCCACGCCTCGGCCCGGCGCCTCGGCGACGCGGTGGCACGGCTCCGCAAGGCCGGCGCGGTTGTGGTCGTCGGCACCTGTCCGGACCTGGGGGTGGTCACCGCGATCCCGCAGCCGCTGCGATCGGTGGTGCGCGAGTGGGGCCACCGGCTGGCCCGGGCGCAGGCCGCCGCGGTGCTACGAGCGGGCGGCCACCCCGTCGCGCTTGCCGACCTGCTCGCGCCGGAGTTCCTTGCCGCCCCGGACACCATGTTCTCCGCCGATCACTTCCATCCCTCCGCGGCCGGATACGAGCTCGCGGCCCAGCAGTTGCTGCCCGTCCTCGCCACCGCGCTCGGGGAATGGGAGGGCGGTCCGCTGCCCGAGCTGCCCGAGGTCTCCGAGGCCGCCGAGTCGCGCCGGGCCGTCGCCCGGATCACCGAGGCCGCCAACCGGTTCCTGTGGCGCCGGGACACCGAGCGCCGGGCCAGCCGGGGCGAGCCCGGAACCGATCAGGTGGCCCCGGAACCGACCTCAGGAGTGCTCAAGATCGTCGATGACCGACGGCGTCGTCAGCGCGCCGCGAGCGCCACGTAACGTCTGAGACAAATCGTCCAGTCACGCGTCGACCACGACGCACCGAAACACAAGGAGTTCTCCATGCCTGAGGCAGTCATTGTCTCCGCCGTGCGCTCGCCCATCGGCCGCGCCGGAAAGGGTTCCCTCAAGGACATCCGTCCGGACGATCTGGCCGCCCAGATGGTCGCCGCGGCCCTCGCGAAGATCCCGGAGCTGGACCCCACCGAGATCGACGACCTGATCATGGGTTGTGGCCAGCCGGGCGGACAGTCCGGCTACAACATCGCCAAGGTCGTCGCCACCACGCTCGGCTACGACTTCCTGCCCGGCGTGACGGTCAACCGTTACTGCTCCTCCTCGCTGCAGACCACCCGGATGGCCATGCACGCCATCCGCGCGGGTGAGGGCGACGTGTTCATCTCCGCCGGCGTCGAGTCCGTCTCCAGCTTCGCCACCGGCAGCGCCGACGGCTGGCCGGGCACGAAGAACGCCCTGTACGCCGACGCGCAGGCCCGCACCGAGCTGGCCACCCAGGGCGGCATCGCGTGGAAGGACCCCCGCGAGGACGGCCTGACCCCCGACATCTACATCTCGATGGGCCAGACCGCGGAGAACGTCGCCTCGCTGACCGGCATCAGCCGCGAGGACCAGGACCGCTGGGGCGTGCGCAGCCAGAACCGCGCGGAGGAGGCCATCAACCGCGGCTTCTTCGCCAACGAGATCACCCCGGTCACCCTCGCCGACGGCACCGTCGTGTCCACCGACGACGGCCCGCGCGCCGGCACCAGCTACGACAAGATCAGCCAGCTCAAGCCGGTGTTCCGTCCCGACGGCACCGTCACCGCCGGTAACGCCTGCCCGCTCAACGACGGCGCTGCCGCGCTCGTCATCATGAGCGACACCAAGGCGAAGGCCCTCGGCCTGACCCCGCTGGCGCGCGTTGTCGCCACCGCCGCGACCGGCCTGTCCCCCGAGATCATGGGCCTCGGCCCGATCGAGGCCGTCAAGAAGGCCCTCGGCTACGCGAAGATGACCACCTCGGACATCGACCTGTACGAGATCAACGAGGCGTTCGCGGTGCAGGTGCTCGGCTCCGCCCGCGCGCTCGACCTGGACGAGGACAAGATCAACGTCTCGGGCGGCGCGATCGCCCTTGGCCACCCGTTCGGTATGACCGGCGCCCGCATCACCAACACCCTGCTCAACAACCTGCGTGAGCAGGACAAGACCTTCGGCGTCGAGACCATGTGCGTCGGCGGCGGCCAGGGCATGGCGATGGTGCTCGAGCGCCTGAGCTAGTTCTTCTGCACCACCGCGAACGGGCGGTTTCCTGAGCATCGGTCGAGAGGCCTGCCGGGAAACCGCCCGTTCGTCGTCATACGGGCGCACCCGCTGCGCAGAGCCCGGCACGAACCCGCCGGACCAGCTCGTGCGGCCGGTCATACAGCAGCTCCGCACCGACCCTGATCACCTTCCAGCCGAGTGCCTCGATCCGAGCCGAGCGTTCGATGTCCCAGGCCCGCTGACGACGATCGGTCCAATGATGTTCGCCGTCGTACTCGACGAGGACCGACCACTCCCTCCAGCCCATGTCCGAACACGCGAACCTCCAACCGTCGCTCCCGAGGATCGGGATCTGTGTCTCCGGCCTCGGCAGACCCGCGTCGACGATCACCAGTCGGGTACGGGTTTCGGGCGGCGACTC
Organism: Rhodococcus maanshanensis NBRC 100610; assembly: GCF_001894865.1. GTDB lineage: Bacteria > Actinomycetota > Actinomycetes > Mycobacteriales > Mycobacteriaceae > Rhodococcus_G > Rhodococcus_G maanshanensis. The sequence goes on along the minus strand of NZ_BCXA01000002.1, from coordinate 68,706 downwards.
CGCGCCGCCGTCCACGTCTTCGAGAACCGAGCGCAACCGGATGAGTCCACGCGCGCGTGGATGCTGCTCCGCGAGCCGGCTCATCTCGACGGGCTTGAGTCCCGTCGCGCCGCACAGCGCATCCAACGCGACGATCGCGGGGATTCGTGACAGGCGCCTGCCCAGATCGAAGCCCGCACGTGCAACCGTGGCCACCCGGATACCGTCGACGACGGTGATCTCGTCGGAAGTGAGTCGGCAGTTGTGGACGATGAGGTTCCGTGTCGACCGATGATGCCCGACGCGGATCACCTCCGCCGGTTCGCTCGCGTCGATCCACTTGGACCCATGCAGAGCCGCGGCCGAGAAGCCGGTCAGGATCGCGGACGGCCCGGCAAAGAGCCACGCTGCCCGCGCGCGCACCGCTGCCGTGACCGGGGTTCGCTTGCTCAGATAGACACCCTGGTAGAGGCGCACGAAATCGTGGTAGAGCTGGTGCTCCGTGAGCGCACCCATCGCGACTGCGCGCGACCCGAGGAACGGCGCATCGAAGTGATCCACCGCACCAGCATCGTCGCCCCGGCGGCCCGCGACGGCTCGAAATCCCTGGGATGTGGATGAACGAGAACGTATCCACAACGCCGAACGGGCGGTTTCCTGAACATCCGTCGAGTGACGGAGCAGGAAACCGCCCGTTCGTGGTCAGGCGTGCGGTGACTAGTCGCTGTTGAAGTAGCTCAGCAGCCGCAGGATCTCGACGTACAGCCACACCAGGGTGACGGTGAGGCCGAACGCGACGCCCCAGGCCGCCTTCTCCGGCGCCTGGGCGCGGATCAGCTGGTCGGCCGCGTCGAAGTCGAGCAGGAAGCTGAACGCCGCGATGCCGATGCAGACGAGGCTGAAGACGATCGCGAGTCCGCCGCCGTCGCGCAGGCCGAGCCCGCCCGGGGTGAAGAAGCTGGCGATCAGGTTGCCGAGCGAGAGCACCACGATGCCGATGAGGGCGCCGATGATCATCCGGGTCAGCCGCGGGGTGACGCGGATGGCGCCGGTCTTGTAGACCACGAGCATGCCGAAGAACACACCGAAGGTGCCGAGCACCGCCTGGGCGATGAGGGTGGAGCCGCCGGTGCCACCGAACGTGATGTCGGTGAACATGAACGACAGCGCGCCGAGGAAGACGCCTTCCGCCGCCGCGTAGGCCAGCACGATCGCCGGGTTGTCCATCTTGCGGCCGAAGGTGGCGACCAGCACCAGGACGAGCCCGATGAGTCCGCCGCCGATCACGAACGGGGCCGCGAGGTCCACGTTCGAGTTGACGAGCACGTAGGAGATGATCGCCGCGACCGTCAGCACCCCGAGCGTGATGCCCGTCTTGGTGACGACGTCGTCGATGGTCATGGCCCGCTGAGCAGGACCGGTCGTGTACGGCTCGGCCTGCGTGTACTGCGGCTGGCCGAACTGCTGTGTCATCTGCCCCGCGCCTGCCGCGGCAGAACCGAACGAGGCGTATCCGCTGCCCTCCTGCTTGGGGAGGTTGCGGAACACCGGGTTGCTGGTGGTGCGCACCGTGCGTGTCCCTTCTTTAGGTGGATCCCTTGGGGATCCTGCCGTGCCGCTGTGGCCCGACCGCGACGGGATATCCCGTTCTGTTGGTAAAACGTCTCACATGTGACAGTAAGTTCCCGGCGCTTCGAACCAAACGCCTCCCCCCGCCGTGACAGTGAGGACTCTACCGGGCCGAGATCGCGCCCGCCTCGCACAAAAACGAGGTTCACCTGGCACGACAATGCTCCCAACGGTGGCATCATTGACTCATGAGCACCGAGGACGGTCCGGGCCAGACGCTCAGCGCCAGCGAGTCGGTCGACTCGGACGAGGTTCGCAACGACGACGGTGACGATGTCGTGGACGCCCCCGATCATTGGAGCGAGGCCGATCGCTTCGGGACCACCGCTGCCGAGGCCGCCGCGGGCGAGACCCTCGACGAACGGCTCGCCGAGGAAGAGCCCGACACCCCGCTCGACGAGGACGGGCCGGACCCGGGCGATCCCGAGTCCGTTCAGGCCGAGGTGGTCGACGGCGTCATCATCGAGGACCTCGGCATCACCCGCGACCAGTTCGACGGTGACCCGATCGGCGGCGGGCCAGTCAAGTAGCCGGCAGAAGCGTCACAGGCCCTTCACCGATCGGGTGACGGTGAACTTCGGGTTCCGCCCGATCAGTTCGGTGGGGCCGACCGACTTCCTGAGCGCACCGCGGTAGCCCAGGTGCGAGTTGTAGACGGTCCACAGCTCGCCCCCCTCACGCAGCACCCGGCCCGCGGCGCGGAACATCGACAGCGCCGCCCCGGTGTGGACGGCCGCACCCACGTGAAACGGCGGGTTGCACACGATCAGGTCGGCGGTGCCGTCGCCGAGCGTGGACATGGCGTCGTCCCGCAGGGCGGTCACCCGGTCGCCGACCCCGTTCGCGTGCGCGGTCGCCGCCGTCGACGCGACCGCGGCGGCGGACTGATCGGTCGCGATCACCCGTAGGTCGGCGCGGGCGCGAGCCAGCTCCACGGCGAGAATCCCTGTGCCGCAACCGAGGTCGACCGCCGATCGCGCATCCGGATTCATCCGGGGCAGGTAGTCGAGCAGGAATCGGGTTCCGATGTCGAGCTTGGTGCCCGCGAACGCGGCCCCGTGCGCGACCACCTCCAGGTCGAGCTCGGCCAGGTGCTCGCGCAGCGGGTAGGTCGGCTCCGCGGGCGGATCGAGCGGGCCGCGGGCGACGAGCACCCTGGACTTCTGCCTGCCACGGGTGGCATGGACGTCGCCGAAGCTGCGGGCGAGCACCTCGTTCATCGCGGGGGTGATGTGCTTGTCGCGGCCACCCGCGTAGATCACCACCTCCGGGTGGGCGTGTCGGGCGACGGCCTCGGCGATCTCGGCGAGGGCGGCCAGGCTGCGCGGTAGCTGGACCAGCACCACCCGCGCACCGGAGAGCAGGGACGCGTCGAGCCCGCAGGACCGGTAGGCGACGCTCAGGCCCTCGCGCTCGGCGTTGTGTGACAGTGCGAGCTCGCCGGTGATCGGGTCCTGGTGCACCCGGACGTCGGTGGCGCCGAAGCCCGCGATCGCCCCGAGGGTGAGGGCGCCGTAACGGTCACCGATCACCGCGACCGTTGCGTTCGCCGCGCCCAGCAGCGCCGCGCCCGCCTCGTCGAGGATCAGCCGATCCGCGCCGTCGACGGCGAACAGGTTCGGCGCCTCCACGTCGGGGAACCGACGCAGTCGGGAGAGGAGTTCTTCGGGGACCGGCACTGCTCGATTGTTCCAGGTCCCGGCCGCGACATGGACGAGCGACCACCTCGTCCGTCGGTCCTACGACTGGACACTTGACAAGTAGCGGGGCGATTCACGAACGGGTACAACAAATTCGACAGAATCCACCCGACCGGGGCAGCGGTCGAGAACCCAGGAGGGCCGCCCATGCCGCTGTCTATGTCTCCCGCCGACTCGATGTGGCTGCTGGCAGAATCGCGCGAACACCCCATGCACGTCGGTGGGCTGCAGTTGTTCGAGCCCCCGGAGGGCGGCGACGCCGCGACCGTGCGAGCGTTGTTCGATACTGCCCTATCGAACGACACTGCTGCACAAAGGTTTCGGCAGCGGGCGACGCGCTCGTGGTCATCGCTCGGACAGTGGGAATGGGAGGAGGACCGCGGATTCGACCTCGGATATCACGTACGCCACGACGCCCTGCCGCAACCCGGCGGCATGCGCGAACTGCTCGACCTGTGCTCACAACTGCACGCGGCACCCCTGGACCGGCACCGTCCGCTCTGGGAGATGCACCTGATCGAGGGCCTGAACGACGGCCGATTCGCGGTGTACACGAAGTTCCACCACGCGTTCGCCGACGGGGTTTCGGCGATGCGATTGCTTGCCCGGTCGCTGAGCGAGGACCCGACGGACCGGGCGATGCCCGCCGTCTGGGACATGGCGAACCCGGAGCCGGAGCGCCCCGCAGCGGAGGAACCGGCCGCCGAGACCGGCGACAACGGCGGCATCCTCGGACTGCCCGTCGCCGCGGTCCGCGGGGCCGCGACGTTGCTCGAAGGGGCGGCCGGGCTCGGCTCCGCGCTGGCGGGCACCGTGGCCCGCGCGCTCCGTGAACAGGGCGGCTCGCTGTCCTTCGCGGCCCCGAACACGGTCCTCAACGTGCCGATCGCCGGGGCGCGGCGCTACGCCGCGCAGTCCTGGCCGATCGAGCGACTCCGCCTGATCGCCAAAGCGTCCGACGCCACCGTCAACGACGTCGTGCTCGCGATGTGCTCCGGCGGCCTGCGCACGTATCTGCTGTCGCAGGAGGCCCTGCCCGAGGTCCCGCTGATCGCCGCAGTGCCGGTGTCGCTGCGCGGCGGCCCCGACGAAAGCCCGGCGGGCAACTCTTTCGGCGTGCTGATGTGCAACCTCGCGACCCACTCCGCCGACCCGGCGCAGCGGCTCGAGACCGTGCGAGCGTCGATGCTCGAGGGCAAGGAGTCGCTGACCGGCAAGCGCCCGTCGCAGATCCTCGCGATGAGTGCGGTCGGGATGGTCCCGGCGGCGCTGCACGTGGTCGCGGGTAGCAGCGGGGCGGTCCGCCCGCCGTTCAATGTCGTGATCTCCAACGTTCCCGGGCCCACCACGCCGCTGTACTGGAACGGGGCCCGGCTCGACGGGCTGTACCCGATCGCGTTCCCGCAGGACGGACAGGCCCTGAACATCACCTGCACCAGCTCCGACGACGCGATCGCGTTCGGGCTGACCGGGTGCAGGCGGGCGCTGCCGGACCTCGATGCGATCCTCGGCCACCTCGACGCCGAACTACAGGCGCTCGAGACCGCCGTCGGCATCTGAGACACCGAACGCGCGGGGCGTGGGCAGCGCCGTCGTCCGACAGCGTGCCCACGCCCCGCGCGTGGAGGTCTTCAGCCTCGGCTGACGCCTAGGCGGCCGGGGCGCTGCCCCAGGTCACCGCGACGCCGTTGGCCGCCAGCCACTCGCTCGGGTCCAGCTGGACACCGTTCGCGTCCCACACCTCGAAGTGCAGGTGCGGTCCGGTGGACTGACCGCGGTTGCCGACGGTCGCGATCTGCTGACCGGCCTCGACGCGCTGGCCGACGTTGACGGTGTACTCGTTGACGTGGCCGTAGACGGTGACGGTGCCGTCGTCGTGACGCACGCGGACCCACAGCCCGAAGCCGGAGGCCGGGCCGGCGGAGATGACCTCACCGTTGGCCGCGGACATGATCGGGGTACCGAGGTTGGCACCGATGTCGATGCCGCCGTGATGCGAGCCCCAGCGAGCGCCGTAGCCGGAGGTCATGACGCCGCTGACGGGCTGAACGGTGCGAGCCTTGAACGGAGCGGCCGACCCGCCGGGGTTGAGCGCGCGGAGCTGGTCGTTGACCCACTGCTGCGCGCCGGTGATCTCGGGCAGCGGGGCGGGTGCGGCGGGGGCTCCCTGAGGAAGCAGTTCCTGCGGAAGCTGGAAGGGCACTGCGGCGAAGGCCTGGTGGTCGATCGGAGCGGCGGTCGCGGTGGCGGATCCGAGCTGCATGCCTCCGACCAGGATCGCGCCGGTCGCGACGGCGACCGTGGCGCCCTTCAGGCGACGCGCGGTGGTGATCGAGCTGGAACGATTGAACGTCCTGCGGAGAGTTCCCACAGTCTTTACCTCATCTTCGTTGGCTTCTTGGTCGCACCTTTTGGGCCGTGCAACCTCGGACCCCCACAACGAAGGTAACGAAACGATATCGATACGTCCAACGTGATCGAATCTTTATCTAAATACGATCTTGATCCGACGAACGGCGGCTACCGCACCGCGACGGGCGCCCGGCCCGCCGGGCGCGACATGGCACCCCACCTGCGGCAAGTCGCCGGCGACGCCCGACGAACGGGCGGAAATAGGTGGTCAGGCACAGAAACCCGCGCGAGACGGTTTTAATAACGACGAGATAACAAACCGGCCGGTTTTGTGTCGATCATGGGCCACACCATCCCGAATCCGGACGCCGAGCGGCCGCGAAATCCGAGTGACCGACGTCACCAAATCCGCCCTGCCCAGTTCGCCCGAATCGAGCCATCGGGGTGCTATGTGCCCCGCGGCCCGAAGAGGGGCCGACATAGGAGCCACGCCAAACCGGGCGATACGTTTATCGTCCGGGGGGACGTTTCGGTCCGAAGGGGGCGCCATGATCCAGATCGATCCACGCGACGCGATCTTCGCGTACGTCGAGACGCCGTCGACGGCTCAGACCACCGTCTCGGCGTACGCCTTCGGCTCGGGCGGGCACCCCCGCCCGAGCCGGGACGAGCTCCTGCGGTGGATCACGCAACGGGCCTGCCGGATCGGGGTCCTGCGCCAGCGCATGATCCGGGTTCCGTTCGACCTCGACCACCCGTACTGGGCCGAGGATCCCGCGTTCGCGGCCGAGGACCACGTCACCTTCCACGACGGACGGGGCTGGGAAGACCTGCGAACGCTGCTGGTCGACATCCAGCGGAGGCCGCTGAATCCGACGCGACCCCTGTGGGAGGCCCACGTCGCCACCGGGGTCGACGGCGTCGACGGGATCGCGGGTCCCGCCACCGTGGTGGCCATCAAGATGCACCATTCGATGGCGGACGGCGGCCTCGGCGCCCGGATCGCCCGACAACTGTTCACCGAGACCCTGCCGACCGACGAGCGCCCGGCCGCGGCGGACCCGATTCCGTCCGGTTTCTCGATGGCCGCGACCGCGGTCGCGGCCATTCCCCGGAATCTCTGCCTGCTCGCAGGCGCCGTTCCCCGGGCGAGACGGATCCAGCAATTGAGGCGGGCGGAGCGCGCGCAGGGGATGTACGAGACCCCGGCCGCGCTGCGCCCGCGCACCGTGCTCAACCAACCCCTCGGCCCGGAACGCGTCTACAACGCCGTGTTCTTCTCGGTCCCCGAGCTGAAGGCGATGCGGAGTGCGGTCGGCGGCGTGACCCTCAACGATCTGATGCTCACGATCGTCGGCGCGACCATGCACAGATATCTGTGCGAGGTCGGCGACCCGCCGGCCGGATCGCTGGGTGCCTGCGTCCCGGTATCGACGCGCGACGACATCGAGGCGGCATCCCGGAATCGGTTCGTCACCATCGCCGTTGACCTGCACACCGACCTCCCCGACCTCGTCGAGCGCGTCGGCGCGATCCACCGCTCGGTGCTCGCCGACAAGGTCCGCAAGACCAGCCCAGGCGAGACGCAGTCCGATGCGCTCGCCAATTCGCTCCCGGGATTCGTGGTGCGGAACGCCCTGCGCGTGCTCGGCGCGCTCCCGGCCCGGCCGTCGACGACCATCCAGCTCGCCAACACCCTCGTCACCAACGTGCCCAAGGGCCCCGCCGACCTGGTGCTCTGCGGATCCCCCGTGGCCGCGAACTTCGGGTTGGCCCCACTCATCGGCCTCGCCGGCGTGGCGCACACGGTCAGCTCGGTTGGCGATTCGCTGGCGGTCAACATCATCGCGGACCCACGGCAGCTGCGCGACGACCGTCGCTACGCCGAGTTGCTGCTCGAGTCCTTCGAGGAACTGAAGGCCGCCGTCTACTCCTGAGCCCGCTGCTCGCCGTTCCTGTTCCATACGAAGGTCGCGGTGGCGCCGTCCGGCAGCGAGTAGGTGACCTGGCGGCCCGACTCGGTGATTCGCCCGAACCCGTGAAAGTCGGCCGGGCATCGCCCTGTAGTGCGACACTTGCCAGCTCGTTCTCCCGTCACCACAATGGCCGCCGTGCGCGCAAGAATCGCTGACCCCTCTTTTCAGTGGGCGGCCCTCGAATCCTGGATCCTCGACTGGGATGTGTCGGCGGAACCCGACGCGGTCGTGCTCGGGAAGTGGGAGGCCGGCCTCGCGGAGTCGGCGACCCGGATCGACGCGGGCGTGGTGTGGTGTCCGCGCCGGGGCGTCGTGATCGCTCCCACCGGGTACTCCGACAAGCGGGTCACCGATCTGTTGCGCCAGTCCACCGCCGCCTTCGCCGGCATCGACGAGCCCTGAGCTAGTCGCCGACCGTCGCTCGCCCCCGCAGCGCCGCGGCGAGTCGGTCGGCCGACGAACTCTCGTGGATGTCGGGCCTGGTCATCAACGTGACGCTCGGGCGAGGGAATCGGTATGTCGCGCACGCCGAATCGAGCGCATCGTCCAACGCGTCGAGCAGCTCGACCTCCTGCCCGGCGGGAAGCTCCGCCACCTCGATCACCAGCTCCGAGAGGATCAACCCGTGGTCGCGGCGGACCTCCTCCATCAGCGAGATCATCAGGTCGACCGTGGCGCCGATGCCGCGAGAGGCGACGACCTCACCCCACAGGGTGTAGCAGAGCCCCACCAGCGTCAGGTTCGGCTGCGCGATCACGCCGGAGAGCTCGCGCTCGATCGCGCGCCGCGTCACCGAATCGGCCTGCTGAGGTACGTGGACCAGCGTGTTCTGTTTCGGTTGCTGCCGTGTCAGGCCGTGATGACGTCGAGGCAGATGAAGGGTCATTCGAGACCTCCTTCTCGTGCCGAAACCCGACAGGGCAACGGCGAAGTCCCTGCCTCCAGGTCTACCGCTCCAAGGCCCCGACGGGGCCGACCTTGACGCCGCCCTGACGCACACACCGCCGACCTTGACGCCCTTCGCACGCGGGCCGCCGTACGGGCTCATGCAGCGCGAGAACGCGTTTCACCTCGACAGATACCAAACGGTCCTTTGGTGGCCATCGGGTGTGACGTGGAATACGGTTGCCTTCGCCGCCTCACTCCGGAGGCATGCCAACCAGGGAGACCGTCGCCAATGGCATCGCACGTAGCACCCCGCATCAAGTCGGCTGCAATTCGCGTCGTCGCAGCAGCCGCCCTCGCGACCGGCCTGGCCGTCGCCGCCGTCAAGCGATACGGCCTGCCCGCGATGCGCTGATTTCCACAGCGGTTGTCCACAGCCTGCCCACGAGGGCGCCGATACGATCGAACCGTGTTCGGGATACCCATGGCGGTGGCCCGATTCAACTACCGGCTCGCGCGTCTTCCGTTACAGCTGATCGAGGACGTTGGCGTGACACGACTGCGCGAAGGTGCGGCCATCCGACTGGCGTACGAGCGGATGCTGATCTATTGCGACCGTGCCGCCGCATATGTACTGCATGACGGCTCCGCTGCCATGCGGGCCCGCGATCTGCGCGCGCAAACCAACCCGGCCCGGATCGCCCTGGTGCTCGAACAACGTCAGGCCGAACAACAGGAGCAGGACAAGGACGTGGCCGAGGTGCATCTGCTCCGCGGGCACCGCGCCAAGTTCGTGCACCGCCATCAGGCATACCTCGGTGAGTCCCCGCCGAGCCCCTGACGCAGGGCGGCACCGATCGGCACACCGGTTCACATCTGGCGAACCGCCCAGTTTGGTACGCGCGAGTAACGACTTCTTACGTCTACGGTTGGCTCGCGCCACCATCCCTCGATGACCGGCGTAGGCCCCGCCGACAAATCCCCCTGCGTCGGTGGGGCCGCCTGTTGTCTCCCGTCAGACCCCAATCACTGACGGGCACAAGCAGTCCCGAGGAGATGGCCAATGAAGATTCCGGTGTGGATCGGCACACCTGTGGTGCTCGCACTGGCGACCACCGACGCAGCCTTGATCCTTCAGTCCCGCGCCGTTGGCGCCTTGACGCGGGCTGTGATGCGCCAGATGTTCATCGCCACCCCGGGCGAAGGGTCCAGTCCCACGGGCAAGGCGAACGACATCTTCCGGTCGGCATAACCGCCGACCCGAGACCAGGACACCCCGCGGCGCACGGACGGATCTGCCGGGGCTCAGGAGCTGCCGCTGCGGGATCGAACACGGGCCCTGCCGGTGTGCGCTCCAGCAGGGCTCGTGTTCGAGGTCGTCAACTCCACGCAGTGCGACGACCTCTGGTGGGCACGCGCGGCCCAGGGGCCAAGTGCGCCGTGCATGCGTAGTTCGCGGACTGAACGACGGGATCTACCCCCTACTCATGCCAGACGGTCGGCGGTATTCGGGATGGCGGATCCTGGCCCGCACCACAATCGCACTACCGATGCCGGCAGCCAACAGCAGAATCAGTTCCAGCACGTTGACGTGCACCGCTTCACCTAATCTTCGGATGGTCGCGCCACACCGCTGCCGCTGATGACCTCCTTCTCATCTGATCAGCCGACGGTGGAGGCTCACAGATATCACTCGTGGGAGTACCCAAGCTGTCGCCGTGGCCCGACCCTCCGGCCCGTTCAGCACGGGCGACTTGGCCACGTCCGGTGCGCGATCGTCGAGGCGTCATCACTTGTGGGGGCTGTCGATGGCATCGCGCGCACGATCGAGCATCGCGGCAAACGGGCCGACGAGTAGGTTCTCCGCCTTCGACTCGACACCGGGATGTGGCCGTGTGGGCGCAACTGCTTCGGCCAGCTCGACTGAATTGGTCATGCGGGCGAGCTCTGCGTCCGTAAGGGACTTGCGCAGGCGTTCGAACTCCTCGTTCTCTTCATGCTCGGCGTGCTCGAGGACCGCGGCCTGCAGCTCGGTGATCTTGCGTGTGAATTCATCGGAGTCAACATCGAGCGTCTCGAGCTCGGCCAACGCCACCTTCGCTTCGTGCTCTTCCTCCAGCCTGTCCTCGATCAGCGGTTCGCCGTTGTCGAGTTCACGCCGAGCGCGAGGGTGAATGACCTCTTCCTCCGCCGTTTCGTGGATGGCGAGGAGACGTCGCAGCTCGAAGAACGACTGCTCGCGGGCCTTCCCCGAGCGAGCCAGGACCGTTTCGAACAGTGCCTTGATCTGTTCATGCTGGCCGACCAGGAACTGGATCACGTCATCTGTCGATCGGATCGGGGTGGCAGTCATGTTCATGCCTTTCGTGTCGAGTGCGGTTGACACCACCTCGGCTACCCGACGAATGTAAGGCCGAAACTCGACGCGCCCAGGACCAATCGTCCATGTCGCACTTGCCGGAGCGCGGCATTCGGCGGGGCTCGCCTCATGGGCGAGGCCGTCGACGCCCGTGACGTACGCCGGCGGCCTCTCGAAAGCGCGCACGACCGAAGGGTTAACGCCGCGCACGCGTGGCCCAGCAACCAGGCTGCGCCTCCCCGCCCGCCCGTGGGGCCTTCTTGCTGAGAGTTCGCTGAGTATCGAAGCGCGCCCCGATCGGGGCCGCCTATCGTTCTGACTCGCCGCACCGGTTCCCATCCAGCGGCGGAGGCCTCGCTGCCCGCCGGGAAGGGCGGCGAGGCCTTTCTCATGCCGACCTGAAGCGCCTTCTCATCTGCCTGCTTGATGCCGCACAGTGGCGTAGATGCGTTGAGCCACAAGGCCTACGCATCCAGCGCGTATTCTGAGACAAGGAGGCCAACATGCGAGTGCTAGAGGGCCTGCTCAATGTGGTCCTCGGGATCGTCACAGCACTGCTCGGCTCGGTACTAGGAATCCTCGCGGCCGTGCTCTGGCTCGTCGGTGCGGTGCTGTGCGTGACGCTCATCCTGATCCCGCTAGGCATCCCAGTCATGAAACTCGCAGGCCGCCTCTTCTCCCTCGCCAGAGAACTCATGCATCTTCCCTGACCGAAGGGTTGGAGATGCCGCGACCGAGGTTTCCTGGTGCACCAGCGGGGTACGCCCATCAGATGCGCAAACTGTGGTTGAGACTGATTATCGGGGCCAGTGCCGGAGCGGCTGTCGGAGTCACCGTCGTGCTCGCACGTCGCCGAGGGATCACGACGAAGGCCATACACGCGACGGAAGGCCCGATCAAGGAACACACACCGCACATACATCCGGCTGAGATCACCGCCAACGTTCGAGAGAACCTGCCGCAACAAGTCAAGAGAACCGCCTCCAGGCTCGCCGCGTCACCGGCAGGTGAGGCAACGCGCCACGCTGGTCAGGTGGTCGCCGAAACTGCCCGGCATGTGGAAGAACGCGCCGAGAAGTTCGCCAAGGACCACGCCCACCGAGACGGCCACCATACCGACTAGGTCGATCCGGACCGTCCGCCGATCGCAGCCGCCCGGGTCACCGCCGGATCCGCGCGACCGGCCGCTTGAGGGCGGCGGGGGCAGTTTCGAAGAGCCGAGCTCCTCCGGGCTCGCGGATGTAACAGACACCATCCACGACAAGGGTCTCGTCCCAGTGCCCCCAGTCGGACTCGAACCGACACTCGGCGGATTTTAAGTCCGCTGCCTCTGCCAATTGGGCTATGGGGGCAGCGACTGCCAACACCACGGCAGCCGCAACCGGTCCTACCGCGGGAAACGGTCGAACTGGACACGTGGATGCTAGCTGCCCGCCATCCCGGGCGACGCATTTCGCGTGCGCCATCTCAAAGCCGGTGTTCAGCCTCACGAACAGCCGAGGCTATTGAGACCAGGTCGGCGAAACCCCACGCTCCAGGAGCCACTGTGCAGGGTCGATCTTCTGCCCGTCGGGATTGTGCACCTCGAAATGCAGGTGCGGTCCGGTCGACTGGCCACGATTTCCAACGGTTGCGATCTGCTGACCGGCGGCCACCTGCTGGCCGACGTCGACCAGGAACTCGTTGATGTGGCCGTATACCGTGGTCGTTCCATCGTCTTCCTGAACACGCACCCACAGCCCGAAGCCAGAGGCCGGGCCCGCGGAAATGACCGTGCCATCTGTGGCCGCCTGAATCGGGGTTCCGATCGGCGCCGCGATGTCGATTCCTCCGTGCAGCGTCCCCCAGCGCTGCCCGAAAGGAGATGTCAGCGTGCCCGACGCCGGTTGCACAGTTCGCGCCAAAATCGGATTGTTCGACGGAGGCGCGCCAAGCTGATCTTGCGCCCATTGCTGAACGCCCGCGAGACCGGGCACCTCGATCGACGGCGCCGCGGGATCCTGTGGGGGCGGGGCGACTTGTGGCACCACGTCCGCCGGCGGCGCCTGGAGCGCCGGGGGGACCGGAACGACGGCAGGCGCCTGGTGGACCGGGGAAAGCTGAACGCCCGCCGGCACCAGCGCATCGGGAATCTCGATCGGCGGCAATCCGGGAATCCGGATCGGAACTGCCGTCGCGTTGGCGACACCGAGATGCATGCTTCCGACCAGCATCGCGCCCGTCGCAGCTGCAACCGTGACGACCTTGACCGGACCCCTACCGGCAGGCGTGCGGTGACGGCCCCGGACAGATGCCTTGGCTTGCGCGACATCTTTGCCCTGCACAGCGACCTTGGCCTGGGTGGCGACTTCAACGGAAACCGCGACGTTCCGCAAGCAATGGCGGCCGTACAGGGCACCTACATCGGGGCCGCCGGCATCCGGCGCGCGGTGCCGACCTGACCCGGGATGTGGATCAAGGGTGAAGTTCGAACGAGTGTCCGTCCCGTGGTGATTGCCCACAGCACTACCTTCTTTTCGTTGGCTGGGCCGCTCCTGTGGCGCGAACCCTCGGGCCCCCGTGACGAAGGTAACAAAACTGCATCAATCTCGAACACTGTTATGGAATCTTTATCAAGATCTTTCTTCCCAACACGCACAGGCTGAGGTATTGACGCCGCCTTTGCGTACAGGTATGCGCGGGCTCTCCCCGAGCGCTACAGGATCGACAGCGCGATACCGTCGAGGATGTCGTGCTCGCTGACCACGAGTTCGGTGATCCCAGCCCGGCGCGCGAGCTCATCGGCCAGGACGTCGGAGACGATCGCTCCCCCACCGATGACGTCGACCCGACCCGGGTGCATCGGCCCGAGGGCAGCCCGCTGGTCATGGGTCATGTGCACGAGCGAATCGTTCACCTCGTGCAGCCGCGGCAGCGTCATCCGCGACAGGTGCACCTTCTCGGCGTCGTAGTGCGGCAGCTCCAGCGCGACCGCGGCGATGGTGGTCATCGTGCCGGCCACGCCGACCCAGGTGTTGGCCTGCTCCACCGGCACCAGGTCGAAGGCCTCGGTGAGCTTCGCCAACGCGAACTCGCGCGCCTGCGCGATCTGCTCGGCCGTCGGCGGGTCGTCGTGCAGGCAGCGCTCGGTGATCCGCACGCAGCCGATGTCGGTCGAGTGGGCCGCGTGCACCCCGTCTCCGTCACCGAGAACCACCTCGGTGGATCCGCCGCCGAGATCGACGACAACGAAAGGACCTGCGGCAGGATCGAGTTCGCCGACGGCGCCCGCGAAGGACAGCCGTGCCTCCTCGTCGCCGGAGATCACCTCCGCCTCTGCTCCCTCGATCACAGCACCGAGGACCTCCCTGGTCATCGCGAAGAAGTCCTCGCGGTTGGAGGCGTCCCTTGTCGCCGACGTCGCGACCATCCGGACCGCGGTCGCGCCGGTCTCGCGGATCATGTCCGCGTACTCCTGCAGCGCTACCCTGGTGCGCTCGATGGCCTCGGGTGCGAACGCGCCGGTCGCGTCTACACCCTGCCCGAGGCGCACGACCCGCATCTCGCGCCGGACGTCGTGCAGGCGTCCCTCAGCGTCGGCGTCCGCGATCAGCAGGCGGATCGAGTTGGTGCCACAGTCGACGGCGGCGACCCTGGTCATTCGTCGTCCCCGGTCTCACCCGGTCCCTGGTAGACGGGCCAGTCCGCCGGGATGGCGGTGCCGCGCAGCTTGCCCTGCGCGGCCAAGGCGACCGACTCGTCGCCGAGCGGGTTGAGCCCCGGACCCTTCGCCAGCGAATGCGCCATCAGCACGTGCAGGCACTTGACCCGGTCCGGCATGCCGCCGCCGGTGAAATCCGTTCCGAGCGAATCGATCTCGTTCCGCTCCGCGAGGTAGGACTCGTGCGCGCGGCGGTACGCCTGCGCCAGCTCCGGATCGCGCTCGAGGCGCTCGGTCATCTCGCGCATGACCCCGGCCGACTCCTGCCTGCTCGCCTCGGCGGTCAGACGCGGGTCGGTCAGGTAGTACAGCGTGGGGAACGGCGTGCCGTCCGGCAGCCGGGGCGCGGTCTTGACCACGCCGGGCGTGCCGTCGGGGGCCCGGTAGGCGATGGCGAGCACGCCGCGCGGATCGCGGCCGAGCTGCGCGGCCACCGCGGCCAGGTCCTCCTGGGACACCGCGGGGCGGGAAGTGCTGTCAGCCGGATCGGTCACCCGACGGGCCCTCCTTGATCGTGAGGAATGGTCATCGAACCCGCGCCGGAATCCGGTGCGGGCGGGGGCGGTCCCGGGACAGGCGGCGCGGGCGCCGCGCTCGGCTCCGGCTGCGGCTCCACGATGGGCCGCCACAGGTCGGTGAACCAGGGATCCGCGGTGCGCTTGCGCTCGCTGAGCTCCTCGGGCCTGGTCGCCACCTCGCCGGGCAGCTGCACCTGGAACGGCGTCTCGCCGGGCTTGACGTACTGCAGCCGCTCCCTCGCCTCGGCAGAGATGTACGCGGGGTCGTCGTTCTGCTGCTTCTGCCGGGTCAGCTGCTTGAGGTCGTCCTCGAGCTGCTCGCGCTGCGCGGCGACCCGATCCGCCTCGCTGCGCTGGGTGAGGTAGTTGCGCAGTGGGACGGCCAGGGTCAGCGCGAGCGCGCAGACCACCACCGCCAGCATCACCGCCTTGCCGGTGGAGAGCCCGAGGATGGTGCGTTCGGGCTTCTCCTCGCCCGAGGCGCCCGCCCGCGAACCCCGTGCGCGGATGGGCTTCTCGCTGGACGACTCGGGCTCGAACTCTGGCGCGGGCTTTCCGCTCGCCGCGGGACCGGAGCCTGGAGCCGACGCGGTAGGTCCGGTCGGGCGGCCGCGCGACGGGCGTCGCGCAGCCGACTCGTCGCGGGTGCGACGGGAGTCCCGACCGGCCGGGCTGCCGCCCGGACGTGACCTACCGCGTTGGCTCATAGGCTCAGTCCCGCTTCCGTTCTCAGCTCGCCGAGCCGTCGAAGGAGAAGCGCGGGAACGCGAGCTCGCCTGCGTAGCGGGCCGCGTCACCGAGGGCCTCCTCGATGCGGAGGAGCTGGTTGTACTTCGCGACGCGCTCGCTGCGGGCGGGGGCGCCGGTCTTGATCTGGCCGCTGCCGACGGCGACGGCGAGGTCGGCGATGGTGGTGTCCTCGGTCTCGCCCGAGCGGTGGCTCATCATCGTCTTGTAGCCGTTGCGGTGCGCCAGGTCGACGGCGTCCAGGGTCTCGGTCAGCGTGCCGATCTGGTTCACCTTCACCAGCAGCGCGTTCGCGGCGCCCTTGACGATGCCCTCTTCGAGGCGGTCCGGGTTGGTGACGAACAGGTCGTCGCCGACGAGCTGCAGCTTGTCACCGATCTGATCGGTGAGGGCGACCCAGCCCTCCCAGTCGTCCTCGTCCAGCGGATCCTCGATGGACACCAGCGGGTAGGCGGTCAGCAGCTCGGCGTAGAACGCGCCCATCTCGGCGGCGGTGCGGTTCTTGCCCTCGAACTTGTAGCCGGTGCCGTCGGTGTAGAACTCGGTTGCCGCCACGTCAAGGGCCAGGGCCACGTCGGTGCCCAGCTTCAGGCCGGTCTTCGCGATGGCCTCGCTGATCAGGTCGAGCGCCTCCTTGGTGCCCGCGACGTCGGGGGCGAAGCCGCCCTCGTCACCGAGACCGGTGGACAGGCCCTTGGCCTTGAGCACCGACTTGAGCGAGTGGTACACCTCGGTGCCCCAGCGCAGCGACTCCTTGAAGGTGGCGGCGCCGATCGGCGCGACCATGAACTCCTGGACATCGACGCCGGTGTCCGCGTGCGCGCCACCGTTGAGGATGTTCATCATCGGGACGGGCAGGACGTGCGCGTTCGGGCCGCCGACGTAGCGGAACAGCTCGAGGCCGGAGGACTCGGCGCCCGCGCGGGCGACGGCCAGCGACGCGCCGAGCAGGGCGTTGGCGCCGAGGCGGGACTTGTCCGGGGTGCCGTCGAGGTCCAGCAGGGCCTGGTCGACCACACGCTGCTCGGTGGCGTCGATGCCGATGATGGCCGGGGCGATCTCGCCGAGCACGGCCTCGACGGCCTTCTCGACGCCCTTGCCGCCGTAACGCTCGCCGCCGTCACGCAGCTCAACGGCCTCGTGCTCGCCGGTGGACGCTCCCGAGGGCACCGCGGCGCGCGCGAAGCTGCCGTCGTCGAGCAGCACCTCGACCTCCACCGTGGGGTTTCCCCGGGAATCGAGGATCTCGCGAGCTCCGACCTGCTCAATGATGGCCACGGATGGTTCTCCTTTTGGCGGCGTTTCCAGTAGACGATTTCGCTACATAGTGCCAGGTCTGAGCCTAACGGCAGCAACCGGCCGTGTCGTCGCGCCGCGCGGTCACGGCCGGGTCCCCACCGAGTACGCGGCCGCGCGGTCGCGAACATCGCTCAGGTACTCGCCGGACAGGTTGTAGGCCATCAGGGCCCGACGCCAGCCCTCCTCGGAGGTCAGGTCGCCGCCCCTGGCGCAGAGATACCGCGCCGCCGTCAGCGCCGCGTCGTCGATGTTGTCCGGGTTCGCAACCCCGTCGCCGTTGGCGTCGACGCCCCACCGCTTCCAGGTCTCGGGGATGAACTGCAGCGGACCCATCGCCCGGTCGTGCACGGGGTCGCCGTCCATCGCGCCGCCGTCGGTGTCCGGAATCTCGGCGACCCCCGGTCCCCCGTCGAGGGGTATCCCCCGGATCTGCGGGCTGACGTCGCCCCTCGGCGCGACGGAGGATCCGCGATAGGTGCCGTGCCTGCTCTCGACGCTCGCAATTCCCGCCACCGTCGTCCATCCGATGCCGCACTCGGGCCGGGACTGCGCCATCACCGCGGCCGCGTACCCGTAGGCCTCGAGCGCGGTGGCCGAGATGCCGAGCGCGTCGGTCTGGTCGGCGGCCCAGTCCCGCAGCTGATCCGCGGTGCGACCGGGTGCATTGATGTCGATCGGGGGCACGGGTGCACCGGGGCCCGGTGGGATGCCCTGCGGGATGGCGATCCTGGGTTCTCCGCTGCACCCAACCACCAGGGCGGCGCACGCCACAGCCACGGCCGCCGAGACCAGGAACGCGCTTCGTATTCGATACACCCCGTCCATCATCCAGATCGGCGGGCGCTTCCTCGCTCAGCGCTTGCCACACGGCGTCAGTAAGCCCCATCCGGCCGCAGTACCGCCCCCGCCGTCTTCCACAGGATCATGAAGTCCAGTGCGATCGACCAGTTCTCGACGTATCGCAGGTCCATCCGCACCGACTCGTCCCAGGGCAGGTCACTGCGACCACTGATCTGCCACAGGCCGGTCAGACCGGGTTTGACGAACATGCGGCGCCGAACACCGCCGTCGTCGTATCTCTCGAACTCGGAGACGAGTGGTGGCCGAGGTCCGACCAGCGACATCTGCCCCGCCACAACGTTGAGCAGTTGGGGCAGCTCGTCGAGCGAATATCTCCGGATGACCCGACCAACCCGGGTGACCCTCGGGTCCTCCCGGATCTTGAACAGCACACCGGCACCCTCGTCGGCCTTGGCGAGGTCGGCGAGCCTGTCTTCGGCGTCACGCACCATGCTGCGGAACTTGAACATCTCGAACCGCGTGCCTCCCCGGCCGACGCGGGTCTGTTTGAACAGTGCGGGACCCGGACTCGTCAGACGGATCGCGCACCCGATGGCCACCATCACCGGGGCGATCACGATCAGCAGCCCCAGCGCGAGCACCCGGTCCAACACCGTCTTGACGAACCATGCGGGCCGGGTGAAGTTCGGCGCGCTCAACTGCAACAACGGCATCCCGGAGACGGGGCGAATGTGTAGCCGCGGCCCCACGATGTCCATCAGGGCAGGCGCAATGAGCAGATCCGCCCCCGTCCCCTCCAGATCCCAGGCGAGCCGCTGGGTACGCATCGGCGACCAACCTGTCGACGGAAGTATCGCCACAGCCTCGTACCCGTGTAGGGCCACCAGGCCGATGATGTCGCGGTCGGTTCCGACGACGGGCACATCCTCGATCGCGAGCGGGAAACACTCGGCGTGATCGACATCGGCGAGGCACACCGCCTGGATCTCCCAGCCCGCGTGGGCAGCTCGACGGGTCCGCTTGATGAGTTCTTGAACCGAGTCGATGTCCCCGACGACCAGCACCGAGCGCAAGAACGCGCCGGATCGCCTGCCGTTGTGCAGCCACTTCCGCAGGACATACCGCCCGAACACGGACAGAACGGCGGCGAGGGGCAGTGCCCCGAACACCCACGACTGGCCCGCCGCCGTCCCCATCGCATATCCGACCAGCGCCAGCGCCGCGATCACGACCACATACGCGGAGCCGATCCGCCTGAACTCCTCCGCCCCGGAGCCGAGCACCCGCGGGTCCCATGCGTGCGCCATCGCCAACGCGATCAGCGCCGTCAGCGGAACAGCCAGTGCAACAGCGATGTTGGACGGCGATGAGAGCACCGAGTCGTTGTTGTAGATCAGCGTGACCACCGCATCGGCAGCCAGGAGGCTCAGGCAGTCGGAGGCAACGGCAGCGCGGCCGTAGCGGCGCTCCCAGTCCGGACGGACTGAGGCGGGAGTTGCGATCAGAGGGCCGCTGTGGCCCGCCTGTCTGGATCTTCGGGCGCACTCGGCGCACAGGACGTTCGCCGCTTCAACCGGCGGAGCAGATCCGAACTCTCTTTCTACGACTCTTTCGCATTCACACATGGGCAGGTCCAAACTCGAGGATCAGGCCGTTCACTCCCCAACTGGCCCGACCCCAAAAACATACTGCAGGTCCGTTATCATCCGCAATGGCGAACCCGTTCCTCTTTTCTGCCCAAAAAAAGGATGCCGAGTCTATTTCCGCACAGGGCCGGTGGCCGCCGCCAACCACGGCTGGATCGCCCCTGCACGGAGCAGGTCACCCGCCTGGTCGGCCGGCAGCGGATGACTGAACAGGAACCCCTGGGCTCGATAACACCCGAGCTCCAGGAGGGTTCGCGCGGCCGACACAGTTTCCACGCCCTCCGCCACCAGGTCGACGTCGAACGACTTCGCCAGGCTGACAATCGATTTGACGATGGCGAGATCGCCCCGACTGTGGCCTAGATCGCGGATGAACTCCTGATCGATCTTGAGAACATCGACCTTGAGCTGCTTGAGTTGCGCCAGCGCACTGAAGCCAGTGCCGAAGTCGTCGATGGCGACCCGGACACCCAGGTCGGACAGCCCACGCAGGGTCACCCGAGTTCGATCGAGATCGCTCACCATTGCGTTCTCGGTGATCTCCAGACACACGCTGTTGCCCGCGATCTCGTACTCCTCCAGGACCTGAGCGGTACCTTCGAGGAAGTCGAGGCCGACCAGTTGTGCAGGAGATACGTTGACCCTCAGGCACAGATCGAGGTCGGCGTTCTCGGATCGCCACTTCGCAAACTGACGGCAGGCCGTTCGAAATACCCAGGTCCCGAGCTCGGAGGCGAGGTTGGTCGACTCCGCGATCTCGATGAAGGAGGCCGGCAGCAACAGCCCGAGTGTCGGATGGTCCCATCGCACCAGCGCTTCGACCGCGAGCACCTTGCCGTCGCGCATGTCGACCTCCGGCTGATACACCAGGTGCAGGGAGTCGTCGTTGATCGACGTCCGGAGGCTCAGCTCGATGGCGGTGCGGATCTCGAACTCCGCCCGCATGTCCTCGTTGAACGTGGCGATGGCATTGCCCCCCTCCGCTTTTGCCGCCAACACGGCGTGATCCGCCTGCCACAGCAGATCCGCTCCCGAGCATTGACCCGGCATCCCGACCGCGATTCCGAAACTCGCACCGCGGCTCACCGACACGCTGCCGAGCCGGACGCCCTCGTTCACGATGCCGTTGATCTGCGCCGCCTTGACGCGGGCCGCCGCGAGGTCGACTTCCCCACCGAACACGATGACGAACTCGTCCCCGCCCAATCGGGCGAGGATGTCCCGACCATCCACGTACCTGCGTAACCGAGCGCTCACCTCGACGATGAAGGCATCGCCCGCGGTATGGCCCAGGAAGTCGTTGAGAGATTTGAGCCGATCCAGGTCGAAGAACAGGATCGCGACCGGTCCCGGCATCCCTCGCGCCATCCGGCGCTCCAAGCACTCCACCAGAACGCGCCGGTTCGCGAGGCCGGTCAGCTCGTCATGGTCGGCCGTATGCCGGATCTGCTCCTCGGCCCGCACCCGTTCCTGAACCTGCGTCAGCAGCGCCGCGATCGCCTTGAGCACGTTCACTTCCGCGGTACTCCACTCGCGGTCCCCGAACTTGACGAACCCCAACGTTCCTGTTGTCACCTCCCCCGACAAAAGCGGCACCGCGGCGAGGGTGACCTGCGGCACCCCCGTGCTCTCGGCCACCCGATCCTGATACCCCTCGCTGTCCTGCCCGGGATGTACGAATCCGACCTCTTTCAGGTGCTCCGCCCTGGCGAAGTCCGGGTCGGCGTCGGCGAAGTAGACGACGGCGAGCGGATCGGGATCGGGAACGAACGGCCGCTTCGGCCACTCGGCGACCAGGATCGTCGCGCCGATCTCGTGGTCGTTGCGCCGCAGGAAGCACACATCGAGTTCGAAGTAGTCGACCAGATCGTGAAGTACCTGCTCGGCCGAGGCCACCCACGTCCGGGCGTCGGTGGCGGTCAGCCGCGAAGCGACGGCGGTGACCAGTTCCTCCAGACTGTGCACAGACATGCGCGCTCCCTCAGCCTTTCGTGTGCCCGGTGGCCGTGCCAAGCACAGACGGACGGCGGCGGCTGCGAATCGTTGCGCGGGGGGCATGGCTCAGCCGCAAGATCAGGGCGAACACCTCGCCCGATGTGATCCCGAACAACGCCCGCAGCACCCGTTGCCCCTCGGACAGCTGCCCGGAATAGACCGGAGCCAGTTCCTCGAGGTCGACCCCGTCCACTCCGTAGAGGAAGACCGGCGCGATCGGCTGCACTGCCAATCCATGGTCCTCGGCACTGATCCAGACGCTTTCCACCGCGGACCCACCGCGGACGAAGTCACGGGGTTCGCACCCGCTCACGACAACCGCCGCGAGCGCAGAACTGGACACGACCCGATCCCGTGTGACGGCACCGAGAGCCCCACCCAGGTCCCATTCGGCCAGGTGAGTCATCACATCGGGCCTGCTCACGATTCCGATCGTCGACATTTCGGCGTCATCGAGCTCGAGCGACCGGATGTCGATACCCGTATCCAATGTGTCCTCGGGCCAGCGCAGCTCGCCGACCATCTCGCGGTGCAGTCGAGGGTCGAGAAGTCGCACACGCTCCGAGTCAGCCAACACCTCGGCGGCCGCGCCGATGTCACGCAGATCGGTGACCATGGACAGGCGCGCGCCCTCGGCACGCGCCGCGCCCGCCAGCGCCAGTTCGGTCTCGGGGGCGATGGGCGCAGGCACCCCGACATGGCGGTTCGTCGTACGACGAAGCATGGCCTCGTAGCGTCGGGCGAGTTGGTCGTCGGCCCCGTCGCCGAAGGTCATGGTGGCCACCAGGGTCGGCCCGTCGTCGTCGCCGAACAACTCGACCGGCCCGAGCCGGCCATGTGCCGCGGCAGCCACCCTTGCGTTGAAGAGCGCGGCGCCGAGCGCAACGTAACTGCCACGGAGCTGCACGTCCATCGCCGTCGTCCGGCCGGGATCCAGATACAGCCGGAGCCCACCGTCGTCGGTGTGCACCGTCCAGGGCTGAGCGTTGCCCCCCGAAGGCGCCCTGCTCACCGCGTGGACCATCGCACCGATGGCATCGTCCGGCGGACCTTCGGCGGGCGTGGCCTCGCCACCCGCGAGATCGCGGCCGACCATCGGTGCCCGCAACGCGTCGAGGCGCTCGTCCAGATCGATCCGGACGCGCCCGGACGGCAGCGACTGGCCCAATCCGAACCGTCGCACGGTCGCGGCCAAGGCAGCACCGCCGAGCATCACGTCGCCACCGAGCTGCGGCCACGTCGACAGCGTGGTGCCCAGCTCGACCAGGGATGCGGCCATCCGGGATGAGATGTCCGCGGCGCCGAGGATCCGCAACGCCGGCGCCACCTTCCCCCCAGCCGACAATCCGGCCAGCGATTCCCCGTCGACATCACCGAGCAGTCCGTGGAACAGGGGCCGGTCGGGCTCGAGGTCGAACCGTTCCACGTCGACCAGGCCCCGGTCGCTGGTTTGCATCAGAACCGGGATCCGACGCGCGCGGGCACCCGCCCGCACCGCGACCTTCATGTCCAGCGAGTCGCATTCCTCGATCACGAGATCGAGTCCAAGCAGGAACTCGTCGAGTGTGTCGGCGCCGACCCCTCCGGTCTGCACCGACACCGAGAGGTACGGATCGATCTCTGCGATCCGGCGGGCGGCGACGACGGCCTTGTTGACCCCGAGATCGAAGACCGACGCCGGTACCCGGTTCAGATTCGACAGCTCGAGGGCGTCGAAGTCGGCGAGCCTGATCGCACCGCAGGTGCCTTCGAGGGTCAGCGCCAACGCGACCGCGTGGCCGACGCTGAGGCCGACGACCCCCACGGCGAGCTCCGTCAGCCGCTCCTGTTCCGTACGAGTGATCTTGTTTCGATTCCGGTCCAGCCGCAGCAACCGGAACTCGGTTTGGCCGAGAACCCGGACGGCCGCTCTCCGCCATGGGTAGTAGGCCCAGGCCGGGGACTCAGCCGAGTCCAGCGGCGGGAGGATCGCACGAAGTCCCTGCTGCTGTGCCTCGAGTTCGTCGTGGAAGATGATCGCCTCCCTCGCGCGGAGGGTGGCGAGCAGGCGTGCGTCCTCGTCGCACCCGTCAACGAGCAAGGTCGCCGCGTACTGCTCGCGGGGCACTTCCATGACACGCTCCGAGCCTCAGTTCGACCGGTGCAGCCTGACTGATTCATCATCGTCGTCCTTCGGCCACGGCGCACGCATCCTGTTGAACTGACTTGCCCCCTTGACGCCGAGATTCTGGCGGTTGCGCCGATCCCACCACATCATGCGCGTCCGGTACCGATCGTCCGGGTACGGCGCG
The DNA here is from genome assembly GCF_001894865.1 of Rhodococcus maanshanensis NBRC 100610. GTDB lineage: Bacteria > Actinomycetota > Actinomycetes > Mycobacteriales > Mycobacteriaceae > Rhodococcus_G > Rhodococcus_G maanshanensis. Next base: position 44,829 of record NZ_BCXA01000002.1, on the reverse strand, counting down.
GGCGGGATGTGCCGGGCGACCTCACCCCCAGACGAGGCCCACAACTGAAGGACGTGCTCGGCAGCGGTGGCCAGGAGGAACTGGACGTCCAGTATTTCCAATGTGCAACAACCGATTCCGGCCAGGGATCGAGTGAGCTCGGTTCGGCGGGCCACTCCGTCCGCCACCCATGCGGCCTTCATCTCGACGACACCGAATGGGATGCGATCGGCGATCATCGTGCGAACCGCCGTCGCGCCTGGATGCCCCGCCCACTCCACGGTCGCATGAGCCTGCTCCACGCGCTGATAGGGACCCTGTGCCCGCAACCCGCCCGCCACGCACCCGTCCCCTCCGATCGCCACGAAGAACAACGCCGTCGACCCGCCATCGCGTGTCCGCTCGTAGTCGAGTGCGTTCTCGGCGCCGTATTTGCGGTAGCCGCCCAATGCTCCCTCCAGGTATGTCGACCAGAGTTCCGGCTCCCCTGCCGGACACGCCGCAACGAATCGATATTGTGACCGCGGGTCCCATACACTTCTGGATTCGACACGCTGGATTTTCTCCGGAGTTGTCATGCAGGCCGAGATACTCGCCATCTCCATTGCTCCATTTCGGGTCGAAGCACCGGCCGGGCAGACATCAGACCGCAGGTTCGAGCAATTTCTTCCGGCCGGCGCTCGGGCCGACAATCTCGCTTCTGACCAATAACTCTTCTCGTTTGTCCGTGCTTTGTCACCATGGGACATTCCGCGATCCAAACAAGGCGAACCGCGGCGTAGGTATCAGATAGGTGTCCGCTATACGAGAGAAATGAACAGCTCGACGACACTCGGCGCTCGGGTCACCTCGACCTCCTCGGCGAATGCGCGGTCGATGTGCCCCTCCTTCGCCGCCAGCTCCGCCTGCCGCCATACATCGTCGATCGGATCATCGACAGGGCCATCCGGGGTGAACGCCGCGAAGTAGCCGGCGGGCACCCGCACGAGCACGTCACCGACGACGAGGTCATCGAGATCGCCGCACGGGTATCCGATCACCGCCGACAACCCGCCGTCACGATTCGGAACATAGACAGTGACGATCTCCGAGACCCCGCGCTGGAGGATTCGTTCGCGTGTGAACTCCACTAGCCCACCGGCCCTTTCGCCCGGTCCGGTCTCGACATTCGGCAGGACCAGTCCACCGAAGTCCTGTGCTCCGCGTTTAACGATTTCGAAGCTCATGCGCGCGTCTCTCCAGACGAGGATCGAACCGAAACATACAGATCGATCCGAAAGGCATTCGGATAGCGTTCCAAATCTCCGGTGAAGGACCGGTTGATCTGCCCCGATTCCTCCGCAGCACGGACCTGGTCCCACAATCCGGCCACCACGCCGGGGAACTCACCGAGGGAGACGAACCTTGCGTATCGACCGGCGGGGATCCGGGCGACCACGTGCCCCCGCAACGCCTCGTCGATCGACGAGCACTGGTAACCGACGATCTGGGTGTAGTACGAATCGTTCTCGGGCGCGTGGTCGGTGTAGATCGACGCCAACGGCCCCGGCAGGTCTTCCTGGAGAACGCCGGACCAAGCCGATTCGAGATTGCGGTCCCGCAGTGAACCGAGTGGCCGCTTCGGACTTCGCACCGGCAGGCCTGCCACTAGGGTCTCCCCGAGTTCGAGGAATTCGATCTCACCACTCGGCCGCCTGCTCATTGCGCGGATCCTCCCTGGAACGGGCCACCGGTGACGGTGGCGGCCGACTCCGTGAATGCAGATCAACCATACCGCCGACGCAACGTCCCGGCTCTGCCCTCAAACAGATGAAAAACGAGCTCAACAACGCGGGGCGTGTGCTGCTATTTAGACTGCCTGCGCCGATTCCGGCGCCCCGCCCCGATGACCGAACGACACATTTTAAATAACCTACCCAAGGTCTGTTTTTCTCTTGATTGAAGACTTTGGGTGTGGTTAGTTGGAGAGATCGAACCCATCAGGGCCGAACTGATCCATCTATGAGACGTCCGCCTCGCGAAGCTCGTCCCCTCGATCGGGTTGATCGGAAGGACATGGCGTGCGCTGCCGACTCTGCTCCTCGAACCGCCTCGTGAGCGTCCTCGATCTCGGCGCGACTCCGCCATGCGAGAAGTTCCTCATGGCCGACGAACTCGATCGCCCCGAGCCGACCTACCCGCTGCACCTGCGGCTGTGCGAAGACTGTCTGCTGCTGCAGATCCCGGCGCTGATCACACCCGAGGACACCTTCACCGAGTACGCCTACTACTCCTCGTTCTCGGACACCTGGGTCGACCACGCCCGGCGCTTCGTGGACCACGCCGTCGGCCGACTCGGACTCGACGAACGCTCGCTGGTGGTCGAGGTCGCCAGCAATGACGGCTATCTCCTGCAGCACGTGGTGACCGCCGGCATCCCGTGCCTGGGGATCGAGCCGTCGCACAACGTCGGCGCGGCGGCCCGCGCCCGCGGGGTACCGACGATGACCGAGTTCCTCGACGAGCAACTCGCGGCCTCCATCCGGTCCGAGTACGGGGCGGCAGCCCTCGTGGTTGCCAACAACGTGTACGCACACATCCCGGACCTGATCGGTTTCACCCAAGCGCTCCGTACGCTCATGGCGGACGACGGCTGGCTGAGCATCGAGGTCCACCACGCATTGAATCTTGTCGCGCTCGGCCAGTTCGACACCGTCTACCACGAGCACTTCCAGTACTACACGGTGTTGTCCGCGGCTCGGGCGCTCGCCACGGCGGGTCTCGCCGTCGTCGACGTCGAGTCGCTGCCGACACATGGCGGATCGATTCGCATCTGGGCACAGCCGGACGCGGCGGCAGATCAGCCCAGCCCGCGGGTCCGGGAGCTGCTGTCGGCCGAGGAGCAGGCGGGACTCCACGACGCAGCCGGCTATCTCCACCTTGCCGGGCTCGCACGAAGCGTCCGGCACGAACTGCTGCGCTTCCTCCTCGATTGCCGCGACCAGGGCAAGACCGTCGTCGGCTACGGGGCCCCTGGCAAGGGCAACACCCTGCTCAACTACTGCGGCATTCGAAGTGACCTGCTCGAGTACACCGTGGACCGAAACCCCTACAAGCAGGGCCGGTTCACCCCTGGTGCACGGATACCGATTCTCGATCCCCGACAGATCGCCAAGGACCGCCCCGACGTGGTACTCGCGTTGCCGTGGAACCTGGAGCCGGAGATCACCGAACAGCTCCGCTACATCACCGAGTGGGGCGGCGAGCTGATGTTCCCGCTGCCTCATCTGCACCCAGCCGCGCCGTAAGCGGGCGCGACCGCTGACATTCACGGGCTCAACAGGAGGTGAACAGTATGAAAGTCGTTCTGTTCTGCGGTGGATACGGGATGCGCATGCGCAACGACCGGAGCGACGAGATCCCCAAACCGATGCAGATGGTCGGCCCCCGCCCGCTGCTGTGGCACATCATGCGGTACTACGCTCATTTCGGCCATACCGAATTCATCCTGTGCCTCGGCTACGGTGCCGCCAAGATCAAGGACTTCTTCCTCGACTACCACGAAGAGCAGTCAAACGACTTCGTGCTCCACAACGACCGAGTCGAGTTGCTGCACACCGACATCAGCGACTGGTCCGTCACGTTCGTCGACACCGGCCTCGAATCCGCCATCGGCGAGCGGCTGCGTCGTGTCCGCAAGTACCTGGACGGTGACCCCTACTTTCTCGCGAACTACGCGGACGTCCTCACCGACGCCCCACTCGACCGCGTGATCGAGCGGTTCCACGAGTCGGGCGCTACTGCCTCCATCCTCGTGGTGCCACCGCAATCGTCGTTCCATTGCGTCGACGTGGCGGAGAACGGCGAGATCAAGGAGATAACACCGATCAGTCGATTCCCGATCTGGGAGAACGGCGGCTACTTCGTTCTCAGTCAGGAGATCTTCGACCTGCTGCCCCCTGGCGGCGATCTCGTCGCTGACGTGTGCCAACCCCTCGCCGGCCAGGGCAGGCTCTTCGGCTATCGGCACGAGGGGTTCTGGAAACCCGCCGATACCTTCAAAGAACGCGCAGAGCTCGACGACGGCTATACCCACGGCATCCACCCATGGACCGTCTGGGAGACCCCACAACCGGTGCAAAGCTCATGATCGACCTACACGCACTCAGCATCGGCGAGGTGGCATTGCTCGGCGCACACTGCGACGACATCGCCATCGGAGTCGGCGGCACCCTGCTCACCCTCACGACCGTCCTGCCGGGGCTCCGCGTTCACGCCTTCGTCATGTCCGGGACCGATTCGCGCCGTGAGATCGAGGAACGGCACGCGCTCGCCGCCCTGTGCCCCGGCGGGGACCTCGAACTCACCGTTCTCGACATCCCCGACGGCCACGCGCCCGGGTACTGGGATCCGATCAAGACCGCGCTCGAGGCGTTCGCGCGGGGCGTCACGCCCGACGTGGTGTTCGCACCCCAACGTGGCGACGCGCACCAGGACCACCGGCTGCTGGCCGAACTGGTGCCGACGGTGTTCCGGGACCACCTCGTGTTGGGGTACGAGATCCTCAAATGGGAGGCGGACACGCCCCAACCAACGGTGTTTCACCCGCTCACGGCCAGGGTCGCCGAGGAGAAAGCGCGGATCGTGCTCAAGCACTACCCGTCGCAGAAGGCACGCGACTGGTTCGACGAGCAGGCCTTCCTCGGACTGTCGCGGTTGCGCGGGGTGCAGTGCCATCGCCCCCATGCCGAGGCCTTCGTCCTGGAGAAGTCCACCCTCCGGTTCGGAAGGAAATGACGATGCGGGTACTCGTCACCGGACATCAGGGTTACCTGGGCACGGTCATGGTTCCGGCACTGCAGGCGGCAGGCCACGACGTCACCGGTCTCGATTCCGGCCTGTTCGCGGACTGTGTCCTCGGGCCGACCCCCGTGGATCCGCCCTCGATCAGGATGGACGTGCGCGACGTCACGGAGGCGGACCTGTCGGGTTTCGATGCGGTGGTTCACCTTGCCGCGCTGTCGAACGATCCGCTGGGATCTCTCGCGCCCCAGATCACCTACGACATCAATCACCATGCGTCCGTACGGCTGGCCCGGCTCGCGAAGGACGCCGGTGTCCGGCGGTTCCTGTACGCCTCCACCTGCTCCGTGTACGGCTCAGCCGGCGAGACCCTGGTGACCGAGAGCGCACCGCTGCGCCCGCTGACCCCGTACGCAGAGAGCAAGGTCCGGGTCGAGGACGACGTCGCGGCCATCGCGGACTCCGGGTTCTCCCCCGTATTCCTGCGCAACGCGACCGCTTTCGGATTCTCCCCACGACTGCGCGCCGACATCGTGTTGAACAACCTGGTCGGGGTCGCTGTGCTGACCGGCGAGGTCCGGGTACTGTCCGACGGGACGCCGTGGCGTCCACTGGTGCACGCGCAGGACATCGCGACGGCGTTCACCCGCGCCCTCGAGGCACCGATAGAGAAGATCCATTGCGCCGCATACAATGTCGGCACTGAGACCAACAACGTCACGGTCGCACAGATCGCCGCAGCGGTCGCCGCAGCGGTGCCCGGCTCCACCGTGGCCATCACCGGGGAAACCGGGCCCGATGCCCGCTCGTACCGCGTGGACTTCTCGGCTGTACGGGCCGCCTTCGACGGATACGAGCCGCGGTGGAGCGTCGCGGACGGCGCGGTCGAGTTGTATCGGCAGTACACCAGATGGGGCGTGTCCGAAGCGGATTTCACCGGGCGATACACGCGGCTGATACATCTCGAGAAGCTCAGGGCAGCACGGCTACTCGATTCCTCACTCCGCTTCCAACCGATCGAGGCCGGACATGGTTGAGCGCCACATGCCGACTCACTCAGAGCGACTCGAGAAGTTGCGACCATCCGCCCGCCGTGGCGTCCCTGACGCTGACCATCGACACCGGCATCGGCCACACGATCCCCAAGTCCGGATCGTCGTAGGCCACTGCGACGTCCTCCGCCGGATCATGCTCGCGATCGATTCGATAACAGACGTCGGCGGTCGGTGTGAGGGCCTGGAAGCCGTGCAGGAATCCGCGGGGTACATACAGGTGAGCGAAGTCGACGTCGTCGAGGGTGAACGCCTGCTGCATCCCGAAGGTCGGCGAATCCCGGCGGATGTCCACCAGCACGTCGTGCACCGCGCCGTGTGCACAGCGGACCAGCTTCGCCTCACCTCGCCCGGACCTGCCGTGCATGCCTCGAATCACGCCGAGTACCGATCTCGACTGCGAGTCCTGGATGAAGTCCACCGCCCTGACCGGGCTGCCCCCGGACGTCTTCCCAGCCAGTGCGTTGTCCAGAATCCGCGCGTCGAACGTCCTGGTGAACAGCCCGCGCTCGTCCCGAAAGGGCTCGGGGCGAAACACCAAAACATCTGCCAGATCCGCGGTTTCGACGCGCATGTGGCCATCTTGCCGCATTCGGTCGGTCGAGACCAGAAGTTCCTGCCCCGAGGGGGACACAATGACATGCAGAGCCTGCCCCGGCACCGAATCCGCCCGCGTTCTCGACCTGGGCAGAGTGCCGGCCGCTGACTTCTTTCCGCTCGCATCGACTCCGGTATCGCCGGGCGAATCGGCCCATCCCCTGGCGATGGACCTGTGCACGCGATGTGGACTCGCGCAACTGGCTGACGATGACACGCACGCCGATGAACCCCGAGGGGTCGAACCGCAGGCTCTGAAGGACCAGGCGGTCGATGCCATTCGAACCGTCGGCGAAGCCGGTGGCCTGATCGGCGACACGGTGATCGAGTTCGGCAGTCCACACGGCGGCAGCTGGCTACCCCTGCTGGTGGACCGGGGATTCCGGCGATCGGCGCGTGGCGCACGGGCGTCGGTGGTTCTCGACTGCTTCGGCATCATGCACGAACCCGATCAACGGGCCGCGTTCCGTTGCCGGGCGGCATCCACAGACGATGACGGCGTGCTGCTGATCCAGTTCCACTCGCTGCGCACGATCATCGAACACGAACAGTGGAACGCGCTGCGCCATGGGCACTTCGCGTACTATTCGCTGACCGTGCTGCGTCGGCTGCTCGCGGATGTCGGCATGGCCGTCACGGCCGCGTGGGAGTTCGACCTGTACGGGGGCACCGTCCTGGTCGCGGCTCGGCACGGTCGTGGGGCCGACACCGACGCCACGGTCCAGAGGATCCTGGATGCGGAGGCCGCCCTCGGGGTCGACCGGCCCCATGCGGTCAGCCGACTGCAGCATGCAGCGGACCGGCACTCCGACTGGTTGCGCCTCCTACTCGAATCGATGGCCTACCACGACCGACGCGTGTTCGGATACGGGGCGGCGTCGCGAGCCGTCGCCTTGTTCAGTCGAGCCGGAATCGACAGCCGGCTCGTCTCAGCTGTTGCCGATGCCTCGTCATCGAAACAGGGCAGGCGAATGCCTGGGACCGACGTGCCCATCATCTCCCCCCGGCAACTCCTCGCTGCCGACCCCGACTGGGTGCTGCTCACCCTTCCAGACCTGCTGCCGGAGTTGCAGCGCCAGTTCCCTGGTTTGGGCGGCCGGTGGGTGGTCAACTGGTCCGGTGGCGACAAGCCGAGGACCCGGGAGCCACGCGCTCAGCAAACCGGCCGGGCCGGTGGTCTGACGAAGCGGGCGTCGATGGCCGCCCGCGGCAAGTAGGGCCGACTCGATGAGTGCACATCCGCCGCCGTGGCCACGAATGCTCGTCGACCAGGTCGCAGTCGACCTGATCAATCGCGAGTCCGCGATCTCGCTGATCTTCGACGCGCTCACCGCCCCTGGACCGCTCGCCGTCGCTTCCGCGAACCTGGACCACATTCACCATTTCGGCGCAGGCGACTCGTGGTTGGACCGTCCGCCCGCCGTATCCGTGGACGGGCCGACAGCCGATCTGAGGTGGCTCACACTGCTCGACGGTTTCCCGCTGGTACGCAAGGCGAAGACGCTGACCGGTCGTAAATGGCCGAAGCTGTCCGGCAGCGACCTGATCGAACCGATTCTCGAGCGTGCGGCACGAGACGGTGCCCGCATCGGGTTCCTCGGCGGGTCCGTCGAAACACATGGGCAACTGACCGAGGCGATGGATGCTCGGTACCCGACGCTCGAGATCGTCGGGACGTGGGCGCCCGATCGATCCGAGCTGACCGACATGGCGGCATCTGCGCGCCTGGCGCACGCGATCCGTGACGCGGACGTCGAGATCCTGGTGGTCGCGCTGGGAAAACCGCGTCAGGAGAATTGGATTGCCCAGTTCGGTGTCGCCACGGGCGCACGGGTACTGCTGGCCTTCGGCGCGGTGGTGGACTTCCTGGCAGGCCGAATCCCGAGGGCACCGCAATGGGCAACGAACGATGGGCTCGAATGGGCGTGGCGGCTGGCCAGGGAACCCCGGCGGCTGGGACATCGCTACCTGATCGAGGGTCCGCCCGCGATGCTGCGACTCGTGCGTCGTTCGCGCGCGGTCGCCGCCGGCCCGACCGACCTCCCGCGGGCCCCTGGCAGACGAGGAAGGTTCGTCCCGAACGGCATCCGGGCCACGGTGACGATCGTCATCGTGACGCACAAGAGCGCATCCGATCTACACACCCTGATCGACGGACTCCGACTCGCCGCGCTGGAACATCCGATTCGTCTGATCATTGTCGACAACCGATCATCAAACGGCACAGCCGAATTCGCTCCGATCCACTCGGATGTCCACCTGATCCGATCGGGTGGCGATCTCGGCTATGCGGAGGGAATCAACGTGGCGCTCCCGCTCGTCGATCCGTGTGCTGCGGTTCTGCTGCTCGATCCGGACCTCGAGGTGCGGCCAGACACGATCAGCCAGTTACTCTCCGCGCTCGGCGATCGCGGGGTCGGGGCCGTGGTCCCAACGATCCTCGACCGCGACGGGGCGATCTACCCCTCGCTACGACGTGAACCGTCACTGACCCGCGCCGCGGGTGATGCGATCTTCGGCAGCCACTTCCCGTCGCGGCCGGGATTTCTCACCGAGATCGACTACCGGCCAGAAGATTACGCCACACCGTGGGATGTGGACTGGGCGACCGGCGCCGCGGTTCTGCTGCGCTCCACCCTGGCTCGCGAGTTGGGGGCGTGGAACGAGGAGCACATCCTGTTCTCGGAGGAGGCCGACTACTGCCGCAAGATCCGGGCCTCCGGCCACCGGGTCCGATTCGAGCCGGCGGCGGTCGTGACCCACCGAGGCAGCGGTTCGGGGACCGTGTCTTCCCTGGGGACTCCCATGTCGGTCAACCGGATTCGCTACGTCCGGCGGTCTCACGGCGCCGTGTATGCAGGACTGTTCCGCTGTGCAGTTGCGCTGGCGGACATGCTGCGGTCGACGCGTGCACGACAACGCATTCCGCCGCACCTGTCGACCTGAGCCGGGCACCTCATCGCCACCGGTGGTCCGCGGGCTCCACGCACATCACCGTTCCGACGACCGGGACACCCGTCGCGCCCAGCTTCTCGACGGCGCGGGTCAGCTCGCGCCGCCGGGTGGTGCCGGGCACGACGACGAGCAGCACGCCGTCGGCGTACTCGCTCACCACCGAGGCTGCGACCGTGCGCAGGACTGGCGGGGCCGCGATGACAATGTGCGAGTACTCGATGCGCAGCCGGTGTACCAGCATGCGCATGCCGGGCGTCGCCAGCATGTCGCCGGGTTCTTCCTCGCAGGAGCCCGCGGGTAAGACGTCCGGTCGTCCGTCCAGTTGACGCCGGACCGCCTGGTCCACCGTCGCCGACCCTGCGAGGACCTGGAACAGCCCCGGTTCGGATTCGTCGGCGATCGCCGGGCCGGCAGGGTTCGCGTCGACGAGGATCACCCGCTCTCCGCCCACCGCGAGTGCGCGGCCGAGGTTCGACGCCACCGCGGCGCCGCCCGACTCTCCGTCCGCGCACGTCAGCACCCATGCCCGGCCGCGCTCGGTGGCCTCGCCTGCCACCGCCGTCGTCGTCGTCGACCGCAGTCGGGTGCGCAGTCGGCGATAGCCCTCGAGGTCCTCACCGGCCGCAGGATCGGCACCGGCGACCGAGCCGATCACCGGCAGCCCCGCCGCCGCAGCCGCCCGCTCCGGTGTCCGGATCACGGGGTCCGTGCGCGCGCGCAACCACACGGCCACCGATCCCAACACCAGCCCCACCAGCGCGCCGAGCGCGCCGAACGTCAGCGGCCGCGGCAGACCGGCCTGCGGCACGCTCGCCGAGGTGACGACGCTCGTGTGAACCTTCTGATCATCCGCGCCCGTCGGTGACTCGAGCGCGTCCGTGTACGTGATGAACTCGCGCGCGAGCGTGTCGGCGAGCAGTCGCGCCTGGTCCGGTGACTCGCCGGTCACGGCGACGTCGATCACCGCCGTCCTTGGCGGCACGATGGTGGCGTTGACGTCGCCGGCGAGGTCCCGCGCCGACGTCGTCAGACCCAGATCGTCGACCACTCGCTGAGTGACGGCCTCGCTCGTCAACAATGCGACGTAAGAATTGACGCGCCCCGACACCACCTCGTCGTTCTGGTACGCGGACGAGGTCGTTGAGCCATCGATGGCCACCAGCAACTGGACGGTCGAGACGTACCCGGCAGGCGCCACGAGCGCGCAGCCGACACCGATTGCGACGCAGGCCACCACCACCGTCAGGAACAACCTCCACCGCAGGCGAATCGCGGCGAGGAACTCGGAACCATCCATCACTGCACCTGTCCTTTCCCTGACCGAAGCAATCCGAACGTGCCCGGATCGGATCCCCGGTCGAGCAGCGCCGCGGACACCGTCGGCGGGGGCAGGGCGGCTGCGGTCTCGAGTAGTTCGCTGTCCGTGGTGACACCGCTGCGCACAACGATCACCACCGCGTCTGCGGCCGCCGCGATCACATCGACATCGGCTGCCGACAACGTGGGCGGACAGGCGAGCAGCACCCAGGCATACCGCTCGCGGAGCTCGCCGATCATGGCGGGCAGCGCGGCGGAGTCGATGAACGACGAGGGGAGGTCGACCACGCTGCCTGCGCTCAGGACAGCTCCGTCCTCGTGGTCCGACACCGCCGCCACGAGTGCGGTGTGACCGCCGAGAACATCCGATACCCCCGGGACCTCTTCCATCCCAAGAAGTTCCGTCAACCGGCGGGAACGCAGATCCAGATCCACCAGGATCACCGACTCGTGTCGCTCGCGCAGCACCGCCTCGAGTGCACGGCTTGCGGCTGCGGCCGCCGAACCGTCGTGGGGCGCGGTGACCGCGATGACCCCTCGATCAGGGTCGCCCGTCAACGATTGCAACCGGCGTCGTACGAGCCGGGCATCCTCGGTGACGGACCCCGTTGACCGGAGGTCGATCGAACCGAGCACCGGCGCTCCTGCTAGGCGGGCAACGTCGCGCGGGTCGCGGACCGCGCGATCGAACATCGACCGCACGACGGCACCCGCCGCGCCGAGGACCGCCCCGATCAGGAGTGCCGCCGAAAGCACCACGAGCGTCGGGACACCCCAGAATCGTGCCCGGCTCGGCGGCCCCGGGGCATCCACGACCACGAGTTGGGCTCGGGGCATCACAGCACCATCGACCGATTCGAGCACCCGCACCGTCTCCGCGAACTCGGACAGGAACACGGTCGCGGTGCGTTGGGCCTGATCGGCGGACGAGGCGTCGACCGCGACATCGATCAGCACGGTGCCGGGCACGGCGGTGGCGGTGATGCGATCGGCGAACTCCTCCGGGCTGGCGTCGACGCCGAGGTCCGCGATCACCCGCGCCGCAAGGCCCGTGCTACCTGCCAGCTCGACATAGGTTCCCGCGCGGTTCTGCGCGTACCTGTCGCCCCCGTCGACAACACGGCTGACGTCGCCCGGTGTCCGGATGAAGACGGTCGCCGTCGACCGATACATCGGCGGGACGACGAGCAGGCCCACGATCCCGGCGCCGAGTGCCAGCAGCGCCCCCCAGGCCACCCAGCGCCATCGCCGACGCAGGACGCGAGCGTAGGCGAGCACGGCTTGGTGCCCCGTGGTGCTCATCGTGCGCCCTCCGCTCCGGAGGCGACAAGGGCAGCCGCGAGGGCCGCACTGATCTGCCGGTCACCCGCGAGGTTCGGGTGCACCCCGTCAGCGGCCAACAGCCCGGACGTATCGCCACCGGCGAACGGGGCGCCGGCGATCGGGTCCACGAAGCGGACGCCCGCGGCGGCCGGGTCGGACTCGAGGCGGCGCATGAAGTCGTCACCGAAGCCCGCGTCGCCGCGCGGGTCGGCCAGGAATCTCGGTCTGATGAAGACGATCTCCGCCTCGGGCCAGATGCGTCTCGCCTCCCCGATGGTGGAGACCATCGCCTTGTAGACGTCGTCGGCGGGCGGGAAGCCGTCGTTGCGGCCACCGTCGAGGACCACGATGTCCGGTCGGTACACCGATCCCAGCTTCTGGATGCGTTCGACGAAGGAGTCCGATTCGCCGAGATACTCGAAGTCGAATCTGTTGGCGGGGCCACCGCTGATGTAGCCGGTCCCAGGAAACGCCGCCACCGCGCACTGCCACCCCGCCTGGGCCGCGGCCTGGCATGCGTACGTCAACTCCTCCGATTCGCTTCCCTGCGTGTAGGAATCGCCGATGAACAGGGCCGCAGGCGGGGCCTGCGGATCGGTGGACGGGCGCTGCACGGTCATGGTGGGCTGGGGCACCGCCGACGATTCCCCAGCAGAGGGCCTGGCGACCGCCGCCAGGCCGATCAGTGTCACCGCGGCGAACGCCAGCAGGGCCACATCGCACCACCGGACCTTCCTCACCCGCCCACCTCCGCCCGGACCCACTCCGCAATCGTGTCCGCGAGCACGGACTGCCCGGCATCGGTGGGTCCCGCGAGGTCGGGCAGCATCACATCCGTTGTCAGCCACGGGGGATCGATCGCCTCGCGGAACGAGATGCCCGCCGAATCCGCGACGCCACGGACGGCATCGGATACGCGCCTGACCGAGTCGGGCACCGGGGTCTCGTACCAGGTCGGGCCGATGACGAGGAGCCGCTCGCCGCCGAGAACCGCCTTGTCGACCACGGCGGCGGCGCCCACCTTGATCGGGCCGGCATCGGGGAATCCGGTGTCCTGCAACCCGCCGACCACCAGGATGATGTCGGGGCCGGCGCCCTGCGCCCTGTCCACCTGATACGTGAAGGCGTAGCCACCCCTGCCGTCGGCCGCATATCCGGCGCCGGGAAGCGCGAAATTCGACACGGCCCACCCGGTGCGCTCCGCCAGCAACGTCGGCCACACCACCCGATTCTGGGTACCCGCGGCGTAGTCGTCGCCGACGACCGCGATTCGCAACGGCTGTGGGACGTCCGCGTCGCCTCGCAGCGCGATCGCGGAGGCCATCGCGACGGCCGCGGTCACCGCAAGCACCCCGGCGATCAACGCCACCCGCAGGCGGGGCGCGCGGAGCGGGCGGGTCACGACCGATCACCGGCCATGTTCGCGTACACCGCCACAAGACGGTCACCGACAGCGTCCATGCCGAACTCGTGATGCGTCGTCTCCCGTCCGCGCCGCCCCATATCCCGTGCCAGTGACCGGTCCGCGAGCAGGCTTTCGACCGCATCGGCAAGGGCGGGTACGGACGGGTCGACCACGATGCCGCTGCCGGTCCGCATGATCATCGGCGCGAGCCCGCAGTCGTTCGACACGACGACAGGAAGTCCGACGGACATCGCCTCGAGCACCGACATCGGATAGGGCTCGCGGACGGACGGCAGCACGTACACAGCGGCCCCGGCGATCCGTCGGGGGATGGATGCGGGGGCCAGTGCCCCCTCCCACACGATGCGATCGTCGCCCGCGATCGCCGCACGCACCGCCCCACCCTCGCCGCCGTCGGGACCGATCAGCGTGAATCGCGCGTCGGCGCCGGCGTCGAGCAGGATGCGGGCCATCTCGACGAAAGCGATCGGACGTTTGCGTGGGTGCAGGCGAGCGGCGAACAGGACCTCTCGGGTGCCCTCCTCGGCACCGGCCGGATAGGCGGGCACGCCGTTTCCCAGCTGCATCAGCCGCAGCGACTCCCCCGCGACCTCGATGAGCTGTTCGCGTTCCCGTGGGGTCAGGTAGAACACGGCACCGGCGCTCCTGAGCACCCTGCGCACCCACACGCCGTCCACCGCGGGCGCGAGAGGGTGGCAGGAAGGGACCACCATCCCGTGCGTCTGCAGGGCGTATGGGATGCCGTATCGCCGCGCGGCCACCGCCAGCGGAAGGACGACCAGATCACGCCCGAGGTGCACGTGCACCAGGTCGAAATCGGTGCGGTGGCGGCGAAACCAGTAACCGAGACCTGGTGCGCCGAGGCCGGCGAATCCGGCCCCTGGCAGCACGGTCCTGGCGGTGAACAAGCGGACCGGCACGCCGTCCACCACCCTCTGGGCGGCGGCATACCCACGAGTCGAGGCGGCGAGGGTGACGGTGGTGCCGCGACGGATCAGCTCCGCGCTCTGGTTCAGCGCGACACGGGCGGGTCCCCCGTACGCACCGTCGGGGCTGATCATCGTCACCACCTGCAGCACCCGCACGCGATTCAGCCCGGTGCGATGCTCGACCGTGGCGGCCGAACGCAGGAGTCGGGCGGCACGTCCGCCGATACCAACGACATCGCGCCGACCACGGAGTTGGCGCCGACAGTGACTCCACGCAGGACCATCGATCGTGCGCACAGCCACGCCCCGTCCTCGATCACGATGGGGGCGTTGTCGTACTCGAAGATCGGCGAACGGCGGTCGTGGCTGCCCGTGCACAGGTAGGTGTGCGGGGAGATACACACGTCGGAGCCGATGACGATGCGGTCGACGTCGTAGAGTTCGGTCCCCGTCCCGATCCACGAGTCGTTTCCGATCGACAGCTTCCACGGCCACTGAACGGTCACCCTGTGCTTGATCAGCACGCCGCTGCCGACCTCGGCGCCGAACCAGCGCAAGGTCGCACACCGCAGCCGGTTGGGGCACCAGACCTGGGTGAACAGCAGACTGGAGGTCGCGACCCAGAGCGCCTGCGCGAGAAACCCGCGGCCCTTGTCGTAGGAGCGGCCGCGCAGCGGGCCCAACGATCGTGTCGCTCGTGCGCCGGGCATTCGCGCCCCCGTCCGTCGGACAACGGTCAGTTCACTCAAACGCTAGATCACTCCTGGGATGTGTCAAGAACCACGTCGAGAACCACTATGTTTGTATTCACGCCTCGGCGCAGCCGTGAGGGGATGGTGCCATGGCCTATCTCGGGTCCGGGCCGGTCCGGACGTTCGCGGAGCAGCAGCGCGCGCACAGGGTGGTCATCGCGCAGATCGTGGTGTTCGGTGTCGGCGCGACGTCGGGCATCCAGGTCGCCAACTTCACGGTCACCGGATTGTCGGTGGTGTGTCTGCTCCTCGTCCCCGCCTTCCTGCTGATGAGGCACCGGGGCGCAGAACTGGTCCCCTTGGTGCTCGCCGCCCTCGGATGGATCTCCTACCTGGCCTCGTGCCTGATCAACGGGGTCAGCGTGCTGTGGCCGAACGCGATTGCGCCGGCGGCGTTCTCGCTGTATCTGCTCGGCCTGACCGTGATCACAGGTCGGGAGGTGGCGAGGATCGCCACGGTCGTCGCCGGCATCGCCGCCGGGTCGCTGATCTTCTTCCTGTCCCAGGGGATCGAGCTGACCCACACCGGGAGCTTCCTGGATCTGTGGAAGTACGGGATCGCCCAGGCCGTCACGACCCTCGTGCTGTACGGGTTGATCCGCAGCACTCGGGTGCGGTGGTTCGTCATCCCGGCGGTGCTCGTGGTGTTCGGACTGACCAGCCTCGCCCTGAATTTCCGCGCGCACGCATTGGTCTGCCTCCTCTCCGGTGCGATACTGCTGACCCGCCGGGTACTGGGATCGCGGATAGCGCGCGGATGGCAGTTCGCGGGGATCGCCGCGTTCGGATTGACCGTCGCGTATCTGATGCCCATCGCGGCGCGGGTTGGCCTGTTCGGTCCGGCCCTGCGGCAGAAGACCCTCGAGCAGCAGGCGACGGACCTGCCGCTGTACCTGGTCGGCCGGACCGAACCGCCGATGTCGATCACGGCGATCCTCGAACGACCGGTCCTCGGTTGGGGAAGCGCGCAGAAACTGACGCCGGAGGTCTACACGGCCGCCGAGCACCTCGCGGTCCGGCTCGGATTCTCCCCGACCTTTCCGTTCGAGCTCTACTGGCGCCTGCCCGCCGCGGACCCTTCGGCGATGCATTCGCTCGTGCTGGGGTCGTGGGCCGAAGGAGGGGTGCTCGCGGCGCTCCTGCCGCTGTGGCTGGTCGTCTCCTGTGTCGGCCTCGTCTGGAACAGCGAGCGGTACGGGGTGTGGGGACCGTTGGTGGTTGTGCTTGCCGTGCAAGGGATGTGGGACCTGTGGTACGAGGCGTGGACGTACAACGCCATCCCGGTGTTCGTGTGCATCGCACTGTTCTTCTCGGCGACCGATGCCATGCGCCCCACTCCCCCTGACACCCGCCCGCCATGACCGGACGGGGCGTGCGGACCGTGCCCCCACGGGTCAGCGTCGTGATTCCCACGGTGGGGCGGCCGACGCTCGCCCGCGCCGTGCGGTCCGTCCAGGGCCAGACCTACCGGGTCGCCGAGATCCTGGTGGTGGCCGACACCGACGCGCCCCTGCACCTGCCGGTGGACGAGCGGATCGTGGTGCTCCGGACGCCACCGGGGACCGGGTCCGGACCGCACCGGCAGCGCGGTATCGAGGCATCGAGCGGTGCGGTGATCGCGCTGCTCGACGATGACGACGAATGGCATCCCGACAAGCTGCGGCGGCAACTGGACGCCGTCGAGTCCGGTGCAGGCGACAGGTGGATCGCGTCCTCACGCACGGAGGTCGTCGGCCCCGGCCGCCGGCGACGGGTTTGGCCGCGACGGCTGGTCGGGACTCGTGAACCGGTCGCGGAGTACCTGTTCCGCTTCACCGACCTGAGATTCGGCGGCGCCATGCTGCAGACGTCGACGCTCTGCTTCCCCGCGGAGATCGCCCGCGAGGTGCGATGGGACGACGACGGGGACAAGCCACACGACGAGCCGAGCTGGCTGATCCGCGTACAGGCGGCGATGCCCGAGCTGCGCATCATCCAGTCGCCCGAGGTGCTCGGGACCTATCACGTCGGCGGCGAGTCGCTCTCGCGCAGCAGCGTCGACCGCACCGTCGAGTACCTCGACTGGGGCCTGCGACACCTGAGCGGCGAGTCGCCGCGGGTGCGTGGTGACTATCTCTGCACCAGCCCGGTCAGCGCGGCCGTGTCGGCGCGGTCGCTGACGGGCGTGCACCGCGCGATCTCGACGGCCGTGCGGCACGGCAGGCCCGGGCCGTGGGCGCTCGGCTACGCCGTCCTCAGTGCGGTCAGGATCCTGTTGCTGAGGGCGTGGTCGGCGCTCGGGGTCGCAGGTGACCGGTCATGACCTCGGGGCACGACCGGCTGGCACCCGAGGAGCGGCGGGCCCTGGTCCGCGGGACCGTCTACCGCATCGTGGGCACCCCAGCCGTGGCGGTGCTCGGCCTGGTGAACACGGCCATCATCGTGCGCGAGACCGGCGAGGCCGTGTTCGGGCTGGTGTCCCTCGTCGCCACGGTCACCCTGCTGTTCCCGTTCGCTGACCTCGGGATCGGCGCAGTCGTACTGAGCGCAAGCGCTCAGCTCAGCGGCCCCGCCCGGGACGAGGCCGCGATCGACGTGATCCGGCGCGCGTATCGGGTGCTGTTCTCCGTGGCCGCCGCTCTGGTCGTCGTCGCGCTCGCGGTGATGGTCGTGGACGGCTGGGGATTTCTCATCGGCATGTCGAGCGGTCCGGAGGATCGGTGGGCGATCACCGTGGCCGCGGTGGTCTTCGCGCTCACCATCCCGGGCGGACTCGGCGTGCGCATCCTGATCGGGATCGACCGGAACCAGCTGGCCACTCTCGTCCTGATGAGCAGCGCCGCCTTTTCGCTGTTCCTCACTCTGCTCCTGTACTCGTTCGACGTGAGCGGTATCTGGTACGCGATCCCGCCGTTGGGTGGTGTGCTCACCGGACACGTGCTCGGAACGGTGCTCGCGCTGCGCCTGTCCGGACTCGGGTGGTCGGCCTTCGCTCCGGTCGGTCAGCGGTCGGGCGGAACTCGGCTGCTCGAGGGAAACTGGTGGCTGTTCGTCGTCGGGGTCGGGTTGCCGGTCGGCCTGCAGACCGGGCGAATCCTGCTCTCGCATCGGTCCACCGCCGCCGAGGTGTCCGAGTACGCCCTCATGGCGCAGATGTACGGCGCGGGCTGGTCCATCCTCTCGACCGCGGGCCTGGCCTACTGGCCGGTCTTCGTCAAGAGGCGCGGCGCGACCGGCGAAACGGTTCGGATGTGGTGGCGACTCACCGGCGCGTTCGCCGCTCTCGCCGCGGTTGCCGCGCTCGCGTTGGCGACGCTCGGGCCGTGGGTCGCGTCGGTGTTGTCGGGCGGGCGAATCGAGGTGTCGGCATCGCTGGCGCTGGCGTTCGGCGCGTTACTCGTTGTGCAGGCCGTGTATCTCCCCACCAGCGTCCTACTGACCCGACCGACGGAGGCACGCTGGCAGGCGTGCTGGATCGCGGTGATGGCCGCGATCAGTCTGGGATCGGGTATTGCCGTGGCCGAACCATACGGGGCGATCGGTGTGGTGTGGGCCTCGGTTCTCGGTGTCGCTGCAGCTCAGGCGGCCCCGAGCTTGCTGTGGGTTCCCACCCTTGTCCGGCGGCGCCCGCCGGTCCAGCATCTGCACGCCTAGCGCGATCGATCACCGCGCGGGAGCGGTTGGGCGAGCGGGGCGACGACGGCGACACCCGGCGCCACATCATGTATCACCGTCGCATTTGCTCCCACGGTCACGTCGTCGTGCAGTGTGATCGGGCCCAACACGACGGCACCGACCCCGACGCGGACGCGGTCACCGAGCGTGGGGCGGCCCTTCGCGTCATGCCCGATGGTGACCAGTTGGTTTATCCAACAATGGCTTCCGATCGTGTCGGCGGTGACTATCGTGCCCACCCCGTGCTGGATGAAGAATCCCGGGCCGATCCGGTCGGCGTCGAGCGTCAGCGTGGTGGCCGGCCGGTACAGCGCGCGGAGCAGACACCGACGCAGGAAGGGATCCGATCGGAGCCGGTA
This sequence comes from Rhodococcus maanshanensis NBRC 100610, assembly GCF_001894865.1. Lineage (GTDB taxonomy): Bacteria > Actinomycetota > Actinomycetes > Mycobacteriales > Mycobacteriaceae > Rhodococcus_G > Rhodococcus_G maanshanensis. Next base: position 25,704 of record NZ_BCXA01000002.1, on the reverse strand, counting down.
GTGGACGAGGGTGCGGAACTCCGTCAAGGCACCCGCCAGATAGGAGAATCGGGAGTAGTGGTCGAGTTCGAGCAGGTCCGGCGCGCCGATGCACTCGATCCACCAGTCGACGTCCACGGCAACCGCGTCCGACTCCCCCGAGTGTCTGACCGCCCACCACAACAGGTAGGCCCACACCCGCGCAAGGCGCAGGAGTCTCGCCCGCCTGCCGCCGTGGGTCATTGCACGATTCTAGTGTGGTGGGTCGCCACGGTTGCTGAAACAATGTCCACCATGGCTCCTGGCCCGATGCCGCCAGATACCCGGATGTTCATAGCCGGACATCGGGGTCTCGTCGGGTCGGCGCTGTGGCGGCACTTCACGGATCGGGGATTCGGGAATCTGATCGGCCGCACCTCCGCGGAGCTGGACCTGCGCGATCCGCACGCCACTCGTGCCTTCTTCGAGGCAACGCGGCCGGAGGTGGTCATCCTCGCGGCGGCCAGGGTGGGCGGTATCGCCGCGAACAGGGACCGGCCCGTTGAGTTCCTGTCGGACAATGTGCGGATCCAGGTCAATGTGCTCGACAGCGCGGTTGCGGCGGGCGTCGAGAGACTGCTGTTCCTGGGCTCGAGCTGCATCTACCCCAAGTCCGCCGATCAACCGATCGGCGAGGATGCACTGCTCAGCGGCCCTCTCGAGGAAACGAACGTGGGGTACGCGATCGCCAAGATCGCCGGTGTTCTGCAGGTGATGGCTATCCGTAGACAGCACGGTCTGCCCTATATCTCTGCGATGCCGACCAACATCTACGGCCCCGGCGACAACTTCAACCTGTACGACGGTCATGTGCTTCCTGCCATGATCCGGCGATTCCACGCCGCGGCCGGAGACGGATCCGAGACCGTGACCTGTTGGGGCACAGGGCTGGCTCGGCGAGAGTTCCTGCACGTGGACGACCTCGCCGCGGCCTGTCACTTTCTGCTCGATACCTACGACGACGACAGGCCGATCAACGTCGGCACCGGAACCGACCTGACGATCGCGGAGTTGGCGGACATGGTCGCGGACGTCGTGGGGTTCCGGGGTGAGATTCAGTGGGACACTTCGCAGCCGGACGGAACGCCCCGCAAGCTGCTCGACGTACAGCGGCTGAGCGACCTCGGGTGGGACGCGAGAATCCCTCTGGCGGAAGGGGTCCGGGCCACCTATGACTGGTTTCTCGGACACCAGGGCGACTACCGACGCTGAACTCTGCTCGGGTCAGCCCGACGTGTTGGTCCAGCCAGGAAGCTCCGGTCGGTCGACTGGTCCGGATCCGCCGAGTTCGAGCGCCCGAAGGTCGGCCTCGACCATGATCCGCACCAATTGTGGAGCCTGCACCTGCGGCTTCCACCCCAGCGCGACATTTGCCTTCGACGCGTCGCCGATGACCGTGTTCACCTCGGCCGGGCGCAGATACCGCTCGTCGAACCGAACGTGCCGCTCCCAGTCGAGGCCGACATGAGTGAAGGCCAGGGCCAGGAACTCGCGCACCGAGTAGCCGATTCCCGTCGCGAGCACGTAGTCGTCCGGGGCATCCGCTTGGAGCATGCGCCACATGCCTTCTACATACTCGGGAGCGTATCCCCAGTCTCGGACCGCCTCGATATTGCCCATGTACACGTGTTGATCCAGGCCGGCTTGGATGCGTGCGGCGGCGCGGGTGATCTTGCGGGTCACGAAGGTCTCTCCCCGCCGAGGTGATTCGTGGTTGAACAGGATGCCGTTGACCGTGAACAACCCGTAGGCCTCGCGATAGTTGCGGGTCGACCAGTACGCGTACAACTTGGCGATGCCGTACGGCGACCGGGGATGAAACGGCGTGTCCTCGTTCTGCGGCGGCGGTGAGGATCCGAACATCTCTGAACTCGATGCCTGATAGAAACGGCAGTCCAAGCCGAGCTGCCGGATGGCCTCGAGGAGTCGGATCGTGCCCAGTCCGGTGGTCTCCGACGTGTGCTCGGGCTCGTCGAAACTGACGCGGACATGTGTCTGGGCCGCCAGGTTGTACACCTCGTCGGGGGCGATCTGGGACAACAGGCTCATCAATCGCGTGCCGTCAAGGAGATCTCCGTAGTGCAGGAAAAGCCTTGCCCCGGGAGTGTGCGGATCGACATACAGGTGGTCGATCCGGCCGGTGTTGAAAGATGATGCGCGGCGGATGATTCCGTGGACCTCGTAACCCTTGTTCAGAAGGAACTCCGCCAGGTACGAGCCATCCTGACCGGTGATGCCGGTGATCAGAGCGCGTCGGTTCATCGGTGTACCTCTCGCTTGCGGTCCCGGCGGGTCGCGGCAAGGTCCGCAATCCACTCCTCGTAGCAGTCGAGGGCCGCGTCTGCGGACAATGCGCTGGTCACGTAGCGTCTGCCCGCGACACCGAGACTCTCGGCCAGCGCGTGATCAGTGCCGAGTCGAACAGCTTCGCGGAGCAGCAGATCGGGTCGGCCCGCAGGCACACAGATCCCCGCACCGGACGCAGCCACCTCGAGGGCGGTGATCCCATGTGGGTCAGACGCGGCAAGGACCGGCTTGCCCGACATGAAGTACGAGGTCAGTTTGCTGGGCACGGCCATCTGCGCCACGCCGGGGCGCTCGTTCACCAGAAGCACGTCAGCGGCTCCGATAGCCGCGGGAAACTCGTCGTCGGGAATCGGCGGGACGAATTCGAGGGCGGCCACCCATGCGCCCTCTGCCTCCAGATGCGCGCGCTGGTGTCCGTCCCCGAGCAGGACGAACCGGACCCGGCACCCGCCTCGATCCGCCAGTCTTGCGGCGGCGATCACGTTCTCCAGCCCCTGTTTGGCACCCATGTTCCCGGCGTGGAGGATCACCACCTCGCCGTCCCCCCAGCCCCGCGCAGCGCGGTACGCGGCGCTGGCCGACGGATCCGGCGGTGCGACGTGAGTCCAGTTTCGGATCACACGAATTCTGGCCCGGTCGACTCCGAGTCTTTCCACCAGATCCGTCATGAAGCCGTTGTGAATGACCGCAACGCCGTCAGCGTGACGCGTGACCGCCGATTCCATCACACGAACAGCACGGGCAGCGGGCCCAGACATGCTTCCCGTCTCGATGACGCCACGGCTGTAGACATCGTGGACGAGGACTCCGAGCGCCGGTCGATGAGTGGTCAGCCGAGTGCGGGTGACGGCCAGTCCGGCGGCAAGCAGCGGCGGACTCACGCACACCACCACCTCAGGGTGATTCCATCTGGTTGTGAGCAGTTGCAGCCCGAACGCCAGTTCCATCATGGTCCGCCCGATCGCGGACCCTCCCTGTGGCACAGGGTGTCTGAACCGGCGTACGCGAACGCCGGCCGTGACGTCCGTTGACCGAAATCCGGCGTAGCCCTCCGCTCGCTTCCATTGCGGGTAATGCGGAAATCCGGTCAGCACCTCGACGTCATGGCCGCGTGCTGCCAGCCCGGTCGCGAGTCCCGTCGTATACGGCGCGATCCCGATCGACTCGGGTTCGTAGTTGATCCCGAGGATGGCGATGCGGAGCCGGTGACCGGTCACAGTTATCGAGCGTAATGGGCTTGGGGCACCGATAGGGCGAGTTGTATCGATGTGCTCTCGGTGACGCGATCGGTCGGGACTGATAGCGTTGTCAGCCCAATGTCTGAGGTGGCAACGACATGAAGTCGACCCTCGCATCGCGACGGGTACTCGTTACTGGGGCGGCCGGGTTCATCGGATCCCGCCTGTGCACGAGACTGCAGGAATTGGGCGCCGAAGTACACGGGGTATCTCGGCGCAGCCGCGAAGGCGGCGGCGCTTTCTGGTGGAAAGCCGATCTCGCCGAGTATCCAGCCGCGCACCACGTGATGGAAGAGGTCCGGCCCGATCTCGTATTTCACCTGGCAGGTGAAGTCAACGGAGCGCGCGATGTGTCGATGATTCGTCCGACAATTCGGAACAACCTGTTGCCGACGGTCAACCTCCTGACGTCGGCATCCGAACTGGGCGGACCTCGAGTGATCCTGGCCGGGTCAGCGACAGAACCAGATCCCGACCAGATTCCGACCTCTCCATATGCGGCCTCGAAGGCGGCGAGTTCGATCTATGCGCGCACATTTCACGCGCGCTACGGACTTCCGGTGACGAATCTGAGACTCTCGATGGTTTACGGGCCCGGTCAACAGGACTACGGCAAGCTGGTCCCGTACGTGACCCGCACTCTCCTGCGCGGTGAGGTTCCCCGGCTGACCAGCGGCGCCAACGAGTTCGACTGGGTGTACGTCGACGATGTCGTGGAAGCCTTCACCTGGGCAGCATCGGACGCCGACTGTATGGGAGAAACCCTCGATATCGGATCCGGCGAGCTGGTTTCGGTTCGCTCGGTCGTCGAGCGGATCGTTCGACTTGCCGACCGGACGGTTCAGCCACAGTTCGGAGTCGTGCCCGACAGGTCGGGGGAAGTGTCGCTGCTCGCCGATGTTCGGCGCACCCGCGAGGTCTTGGGATGGCAGGCGCGGACATCCCTGGACGAAGGCCTTGCCACGACGGTCGAGTGGTACCGGGAACGACACGCTCGCGATGCGTGAGCACCGTCCGGAATCAGGTCATGCCCGAAACCGCATTCGACGATTGACTGCGGCCTGCCTCCTGCTGATCACGGTCGCGATCGCCGGGGTGCCTGCGTATATACATCCGCAACTGGATCCGCTGCGGCCTGCCGATGCGATCCTCGTCCTCGGCGGGCCCGACGACAGCCGGTATCCATTCGGCATCGAGCTCGGGCTGCACGGTTGGGCCCCCACGGTGGTTCTGTCGAATCCGCTTGGGGCAGAGGATGACTGGATGACGCAAGTCTGTGAGTCACCACACCGTGGGATCGAGGTGGAATGTTTCGTTCCTGATCCCCCGACCACCCGAGGAGAAGGACGGGAACTGCGCCGTCTCGCCGACCAGCACGGATGGCATCACGTCATTGTCGTGACCTTCACACCGCACATTTCCCGCGCTCGGTTCATCCTGCACCGCTGCTTCGACGGCGAACTGACCATGGTCGCGAGCCCGGGCGAGGTATCCGTGCCGAGATGGGCTTTCGAGTACGCGTACCAGTCCGTGGGCTATGTGAGGGCAGTCCTGCAACCGGGTTGTTGATCGCTGAGAAATCGAGGCATCCGTCGGCGCATTCGGGTTGGTAGCATTGACGCACCCCAGTTCATTCAATGACGAGGGGACGTTGACGTGGACCTGTTCGATGTCGCGCGATCGTGCTTTCGACGCTGGTATGTCGTGCTTCCATTGCTGCTGATCACCACCTGGTTCAGCTACCACACGTACAGCTCGACCAAGCCCGTCTATTACTCGAGTGCCGTGATCGGACTGGCGCCGCCGAGCCTGCGGATCGACACTGCCTCCCCCGACAGCGGCGGGGTTCGCCGCAACGGGCTTCTGGACGTGGGTGGAGCGTCGCTGATCGCCAACATGACCGCGGTCGGACTGAAGGAATCGTCCGTCGTGAGCAGGGTCGTGGCAGCGGGCGGGCTGCCCGACTACAAGTCCGAGATGTTCCCGACACCCGCCGCCACCCCGCAGCTGCCGCTGATCATGGTCGAGGTGATGGCCCCGGACCCGGCGGCCGCGACGAAGACGCTCGAACTGGTTTCCTCCCAGGCAGATGTCACGATGCGGACCCTGCAACAGCAGGCGCGCGTACCCGATGATCAGATGGTCGCGCCGTTCCTGGTGCAACCGCCCACCGCGCCCGTCGCGGCGATGCCGTCCCGCACCCGGTCGACGATCGCGATCTTCGCTGCCGGCGTGGGGCTTTCGATCCTGTTCACCGTCGTGCTGGACATCATGCTGACCCGCCGCAAGGAGCGAACGGCCACGAACCGGCAGGCCGGGGAGGCCGCCGGCCCGAGCCCGGATCACCCGCCGAGCGAGCCCGCCGGGCGCGGTGACGGCGCACCGGTCACCGAAGGCGCCATGGACACGACATGACAACGGCGCAGCCGCGCACCGCCGCCACACCGATCGATCCGCCGTTCCAGAACACATACGGCGGCAAGGACGAGCGGGAGCGGACGCCGTGGCTGCTCGGGTTCCTCGCCTTTCTGATTCCGATCATGCCGGCGTATGTGGTGCTGCCGGGACCGTTGAAGAGCAACGGATCGCCCGCGCGGATGATCGCGGTGGTGCTGTTCGGTTTGGTCGTCCTCGGCTTCGCGCTGTCCCGACGAACCGCGAACACCCGGCAGGTGAGCCCCGGGGCCATCGTCGTCCTCGTCTACTTCCTGCTCTGGCTGACGACGTACGGGGTCGGGCTCCTGTACGTGGACAGCGCGCTCATCGCGTCGAACAGGACTCGCGCGATCATCACACTGTGCGCCGATGTCGGCGTGGCACTCTACGTCCTGTCCAGGGTCAAGACCGATCGCCAGCGCAGTATCGTGCTCGGCTGTCTCGCGGCGGGTCTGACGTTCGCCTGCCTTGTCGGGCTACTGCAGGGCTTGACCCCGATCGACCTGCGGTTCCTGTTCCGGCCCCCGGGGTTCGCCCTCAACGTCGAGGAACTGCAGCTGACCGAGCGTCTGGGGGCCAGGCGGGTCATCGGCACGTCGCAGCACGCGATCGAGTTCTCCGTGCTTGCCGCCACGACGGTTCCGCTGACCATCTACTTTGCCCGGCATGCCCCGAACCGGAGCCTGCGCCTGCTCGCCGCGGCCGCGGCGTGCCTGGCCCTGCTGGCGTTGCCGGCGGCCATCTCACGGTCCGGGGTGATCTCGCTGGTCACGGTGCTACTGATCTACATGCTCGCCTTCACCGTGCGACAAATCGCCATAGCGCTTGCGGTCGGAGCCGTCGCGGTCGTCGCCTATGCCGTCGCGTTCCCGCACGTGGCGGTGGCGTTGTGGGAAACGATCACCGGCTCCGAGAGGGACCCGAGCGTCCGTGCCCGAACCGAGGACTACGCCGAGGTGTCGCAGACCTTCCGCGAGCATCCGGTCTTCGGCCTCGGGCTCGGCGGCCAACCGCACCTGCTGGACAACGAATGGCTCCAGACGATCGTGCAAGGCGGTGTCATCGGCCTCGCGGCGATGATCGTGGTGACCGGGGGTGCGGTCTTCGGAATGGCCGCGGGACTACGCAGGGCCACGTCCCCGCGAGAACGCGAGCAGGTGTACATGATGGGGGCGGTCCTTGCCGGCATCCTGGTGTCCAGCACAACATTCGACCTCTTCTACTACCAACAGGCCTCGCTGATCTTCTTCATCGTGTTCGGCCTGCTGTGGTCCACCTTCACCGTTCCTGTGCCCGAGATCCGAGGAGGGCGGCCGCGACACTGATCCTTCGAACGCAGAGCATCACCGGTTGGATCGGCTGCTCTCGTCGCGCTCCCACATCACCGTCGCCTGTGCGGCGGGTCGCCGCGCAGCCACGGCCATGCCGAAGTACACGGCCGCATCGACCGCCGACCTGGGCCCCCGGATCGTGTGCACGAGTGCGCGCGCCGTGGCAGGACCGGTTCGGCTCGCCCGATCGGGGTCACAGGCGACGAGCTCCGCGTTACCACGGTGGTGACGACGCAGGATCGCGAGCAGACTCCTGGCATCGGAGGGCGTCCGCCAGACGGTGGGTTCCGTCTGCACAACTGCCTTCTCGTCATCGTCGAACCGGGTGTCGACGAAGAAATCGTCTCCCGTCACGTCCGGAAAGCTCCCGAATCGCTGGTGTCCCAGCTCGTTGAGTCCGTATACGCCCGCGCACCACATCGCCTGCTCGTGCAGCGAAATCCTTCTCCGGGCACGGTAATAGCTGCGCACGAGCACGCCTGCGCCGTCTGAATCGTAGCGAGAGGCGGGCCGGGCGACCATCACGTCGCCCTGGCCGAGCCGATCGAGGACCTCGATCACGGCAGCGGCCGTGATCCCGATGTCCGCGTCCAGATAGAGTCGCGGCCACAGGGTGGCCAACTCGTCACCGGTGTTGAGCGCCAAAGGCTTCGACCCCACCGCCAACTCCACGACCTGCACCCCCGGCACCGCCCGCGCAACGTCGGCGGTGCCATCCGTGCAGCCGTTGCACACGACGATGATCTCGATGAACCCGTCCACCGCTGCCCGGCTCAGCGGGGCGAGCGTTCGTTCGATGACGGTGGCCTCGTTGTAGGCAGGAACGATCACCGAACCACGCCGATGCGGGCCCGATATCCGTTCCACCGCTCTGGGTTTGGTTGCACGCGGAAGCTCCCGCCAGCGGCTCCGACTCACCACGACGGCGAGCGTACGACGATGAACGGGATCGTAGGAACGCAACATCTCGGCCAGTGCAACCGAGAACCGGAAGAGTGCCGAGTACACCGATCCGTGGTGGCGCTCGACGTAGCGGACCCTGTTGACGGCCAAGAGCGTCGCCAGCGACTGCGAGGTTCCCGACCCTCCCATGCGATGTACCACGATCGCAGATGGTTCGAAGCGAACGAGATGGCCGCTCTCCCGCAGCCGACGAAAGTAGTCGGTCTCCTCCGAGTACAGGAAATACTCCTCGTTCCACTCCCCCAACACGCGAGCAAGCGAGCCACGGACCAGCAACGCGGCGCCCGTGGCCCAGTCCACATCGTGCGCTTCGACGTAGCTTCGAGGGCGATGATCGAACTCGGAGAGGAATCCGGGCCTGCTGCGCCACAGCCTGCTGCCGAGCACCGCATCGCCGATGGCCCGGGTCAGCGAGGGTTCCCGGCACAGTGAGTGGTGGGTCCGCCCATCGGCGTCCCGGATGAGTGGTACCGCGGCACCGATCCGACTGTCCTCGTCGAGTACCCCGAGCAGCCGGGTGACCGCGCCCGGGAGCAACCGAAGGTCCGGGTTGAGGATCAGCACCGCGCCGCAGGGTTCGGTGAACGGCAACGCCGCGTTGATGCCGCCCGCATAACCGAGGTTGCCGCCGGACTCGATCAACCTGATGTCGCGGTGCGCGCGGACCAGCTCGACCGTGTCGTCCGACGACCGATTGTCCACGACGATCACTCGCACCGGCCGGTCACGGGCTGCGATTCGCAGATCGTCGATCAGCGGGAGTACATCGCGAGCGCTGTTGTACGTCACCAGCACCACAGCGACGTCAGCGGGCCGATCCGCGGCGATGAACCGGCCTCGCCCGTCTCGGGCCCGCGATGCCTTCATGCCGAAACCCCTGACGGCTCGTCGCCGAGTCGGTCGGACACATCGTGCGAAGCATGTGCGCTCAATGCTGCTGATACACCCGGATGTAGTCAACCTCGAGTTGGTCGGCCACCGTCTGATCGGCCAGAACCGAGCCCTCGCGCCGCTCCCAGTCGTTGTCGACCATCATGTGCAGGATGATCTGCATGGGTCCGTTCTCGATCTTGGCGGCGTCGTCGAACTGACCGCACTTGACGCCGTCGATGTACCAGGCGATGTGGTCGGGTTGCCAGTCCACGCCGAATCGGACCCAATCCCGCGAATAGTCCCTTGCCGCACAGGCGCCGTTGTCGTGGAGACCGTCGTTGACCCGATACGACTGAGTGCGGCCGTCATAGGCATAGGTCATGAAGACGCTGTCGGGAAACCCGCCCAGAACCTCCGCGATATCGATCTCGCTCCGGTATACGTACGAGGGATCTGTCGGCAACATCCAGAACGCCGTGAAGAATCCGGGAACATCGGGGACCTTCATCCGCGATTCCACGTATCCGTAGGTGAAAGGGAACAGATACTGCGCGCCGACATTCGGCCGTGCGGTGGACAGCAATCCGGCCTTGTAGGTGCAGGAACCCTGAAAGCACGCACTGTCCGCCTCGGGGGGCGACAGTGGCTCCGCGACGAGCTTGGCGGTGCCCCCGCTCACGCGGACCTGTTCCGGCTTGTACGTTTCCCGCCCCTCGTTGAAGGAGCTGGTGCAGTCACCGTAGTTCCAGTCGAAACACGGTGTGAGCTTGGCGTGGTCGTAATCCGATCCGTCGAACTCCTCGGCGAATGCGACCTGCCAGGTCTTGCCGGGAGCCGCCAGTGCCGGCGGAGAAGATGCACAGTTGGGGTGCGCGCCGACCTCACCCGCCGCGCAGGAGTCGGTGCTCGCGCCGTCGCTCGTACCGCCACTGCACGACAGCACCAACACGATGAGCGACGCCGTGAGCACTGAACACAGGGTCCGGCCGACGACAAAAGGCGATCGAGACATGGCAACAACTCGCGCAATCGAGTCCGGAACGGTCGGGCGCCAGTTTAACAGAACGAGTTTGCCGTCGCCAGTGAATTTCACAGCGGACGACGTACGCTCAGTTCTTCGAAATTGCTTGACAATTAACGTGTTTCGCATTTTTCTTGCGCCGGCTAGGCACCGACGAGATACCCGGTTGAAATGGATTCCGTTGCACCGTGAAATTCACCCGGTCGTCGTCGTTCGCCTCGGGTGGGCCACGTTGCCTGCTCAGACAGCTCGCACGATCGGCATCACCACGACCCCGATGGTCAGGAGGGCCTGGAAACCGGCCAATCCCAGCAGAGGCCATGTGCGTCGGATTTGCCCGTCGGCGAAGAGGGCCACAATCGCGAGGACGGCGAACATCCCGATCGGAAGCTCGGCGTATTTCTGATAGAGCTGAGCACCCGGTGCCGTCGCGACTGCCAGTGCACACAGCGCCGATGCCAGGATGATCGCGGTCCGCCGCTCGAGGATGAAGAACACCACCGTGCATGCGAAGCCGCCGATGAAGGCGAGTATTACGAGAATCGGCGAGCGACCGGCGACATCTGGGACCTGGGCAACGACCGCCCATACGACACCTCCCCGGCGAGAATCATCCGGGAAGGACGTGGCCGCACTCGGGAACACGCTCGCGGCAAGTGCCGCAACAGCTCCGACCGCCACCCCGACCCGAGCGCGCTCTCGGATGACGTCGGTTCGCATCGTCGCGATGAGCACTGGAACCGCGAAGATCGCGGCGACGGCAAACGTGAACGCGATCGATGTCCAACTCTGCGTCGAGGCATTGAAACCGCGCATGGCCGGCGGCGTGAGGCCTCCCCACATCGTCACGAGCGCGACGAGAACCGCCACGCCGGGCACGCACAGCCTGGCGAGCGCGCCCACTCTGGTCGGCCAGGGTCGGCCGCGCATGGACCACAGGCACGCCAGGATTGCGGGAACCAGCGCCCACACGAACGTCTGGCGCGTCGCGATGGCTGCGGCGATCAGCACGCCGATCGCGACCTGTCGCCGCGTTGTCAGTGTGCGCTCCAGCAGAACGAGCGCTGCCATGGTGAACAAGATCGCGGCGTCATCGGTGAGCATCCACAGTGCGGACTGCCAGAAGTACACCGAGAGCAGCAGGGGCGCGACCGCGAGGGCGCGACCGTAGGGAGTCGGGACCGATCGCGCATGCCACACGGCAAGGGCCGCCAGCGCGGCGGCAAACAGCGCACCCACGATCTGTGTTCCGGCCTCCCCCATTCCGAACGGGCCTGAGATCGCTGCGACGACAAGGTGATAAAGCGGCCCGGTCGCGGTGGGCAGATCGACGATGTCGATGCGCGGGAAATCGTCGCGGATTCGCATCACAGACGGCAGGTGAAAGCTTCGTTGGTCCCGTCCGCCTGCAGTGACGATGACGCCGAGCCCGGCGACGAGTGCCGTGCAGGCGAGGACGGTGCAGGCAGCGACCGCCGCCGAGAGATGAGCACCACGAGTCGGCTTCTTGGCGGTCGCCATGTAACGGATCATGCCGTACCCAGGCGATTTGATGCCAGGGCGTGGACACCGAATAGCTCGAGTGTGAGAATCCTTGGTGTGCTCATCGTGTCCTATGAGCACAGCCTGTCGGACGTCGCGCAACGTTGCGCTTGCCGTTCGCCGCGGTCGCGGACGGGGCCGATGCCCTACGTGGCGCCGGCCTGGCGAAGGAGCGACAGCGAGAATGACGGAGCCCGTGTCCACCGCGTCCGTTCAGGGCTTACGCGTCGGCGACCTGGTCGAAGTCCGCAGCGCCGAGGAGATCATGGCGACCCTCGACGAGCGCGGCGAGCTGGAGAACCTGCCGTTCATGCCGGAGATGCTCGGGTTCTGCGGCCGGCGGCTGACAGTGCGCAAGGTCGCTCACAAGCTGTGCGACCCCGTCAACAAGACCGGCATGCACAAGATGGCGAACGCGGTGCACCTGACCGGCTCACGCTGCGATGGCTCGGCACACGGCGGCTGCCAGACCGCATGCTCCCTGTACTGGAAGGAAGCCTGGCTCAAGCGAGTCGAGCCAGGTATGGCGAGCTCGGCAACCGGCGGCCCCATCGACCTGCCGCTACTGGAGATCAACACGCGTAAGGAACCCGGGCAGGACGGCGCGCCACGCTACTCATGCCAGGCGACCGAGATACTGCGGGCCGCGCCGACCTGCTTGCCGTTCCGCGACGTCCGCCAGTACGTGACCGATGTCAGGACCGGCAACGTCACTGCGCTCGAGTCGCTCCTGGCGTTCCTCGTTGCCTTCTTCAACCGGCTGCAGCACGTAAGCAAGCGGGTGCTGCCCCCCAAGCTGTGGTTCCGCGACGGCCTTCCCTGGGGCTTCGTGAAGGGCCGGGTCATCGGCAGAACACCCACCGGGCACCTGGACCTGCAGCCCGGCGAGATGGTCCGGATCAAGACCAAGGAGCAGATCGAGGCAACCCTCAACAAGGACCGGCTCAACCGCGGCATGGGCTTCGAGGAGGAGATGGCTCGCTTCTGCGGCCGCACCGCGCGTGTGCAGGCACGAGTGACCAAGTGCATGGACGAGAGGACCGGCGAGCTGCTGACCATGAAGAGTCCCTGCATCGTGCTGGAGGACATCGTGTGCGCCGGCGTGTACAACGCCAGCTGCCCGCGCGAGTACGTGTCGTTCTGGCGAGAGATCTGGCTCGAGCGTGCCTGACGAGGCGGAGGTGACGCCTGAGGAGTCGAGCGTCGAGCAGGTCGGCAGGATCGGCCGCAAGGCGGGTCGCGGCCTCAAGTGGAGCCTGCTCGGCAACTTCGCCACCAAGGCAGGCTCGTTCGCGATCGGCCTGGTGTTGGCCAGGCTGCTCACCCCAGCCGATTTCGGCATGTACGCGGTGGCGCTGGCCGCGACCGCGTTCGTCATGCACATCAACGACATCGGGATGATTGCAGCCGGCGTGCAGTGGCGAGGCAAGCTCGAGGACATGGCACCGACGGGCGCCACGATCGCGGTGATGTTCAGCGTCTTCGTCTACGGCGTGTTCTGGCTGCTCGCACCCGCGTTCGCCGCACTCGCAGGCACTCCGGATGCCGCGCCCGTGGTGCGGTTGCTGACCGTGGTCATCCTGATCGACGGCATCACCGCGATACGTGTGTCCGCGCTGCAGCGCAGGTTCGAGCAGGACCGGCTGACGAAGGCCACCGTGATCGGCATGCTCGCCAATGTGGCGGTGGCGCCGCCGCTGGCGTTCGCAGGCGCGGGTGCGTACAGCTTCGCGGGCGGTCAGGTGGCCGGGGCGATCGTCACCGGCGTGCTCGTGTTCACGATGGCCGATCTGCCGGTGAAGTATGCGCTGGACAGGGAGATCGCGAAGAAGCTGCTCAAGTTCGGGATACCGCTTGCCGGCAGCCTCGGCGTGGAAGCCCTGCTGCTCAACGCGGACTACGTGATCGTCGGCAACGCGCTCGGGGCTGCGGCGCTTGGCTATTACCTGTTGGCGTTCAACGTCTCCAACTGGGTTCCCGGCTTGGTCGGCACCGCCGTGCGCTACGTGTCGATCGCCGGCTTCTCGCGGCTGGCGGAGCACGAGCCGGGGGCGCTCGCGCTGGGTGTGCGCCGCACGGTCCCCCTCCTGGTGTCGGCGATCCTGCCCATCGCGGTGGTGATGGCCACTCTGGCCTCGCCCCTGATCGAATTCCTGTACGGCGATCAGTGGGGGCCGTCGGCGGATGTGCTGCGCATTCTCACCGTGCTCATGGTCGTTCGCATGCTGACGTCGCTGACGTTCGACATCCTGGCCTCCCTTGGCGCCACCAATGCCACGGTCTGGCTCAACGCCGGCTGGGCCGTCGCCCTCATCCCTGCGCTCTGGACCGGCACCCACCTGGCGGGCATCCGAGGAGCGGCCTTCGCGCACGGCGTCGTCGCGGTGCTCGTCGCGCTTCCCCTCGCCGTGCTGGCCCTGCACCGCGCGGGCGTCAGCCTGGTGCCGACGCTGCCCGCGCTCGTGCGGCCGGCGCTCGGCGCCGCGGTGTCGGCCGTGGTCATCCTGCTCGTCCTCCCGTCGATCGACGGTGGGCCGTTCGCCCAGCTCGTGGTGGCCGGCGGTGCGGGAATGCTCACTTTCGCCCTGGTCGTGGTCCCGATCGGCCGGTTCCGGCAGTTGAGGTCGTGGTTGGCTCGCCGCCCGTTGAGCCATGAAGGAGTAGCCAGGTGAACAATGCAGCCACCAAGGTCTCGGTCGGGTTGCCCGTCCGCAACGGAGCCGAGCGGATCCAACACGTCGTCGAGTCCGTGCTCACCCAGGACCACCAGAACCTGGAACTGGTGATCTGCGACAACGCCTCCACCGACGGCACCGAGGAGCTGTGCCGCGGCCTCGCCGCGCAGGACGGCCGGATCGTCTATCACCGCAATCCGATGGACGTGGGGCTGCTCAACAACTTCATCGGAACGATTCGCCTGGCCACCGGCACCTTCTTCCGCTGGGTGGGCGATGACGACTGGCTGGAGCCGCACTGCGTGTCGCGCGGCCTCGAGGCGTTCGCGGCCGACGACCGGCTGATCCTGGTGACCAGCCAGCTCGCGTACACCGGCCCGGACGGCGTCACGCAGACCGCGGCGTACGACGGCACCGCACTCGGCTCGGACGACCCGGTCACGCGCTTCACCGAGATGCTGCGGCTGCTCAACGAGAGCCACCTGCTGATCGATCCCCTGTATGCCCTGGTCCGACGCGAGCCGGTCGTGCGCATCGAGCGTCGGAACATGCTGCGTGAGGACGAGGTGTTCGCGACCAAGCTCGCGCTCGCCGGGCCGTGGGGGCACGTGCCGGAGGTGCTCGCACGGCGGAACTGGACGGACGACAGGCTACCGGCGCTGGCCCGCAAGCTGGCAGTGCCGGGGTGGCAGGCGCATGTCGCGACCACGCTGCAGTGCCGAGAGATCCTGCGCTGGCTGGCCGAATGCGACCTGGGCGACCAGCAGCGGCGCAGGGCCCGGCTCGCGGTGGCGCGGATGTACGCGCGGCGTCAACGGATCGTGGTGGTCCGCCGCGGACGCAAACTCGCGCGTATCGCGCGGGAACTCGTTCGAGATGACCCGCGACGTGTGAAACCCCTTGTGTGAGTTACAGACGCGTCCGAAGTAGGCCTCGCTCGATCGGGCGTTCACGTTGTCACAGGCGCCCGGAGTTGTTCGCCCTCGGCCTGCTGATCGGTATCGCCGCACCGATTGCGTTCCAGATCGTATCTCGCCGATCGAGTCTGATGCAGACGCTTCTGTTCGGCGAGAAGTCAGTGCGCCGTCCGACGATCCGGCGGCAGGTGCGCCACACCGATCACCGGAAGCCACTCAGCGAGCGCTGGCACGTCCTCGCGCTGCGCCCACACCTGCGGGCTCCATGACGATCCGCAGCCCCAGCTCAGCCCTCGGCCAACAGCCTGTGTGCAATGGCTTCGGCGATCGGCAAGGCGGAGGTCGCCGCCGGCGACGGAGCGTTGAGGACGTGCACGGAGCGTGGTGACCGCTCGATCAGGAAGTCGTGGACGAGGGTTCCATCGCGAAGCACCGCCTGCGCCCGGATACCAGCCTCGCGGGGCAGCAGGTCGTCGATGGTCAGCTCGGGACAGTACTTCCGGCAGCGCGCCAGGTATCCGGATTTGAACAGCGAATCCCGCAGTTCGCCGATGCCGGTCCGAAGGTGTGCGTGCGCCACCCGGTAGAAGCCGGGAAACCGCGCGTACTCCCACACGTCCCTGCGGTCGAAGCTGAATCGTCGGTAGCCCTCACGCGCCAGACCGAGCACCGCGTTGGGGCCAACCGTCAGCCTGCCCTCGATGGTCGGACTGAGGTGCACACCGAGAAAGGGCAACTCCGGATCGGGGATCGGGTAGATCAGGTGGTGCACCAACTCTGAACGCCAAGCGGGCAGCTCGTAGTACTCGCCCCGGAAGGGAACGATCTGAAAGTCCGTGCGAATCTGTGCCATTCGGGCCATTCGATCGGCCTGAAGGCCCGCGCAGACAACGAGACGCCGGGCCGACCACGACCCCGACGGACCACTGACCACGACGCGAGCGGCCGACTCCGCGATGGCGGTCACGGCGGTGTCGAGCCTGATCTCGCCGCCCGCGGAGCGAATCTGATCGGCCAAAACCTCTGTGACCCTGCGGTAGTCGACGATTCCGGTCGTCGGCACGAACAGGGCGCCGGTGCCCGTCACCGCCGGCTCGCGGCGCCGCAACTCGGCCCGATCCAGCACCTCGACGTCGAGCCCGTTGACCCTGGATCGCTCGTACAGCGCCTGCATTCTCGCGTGCTCGACGCCGTCGGTCGCGACCAGCAGTTTGCCCCGTACGTCGAAGGGGATGCCGTGCTCGGCCGCGAAGTTCTTGGTCAGCTCGGCGCCGCGCCTGCTCAGCTCCGCCTTGAGGCTGCCCGGCTGATAGTAGATGCCGGAATGAATGACGCCGCTGTTGTGTCCGGTCTGATGCATGCCGAGGCGGCCGGCCTTCTCCAGCAGGAGCAGACTCGCTCCCGGCCGACGGCGGAGAAGTTCCCTGGCCGTGGCCACGCCGATGATGCCCCCGCCGATGACGCAGTAGTCGTACATCGACACCCACCTTCCGCGGTCGAAGACCTACCGCGCAATCCAGTATTGCGCCCACACGTCCGCGGTGAGGCGGCCCCGTTCGATCCCGTGTTCATGCGCGGCGACCTCGGCGCCCCGGATCTGCGTCACAAATGACAAGGTTGCCTTTCGCAGGTCGTCCTCGGCGTTGCCCGACCCGCCCAGTCGCACTGTCTTGAGTTCCGCGGGTATCAAGCTCTGCGGCAGTCCCGCCTTGGTCGCCCGCTCGATCACCTTCTCCGCCAACGCGAGCGCCGGCTGCGCCATCGCGATGCCGTCAAGGCAGGAGGCCCGAGACTTCTCCGTGGCCTTCGCGACCTCCCACGCGGCCTCCTGCTCGGCCACGTCGATCGGCCCGGTGTGACCGTTGGTGAGGTGGGGGCTGCGTAACGCCAGCTTCGCGACCAGGGTTTGCGCCACATCGTCGACGGTGAAGG
Organism: Rhodococcus maanshanensis NBRC 100610; assembly: GCF_001894865.1. Classification (GTDB taxonomy): domain Bacteria; phylum Actinomycetota; class Actinomycetes; order Mycobacteriales; family Mycobacteriaceae; genus Rhodococcus_G; species Rhodococcus_G maanshanensis. The sequence continues at coordinate 8,451 of NZ_BCXA01000002.1, read as the reverse complement.
GATCGGTCGCCGACTCCTGCGCGATCCGCGAGTGGAACAGCACCTGCAGCAGTAGATCGCCCAACTCCTCCCGCAGGCCCTCCTGGTCGCCCTCCTCGATCGCGTCGAGCAGTTCGTAGGTCTCCTCGAGCAGGTAGCGGCGCAGCGAGTCGTGAGTCTGCGTGACCTCCCACCCGCCGAATTGCCACAGCCTGTCCATCACCTCGACGGCCGCCAACAGCCGGCTCCCCGGCACCGGTGACGCCACGACCACCTCCTCACCCGAGGACACGCGGTGCCGTACCTGTACCCCTTGGGGGTCCACTGCCACCAGCACGGCGGCACCAGGTGCGTGCGGCAGCCCCAGCTCTTCACGCACTGCGATCGGCACCTCCGAGGCGTATTCGACCTGCCCGCGCAGCAGCCGCACCGCCGCCGCCGGGACCCGGGTGGGGCCGTGCGGGTCGAGCAACACCACGGTCATCGCCTCACGCCCCCGCCTGCACCCGCACGTCCACTGCCCCCGCCGCCCGGCCGTCGAGGGCGAGCAGGAAGTCCGCGATGTACTGCAGCAGCTCGACGTCCCGCAGCCGGTCCGCACCGACTCCGCCGGAGCCGGTGCGCGGCAACGGAAGCTGCACCATCCCGGTCGTCGCACGGTACTGCGCGCTCGGGTAGAGGCGCTTGAGCCGGAGCTGCTTCGAGTCCGGGAGCTGCATCGGCGCGATCTTGAGCTGGGTGCCCGCCACGGAGACCTCCTCGAGGCCGAACTCGCGGCAGAGCAGGCGCAGCTTGGCGACCGAGACCAGCCTGCCGACCTCCTCCGGCACGGGGCCGTATCGGTCGACGAGCTCCTCGATCACCGCGGCGATGGCCTCGGAGTCGGTGGCGGCGGCCAGCTTCCGGTATGCCTCGAGCCGGAGCCGGTCGCTGGTCACGTAATCGGGCGGGATGTGCGCGTCCACCGGCAGGTCGATGCGGACCTCCGAAGAAGGCGCTGCCGCCTCAACGGGTCTGCCGTCGGCGACCGCACGGAACGCCTCAACGGCCTCGCCGACCAACCGCACGTACAGGTCGAACCCGACCCCTGCGACGTGACCGGACTGTTCCGCCCCCAACACATTTCCCGCGCCGCGGATCTCGAGGTCCTTCATCGCGACGGCCATGCCCGCGCCGAGATCGGAGTTCTGCGAGATGGTGGCGAGGCGGTCGTAGGCGGTCTCGGTGAGCGGCTTCTCCGGCGGATACAGGAAGTACGCGTAGCCGCGCTCGCGACTGCGGCCGACGCGACCGCGGAGCTGGTGCAGCTGTGACAGGCCGAGCGAATCGGCCCGCTCGACGAGCAGGGTGTTGGCGTTGGAGATGTCCAGACCGGTCTCGATGATGGTGGTGCACACGAGGACGTCGAACTCGCGCTCCCAGAAGCCCTGCACGGTCTTCTCGAGGGTCTCCTCGTTCATCTGGCCGTGCGCGACCACCACTCGCGCCTCGGGCACCAGGTCGCGAAGACGCTTGGCGGCCTTGTCGATCGAGCTGACCCGGTTGTGCACATAGAACACCTGACCGTCGCGCAGCAGCTCGCGCCGGATCGCGGCGGCCACCTGCTTGTCGGCGTACGCGCCGACGTAGGTGAGCACCGGGTGTCGCTCCTCCGGCGGGGTGAGGATGGTCGACATCTCGCGGATGCCTGCCATGCTCATCTCGAGGGTTCGCGGAATCGGGGTGGCGGACATGGTGAGCACGTCGACGTGGGTGCGCAGCGCCTTGATGTGTTCCTTGTGCTCGACGCCGAAGCGCTGTTCCTCGTCGACGATCACCAGCCCGAGGTCCTTCCAGCGGACCGCGGTCTGCAACAGGCGGTGGGTACCGACGACGACGTCGACCTCGCCGTCCGCCATGCCTGCGATGATCTCCCGCGACTCCCCCGGGTCGGTGAACCGGGACAGGCCCCGGACCTTGACGGGGAAGGAGGCCATTCGCTCGGTGAAGGTCTGCAGATGCTGTTGCGCGAGAAGGGTGGTCGGCACCAGCACCGCCACCTGCTTGCCGTCCTGGACGGCCTTGAAGGCGGCGCGGACCGCGACCTCGGTCTTGCCGTAGCCGACGTCGCCGATCACCACCCGGTCCATCGGGACCGGCTTCTCCATGTCGGCCTTGACCTCGTCGATGACCGTCAGCTGGTCGTGGGTCTCGGTGAACGCGAACGCGTCCTCCATCTCCTTCTGCCACGGGGTGTCAGGGCCGAAGGCGTGCCCCGGCGCGGCCTGCCGGGCGGCGTACAGCTGGACCAGTTCCCCCGCGATCTCACGGACAGCCTTGCGGGCCTTGCGCTTGGTGTTGGTCCAGTCGGAGCCGCCGAGCTTCGAGAGCGCGGGCAGCTCGCCGCCGACGTAACGGGAGAGCTGGTCGAGGGACTCCATCGGCACGAACAGCCGGTCGCCGGGATGCCCCCGCTTGCTGGCCGCGTACTCGATCACCAGGTACTCGCGGCGCGCGCCGCCCACGGTCCGCTCGACCATCTCGACGAACCGGCCGATGCCGTGCTGATCGTGCACCACCATGTCGCCCGCGGTCAGCGCGAGCGGGTCGACCTGATTGCGCCGCTTGGCAGGCAGCCGCTTGCCGTCCCCGACCGCAGCGACGCGGTTGCCGGTGAGGTCGGACTCGGTGATCAGGACCAGGCCGGCATCGGCGGCCTCGCCGCCAGGGAACATCAGTCCGTCGTGCAGGCTGCCGCAGAGCACGCCGACCACGCCCGGCCCCGGTGCCGCGCCCGGCGCCAGCTCGGTCGCCGGGACCTCCGCCTCGGCGAGGCGCTCCAGCACCCGGTGCGCGGTGCCGGAGCCGGCCACCACGATCGCGGCCCGACCGCCCGCGCTCACGTGCGCCCGCAGGGTCACGAACAGCTCGGCCAGCAGCTCGTCGGAACCGCGGACCTCCGGCACCGCCCGCAGTTCGAGCGCCAGTTCCTCGCCGCTACCCGAGGCGAGCGGACTGACCGTCCACCAGGGCCTGCCGGACGCCTCGACGCTCTCGCGCACCTGGCGCAGTGACCGGTAGGCGGAGGCCGCGAGGTCGAGGCCCTTGCCACCGACGCTCGAGGTGTCGATCGCGGACGCGTCCAGCGGCGCCGCCCCGCCCAGTGAGGCCGCTGTCCAGGACGCCTCGAGGAACTCCTGGCCGGTGCGCACCAGGTCGGTCGCGCGGGTACGGATCTTCTCCGGGTCGCAGAGCAGCACGTGCGTGTTCGCAGGCAGCGCATCGGTGAGCAGCGCCAGCTCGCCGTTCTGCAGCACGGGCAGCAGCGCCTCCATACCCTCGACCGGGATGCCTGCGGACAGCTTGTCGAGCATCTCCACCAGCGCCGCATCGGCCTGGTTGTCGGCGGCCAGTGCCGCCGCGCGATCACGTACGGCCGCGGTGAGCAGCAGCTCGCGACAGGGCGGCGCGATCAGGGTGGCGACCTCGAGCTCGGGCAACGACCGCTGATCGGCCACCGAGAACGCGCGCAGCTCGGTGACCTCGTCGCCCCAGAACTCCACCCGCACCGGGTGGTCGGCGGTCGGCGAGAAGATGTCGAGGATGCCGCCGCGGACCGCGAACTCGCCACGCTTGCCGACCATGTCGACGCGCTCGTAGGCCAGTTCGACGAGGCGGTGCGTCAGCGCGTCGAAGTCGTACTCGGATCCGACCCGCAGCGTGATCGGTTCGATCTCGCCGAGCCCGGGGGCCATCGGCTGCACCAGCGAGCGGACGGTGGTGACGATGACCCGCAGCGGCGGGCCGTAGTCGGCGTCGTCCGGGCGTGCCAGCCTGCGCAGCACCTCGAGCCTGCGACCGACCGTGTCCGCGCCGGGCGAGAGCCGCTCGTGCGGCAGCGTCTCCCAGGACGGGAACTGGGCGACCGCGTCGCCGAGCACCTCGCGCAGCTCACCGGTCAGGTCGTCGGCCTCGCGGCCCGTCGCGGTGACGAGCAGCAACTGCACTTTCTCCGCGATGGCCGAGGCGATGAACGGCCGGGCCGGGGTGGGCGCGACGATGTCGAGCGAGGCCGAGCCGACGGCCTCCCGCACGCCGCCGAAGGCGGGGTCGGCGAGCGCCGACGCGAAAACTCCGGCGAGGGGAAAGGCAGCGGGTTCGACGGCCACCGGGTTCGAAGAACGGGAAGACAACGTCGATGCTCCTGGGCTCGCCGAACGGGTGAAGTCGCCGCATGGACGACCACAACAGATAGTAGGCCGGGGCACCGACCGGTGCCGATGGGGTCAACGACGTGAACGCCTGAGGGTGAACTCCCGGAAATAGCCGACCTTTGTGGCGGGAACCAACGACGTGAGAATGAAGGACCAGGTGCTTTCCATCCTGGCCGGTAGTTGTTCCGCGCTCCCGGTCGCGCTAGCTGCGACCCGACCACCGAACAACGCATCGAAGATGAAGGTCGCGATCGCGTCCGCCTCCGCCTCCGCGGTGATGTCGCCCTCCGCGATCGCCCTCTTGACCAGGTTCGAGTTCTCTCGCTGCCAGAACTCGACGAGGTTGTCTCCGGTTCCGCGGTGATCGCCGATCTCGTGATGCAGGCGCAACATCGCCGCGACGATCGGATCGGTTGCGGCCACGTCCGTCACCAGATACGAGAGCCCGATCATCGTCTCCAACGCAGGGTCGCGAATGTCCATCAACGGCGCGCAGGCCGCGATCACTCGGCTGTTTCCCTCGTCGATGACGCCCCGTGCGAGCTCTTCCTTGGAAGCGAAATGGAAGTAGAGCGAACCCTTGGTGACACCGGACTCGGCGATGATCTCGCTGAGGTTCGCGTTCGCATAACCGAATCTCGCGAATACGTTCGCGGCGGCACCGAGAACCGCTTTCCTCGTCGCTTCCGCGCGCTCCTGCCTGACCATCGGACCGCCTTCTCGGTAGACGCATGAGGCCTAGAGCCTGCCGCTGGCGCGCACACTATGTGACTCGCGGGCCTGTCACCACGACAAATCCATCAAAAACTTTACACCCGCACGGTGAACTCGGTCGTATTCGGACCGCGAGTCACCGCCCCGGTGTCGTGGCAACCGGGAGTCCTACTCCCCGGCGAGTTTCGGTTCGGCTTCCAGATTGGTCAGGCCGTTCCAGCACAGGTTCACCACGTGCGCGGCCACCACCTCCTTGGGAGGGGTCCGTTCGTCGAGCCACCACTGCGCGGTCATCGACACCATCCCCACCAACGCCTGGGCGTAGAGGGGCGCCAGGTCCGGGTCGAAGCCGCGTTTGGAGAAATCCGAGGCCAGGATGTGCCCGACCTGGCTGACTGCATCGTTCAGCAGGGACGAATAGGTACCGTCGGCCGCCGTGACCGAGGAGTCGCGCACCAGGATGCGGAACCCGTCGGTGCGCTCCTCGACGTAGGTGAGCAGGGCCAATGCCACCCGCTCGACCCGGACCCGGGACCGATTCTGCGACAGGGAGGCGGTGATCATGTTGAGCAGCGTCGACATCTCGCGGTCCACGACCACGGCGTAGAGGCCCTCCTTGCCGCCGAAGTGCTCGTAGACCACGGGCTTGGAGACGCTCGCACGGGCCGAGATCTCCTCGATGGAGGTGGCCTCGTACCCGCGTTCGGCGAACAGCGCGCGGGCGATCTCGATCAGCTGCTCACGACGCTGGGTGCCTGTCATCCGCGTCCGCGGAGGTCGTTCGCCGGAGGCCTGCGGGGGTCGGGACATGCCGCCAGCCTATCCGGCACGCGAATCGATTCAGTCGAGGCGGTTCGACCAAATCCGCGGCAGCATGCGAGGATCGTGGGCGCACAGGCGGGGCCGGGTCGAGCCTCCGGTTTCTGACGCGTTTCCGCAGGTGCGGCAATCCGCCGTAGTGTAATGGCAGCACCTCTGATTTTGGTTCAGATAGTTCAGGTTCGAGTCCTGGCGGCGGAGCGAGTACTTCTGAGCGACCATTGGCTCAGTGGCGCGATCTGCTGGGTCACCCAGCAGCTTGTAGAGACCGGTTCGATTTCGAGGGAGCGTCATGCCAGCCGAGACCGCCGTGGTAGTCCTCGCCGCGGGAGCGGGCACACGGATGCGGTCCAAGACCCCCAAAGTGCTGCATTCGCTGGTAGGCCGGACGATGCTCGCGCACGCGCTGTACGCGGCCTCCGAACTCGACCCCACCCACCTGGTCACCGTGGTCGGGCACGAGCGCGACGCAGTCAGCGCGGCGGTGTCGGAGGTCGCCACCGAACTGGGTCGCAAGATCCTCGTCCCGATCCAGGAAGAACAGAACGGCACCGGTCACGCGGTCGAGTGCGGGCTACGGTCGCTGCCCGAGGACTTCGACGGGGTCGTGCTCGTCACCGCTGCCGATGTGCCGTTGCTCGACGGCCACACCCTGCTCGGCCTGATCGACGAGCACAAGACGGCACCCACCCCTGCCGCGGTGACGGTGCTGACCTTCGTCCCAGCCGATCCCAACGGATATGGACGCATCGTCCGCAACGCGGCAGGCGAGGTGGTCGAGATCGTCGAGCACGTGGATGCCACCCCGGAGCAGATCGCGATCACCGAGGTCAATTCCGGTGTCTACGCCTTCGACGCCAGGGTCCTGCGCGACGCACTCGGCAAGCTCGGAACGAACAACGCGCAGCAGGAGCTCTACCTCACCGACGTCCTCAAGATCGCTCGCGAAGACGGTCACCACGTGTATGCGGCGCAGCTCGCGGACGAGGCCAAGGTGACCGGTGTCAACGACCGCGCCCAGCTGTCCCGGGTGGCCGCGGAGATGAACAGTCGCATCATCGAAGGACACATGCGCGCAGGCGTCACCGTGGTCGACCCGGCGAGCACCTGGATCGATGTCGGCGTCACCCTCGGACGCGACGTGACCATCGAGCCCGGTGTGCAGCTGCGCGGCCGCACCACCATCGGCGAGGACGCCGTCATCGGCCCGGACTCCACCCTCAAGGACGTCACGGTCGGCGAGGGCGCCACCGTGGTCCGCACCCATGCCGACCGTTCGACGATCGGCGCGGGCGCCACCGTCGGGCCGTTCACCTACCTGCGGCCAGGCACCGTGCTCGGCGAGGCGGGCAAGCTGGGCGCCTTCGTCGAGGTGAAGAACTCCGACATCGGGGCGCACTCGAAGGTGCCGCACCTGACCTATGTCGGCGACGCCACCGTCGGCGAGCACAGCAACATCGGGGCGTCGAGCGTCTTCGTCAACTACGACGGCGTCAGCAAGAGCCGTACGGTGGTGGGGTCGCACGTCCGCACCGGGTCCGACACGATGTTCGTCGCCCCGGTGCAGGTGGGCGACGGTGCGTACACCGGTGCGGGTACGGTGCTGCGGTTCGACGTTCCGCCCGGCGCGCTCGCCGTGTCCGGGGGTAAGCAGCGCAACATCGAAGGTTGGGTCGAGCGGAACCGACCCGGCACCGCGGCGGCCGAAGCGGCGGCGCGGGCACAGCAACAAGCCGAAAACACGAACAAGGATGGCGAAGATCAGTGACTAGCGCGAATTGGATCGACAACCAGAAGAACCTGATGCTCTTCTCTGGTCGCGCCCATCCCGAGTTGGCCGAGCAGGTCGCGAAAGAGCTGGACATCCAGGTCACCCCGCAGACCGCCCGCGACTTCGCCAACGGTGAGATCTTCGTCCGGTTCGAGGAGTCGGTCCGTGGCTCCGACGCGTTCGTGCTGCAGAGCCACCCGGCCCCGCTGAACCAGTGGGTCATGGAGCAGCTGATCATGATCGACGCGCTCAAGCGTGGATCCGCCAAGCGCATCACCGCGGTGCTGCCGTTCTACCCGTACGCCCGCCAGGACAAGAAGCACCGCGGCCGCGAGCCCATCTCGGCCCGCCTGATCGCGGACCTGCTCAAGACCGCGGGCGCGGATCGGATCATCACCGTCGACCTGCACACCGACCAGATCCAGGGCTTCTTCGACGGCCCCGTCGATCACATGCACGCGCAGGGTCAGCTCGCCGAGTACGTGCGGGAGAACTACGGCACCGACAACATCTGCGTCGTCTCCCCCGACGCGGGCCGCGTCAAGGTCGCAGAGAAGTGGGCCGACGCCCTCGACGGCGCGCCGCTGGCGTTCGTGCACAAGACCCGCGACCCGCTGGTCCCGAACCAGGTCAAGTCCAACCGCGTTGTCGGTGACGTCAACGGCCGCACCTGCGTGCTGATCGACGACATGATCGACACCGGCGGCACCATCGCGGGCGCCGTCAAGGTGCTCAAGGATGCCGGTGCAGGCGACGTCATCATCGCCACCACCCACGGCATCTTCTCGCACCCGGCCGCGGAGCGACTGGCGTCCTGCGGCGCCAAGGAGGTCATCGCGACCAACACGCTGCCGATCCCCGAGGAGAAGCGTTTCCCGACGCTGACCGTGCTCTCCATCGCGCCGCTGCTCGCGCGCACCATCAAGGAGGTCTTCGAGAACGGCTCGGTGACCTCCCTCTTCAACGGCAGCGCGT
>NZ_BCXA01000001.1 GCF_001894865.1 Rhodococcus maanshanensis NBRC 100610 | reverse complement strand
AGGCGCTAGCCTTTTCACATGACCGCGTTCTCCGGGTTCCCCGTCGCCGCCCTGGACTTCTACGAGGACCTCGAGGCGGACAACAGCAAGAGTTGGTGGACGGCGCACAAGGCCGTCTACGACGAGACCGTGCACGCGCCGATGGCCGCGTTGCTCGCCGAACTGGAGCCCGATTTCGGGCCAGGCAAGGTGTTCCGCCCGTATCGCGACGTCCGGTTCTCCAAGGACAAGTCGCCGTACAAGACGCATCAGGGCGGCTTCTGCGCGGTGCGGCCCGGCCTCGGCTACTACGTGCAGCTCGACGCCCGCGGGCTCTTCGTTGCCGGCGGCTTCTATCAGGCCGACCCGGATCGGGTCGCGCGCTTTCGTGCCGCGATCGACAGCGACCTCCGGGGCGGGCAGCTCGAGACGATCACCCGGGACCTCGAGGCCGCGAAATTCGAGATCGGCGGCGACCGGCTCAAGACGACGCCACGCGGGTTCTCCGTCGAGCATCCGCGGATCGAGCTGCTGCGTCACAAGACCCTGACGGCCAGTCGCCTGTACGCCTCACCGAAGTGGATCGACAGCAGGCGCACGGCGACCGAGGTCCGCAAGGCCTGGGAGTCGATGCGGCCGCTGGTCGAGTGGGCGACCGATGTGGTGGGGGCCCCGGCCTAGAAAAGCAGGCAGCGAGGCCGCCGGGTCTGCCAAGATCAGCTATGGCGATGATTCGGCGCGTCCTCGTGCTCGTGAGCCTGGTCGGCCTCGTCGCCGCGTGCACCTCGACGGACACCTCGTCGCCGCCCCCGTCACCCGCCGACCCAGCGCAGGCCGAGGCCGTGAAGACGATCGTCCGCGAGGCGATGTCCGAGAGCCACCTGAAGGCGGTGATCGTGCGCGCCACCGTCGACGGCAAGGAGATCCTCACCGAGGCCGTCGGCGAGTCGATGACCGGCGTGCCCGCCACCACCGACATGCACTTCCGCAACGGCGCCGTTGCCATCTCGTACGTCTCAACCCTGCTGCTCCAGCTCGTCGACGAGAAGAAGGTGAGCCTCGACGACAAGGTGTCGACCTGGCTGCCGTACATCCCCCACGGCGACCTCGTGACCCTCGGCCAGCTCGCCCAGATGACCTCGGGCTACCCCGACTACGTCCTGGGCGCTCCCGAGTTCGACGACGCCATCTACGCCGACCCGTTCCGCAGGTGGACGCCCGAGGAGCTCATCGCCCCCGCGACCGCCAAGCCGCTGATCTACGAGCCGGGGACGAACTGGAACTACGCGCACACCAACTACGTCATCCTCGGACTGGCGCTGGAGAAGATCACCGGCAAGCCGATGACGGAGCTCATGCAGGAGCGGGTGCTCGGCCCGCTCGGACTGACCAACACCACTGACCCGGGCACTGCCGCCATCGCCCAACCCGCCCTGCACGCCTTCAGCTCCGAGCGTCGCGAGGCCCTCAAGATCCCGGCCGGCGCACCGTTCTACGAGGAATCCACCTACTGGAACCCGTCCTGGACCATCACCCGCGGCGCCGTCCAGACCACCGACATCTTCGACCTGCACGACACCGCGGTCGCGATCGGCACGGGCAAGCTCCTGTCCTCGGAGTCGTATCAGCGGATGGTGTCGACGGACCTGCGCGGCAAGACGACGGCCCTGCCCGGGTGCCCCACCTGCTCCCCGATGTCGGAGGGGTACACCTACGGGCTCGGGATCGTCATCTCCGGCGACTGGCTGCTGCAGAATCCGTTGTTCTCCGGGTACGCGGCGGCGGAGGCCTACCTGCCGTCGAAGAAGGTCGCGATCGCCGTCGCCGTCACCTACGACCAGGAGGCCTTCGACGAGGCCGGCCTGTACAAGAACGCGGCCGAATCGATCTTCCGGAAGATCGGTGCCCAGCTCGCCCCGGGCGACGCGCCTCCGCCCCCACCGCAGAGGTGACCCCTGCCCTCGACCGGGTCCGATCAGCGGCCCGACGGGTGCCGGAACCTCTTGCGCGGCAAGCGTTTGACCCGGTCACGCCGCGCCGCGCCGAGAGATGAACATGAGATTGATCACGCCGGAATGCAGAACCGCAGGTTGGTTGCCAGCCGGTGTCGAGGGCCACTTCGCTCTGCCCTATTGTCATGCGTCGTGATTGACGCGCAGACACTCGATGGCCAGTCCGGAACAACGACGATGCGGACGGCCAGGCGATGGGTTCCCGGCGCCTGCGTCTGGTGCGGGGACACCGACGCGGTGGAGGCCTACCGCAACGAGCCGCGCTGCGGAACCTGCCGCGAGAACGAAGAGATCATCGACGGCGCCCGGCGCTTCCTCGGGATGTACGGACTGCGCCCGCTCGGCGGCACGCTGCAGTCCGACGACGAGGAAGAGCGCGAGTGGCGCGTCACCGCCCGCGACGCCCGCGCGGCGTTGAACCAGATCAAGCTCGAGACCCCGCCGGACCCGGCACTGGTCCGCAAGGCCCTGCGCCCGCGCGCGGCCGCGGTCGTCGCGGAGACCGCGCCCGCATCCGCGCCGCGTCGCGCCGCCGCCCCGAAGGCCGCCTCCTCGGCCTCGACCCCGGCTGCGTCGGCACCGACCACGTCCGTCGACATGGCGACCCTCGAAGCGCGCGTCACCGGTCTGCTCGACCAGCTCGCGTCGGTCGACGAGCAGATCACCGTCGCGGAGGCAGGCCAGGGACTGGCCGCCCGCGCCCGGCTCACCGATCTCGGCAACCAGAAGGCGTCGATCCTGCGCATGCTGGCCGCGCTGGAGAAGACCCGCCGCGGCCTCGACGGCTGATACCCAAGCCCTACACCCCATTGCGGGTCCTGGACGGCCTGCGCCCCGCTAATCCCGGGGGCGCAGGCCGTTCATCGTTTGCGCGACGAGTTCGCCGATCAGGCGCTCCCCCAGCTCCACGGACACGAACCCCGAGCTGACGAAGGTCACCAGCCCCTGCATTCCCGCGAAGGCCGCGAGTCCGATCTGCGTCGCGTCGCCCTCGATCAGGTCACCACTCGCTTGCCCCTCCGCAATGAGCGCGATCGGCATGCGGAACGCACGCTCGGCCGCCGCGGGCAGCTCGACTCCACCGGTGGGGCTGTGCTTGCGGGCGAACATCAATTCCAGCAATGCCGGGTTCTCGGTCGCGAATCGGAGGTAGGCGCGCGCCACGGCCTCCAGCCGGGCCTCGAAAGCGCCCTCGGAGACCGAGGCCGCGAACACCCCGCCGAGTCGCTCGAACCCCGAGAGCGCGATCGCGTCGAGCAGCGCCTGCTTGTCGCGGAAGTGTCGGCTGGGCGCACCATGGCTGACCCCGATGTCCCGGGCGAGCTGGCGCAGCGACAGCCCGTCGACGCCCGCCTCCCGCAGCGTCGCCTCTCCCCGCTGGATCAGCTCGCCGCGCAGGTCGCCGTGGTGATAGGAGCGCGCGCGTGTGAAATTCATGGTCTGAGCAGGATAGCCGACATCGGACCCAAATGTTGTCGTTGACTACTTTGTAGTCGATGCCTACATTGGAGCGCATGACAACCCACAAATGGACCTCCGCAGACCTGCCTTCCTTCCAGGGGCGCACTGTCGTCATCACGGGCGCCAACAGCGGCCTCGGTCTGGCGACCGCCCGCGAGCTCGCCCGCGTCGACGCCCGCGTTGTGCTGGCCGTACGTGACGTCCCCCGCGGGACCGAAGCCGCTCGTGGCATCGGGGGCACCACCGAGGTGCGCGCCCTCGACCTCGCCGACCTCTCCTCGGTGCGACGTTTCGCCGACGACTGGAGTGGCGACATCGACGTCCTGGTGAACAACGCCGGGATCATGATGGTCCCCGAGGGGCACACCAAGGACGGCTTCGAGAGCCAGATCGGCACCAACCACCTCGGCCACTTCGCGCTGACCAATCTGCTGCTGCCGCACATCACCGACCGAGTGGTGACGCTCGCCTCGCAGGCACACCGCCGCGGCACGATCGATCTCGGCGACCTGAACTGGGAGTCACGCAAATACGACCGGAGCGGCGCCTACGGCCAGTCCAAGATCGCCAATCTGCTGTTCTCCCTCGAGCTGCAGCGCCGGTTGCGTGAGGTCGGATCGCCCGTGCGAGCGCTGAACGCCCATCCGGGTTGGGCAGCAACGAACCTGCAGAGTCACTCCGGCAACCGTCTCGCCGGCGCCGTCATGTCGCTCGGCAACAAGTTGATCGCACAGGACGCCGATGCGGGCGCCCGTCCGACCCTGTTCGCGACGAGCCGGGACCTGCCCGGCGGAAGCTACGTCGGACCCGACGGGTTCTACGAGATTCGCGGCTACCCGACGCTGGTCGGCCGCACCCCCGAGGCCTCCGATGTCGAGTTGGCCAAGCGGTTGTGGACCACGTCCGAGCAACTGACCGGTGTGCGGTTCCCTGCGGACGCCATGAAGCACTGAGCCCGGGGAGCGACGGCGACACGCCGGATCGTGGCCGAGTACGGCACCATGGTCCGGTGAGCCTGTTGATCCGCGACGCCGACCACCACGACCTGCCCGGCATCCTCGAGATCCACAACGAGGCGGTGCTCAACACCACCGCCATCTGGGACGAGGAGACGGTGGACGTCGAGGACCGTCGCGAGTGGCTCGAGTCGCGCCGCCGCGCCGGGTACCCGGTGCTCGTCGCCGAATCCGACGGGCGGGTGGCCGGGTACGCGTCCTATGGCGTGTGGCGAGCCAAGAGCGGGTACCGGTACACGGTGGAGAACTCGGTGTACGTGCACGTCGACCACCATCGCAAGGGCATCGCGTCCGAGCTGATGACGTCGCTGATCGAGCGGGCCCGGGCAGGCAGTGTGCACGTGATGGTGGCGAGCATCGAGTCCGGCAACACCACCTCGATCGCACTGCACGAGCGGTTCGGCTTCCGGACGGTCGCCGTGATGCCCGAGGTCGGGATGAAGTTCGGGCGCTGGCTGGACATGACGTTCATGCAGCTGACGCTGTAGCGGAATCAATCGGTGAGACTCGCGTGTAGCACTGCCGCCCCGTGTGACGATGTACCTGGTGATGTGACGCACCGCTCGGGGGGTAGTACCGACGCGTGCCTCGAAGTCGGAATGGGGAGACGACATGACAGTTCGCGGGTTCATTGCACGCCATCGGATAGGCTCGGCCGCCATCGTGCCCGCCGTCGTGGGGGTGACGGCGATACTCGGGCTGACCTGGGCCCTGTCCCCTGCGCCGCGCACCGCGGATACCGAGCTCACGTCCTCGGTGACCGAGTGCCACGACATGGTGACCGTCTCGATCGCCGGCCGCAATGACACGCCCGTGGCGGGCACCACGAAGATGCTGGTCGGAGCGAACGGCGAGGCCCTGCCTGCCGCGCTGTCGAGCGACTACAGCAGCCACTGGGTCGATCCGGTGATCAACGCACCGAACGGTGTCGTCGACCCGAACGCGTACGCCGCCGTCTACATCGCCTACCCAGCGAACATGAGCAGCTACGAGGAGGCCGTCGCCACCGGCGTGGCCAACACCGAATCGGTGATGCGCGCGATCCGGGTTGCGTGCCCCGACACCAAGTTCGCGGTCGTCGGCTACAGCGAGGGCGCTGACGTCGCCCGGCGGGTCGCGATGGATGTCGGCCACCAGGACGCGGACACCGACGGCGGATACGGGATCGTGAACCCGGGCAACGTCGTCGGCGTGGTCATCCTGGCCGACGCGGGACGGGCGAACGGTCAGGGCCCGTTCCCCGGGGCCAAGAACCCATTCGCCAATCCGGACGGATTCGACCGGCAGTTCCAGAACGGCACCAACCCGACCACGGGGCAGGGCGCGCTCCCGGATACCGGCGGCGACGATTTCGGCGCGCTGGGCGGCAAGGTTGCGTCGTTCTGCTCCGAGAAGGATTTCACCTGCGCGGTGCCGGAGAACATCTCGCTGTTGCAGCTCGCGATCAACGTGGGCAGGCAGCTGAATGTCGACACCCTCGAGCGTGAGGGCCTCACGCCTGCGACGGGACAGGACGTCGCTGTCGCGCTCAGCCAGATCGCGTTCAATGCGTTCGCGGAAGTACGGTCCCAGCCGGACTGGATGAAGGGCGACCAGACCTTCCTCGACGTGCTGCTGACGGTGTCCTCCCCGTCGTACAAGCCAGGCGAGGCCACGAAGGCCCCTGCGAAGGCCCAGTCGATCTCCGCCGACGAGATGTCCCCGCTGGCCTACCTCCCACAGAAGGTGTTCAAGGAAATCATCGGACTCATCACGACGAACCAGAACACCATCCCGGTCGTCCTGAGCGATCCCTACCAGCTGACGCTCGCCAAGGACGTCGGTCACCACTTCGACTACTGGCGCGACAACGATGCCACCAACGGGAAGCCGCTGACCTCCGCCGAGTACGCGGCGGCGTGGCTGACGCATCTCGCGCAGCAGGCGCAGAACGGTCAACCCGTCGATCCGTCGGCCAAGCCGGATGCCGGCAGCCTGGCGGCCGCGCTCGAGTCGGCCACGGCCTCGGCCACCCCGACCGCACCGAGCACCGCGCCCGTGGCGGGCACTGTCACGACGACCAAGCCCGCCGCGCCGACCACGACAGGCGCTACGACCACGACCGGCGCGACGACCACCAACACACCGGCGGCATCGGAAACCGGATCGGCATCGACACCCGCCGCGACGCCGAGCGCGGCCCCCGCCGCGGAGGCTGCGGCCCCGTCGGTCTCGCAGGACTCGGTGCCGGACACCGTCACACTCCCCACCACCGCGGCGGCGGCAACGACCACCACCGTCCCGACCACCACCACTGCGGCTCCTAGCCCGGCCGGGTAGCCGCGTCGCGGCGGTTGTCGTCGCCTCGGGAGGCGAACCCCACCGGACACCTTCACCGGGCCCCTGTGGGGGTCTCAGTCACCGAGACAGGTGGCCGGGCCGAACGAATTCTCTGTCAACAATGGCGGCGCACTGAGACGTGCATCACTCACCCAACCGCCATAAGGAGAACACCATGGGATCTTCCGACGCCGACCTCGCCATGCTCGGCACCGTTGCCAAGGTCGCCGGATTCGGAGCCGGCCTGCTCAGCGGCGCAGGCGCCCTGATCGGGCTGGGACTGTTCCTCAACTCTCAGTCCTAGGCTGTGGCGCGCCGGACCCACACGAATCTGTGCGGGTCCGGCGCGGGCCTACTTCTTGTCCGCCAGGATCAGCGCGAACCGCTCGTCCGGATCGGTCCACACCCGATCGCTGCCGAAGCCCGCGGCGTCGAGCTCCTTGCCGATGCCCTCGACCCGGAACTTCGCCGAGATCTCGGTGCGCATCTGCTCCCCCGCGCCGAACCGCACGTCCAGGCCGATGCCCGGCAGGCACACGCTCATCGCCTCCGCGGCCTCCAGCCGCATCTCGATCCACTCGTTCGTCTCATCCCACAGCGCCACGTGCCGGAACCGATCCACATCGAAGTCGGCGCCGAGCTGCTCGTTGAGCACCGACAGGACGTTCCGGTTGAACTGTGCGGTCACCCCAGCCGCGTCGTCGTAGGCGGGAACCAGCACCGCCGGGTCCGTGACCAGTCCGACGCCGAGCAGCAGCTGCTCGCCCTCGTCCAGCACCTCGGCGATCGAGGCCAGGAACTCGGCCCGCTCGTCGGGCACCAGATTGCCGAGGGTGCCACCCAGAAACGCGATCATCCTCGTACCGCCCCGCGGCAGGTTGTGCAGGGTGTCGGTGAAGTCGCTGACGATGCCGTGCACGGTCAGTGACGGGAACTCGTCGGCGAGCTGCCCGACTGCGGACACCAACGCGGCCTCCGACACATCCTGCGGCACGTAGCGCTCCAGCGTTCCGTGCTCGGTCATCGCGCCGAGGAGCAACCGGGTCTTCTCCGAGGAACCCGAGCCCAGCTCGACGAGGATCTGCGCGGAGGTGGCCTCCGCGATGTCCGCAGCGCTCGCCCGCAGCAACTCCCGCTCGGTGCGGGTCGGGAAATACTCGGGCAGCCGGGTGATCTCCTCGAACAGTTCACTACCCCTGGCGTCGTAGAACCACTTGGGCGGCAGCCACTTCGGTGTCGATGTGAGCCCGATCAGGGCGTCCTCGCGCAGGGACCCGAGCAGCTGCTCCGGCGCAAGGTGGATCTCCAGGGTCGGTTCGCTCATAGGTGATCTCCCAACTCGGTGATGTTCAGGTGTCCCGGTCGTGCCTCGACGAGGCGGCCATCCGGTACGGGCTGCCAGCCCGGGTCGTCGTCGATCGGCTCCGACGAGATCATCGCGCTGGTCTCGTCCACCTTCACCGACAGCGAGTGGTACACGGTGGTCGCCCACAGCGTCGTCCCGTTGCCCAACAACAGGTTCAGCCGCGATTCGGGCGCGGCCTCGAGGACGTCGGCGGTGACCGAGGCCAGGGCGGCGGCCGGTGCGCCCGCATCCAGTCGGCGCCGCACCAGGGTCCAGAGCAACGCCGAATCCGTCAACGCAGGCATCCGCAGCAACTCCACGGCAGGCAGCCACTCGGCGAGCCCGGCGATCGAAACCGGCCAGCCCACGATCCGACCGTTGTGGCTCAGCGCCCACCCGTCGCCGGTGAACGGGGCGCACGCGGCGCGCTCGAGCGGCATGCCGACGGTGGCCGAGCGGACCGCCGCGAGCACGGCACCAGAACGGACCTGACCGAGCACCCCGTCGACCGCGGGGTCCGCCCACATCGGCACCGGATTCCGGTAGGCCTGCACCCCGTCCGGCGATCCCGGATCGCCCTGCCACCACGCCGCACCGAATCCGTCCGCGTTGATCGTGCCGCCCCTGCGCATGTCCCGCGGCGCCCAGGACTGGTCGCGCAGACTGTGCGATCCGGCTGTGATCACCTCTCCCACCGCGCGCGGCGGGCCCAGATAGCCCAGGTGCCTGCACATCTAGGCGCTCTCCGTCACATCACGCGCGCAGCGGAATCCCGCGAAGATCTGACGCCGCACGGGATGGTCCCAGTTGCGGAAGGTGCCCCGGCAGGCCACCTGGTCGGTGCCGAACGACCCGCCGCGCAACACCTTGTAGTCGCCGCCGTGGAAGACCTCCGAGTACTCCCGGTACGGGAACGCCGCGAAGCCCGGATAGGGCAGAAAGTCCGACGAGGTCCATTCCCAGACGTCGCCGATCAGCTGATCCACGCCGTGCGGGGACCGGCCCCGCGGGTACGCCCCGACACCCGCGGGCTCGAGGTGCCGCTGCCCGAGGTTCGCGTGCTCGGAGCCGGGTTCCTCATCGCCCCAGGGGTATCGGCGCGATCGTCGGGTCGCCGGGTCCCACCTGGCGGCCTTCTCCCACTCGCTCTCGGTGGGCAGCCGCTTGCCCACCCACCGCGCGTACGCCTCCGCCTCGAAGTAGCAGACGTGCACCACCGGCTGGTTCGGGTTCAGCGGCGCGAGGATCCCGAAAGACCTCCGCCACCAGTCCCCCGCCCCGTCCCGCTCCCAGAACTGTGGCGCGGTCAGACCGGCCGACCGCCGGTGTGCCCAACCGCGTTCGCTCCACAACTCGGCACGGTCGTACCCACCGTCCGCGATGAACTCCCGGTACTGCCCATTGGTGACCGGAGCGACGTCGAGCGCGAACGTCGCGACATTGACCTGGTGGGCGGGCCGCTCGTTGTCCAGCGCCCACGGGTCCGTTGAGGTGCCCATGGTGAACTCACCACCGGGGATCACCACCTCCTCCGGCGTCACCGCGTGCACTGGGTCCGGCGCGGGGACGGCGCGCAAGACCGCTGGGCCGCTTCGCAACTGGTGGGTGGCGAGCATCGTCTCGTCGTGCTGCTGCTCGTGCTGGGCGATCATCGCGAATGCGAAACCGTCCCGCTCGACCGGCCGGCCCGCCAGCGGCGAACGGTCGAGGATGTCCCACACCTTGTCCCGGACCTCCGCGACGTAGCCGCGCGCCTCCGCCGGGTTCAGCAACGGCAACGCCGGGCGGTCCGCCCGCGCGTGCTTGAACGCGTCGTAGATCTCGTCGATGTCGCGGCGCACCGGTTCGCGGCCACCCACGTCGCGAACCAGCCACAGCTCCTCCTGGTTGCCGATGTGCGCGAGGTCCCACACCAGCGGACTCATCAGCGGCGAGTGCTGCGCGATCAGTTCCGACTCGTCGACGCAGTCGGTGAGGGCCGCGCTGCGGGCGCGGGCACGGGCCAGCACCGTCGCGAGCTGGGCACGCAGGACCTCGGGCGTCGGGGCCTCTGGCGCCGTTGCGTGAGTCGAGGGGCCTGCGGTCATCGGTGGTACTCCTCTGCTGGGTTGATTCCGCGACAACATCGCTCGGCCGCGGCCGCGAGCTCCTCCTCGAACCGGGACGACCGCGCTGCGGCCAGGAACAGCAGTTCGCTTGCGGCGCGCCGCAATTCGCCGTCGCGGAGCCCGAACTCGGCGCCGTCACGCCACCGTCCTGCGGTCGGCGCCGCGATCGCGGTGGCCTCCGCGACGGTGCCCCGGTCGCCGAGCAGCGCGGCCAGCGCCGCGATCGGCACCCGCCAGAGATCGCCCGGCTGCGCGTCCAGGTACCGCACCTCCAGGTGGCCCGCGGCCCGGACGGGAGGGAACAGCGTGGTCAGGTGGTAGTCGAGGTCGGCAAGGTCCGGCCGCCTGTCGATCTCGGAATCCAGTGCCCCGGCGATCCAGTCCGCGAAGGTGGCGCCCGGCGGCGCCGACCAGTCGCCGTCGGAATCCGCGCCTCGCCCACCGGTCACGCACAGCAGCGGCACGTCGAGCGCCCAGCTGCCGTAGTCGGCGATCGGATCGGCGGTGTGCAGCGGCCGCGTCCGCTCCGGGTCGAGCTCCAGCCAGGTCCGCATCCGCTGCGAGGCCCACCCACCGTCCGGCGTTCCGCGCAGCCGAGGCGAACAGGCGAAGGCCGCGAGCAACGCGGGGCCTGCGTCGTGCAGCAACCGCCAGCGGGCGGCCACCTCGGCCGGGTCCGCCCCTGCGTCGACGCTCACCTGGGTGGCCGCGGTGTTGCACATCATCAGCCTGCCGAAGGGACCGATCCCGTCGAACCGTTCCTCCATGGCCCGATACCGAGGCAGTCGCAGCAGCCGCTCGGCCTGGCGGGACCGGTCGGCGGCACGGGAATGGACGGTGATGCCCGCCGCCCTCAGCAGGCGACGAAGGACGGCCTCGTCTGCGGCGAGCGCGACACACAGGTCCTCGGCCGAGGACAGGGGCGCGCTGGAGAGTTCTATCTGGCCGCCGGGTTCGATGGTGACGGCGCTTCCGCTCGGCAGACTCAGAGCGGGTGAAGAGGGGGCAATCGATGTCGGTGCGTGCGGCCCCAGCGCAGCGGCGACGTCGCCGAGGTCCGGCCGGCTCCGCGCGGGGTCGTCACGAGCGGTCAGCCATTCCAGTTCGGCACCGATGAGCCGGGGTGGGCCGAGTTTGAAACAGACACCACCGACGTACGCCTCCGCGGCGGCTCGGGTGGTGAGCCGGCGCGAATCCACTGCCATCGCCATCAGCTGCTCCGATCGTCGGCGGCGCGTGTTCGGCAAGTACGAATTCGACAATAGAGACCGTCACCGACACTAAACCGCGATCGCCGATCGCGCACCCGTCGCGCCGACCGCGGCGACGGTACTGTCCGACAGACAATGCCAGCTCAGTCAGCCGGGAGGGTCTGAAGATGCTCGATCAGCAACGCCTGCGCCGCGATACGCCCGGTTGCCTCGACAAGGTCTTCCTCGACAGTGCCGGGTCGTCGCTGTCCCCCGAGCCGGTGCTCGAGGCGGTCACCGCCCACCTGCGACGGGAGGCCGAGATCGGCGGGTACCTCGCCGCCGGGGAGCGCGCCGCCGACCTGGCCGAGGTGAAGACCGCGCTCGGCGAGCTGCTCGGCGCCCAGGCAGGCGACTTCGCGCTGGTGGAGAGCGCGACCAGGGCATGGACGGACTTCTTTTACGCGGTGCCGCTCGCCGCGGGCGATCGGGTCCTGATCACCGAGGTCGAGTACGCCAGCAACGCCATCGCGGCCCTGCAGCGCGCCCGTGCGACCGGCGCGGTCGTCGAGGTGGTGGCGTCCACGCCGACCGGGGAGATCGACCTCGACGCCCTCTCCGGGATGCTCGACGAGCGGGTTCGGCTGGTGTCGCTGGTGCACGCGCCGACCAATGGCGGGCTGATCAATCCCGTCCGCGAGGTGGTGGACCTGGCGCACGGTGTCGGCGCGCTGGTGCTGCTCGACGCCTGCCAGTCGGTCGGCCAGATCCCGGTGGACGTCACCGCGCTCGGCGTCGATGCGCTCTCGGCGACGGGCCGCAAGTGGCTGCGGGCCCCGCGGGGCACCGGATTCCTCTACGTGCGCCCCGAACTGGCCCGCACCCTGGAACCCGCCGCGCTCGACCTGCACGGCGCGCAGTGGACGGCGACCGACGGCTACCGGATGGCCGGGGACGCTTCGCGGTTCGAGTTCTGGGAGTGCGGCGTCGCGGGCCGGCTCGGCCTGGGTGCGGCGGTCCGCTACCTGCTCGAACTGGGGATCGACGAGGTGAGCGCCGCGGTGGCCGAGCGCGCCGAGGCCGCGCGCGCCGGGCTGGCGACGGTCCCCGGTGCGACGGTGCGCGACCTCGGCCGCGCCCGCAGCGGCATCGTCTCCTTCACCGTCGACGGGGTCGCCCCGGCGGCGGTGCGGGAAGCGTTGGCCGCCAAGGACATCACGGTGACGGTCAGCGGCCGCGGCTCGACGCTGGTCGACATGAGCAACCGGGACCTGGACGCGGTGGTGCGGGCGTCGCCACACTGCTTCAACTCGTTCGAAGACCTCGAGCGGCTCGTCGAGGCGGTCGCGGCGCTGTAGCGGAGCTACTCCTGCCTGCGCAGCTCGGCGTGCAGATGGTGGGTGAGCGGCGTCGTGTCGTGTGCCATCCACAGGTCGTAGGTGAGCAGATCGCCCTCGACCACCCAGCGTCGGCGGATCTCGTGGACGGGCTTGGCGTTCGGGGATCGGCTCAGCGTCACCGTGGTCATCTCGAGCACGCCGTCGCGGACGTCACCCTGATGGATCTCGACGAATCCCGTGGGCTGGCTGACCAGCAGCTCGACGCTGTCCCCTCCGGTGAGCCGCAGGTAACCGTTCTCGGTGTGCATCGGCGGCCCGCCGCCCGTCTTGCGAGTCCGGGACAGGTACGTCAGGAAGGGCTTCCCGATCGGCGTCAGGTTGACCTGCTCGTCGTACGCGAAATCCTCGATCGTCGGGTAGTGCCCCTCGCCGGAGCCTGCCCAGTGGCCGGCAAACGGGGCGAGCACGCCCAGCGGCGCCAGCGCGGCGGTCACGTCAGTCATCGGCACTCCCGGGAGTTGTCGTGGTCTTCCATC
Organism: Rhodococcus maanshanensis NBRC 100610; assembly: GCF_001894865.1. Classification (GTDB taxonomy): domain Bacteria; phylum Actinomycetota; class Actinomycetes; order Mycobacteriales; family Mycobacteriaceae; genus Rhodococcus_G; species Rhodococcus_G maanshanensis. The sequence continues at coordinate 40,541 of NZ_BCXA01000001.1, read as the reverse complement.
TCCGTCCAAACCTAACGGCCATCCCGAACCCGTGCGATTTCGCGCGGGGCGCGTGTCGAGGTCGATTGGCGGGAGATCGCCGGTCTCCGGTATGCTGGCCAGCGTTGTCTCGGCGAGGGTGAACCACTTCGTTGGCTCACCGTGATCGACGCGGCTACGGCTACCTTTCGAGCAGTTTGCGCTCCGGGCCGTGCGCGTCGTCCGCCCCCGTCGAGAACACCGCAATGCCACCGAATTCAAATCTGATGTGAGCCGTAGGAGCTGTTTTTCCATGTCGACCGATGCCAATCGCCTCGAAGCCGCCGTCCGCACCGAGTTCGGCAAGGGTGCTGCCCGCCGCGCCCGCCGCGACGGCCAGGTCCCCGCGGTCCTCTACGGCCACCAGGAAGAGCCGCGCCACCTCGCGCTGAACGCCCGCGAGTTCGCCAAGGTCCTGCGCGCGCACGGCACCAACGCGGTCCTCACCCTCGACATCGAGGGCAAGGAGCAGATCGCGCTCACCAAGTCGGTCGTCGTCCACCCGATCCGCAACTACATCGAGCACGCGGACCTGCTGGTCATCAAGAAGGGTGAGAAGGTCACCGTCGAGGTGCCCGTCGTCGTCACCGGCGATGCCGCCGCAGGCAGCCTGGTCGCCCAGGACGCCACCACCGTCTCCGTCGAGGCCGACGCCATGAACCTGCCCGAGTCCATCGAGGTCTCGGTCGAGGGCCTCGAGGTCGGCAGCCAGATCCACGCCTCCGCCCTGACCCTGCCCGCAGGCGCCACCCTGCAGGGTGACCCGGAGCTGCTGATCGTCAACATCGTCGCCGCGCCGACCGCCGAGGCCCTCGAGGCCGAGGGTGCGGGCGCCGAGGGCGCCGAGGCCCCCGCCGAGGAGGCTGGCGAGGCCGAGGCCGAGGCCACCGAGAGCTGAGCCTGCTCCACCGCACACATCAGTGCAGCGCTAACGTCAACGGCGCGCCATCCCGCGAGGGACGGCGCGCCGTTGCCGTTCGCGGCCCCACCCCTACGACCGAGAGCCGACCGCGTTGAGCCAGCCTTCCGAATCAACTGCCCTCGTCGTCGGGCTGGGAAATCCAGGACCGCAGTACGAACGCACCAGGCACAACATCGGGTTCATGGTGGTCGACGCGCTGGCCGCCCGCGAGCGGGCCCGGTTCACCGCGCACAAGAAGAGCGGCTCGGACGCGGTCACGTTGCGCATCGCGGGCCGGCAGGTGATCGTGGCGAAACCGCGCTCGTACATGAACCTGTCCGGCAAGCCGGTGGCCGCCCTGGCCCGGTTCTTCTCGGTCGAACCCGCGAATCTCGTCGTCGTGCACGATGAGCTGGACCTGGACTTCGGCACGCTCCGGCTCAAGCTCGGCGGCGGCGAGGGCGGGCACAACGGCCTGCGCTCGATCTCCAGCGCGATCGGCACCAAGGACTACCTGCGTGCCCGCGTCGGCATCGGCCGCCCGCCCGGTCGGATGGATCCCGCGGACTACGTGCTCAAGCCGTTCTCGTCGGTCGAGCGCAAGGAACTGGACCTGGTGTGCGAGGAAGCCGCGGACGCCGTCGAGCTGCTGCTCCGCGCCGGGCTAGAGGCCGCACAGAACCAGCTGCACTGATCGAACCGGGCTGGCTACTATCTGGGCTACGCGGCGGACGCCGCGATGGTGTGGTGATCGAGAATGACACAGGGGGCGTAGTGGTTCGGTGGGGCGGCGCAGCAGGTGCCGGGCTCGTGCTCGTGGCCGGGGTCTTGATGAGTGGTTGCGCGAATTCGACCACCGCCGGGGTCGCCACCGCCGCCGAGGGAGTCCAGGTCGACCCCGCCGAGTACGCGATCGGTGACGGCAAGCACGTGTTCCACCTGGTGTCCGGGGCCGCGGGCTGCTGGTTCAACCCCAACCAGGCCGACAACCAGGCGCCGCACATGCTGTGTGACCTCCCGCTGCCGAAGACGGACCCGCCGATCGTCGACCCCCAGACCAACGTGCGGGCGCCCGCCGACGCGATCGTCATCGAGCCCGACGGGGTCCGCAAGGTCGTCAACGTGGCCGGTGCCTTCATCGCGGGCCAGCTGCTGCCGCCGGGCTCGACGCTCACGGTCGGGGAGCTGTCGTGCACGGCCCTCGACGGCAAGTCCATGTCCTGCAGAGGACCGGCCGGATCGTTCAGATTCGACGGCTCGACCTCCGAGGTCAGCATCCGCGAATAGTCCGCCCGGCCGACGCGTCGCCGGACTACGCCCCGCTCACCAGGGCGGCCGACCGCCCGCGCCGCAGCTTGCCGGACGACGTCTTCGGGATGCTGCCCGGACCAAGCACGGCCACCGTCCTCGGTCGCACGCCGACCTCCGAGACCACCGCGTGCACCACCTCGTGCTCGATCCGCTTGACCTCCTCGGGGTCCTCGTGGTCGTTGGTCTCCACCGCGACCGCGAAGGACTCCCGCTTCTGCCCCGCGTCGAGCCGCACCGCGACGGCGTTGCCCGGCCGGACCCCCCTGACAGTGCACGCGGCCCGCTCGATGTCGGTCGGGTAGACGTTGCGCCCGCCCATGATGATCACGTCCTTGACACGCCCGCACACCACCATCAGACCCTCTTCGGTGAAGTAGCCGACGTCCCCGGTGTTGAACCACCCATCCGCGTCCCGCGCGGGCTTGCGCCCCTCCACCGTGAGGTAGCCGGGGGTCACCGACCCGCCCCTGAGCTCGATGATGCCGACCGCACGGCGTGGGAGCACCCGCCCGTCCTCGCCGACGATGCGCCCCTCCAGGCCCGACACCAGCGGACCGAGCGTCGGGAGCCGGCGGGCATTGGCCCGGTCGGTCGGTACCGCAAGGCCGCCCGCCTCGAACAGGTCCGGGTCCACCAGGTCGAGCACCAATCCCTGCCCCGGCTGGGGCAGGGAGACCGCGAGGGTCACCTCCGCCATCCCGTAGGTCGGCGCCAGCGCCGCCGGATCCAGCCCGAATCGTGCCCCCGCCTCCGCGAGCGCGAGCATCGTGTCGGCGTCCACCGGCTCCGCACCGTTGAGCAGGCAGCGCACCGTCGACAGGTCCACGACGCCGTCCCCTGCCTGCGCGAGCCGCCTGGCGAGCAGCGAGTAGGCGAAGTTCGGTGCGGCGGTGACCGTGCCCCGGTACCTGCCCATCAGTTCCGCCCACAACAGCGGCGAGGTGAGGAAGTCCATCGGGGTGATGCTGACGATCTCGGCACCGATCTGCATCGGCAGTGTGAGGAAACCGACCATGCCCATGTCGTGGAACAGCGGCAGCCAGCTCACCATCACGTCGTCGTCGACCGAGAACTTGATCCGGGAGAGCATCGCGCAGGAGTTCGTGTAGAAGTTCCCGTGCGTGATCTGCACGGCCTTGGGTGACCCCGTCGATCCCGATGTGAGCTGCTGCAACGCGATGTCGGATTCGGAGGTCTGCACCGGGTCGACATCGGGTCCCGCGCGCAGGTCCGCGATGGTGACGACCCTGATGCCCCGCTCCTCGAGGAGCGGGGCCGCCGCGTCGAAGGGTGCGCCGAGGATGACCGCCTTGGCCGCGATCATGCCGATGACCGTCTCGGTGTCCTCCGCCCAGACGGTCAGGTCCGTGCGCGGCGTCGGCTGGTGCAGCATGGTCACCGAGGCACCGCGCATCCAGATGGCCTGCACGGACGGCGCGATGTCCACGGGCTGACCGGCGAGGATCCCGATCGCGTCGCCCGGGCCTATGCCGGTGTCCGCGAGGGCACCCGCCATCGCGCGGGCCGCCGCGTGGATCTCGCTCCAGACCTGGCGGCGCGGACTGTCGGGTTCCCCGGTGACGAGCCCATGGGGACTGTCCGCAGCGTTGGCATACATCTCATCGGTGAACCGGCTCATGACGCCCTCCTCCGCACGGTGGAGGGACGAGGCGGCCGGGCGCGGTGCACACCGCGCCGAGGGCCCCAGAGCCCTCACTGGTACTTCTGGAAACGCAGTTCGGCCGTTTCTCCCGCGGGGCCACGGCCAGGTTCGGGGTGTACCCGAGCATAGGCGCCACCGGCACGGGTAACCTGGCATATTGGCGTTTCGCCACTTTTCGTCCGTCTCATATCAGTAAGGAATCCCGGTGACCACCGAGCCCGCGTCGGCGTCCGCCTCCACCTCACCCGACGCCATCGCGGAGGTCGCCTCAGCCGGGACCCCCGCGACGCCGAAGGGCCTGGCCGCCGAGGCCGCCCGCCGACGGACCTTCGCGGTCATCTCGCACCCGGACGCCGGTAAGTCCACGCTCACCGAGGCCCTCGCGCTGCACGCGAAGATGATCTCGGAGGCGGGCGCCGTGCACGGCAAGGCCGGTCGCCGCTCCACCGTCTCCGACTGGATGGAGATGGAGAAGGCCCGCGGCATCTCGGTCAGCTCGACGGCGCTGCAGTTCAACTACAAGTCCGGCGAGTCCGAGCCGAACGATCCGATCAGCGTCATCAACCTGGTCGACACCCCGGGTCACTCCGACTTCTCGGAGGACACCTACCGGGTGCTCACCGCCGTCGACGCCGCGGTCATGCTGATCGACGCCGCCAAGGGCCTCGAGCCGCAGACCCTCAAGCTGTTCCAGGTGTGTCGCCACCGCGGCATCCCCGTGATCACCGTGATCAACAAGTGGGACCGCCCCGGCCAGACCCCGCTGGAGCTGCTCGACGAGATCCACGAGCGGATCGGCCTGACCCCGACCCCCCTGTACTGGCCGGTTGGCATCGCGGGCGACTTCCGCGGCCTGCTTCGGCGCGGCGAGGACGGCGCCCCGCAGGAGTACATCCGGTTCACCCGCACCGCGGGCGGCGCCACGATCGCGCCCGAGGAGATCCTCGACGCCGCCGCAGCAGCAGCACGCGACGGCTCCGACTGGGACACCGCGGTCGAAGAGAGCGAGCTGCTCTCGGCCAGCGGGCAGGACCACGACCAGGAGATGTTCCTGGCCGGGCAGACCTCCCCTGTCATCTTCGCCTCCGCGATGCTGAACTTCGGTGTCCGGCAGATCCTCGACACCCTGGTGGCGCTCGCGCCGGCTCCCGGCCCGCGCGACGACCTCAAGGGCGCCGCACGGGAGGTCACCGATCCGTTCAGCGCGGTGGTCTTCAAGGTGCAGGCGGGTATGGACACGAGCCATCGAGACCGCTTGGCGTTCATGCGGATCGTCTCCGGCGTCTTCGAGCGCGGGATGGTCGTGACGCACGCCCAGACCGGCAAGCCCTTCACCACCAAGTACGCGCAGACCGTGTTCGGCCGCGAGCGTTCCACCGTCGAGTCGGCGTACCCGGGTGACGTGGTCGGCCTGGTGAACGCGACCGCCCTTGCCCCGGGCCACACCCTGTTCACGGACAAGAAGGTGGAGTTCCCGCCGATCCCCTCGTTCGCGCCCGAGCACTTCTCTGTGCTGCGCGCGGAGAGCGCGAGCAAGTACAAGCAGTTCCGCCGCGCCGTGGAGCAGCTCGACTCCGAGGGCGTGGTCCAGGTGCTGCGCAACGACATTCGCGGCGACGCGGCGCCCGTGATGGCGGCCGTCGGCCCGATGCAGTTCGAGGTGGTGGCCGCGCGGATGAAGGCGGAGTTCTCGGTGGAGGCCAGGATGGAGGGCCTGCCGTACGCGCTTGCTCGCCGCACCGACGCCGAGTCGGCCACCGAGCTGGGCCGCCAGCGCGGGGTCGAGGTCTTCACCAGATCCGACGGCGTGATGCTCGCACTGATCAGCGACAAGTGGCGGCTGCAGTACCTGCAGAAGGAGCTTCCCGAGCTGACCCTCGAGCCGCTCGTCGCGACCGCCGACTAGCTCCGTGAACCCGCTGCTCACCCTGTTCGATGCGGAACTGCACATCAGCGGGGCCACGATCCTGTGGCGCGAGATCCTCGGCAACACCTTCGGCATCGCGTCCGCGATCGGCGGGATGAAGCGCGTGGTGTGGGCGTGGCCGGTCGGCATCGCCGGAAATGCGTTGCTGTTCACCGTGTTCATGGGCGCGCTGTTCCACACCCCGCAGGAGCTGAACCTGTACGGCCAGGCCGGCCGCCAGCTGATGTTCATCACCGTGAGCGTGTACGGCTGGACGCAGTGGCTGCGGTCGCGGCACGAGTCCGGCCAGGCGGTGCTGCCGCGGTGGGCGCCGCCACGGGACCGGCTCCTGCTGGTCCTCGCGATGGCCGCAGGCACCGTGGCGTTCGCGCAGATCTTCGCCCGGCTCGGGTCCTATGGCCCGTGGGCGGAGGCCTGGATCTTCATGGGCTCGATGCTCGCCACCTACGGAATGGCCCGCGGGTGGACCGAGTTCTGGTTGATCTGGATCGGCGTCGACGTCGTCGGTGTCCCGCTGCTGCTCAAGGCCGGTTACTACCCGTCGGCGATCCTGTACCTGGTGTACGCGGGCTTCGTGGTCTGGGGCTTCGCGGTGTGGCTGCGGATCCAGCGTCGGACGACGCCGGTGCGGGTCTAACGAACCCCTAATGATTCGCTAACGGGCGCCGAGTTTTTCGTCCATACCTTGGGTCACGTCGAAGCCACCGGGGCTACGACACGACCCAAGGAGTTCCCATGCGCAAGTCCCTCACTGCCGGCACCTTCCGCGCACGCGCAGGCATCGCGGCCGCGGGCATCGCGGCCGTCGCCGCCGTCACCGTCCCCGGCGTCGCGTGGGCAAACGACTCCATCCCGCAGGGCGGCGCCGTCGCCGTCCAGCAGTCCGGCCCCGCGGTGGCAGGCGCACAGCTGGACGCGGCGACCTGTGCGGCCACGGCCGTCGAGCTCAGCCCGGAGGCGCTGCAGAAGATGATCGAGGACGGAACCGCGATGCCCGCCGTCGCAACTGTCCCGGCGACCCCCGCCGGCGAGCCGGGACAGCCGCTCACAGACGTCCTGACCGAGGGGGTGCAGCGGTTGATCGCCGACGGGACCGCGATGCCCGCCGTCACCTCTGCCCCTGCGACCCCCGCGGGCGAGCCGGGACTGGTCCTCACGCAGGTGCTCACCGACGAGGAGGCGCAGAGGATGATCGCCGACGGCACCATCGCGCGCGGCGTCCCGGCGGACGAACTGCCCGCGGATGTACAGATGCTGACCGTTGAGATGGACGAGAACGCCCCGGCAGGCGCCGTGACCGTGACTCGCGTCTGCTAGGACACCTTCGCGGCCCTGGCACCATGGATGCGGTGACCGATACCGCCCGCATCCTCGTCGTCGACGACGACCCCAAGGTCCTGGCCTCGCTGGAGCGGGGGCTCCGTCTGTCCGGGTTTCACACCGAGAACGCGACGGACGGCGCCTCCGCCCTGCGGGCCGTGTCCGACGAGTGCCCCGCCGCGATCGTCCTCGACGTGAACATGCCTGGCCTCGACGGCGTTGGCGTGGTCACCGCGCTGCGGGCGATGGGCAACGAGGTGCCGATCTGCGTGCTCAGTGCGCGCAGCTCCGTCGGCGACCGGATAGCGGGCCTGGAGGCAGGCGCGGACGACTACCTGACCAAGCCGTTCGAGCTCGGTGAACTGGTCGCCCGGCTGCGGGCGCTGCTGCGGCGGGCACCCCGGTCCGCGGCGCCCGCCGGGACCGTGACGGTCGGGGCCCTGGAGGTGGACCTGCCGGGGCGGCGCGCCCACGTCGCGGGCCGCAGGCTCGACCTGACCAAGCGCGAATTCGACCTGCTCGGCGCGCTGGCGGAGAACACGGGCGTCGTGCTCAGCCGCCCCCAGCTGCTCCGCCTGGTGTGGGGCTACGACTTCGATGCCGATACCAACGTGGTCGACGTCTTCGTCACGTATCTACGCAAGAAACTGGAGGCGAACTCGATGCCACGAGTCCTGCACACAGTCCGCGGCGTCGGGTTCGTCCTGCGAGCGCAACCGTGAGGCGGTCGCTGTCGCTGCGGGCGCGGGTCGCCATCGTGTCGGCGTTGTCCGCGGCCGTCGTCATCGTCGCGATCGGCGCCGCCATCGCGGTGTTCCTGCGGGTGAACGGCTCCGAGCAGATCGACAGGACACTCGACTCGGTGACGTTGTCGGCCCCGGTCAACACGGTCCCGGCCGACACGATCTCGGCCGAAATAATCGACGTGGCACCGGCCCTTCCGCTGCCTGCCGTCGTGTCAGGAGGATCCGCAGAGGCCACCGCGGCCGAGGACGCGACCAGAACGGAGTTGCTGGCAGGTACCGCGGTCCGCATCCGCGACGTCGCGGTCCCAGGAGAACCGGGCGCCTTCCTGGCGTTGACCGTCCCGGAGGACCCGCTGACCCAGGCCATCCGCCAGCAGCAGGTGGCGGTCGCGATCGCCGCCGTGGTGGCGATCGCGGCGGCGGGCGGGCTGGGCTGGCTGCTGGCCGGCCGGGCCGTGCGCCCGCTGCGGCTGCTCGCCGACGCCACGCACGACATCGGCGACGATCCCCGGGCCGCGCGCCCGAGCGTGCGCGGTGCGCGGGAGGCCGAGGACCTGTCGGAGGCGATGGGGCACATGCTCGATCGGATCGCCGCCGCCCAGAAACGGACCGAGGAGGCGCTGGGGTCCGCCCGCGACTTCGCCGCGGTGTCCGCGCACGAGCTGCGCACCCCGCTGACGTCGATGCGGACCGACCTCGAGGTGCTCTCGACGATGCGGCTCACCGGCGAGCAGCGCGAGGAGATCCTGCGCGACCTGCTCTCCACCCAACGTCAGGTCGAGACGACCCTGACCGACCTCGAACGGCTGGCGGTCGGCGAGCTCTCCGACGTCGCCGACCACGAGGAGCTGGACCTGGCCGAGCTCGTCGACCGCTGCGTCCAGGCGGCCGAGCGCACCCACCCCGACCTGGACATCGGGTTCGCAGCGCCCGAACCCGTTGTGGTGCGCGGCATTCCGACCGGACTGCGGCTGGTGCTCGACAACGCCATCACCAACTCGGTCCGGCACGGCGGGGCCGGACGGGTGCTGGTCTCCGTCCGCACCGACACCGACGGTGACGCCGTCATCACCGTCGACGACGACGGGAGCGGAGTGCCCGAGCTAGAGCGGGCGTCGGTGTTCGAGCGCTTCGTCCGCGGCACCGGCTCCGGCTCCGAGGGGTCCGGGCTCGGGCTCGCGCTGGTCGCCCAGCAGGCCGAACTGCACGGCGGCACCGTGGAATTGGTGGACAGCCCGCTCGGCGGCGTCAGGCTGGCGCTGCGGCTCCCCCGCTCCGGCCCCGCCGAGTGTGCACCTGCGGTCGCCGCCACTCGGGCGATGCCCCGATAGGTGCACACTCGACCGGCGGCGGTCAGATCCCGGCACGCCTGACGAGGGCGTCGGTGACCGTCGGGGCGAAGTTGTCCAGGAACCGCAGCAGCTCCGCATAGGTCGGGAGCAGTTCGACCGGCCGGGTGCGGATCGCGGTGACCAGCCACGACGCCGCGTCCTCCGGGGCGAGCGCGGGCATCGAGTCGTAGTCCTTGGTCGGCGCGATCATCGGGGTGCGGATCAGCGGGAAGTGCACTGTCGTCACGGACACCCCGCGGCCCTCGAGCTCGGCGCCAAGGTCGCGCCCGAACGCGCTGACCGCGGACTTCGACGCGTGGTACGCCGCGAACTTGGGCATGACGCCGCCCGGCACGCCCCAGGTGGCCACGTTGACCACGTGTCCCTGCCCTCGCTCGAGCATCTCCGGCAGCAGCGCGAGGGTGAGCCGCACCGGGCCGAAGTAGTTCAGGGCCATGGTGCGCTCGAAGTCGTGGAACCGGTCGAGCGAGTCCTCGACCGGCCGGCGGATCGACCGGCCCGCGTTGTTGACGAGCACGTCGACGGGGCCGAGTTCGTCGCGGACGAGGGTCCGGAGCCGGTCCACGTCGTCGGCATCGGTGAGGTCGCATGGCACCGCGTGCGCGGTCCCGCCCTCACCCACGATCTCGTCGCGCACGGCCTCGAGCGCCTCGGCGCCGCGCGCGACGAGGATCAGCTCGGCGCCCTCGGCGGCGAGGCGCCGCGCGGCCGCCTCCCCCACCCCGGACGACGCCCCGGTCAGCAGAATCCGCTTGCCCTCGATCCGGTGCTCGCGCATCGGCAGGATCTTCGCGGCGATCGCCCGGGCGGACGGGATCGGGCTCAGCGCCGCACGGGCGAGGATCTCGGTGATCACGATTGCTGGCTCCTCCGGTTGGGATGGCGGAATCGATGCTATCCGCGCGCCCCCGACCCCCGCCGAGTGTGCATCTGCCGGGGCGTCGCCCGGGAAGGGACGACAGCAACTGCACACTCGGCGGGGCGGGCGGGGCTAGTCGAACAGCGCGGCGATCACGTCCCGGTCCACCTCGGCGAGGCTCGACGGCGACCAGGACGGGTTGCGGTCCTTGTCGACCAGCACCGCCCGCACGCCCTCGGCGAAGTCGGGCCCCGCGGTCACCGGGCCGGTCAGCGCCAGCTCACGATCGAGGCACTGCGACAGCCCGTCGCCCGCGCCGCGCCGGATCAGCTCCGCGGTGATGAAGGCGGCGGTCGGCGACACCGCGGTCAGCGCGGTCCTCGCCTGCGCCGTCCACTCGTCGTCCCCGGTCAGCCGGGCCAGCATGTCCGCAGGGGTGCCCTGCGCGAACACCTCGTCGATCTCCGCCTGCCGCGCGGCCAGCGGCGCGTCGGGGGCCTGCTCGCCGAACTTCTCCAGCGCCTCGGCGGCCGACCCACCGCGGATCGCGTCGGCCAGCTCCGCCAGCCGCTCGCTCGGCACGAAATGCGTCGCCAGCCCGAATGCGACAGCGTCACCCGCCGATGCCCTTGCACCGGTGAGCCCGAGGTACATCCCGGCCGCGCCGGTCAGCCGCGGCAGGAAGTGGCTGGCTCCGATGTCGGGGAAGAACCCGATCGCGGTCTCCGGCATCGCCAGCACCGCCTGCTCGGTCACCACCCGGACCGAGCCGTGCACCGAGATGCCGAGCCCGCCGCCCATCGCGGCGCCGTCGATCAGCGAGATGTAGGGCTTCGGGTACTCGCCGATCAGCAGATTGAGCCGGTACTCGTCGGCGAAGAACCCGTGCACGAACTCCCGATCGCCGCGCAGCACCGCCTCCCGCACGGCCTTGATGTCGCCACCCGCGCAGAACGCCCGCTCGGAACCGCTGGTCACCAGGACCGTCTCGACCGCGGGGTCGTCGCGCCAGCGCAGCAGCGGCTCGTACAGGTCGCGGATCATGCTCGGGTCGAGGGCGTTGAGCGCCTTCGGTCGGTCCAGCACGATCTCGCCGACGCCGCCTGCGACGTTGGTCCGGATGAAGCTCATGCACACTCCCGTTCAAATGTTCTCGGTCACGGCCACAGGACGTCCGTAATCCACTCAGTGGTCGACCACCCCGCGGACGGCCACCTGGGCCGCCGGTACCGCAACCGTTGGTGTCTGCGCCCCGGGTCGGCGAGCCAGAATTCCACGCTGTCCGGGACCAGGCACCAAGCCTGCCAGGCCGGCGCGACGGTGCCCGGATCGGCCTCGATCCGGGCGACCATCTCGGCGACCGCTCGGTCGTACTCGGCCGGATCGGCCAGCACCTCGCTCTGCCTGCTGGCCGCGGCCACCGCACGGGCGGTCACCGACCGTTCGACGTAGTCCCGCGCGCTCACCCCCGCCTCCCCCGGCTCGGCCCGGCCGCGCACCCGGACCTGCCTGCCCACTCCGGCCCAGTAGAAGGTCAACGCCGCCGAGGGGTTCGCCGCCAGCTGACGCCCCTTCGGCGAGTCCACCGAGCCCGAGAACCACCAGCCCCGCTCGTCGACATCCTTGAGGATGAGGACCCGGGCATCGACCCGGCCGTCGTCCTCCGTCGTGGACAGCACGGCGGACTGGGGTTCCGGCACTCCCGCCGCGACCGCGTCCTCGAGCCAGCGCAGGAACAACGGCGACGGGGTCGGCGACGGGTCCAGGGCATCGGCCGCCACCGCGGTTGCCGTGAGGGCAGGCAGGGCGCGCAGCCACGCGCGGGTGTCGGCGAACGAGGACCGGGGCGCGATGTCGGGCACGCTAGAACCCTAGGCCCGACCGCGGGTCCGCGCACCGCGAGGACACACCACCGACCGAGAGGTCCTCGCTCCGAGCACGATTCGACCCGCGGGCCTCCGTCAGGCGGTGGCCTGGGTGGCGGACGGGGTCACCGAGAGCGCCCACCGGCTCGAGGTGACCTGGAAGCTCGGGATGTCGGCGAGGGAGATGACCACCTCGTAGGTGCGCTCGTAGCCCGTGTGCGAGATGCGCCATCGTCCGTCCGCGCCCCTGGCGTACCGGTCGTGATAGAACGCCGCACCGCGCAGCAGCATCCCGTCCTCCGGGATGATCACCGTGTCCGAGAGCACCCAGACCCCGGACGCGGTGTCACCGTCCACCTCGATCTCGGGCTGCCCGGTCAGGTGCTCGGTCAGCACGTGCGGGGCGAGCGTGATCTCCATGAAGGAGACCAGCGCATCGCGATCCTCGAACCGGAGATGCTCGCCGTAGGTCGCCGTCGCGTCGGGCAACAGGGTGTCGCGGAACGTGGCCCAATCCTTCGTGTCCAGCGCGCGGGTGTACCGGTATTTGAGTCGGCAGATCTCGGCGACGGCCTCCAGATCCATGATGCACGCCTTCCATGACGGGACTCATGCACAGATACTGACCTGCATCGCAGACTAGTCGCCTTCGCTCGGCGAGGAGACCGGAATGGGTGAGCCCCGGTTCATTCCAGCTCGGCGGCCAACTCCATCCAGCGCTCCTCCGCGGCCTCCTTGTCGGCCAGCACCTGCCGCAGCTCCGCGTCGAGCGACTGCAACCGCTGCGGGTCCGTGGCGGCCTCGACCAGCGCCGCGTGCAGCGTGGTCTCCCGCTCGTCGAGCTTGCTGACCTGACGCTCCAGCTTGCTCAGTTCCTTGCGGGCGGCCCGGTCGGCCGCGCCGTCGCGCGCCGTGGTCGGCGTCGTCACCGGCGCGGGCCCAGGAGCCGCGATCGCCACGACCTGCTCGCGCCGACGCAGGTACTCCGCGATGCCGCCGGGCAGGTTGGTGAGCTTGCCGTCGCCGAACAGCGCCCAGGTGGAGTCGCAGAGCCGTTCGATCAGGAACCGGTCGTGACTGATCACGACCATCGTCCCCGCCCAGCCGTCGAGGATGTCCTCGAGCTGCTGGAGGGTGTCGATGTCCAGGTCGTTCGTCGGCTCGTCGAGCAAGAGCACGTTCGGCTCCGACATCAGCACACGGGTGAGCTGCAGCCTGCGGCGCTCGCCGCCGGACAGGTCGCCAACCGGGGTCCGTTGACGGGCCGGGGTGAAGCCCAGCCGCTCGGCGAGCTGACCGGCCGAGACCTCACGGTCTCCCAGCACGATCCGCTCGGCGACGTCCTTGACCGCCTCGAGCACCCGCATGTCGGTCGGGAGATCGTCGAGTTCCTGTCGGAGCCAACCGATCTTGACCGTCTTGCCCTCGATGCGCTTGCCCGTCGACGGCGCGATCTCGCCGGCAAGGGTACGCAGCAGCGTGGTCTTGCCGGAGCCGTTGACGCCGACAAGGCCGATGCGTTCGCCAGGGGCAAGCCGCCACGTCAGGTCGTGCACGAGCTCCCGACCGTCGGGGGTCGAGATGGTGGCGTTCTCGAGCTCGATGACGACCTTGCCGAGCCGACGCTGCGCGAACGAGGCCAGCGCGACGTTGTCGCGCGGCGGCGGCACGTCGGCGATGAGCGCCTCGGCCGCCTCGATCCGGTAGCGCGGCTTGGAGGTCCGGGCCGGCGGGCCACGGCGCAGCCAGGCCAGTTCCTTCCGGGCCAGGTTCCGGCGCCGGTCCTCGGCCGCGTCCGCCTGCCGGGCCCGCTCGGCCCTGGCGAAGATCCAGTCGCCGTAGCCGCCCTCGTAGGTCTCGACATTGCCGCCGACGACCTCCCAGGTGCGGGTGGCGACGGTGTCGAGGAACCACCGGTCGTGGGTCACCACGACCAGGGCACTGCGCCTGCCGACGAGATGCTCGGCCAGCCACTGCACGCCCTCGACGTCGAGATGGTTGGTCGGCTCGTCGAGCACCAGCAGGTCGAGGTCCTGGACCAGCGCGGCCGCGAGCGCGACGCGGCGCCGCTCGCCGCCGGACAGCCCGTCGACCTTCGCTTCCAGGCCGACCGAGTCGACGCCGATGCCCGCGAGGATCGATCGGATCCGCGCGTCGCCAGCCCACTCGTGCTCGGCGACCCCGAGCGGGGCCAGCACCACGTCCGCGACGGTCGAGCCCGCGGGCAGCACGCCGCGCTGGGTGACCACGGCCATCCGCAGTCCGCCAACCCGGCTCACCCTGCCGGAGTCCGGCGGCTCGAGGCCTGCGAGCACCTCGAGCATGGTGGTCTTGCCGCCGCCGTTGAGGCCGACGACACCGATCCGCTCGCCCTCCTGGACGCCGAGCGACACCGAGTCGAGCAGCGGTTTGATCCCGAACGACTTCGAGACCTGCTCCAGATTGATCAGATTCGCCATCAGCGCTCCGTCTTGTCGTCGATCACGCGGGCACCGGGCACCGGTCCGTGGGCTGTTCGCACGGTCCGGCAGACGCCCGCGCCCGCCAGTTCCGCGCTGACCGCCACGGCCGCGTCGGCGTCCGCGCAGAGAAAGGCACAGGTGGGCCCCGAGCCAGAGACGATGCCGGCCAGGGCACCCGCGGCGGTGCCGGCCCGCAGGGTCCGGCGCAGCTCCGGCTTGAGGGACAGCGCCGCGGGCTGCAGGTCGTTGCCGAGCAGGGGCGCGAGCTGATGGGGATCGCCGACGGCCAGCGCGTGCATCAGCTCGTCGGGGTCCCCGAGCCGGGGCGGGGCGCCCTCGGCCCGCAGCCAGTCCAGCTCGCGGAACACGTCCGGGGTCCGCAGCCCGCCCTTGGCGAGCGCGAGAACCCAGTGAAAGGTGTTGCGGGACAGCACCGGCAGCAGCTTCTCCCCGCGACCGGTACCGATCGCGGTGCCGCCGCGCAGCGAGAACGGCACGTCGCTGCCGAGCCGGGCCGCGTACTCGTCCAGATCGACGCGCTCGAGGCCGAGCTCCCAGAGCTCGTCGAGGGCGACCAGCGTCGCCGCGGCGTCGGCGCTGCCGCCCGCCATGCCACCCGCGACCGGGATGCCCTTCGCGATCGTGATCGCGACCGCGGGGTCCCGGCCCGCCCGCTCGGCGAGCAGCTCGGCCGCCTGCCAGACCAGGTTGCGCCGGTCGGTCGGCACCACCCGCGCGCTCTCGCCGTGCACCGCGACCGAGAGCTCGTCGGCGTCGCTGACCTCGACGTCGTCGTGCAGCGAGAGCGCCTGGAAGACCGAGGTGAGCTCGTGATAGCCGTCTTCGCGCAGGTCACCGACGCCGAGGTGCAGATTGACCTTCGACGGTGCCCGGACGATCACCGGGCGAGGAACAGCGGACAGCACAAGGCACCAGCGTAGTGGAACAAATGCGGTCCGATGACCGCGCCGATGGGACCACCATGGTGGTGGACGCCGCCTACCCACCGAGGAGCCGAAATGACCGATCCCCGCGACCCCGACCTGCAGCGGACCGTGGTGCCGCGGCCCGCTGCCCTGCCCTACCTGTCCGTGCCCGACGCCCGCCGCGCGATCGAGTGGTACGCCGAGGCCTTCGGCGCCCGCGTCGACGGCGAGCCGGTGATGATGCCCGACGGCCGGGTCGGGCACTGCGAGCTGGCGATCGGCGACGGCACGCTGTATCTGGCCGACGAGTTCCCGGAGATCGGCTTCACCGCGCCCGCCCCCGGCCGTTCCGGGGTGAGCCTCATGCTGCCGGTCACCGACACCGACGCCATCCTGGAGCGGGCGCGGGCGACGGGCGCGACCGTCGAACGCGAGCCGGCGACCGAGAACGGCCATCGCGGGGCCACCCTGGTGGACCCTTTCGGTCACCGGTGGATGCTGGCCGGGCCGATCGAGTGAGCCGGGCCTAGATGATCAGGGCCGCCACCGCCACGCAGGCGATGGTGAAGGCTCCGGTCAGCACACCGGTGGTGCCGGACCCGGTCACCAGGACGGCCGACGCCGTGGCGGGAACGGCCGACCCCATCGCGATGGCCACGGCAGAGCGGACCCGGTGTGGCGCGGGATCATCTGGAAACAGGGACTGGTCATGTGCGGTGAGCTGCATTGCATCGTCCTTTCCCTCTGCGGTTTCACAAACCGACGGCTCGCTCGAGCGCGGCGAGCTCGTCGTCGAGATATCCGAGTAGTGGCTGCAACGGCGGCACACTGCGGCGGCAGCCGGTCAACCCGAACGCGATCTCGTCGTCGGTGCTGGTGCAGGTGATGTTCAGGGCCTGCCCGTCGACCGGGATCGACAGCGGGTAGAGCGCGCTCAACCGAGCGCCGTTCCAGTACAGGGGTGTCCCGGGACCGGGCACATTGGAGACCATCACGTTCGCGGGGCGGATCGGCCCGCCGAGGCCGAACATGCCGAGCGCCAACGGGGCGACACCGAGCGCGCTGGTGGCCAGGACCTGCGCCGTGCTCATGGTGCGCATCGAGTCCTTCCCCTCGCGCATGGCGGTGCGCACCGTGTCGAGCCGGGCCGCCGGATCGTCGAGGTGCGTGGCGAGATTGCACATGAGCAGCCCGATCTCGTTGCCCGCCTTGGCCTCCGGCTGTTCACGCCGCAACGAGACCGGCACCATCGCGATCAGCGGGTCGGCGGGCAGCGCGTCGAGTTCGTCCATGTAGGCGCGCAGCGCGCCCGCGCACATCGCCAGCACCACGTCGTTGATGGTGGCGTCGCCGCATTTCGCGACCAGCCGCAGCCGCTCGATCGGCCATGACTGCGCCGCGAACCGCCGAGCACCCCCGATCTGCACGTTGAAGATGCTGCTGGGCGCGGCGAAGGAGAGCGAACCGCCGCGGTCGTTCCTGGCCCGGTCGACCGTGCCCGCAAGCGCGGGCAGGAGGCCGACGGCCTCGCCGACGGCGCCACGCGCGACGCGCAGGACCGCCGACGCCAGGTCGAGGGGGCCACTCCTGGAGGGCTCGACCACGGCCCCCTCGGACACGTCCGGGACGAGCGTGAGCGCGGGACGCTCCCGCACCAGTGGCTCCCACGGGGCGGGCATCTCGCGGGCCTCCGGATCCTCGCTGAGCGCGCTGCGCAGCAGTTTCATCGCGGACACGCCGTCAGCAAGGGCGTGGTGGATCTTCGTGTACACCGCGAACCGGCCGTCCTCGAGGCCCTCGATCAGGTGCATCTCCCACAGCGGGCGGCTGCGGTCGAGCAGCCCGCCGTGCAGGCGGGACACCAGTTCGAGCAACTCCGTGACCCCGCCTGGCGCCGGGAGCGCCTCGTGGCTGACGTGGTGGCCGAGGTCGATCTCGGAGTCGGTCTCCCAGCCCCACTGACCGAGCGAGGTCACCGATCGCCGCGCCCGCTTGCGCAGCAACGGCGACACCTCGCCCCTGGCGAAGGCCGCGTCGAGCATCGCCCGCACGTCCCGCGCCCCCGCACCCTCCGGCGGCGTGAACAGCGCCAGACCCCCGACGTGCATCGGATGCTCTCGGGACTCGCCCAGCAAGAACATCGAGTCGGTGGGTGACATCGGCAGCAGCATTGACGCCTCTTTCCTGAAATCCCGTGCCCGGAACCGTGCGGATCCGGTCCCCCGGGGACCTGTCATTCCGGCGTTCCAGGTGTGTCGATTTCTCACAGTTATTCTGTGAGAAAGATCACGAACCAGTAGCGCTTGAGACCCGTTCTACATCATTCGGAAATCGGATTCCACTTGAGCAAATGTCCAGGTCCAGGGCCTGCCGGACGCCCGCCAAGATCAACTTGATTTGGCACGCGGGGCCACAATCCATTCACCTGCAGATATCAAGATCATGTGTTCTCGCCAGGGAATCGATACTCGCCGTAACAGCATCTTTCTCAATATGGAAACTTCGCCTGCCGGTAACCCTACTCGCGAGTAAATGATTTCCTACTCGCGAGTACGCGTTATACCTACTCGCCAGTATCAATCTTATTACCGGTTGGTAGTACCGATTCGCCCTCCGGACCCCATCGAAGCCGAATCGAATCTCGCTGCACTGCAACGACATTGATCGATCCATCGGCGGCGACGGACGCGACATGACAATGTCGGGGAAATACTGCATGCTTGCGTACCGGCAGGGTCGACTTGGGACGCCAGGCCGGGCGAGGATTACGCGTGACCGGATCGAATTCGCTCGCGCCTCGACTTCGTTTCCACACGAGGTTTCGGGTCCCAACCGCACTCGGTCGGGCATGTCCCAGGCCAACCGGTCCGGACTGCACACCGCTTCGGCACTCCTCATGGGGTTCGGGACGGCGGACGGTCGCGTGGGCGCGGCGCAGTCGACACACATATTCGAGAAACGGTGGGCGAGGATGTTCAAACGTGTAGCGGTGGTCAATCGGGGTGAGGCGGCGGTACGCCTGATCCGGGCAGTGCGCGAGCTCAATGCCGAGCACCCGTACGGCATCACGACGATCGCGCTGCACACGGAGGCCGAGCGTCGGGCGATGTTCGTCCGGCAGGCGGACGAGGGCGTCACCCTGCGGCCGTCCACCACGGCCGCAACCCCCTACCTCGATCACGCCGAGCTCGAGCGCGCCCTGATCGAGGCCAGGGCCGACGCCGTCTGGGTCGGCTGGGGCTTCGTCGCCGAGGACCCGGCCTTCGCAGACCTCTGCGCCCGCCTCGGCATCACCTTCATCGGCCCCTCCGCCGACGCCATGCGTCTGCTCGGCGACAAGGTCGAGGCCAAGCTGCTCGCCGAGAAGGTCGGCGTCCCGGTCGCGCCGTGGTCCGGCGGCCCCGTCGAGACCCGCGCCGACGCCCGCAGGCACGCGCAGGCCATCGGCTACCCGCTGATCATCAAGGCCCGCTCCGGCGGCGGCGGCCGTGGCATCCGCAAGGTCTTCGCCGAGGACGAGCTCGAGCTCGCCCTCGAGCGCACCCAGGGCGAGGCGGAGCGGTCCTTCGGCGACCCCGTCGTGTTCATCGAGCGCCTGGTCACCGAGGCCCGCCACGTCGAGGTGCAGGTCATCGCCGACGCGCACGGCAACGTCTGGGCCCCCGGCGTGCGGGACTGCTCCATCCAGCGCAAGAACCAGAAGGTCATCGAGGAGTCGGCCTCTCCCCTGCTGAGCAAGGAGCAGGCCGACCACCTGCGCGGCGTCTCCGCGGACCTGGTGCGCGCGGCCGGCTACTGCGGCGCCGCCACCGTCGAGTACCTGTACCAGCCCTCCCAGCAGGTCTTCACCTTCCTCGAGGTCAACACCCGGCTGCAGGTCGAGCACCCGATCACCGAGGCCACCACCGGCATCGACCTGGTCAAGCTGCAGATCCAGGTGGCAGGCGGCGACCCGCTCGTCGGTGACTGCCCGCCCGAGTTCGGCCACGCAGTCGAGGCCCGGCTCAACGCCGAGGACGCCGACAACGGGTTCGCCCCTGCACCCGGCACCGTGCGCCTGCTCAAGTTCCCGCTCGGCTCCGGACTGCGCGTGGACACCGGCATCGCCCAGGGCGATGTCATCCCGCCCGACTACGACTCCATGGTCGCCAAGGTCATCGCCTGGGGCCGGGACCGGTCCGAGGCCCTCGCCCGGCTGCGCACCGCGCTGCGTGAGACCACCGTCGTCCTGGACGGCGGCACCACCACCAAGTCGTTCCTGCTGGACCTGCTGGACCGCGAGGAGGTGATCACCGCCAGCGCGGACACCGGATGGCTCGACCGCACCGGCGCGGGCACCGCGAACGGCCCGACGCCCGCCGCCGCCGTGGCGCTGCTGGCCACCGCCGTCGGCGTGTACGACGCCGAGGAGGCCCACGAGCGCGGCGCGTTCCTCGCCGCCGCCCGCGGCGGCAGGCCGCGCGCCAAGCACAACGTCGGACGACCCGTCGAACTCAGCTACCAGGGCCAGGCCTACCAGCTCGTGGTCGGTCAGATCGGACCGCACCGCTACCGGATCGACGGCGACAGCGGCGAGATCGAGGTCGACGTCGACCGGCTCAGCGAGTTCGAGAGCCGGATCGTGGTCGGCGGCCGCCGGTTCCACATCGTCTCGGTGACCGGCCCCGCCCATCACCTCGTCGAGGTCGACGGCATCAGCCACCAGATCAGCCAGGACGAGGCGGGCGTCGTGCGCGCCCCCTCGCCCGCCGTGGTGGTCGCCCTCCCGGTCGCCGTCGGCGACGAGGTGGAGGCAGGCGACACCCTCGTGGTCCTCGAGGCGATGAAGATGGAGACCGCGATCCGGGCTCCATACGCCGGCACCGTCCGCGAGGTGCTGGCCGTGGTCAACGCCCAGGTGGACGCGGGCGCGCCGCTGCTGCGCGTCGATCAGGTCGCCGAGGAGACGGTGACCACCCAGGCCCCGCGGGTCGAGTTCGTCGCCCCCGAGGCCCACGACCGCGACGACCTCACCGAGGCGCTGGCGCGGCTCGACGCGCTGAGCGCGATGATCACCGGATTCGACGTCGACGCCGCCCGCTCGCGCGCGCTGCTGGCCGAGTACCTCGCCCTGCGCGAGTCGCTCCCCGAGTCCGACAACACGCTCGTCGCCGCCGAGCTGAACCTGCTGACCACGTTCGCGGACCTGTGCGAGCTCTCGCGCAACCGGCCGACCGTCGACGAGGAGGACACCGTCGAGCGGGTGCACAGCCCGCGCGAGCACTTCCACTCGTTCCTGCAGTCACTCGACGTGGACGTCCACGGGATGCCGGACTCCTTCCGCGCCAAGCTCTCCCGATCGCTGCGTCACTACGACGTCAACGACCTCGAGCGCACGCTGGAGCTCGAGGAGGCCGTCTACCGGATCTTCGTCGCGCAGCAGCGGATGGAGACCCAGGTCCCGATCGTCGCGGGCCTACTCGCGCAGTGGCTGCACGACGGCCGCGTCAGCACGGACAGCTACCCCGCCCTTGCCGAGGTGCTCGACCGCCTCGTCCTCGCCACCCAGCTGCGCTACCCGGTCGTCGGCGACGTCGCCCGCAACCTGCAGTTCCGGATCTTCGACGAGCCGGCGATCCGCAAGGCCCGCGAGCAGGTCTACGACGGCGTGCGGGGCAGCCTGCAGTACCTCGCGGAGCGTCCGGGTGCGATCGACCGCGCGGAGCGGATCGACGCACTGGTGGACACGCCGGAGCCGCTGGTCGGTCTCCTCGCCGACCCGCTGTCGCTGCCGGGCGACCTGCTGGAGGTCGTCACCCGCCAGTACTACAAGATCCGCGGCCTGCACGACGTCAAGGCCCTCGACGGCCATGGCTTGCCCTGCGTCACCGGCACTTTCGAGCTCTCGGGCGAACAGCTGAGCCTGGTCTCGGTCGCCGCCGAGCGGGCCCGCCTCGACGAGGCGCTTGCCGCCGTCGACGCCGCGGTCGGGCCTGCCCCCGTCAATCAGGTCATCGACCTCTACCTCGTCTGGCCGGACGCACCCGCGGACGGCGACGCCCTCGCCGAGTCGCTGCGCACGGTGTTGCGGGAGCACGGCGCAGCGGCGTCCTGGCGCCGCATCACCGTCACGGTGGCGACCCCCGGCGACATCACTGCGCAGCGCGTCGTGACGTTCCGGCCCGCGGCCGAGCCGGATTCGGGGCTGGTCGAGGACAAGATCATCCGCGACATGCACCCGCTCACCGCTCAGCGCCTGAACATGTGGCGGCTCAAGAACTTCGACGGCACCCGCCTGCCCGCCCCGGCGGACACCTACCTGTACCGCCTCGTCGCCAAGGAGAACCAGACCGACGAGCGGCTGATCGCGATGGCGCAGGTGCGGGACCTGACGCTGCAGCTGGACGCGGACGGCGAGATCGCCGCCGCGCCCGCCATCGAGCGGGCCGTCGTGGCCTGCCTGGACGGCATCCGCCGGGTCCAGGCCGAGCGCGGCAGCAAGCGCATCGAGAACAACCGCGTTGTGCTCTACGTGTGGCCGAAGTTCGAGGTGTCGGCCGACCGGATCGCCCGGATCGCCCAGCACGTCGCGCCGCTGACCGTTGGCGCCGGACTCGAGCAGCTCACCATCATCGGTCGCCTGCAGGAGACGCCCAACGAGGCGCCTCGCCAGGTGGCGGTTCGGTTCTCGTACCGTTCGGGCGCAGGCCTGCAGGTCGCCGTCACCGAGCCGCCGACCGAGCCGCTCAAGCCGTTGGACGCGTACACGCAGAAGGTGCAGCGTTCCAAGGCCCGCGGCACGGTGTACCCCTACGAGCTGATCCCTGCCCTGTCGGCGGGCGGCACGTTCGTCGAGTACGACCTCGACGAGTCCGGCGTGCTGGTCCCGGTCGACCGCCCCCACGGACGGAACTCGGCGGGCATCATCGTCGGCCTGGTGACCACGCCTACCCAGCGGCATCCCGAGGGCATGACCCGCGTCGCGCTGTTCGGTGATCCGACGAAGGCGCTGGGCACCGTGGCCGAGGCCGAGTGCTCCCGGGTGGTCGCCGCGATCGACATGGCGGAGCGTCTCGGAGTGCCCGTCGAGTGGTTCGCCCTCTCCTCCGGCGCCACCATCTCGATGGAATCCGGCACCGAGAACATGGACTGGGTCTCGCGCGGGCTGCGCCGGATCATCACGTTCACCCAGAACGGCGGCGAGATCAACGTCATCGTCGCCGGGATCAACGTCGGCGCCCAGCCCTACTGGAACGCCGAGGCGACGATGCTGATGCACACCAAGGGCATCCTGGTGATGACCCCGGACAGCGCGATGGTGCTGACCGGCAAGCAGTCACTCGACTACTCGGGTGGTGTCTCCGCGGAGGACAACTTCGGCATCGGCGGCTACGACCGGGTGATGGGCCCGAACGGGCAGGCGCAGTACTGGGCGCCGAACCTGACGGCGGCCATCGGCGTCCTGTTCACGCACTACGAGCACTCGTACCTCGCTGCGGGCGAACGATTCCCGCGCAAGGCCGAGTCCACGGACCCGATCGACCGCGACGTCCGCACCTTCCCGCACGTGCACCCGTCGAGCGAGTTCACCACGGTCGGCGAGATCTTCTCGGCGGAGACCAACCCGGACCGCAAGAAGCCCTTCGACATCCGGACCGTGATGCGCTCCGTGGTCGACCAGGACCACGCGGTGCTCGAACGGTGGGCCGACATGGCCGACGCCGACACCTCCGTGGTGTTCGACGCCCACCTCGGTGGCAACGCGGTGACCGTGATCGGCATCGAGTCGCGCGCCATCGCCCGAAAGGGCTGGTTCCCGACCGACGGACCCGACCAGTGGACGTCCGGCACGTTGTTCCCGCGCTCGTCGAAGAAGACGGCCCGCGCGATCAACGCGGCCAGCGGCAATCGCCCGGTCGTGGTGCTGGCGAACCTGTCCGGCTTCGACGGCTCCCCGGAGTCGCTGCGGAACCTGCAGCTCGAGTACGGCGCCGAGATCGGCCGTGCCATCGTGAACTTCGACGGACCGATCGTGTTCGTGGTGGTCTCGCGGTACCACGGCGGCGCGTTCGTGGTGTTCTCCGGCGCGCTGAACGAGAACATGGAGGTGCTCGCGGTCGAGGGCTCCTTCGCCTCGGTGCTCGGCGGGGCGCCGGCCGCGGCCGTCGTCTTCACCCGCGACGTCAACGCCCGCACCGCGGCGGATCCCGCGGTCCGTGACCTCGAAGCGCGCCTGGCCGAGACCGAGGACAACGCCGAACGCACCCGCCTGCGGGTCGAGCTCGCCGCCGAGCGCTCCGCGGTCCGGTCGTCGAAGCTCGGCGAGGTGGCCGCCGAATTCGAGGCGATCCACAACATCGAGCGGGCCCGCGAGGTCGGCTCGGTGGACGCGATCGTGCCCGCGGCCGAGCTGCGGCCCTACATCGCGGCGGCGGTCGAGCGGGGCATGGCCAGGACGCTGAGCTCCCTCGAGGGGTAACGGCCTCGGCTTTCGAACGGCGCCGTCGGAATCACTCCGACGGCGCCGTTCGGCGTTCCAGGGGAAAACGGTTGGCACGCCCGGTCTTCAGCCAGTGATCCGCACGATCGAAGGGGAGGTTGTCGGGGGCTCACTCGGCGCGTGGACCCGAGAACCTCCCCATCGGCGCTGATCGGCCGGCGGCCCCCGGCTATTGCGGACCACAAGTGTCCGCAATAGCTGGCAGGGTGTAGCCATGCGGGAAACCTCGGCAAGACTGCTCCGACTGCTGTCGCTGCTGCAGATGCGGCGGGAGTGGTCGGGGGCGGACCTCGCGGAACGGCTGGCCGTGACGCCACGGACGGTGCGCCGCGACGTGGACAAGCTGCGCGACCTGGGCTATCCGGTCAACGCGAGCGTTGGCGTCGGCGGCGGGTATCAGCTCGGCGCGGGCGCGGAGATGCCGCCGCTGCTGCTGGACGACGAGGAGGCGCTGGCCGTCGCGTTCGGCCTGCAGTCCGGCGCCACCGGATCGGTCGAGGGCCTCGGCGACTCGTCGCTGCGCGCACTGACCAAGCTGCGGCAGGTGATGCCCTCGAGGCTGCGGCACCGCCTCGACGCGCTGCGGATCGACGTGGTGCCGCAGGGCGCGCCGCGGTCCGCGGTCGACGCGAAGGTGCTCTCCGCGATCGCCTCGCTCTGCCACGTCCACGAGCGGCTGCGCTTCGACTACCGCACCCCGGACGGCACCGAGAGCAGGCGGGAGGTCGAACCACACCGCCTGGTCCGGGCAGGCGCGCGGTGGTACCTGGTCGCCTGGGACCTCACGCGCGAGGACTGGCGATCGTTCCGGGTGGACCGGATGACGCCCAAAACGCCCAGCGGGCCCCGGTTCACGCCGCGCGAGCTGCCGGCAGGCGACGCCGCCGCGTTCGTCTCCCGCGGCATCAGCCGCGCGTTCAGCCAGGTCACGGCGCGGGTGCTGTTGGACGCCCCGATCGAGCAGATCACGCCGATGGTCGACGAGTTCTGGGGCGCGGTCGAGGCGGTCGACGACGGCCGGTGTGTGATCGAGCTCCGCGGCGACTCGGCCAGCGGCATCGCGGGCTGGCTCGCTGCGTTCGGCGTCGATTTCACGGTGCTCAGCCCGCCCGAGGTCCGCGAGGAATGCCTGCAGCAGGCCGAGCACCACGCGATGCTGAGCGAGCGCTACCGCCGGAGCTGAACGCGCGGCACCCGGTCAGCCGCATTCGCCCCCCTTGATCCACCCGCCGATCGCATGGTCAAATAACCGCACGATCGTTCGTACTTATAGAGGAGGGTTCATGGACCTGCGCGAGCACTACCTGGAGGCACTCGCCCTGACGGGCGGGATCATCGCCGGACTGAGCGAACAACAGCTCGATCTCCCGACCCCCTGCGACGAGTGGGATGTCCGTGCGGTGATCTCCCACCTGAACGCCAACGCCCGGGCGATGTGCTCCCACCTGTCCGGCACCGCCGACGACACCAGCGCGCCTCTCACCGGCGACGCCCCGGCGACTCCGGACCCCCGTGCCGATTTCGGCGCTGCCGCAAGAGAACTCACCTTCGTCCTGACCGACGACGCGGTCCTCGATCGGAGCATTCCGCTCGCGAACTCCGGGGCAGCATCCGGCTCGATCGCCATCGGCGTCCACTTCGTCGACGTCCTCACCCACGGCTGGGACCTGAGCAGGGCGATCGGTATCGACTACCGTCCCGCGGAACGCCGGGTGGCCACCGCACTGAAGTTCGCCGGTGGATACCCCGACTCGCCCGACATGCGCGGGCCGGGCGCATTGTTCGCCCCGGCCCGCCCCCTCGACCCGGACGCCCCCGCGCTCGACCGGCTGGCCGCACTCCTCGGCCGTGATCCGCAGTGGTCGGCGACTCCCGTACTCCGATAACACCATCCACCCCCGACCATCGGGGACGGCGGACGCTGACGCTCCTGCGCGGACTCACGTCCCGCAGGAGCGCCAGCGAGCAGCCGATCGGTACCGGCGCTCAGCGAGCGCTACCGACAGAACGCCGATCCAGCCGGACCCGCAGCGAGACCAGCAGGCAGCCCGCCGCGCAGCGCAGCACGGCCCTGATCCTCGGGTCGTCCAGCCGGACCGCTCCCCGGGCCATCAGACCGTCACCGACTCGACGTCCGGCGCGGACGCCCGCGAACCGCGCAACGTCAGCCCGGCCAGGGCGGCCCCGGCCAACGCGACCGCCGCCGCGACCAGGAAGGCAGCCGAGAACCCGTCCGTGAGGGCGCCGGAATCCCCGAGCTCGTTCGCCCCCAGCGCCGCGCCGACCGCCGTCGCGGCGGCCAGACCCAGCGCGGAGCCGAGCTGGTAGCTGGTGTTGACGATGCCCGACGCCAGTCCACCCTCCTCCGGCCGCGCGCTCGAGATCGCGGTGCCAAGCGAGGGAATGAAGGCCAGCGCCATGCCGAGCGCCGAGACCAACGACGCGGGCAGCACGTCGACCCAGAAGTTGCCATCCGGGCGAACCAGCGACAACCAGGCCAGGCCCGCCGCCAGCAGGACCAGACCCGAGACCACCATCGGCTTCGGCCCGAACCTCGCGATCAGCCGAGGCGCGAGCACGATCATGCCGATCATGATCAGCGCCGTCATCGGGATGAGGGCGGCGCCGCTGGGAAACGCCGAGTAGCCGAGCACCTGCTGCAGATACAGGTTCAGGAAGAACCACATCGGGATCCACGCGGCCCCGAGCAGGAACTGCGCGAGATTGGCGGCACCCAGGTTGGGGGTCCGGAAGATCGCGAGCCGGACCAGCGGTTCGCGCCGGCGGGCCTGGATCACCACGAACCCCGCGATCAGCACCGCGGCGGCGAGCAGTGTCCCCCACGTCTGCGCGTCGGCCCAGCCGACCTCAGGGGCACGGACGATGCCGAACACCGCCGCCCCGATGCCGAGCGTGACGGTGAGCGCACCGAGCAGGTCTACGCCGCCGGTCGCACCGCCGCGACCGCCGGGCAGCAGCGCGGGCGCCGCAACGAGCGCGATCACCGCGATCGGGATGTTGATGTAGAACACCCATGGCCACGAGGCGTACTCGGTGAGCAGTCCGCCCAGGAACACGCCTGCGGTTCCGCCCGCGGGCGCCGCGGCGCCGTAGACGGCCAGCGCCCTGGTCAGTTCCCGCGGGGTGGACCCGAACAGCATCATCAGCAGGGTGAGCGCGGCAGGCGCGATCAGCGCGGCGCCGACGCCCTGTACCGCCCGCCCCACGAGCTCGGTCGGCACGTCACCCGCCAGACCCGCGGCCGCCGATCCCACCAGCAGGATGAGCCACCCGAGGCTGAACATCCGGCGGGCGCCATACAGGTCGGACAGCCGCCCGCCGAGCAGCAGCATCCCACCGAACATCACCACGTACGCGTTGAACACCCAGGTGAGATTTCCCTGGCTGAAGCCGAGATCCTCGCGCATCTCCGGCAGCGCGACCCCGATGATCGACGTGTCCATGATGACCATGAACTGCGCTAGCGCAATCAACCCCAGCGCCAACCATTTTCGGGTTTGCGTCGGTACCTGTGTCCGATCCATCTCGACCACTCCTCCTGATACTCCGGATGACTGTCACGGCGAATGCCGCGTCCTCGGTTTATACCCCCCATGGGTATGTCACGCAACACCCGACAGGGACTTGCGTGAACTACCCCCCAGGGGTACCTTCATCCATGCAAGAACCCATACCCCCCATTGGTATGAGGCACACACAGAGGAGAGCGACATGACCATCGCGAACTACACCGTCACCGGCATGACCTGCGGCCACTGCGCGGGCTCGGTCCGCGCCGAGGTCGGCAAGCTCGGCGGGGTCACCGACATCGCCGTCGACGTCCCCACCGGCCGGCTCACCATCACCAGCTCCGCCCCGCTCGACGAATCGGCCGTACTCGGCGCCGTCGACGAGGCCGGCTACTCGGCCACTCCCGCATAGGGACGGCCATGAACACCCCGATCAAACTCACCGCCTACGCCGGAGGGCTCGCCGTGATCTTCGCGGCGGCCCTCGGGCTGGGCGCGGCAACAGGAAGCCCGATCGACATGTCGAACACCCACGACACCGCCACCCACGGCGGACACGGTGACGCGGACACCGCCGTCACCACCGCCCCCGCGGGCCTTCAGGTCTCCGAGCAGGGCTACACCCTGTCCGAGGTCACCGCGCCCGCCGCAGCCGACACCCCCGGCGCACTGACCTTCCGGGTCCTCGGCCCGTCCGGGACCGCGGTCACCGAGTACGACGACCTGCACGAGAAGCAGCTACACCTGATCGTGGTCCGCAGCGACACCAGCGAATTCCGCCACGTCCACCCGGTCCGGGCCGCGGACGGCACCTGGTCCATCGACTGGAACTGGCCGCGGGGCGGCACCTATCGCGTGTTCGCCGACTTCCAGCCGACCGGCGGCCCGCAGCTGACGCTCGGCCGCAACGTCGACGTCGCGGGCGACTTCACGCCTGCCCCCCTGCCCCGGGAAGCCCGGGTCGCCGAGGTGGACGGCTACCAGGTCACCCTGTCCGGCGATCTCAGCACCGCAGGCGGAGAACTGACCCTTGCCGTGGCCCGCGACGGGAAGCCGGTCACCGATCTGCAGCCGTACCTCGGCGCCTTCGGGCACCTGGTCGCGCTGCGCTCCGGCGACCTCGCCTACCTGCACGTGCACCCGCAGGGCGAGCCCGGCGACGGCGTCACCCCGCCCGGACCAGACGTCCGTTTCCACGCGCAGGCGCCGTCCGACGGCACCTACCGCCTGTTCCTCGACTTCCAGCACGAGAACGTGGTCCGTACAGCGGAATTCACGGTCTCCACCCACGAAGGCCACTGACATGACCACCGAGTACCTCGCTCCCGAGACCACCGGCACCGCCAGCATCGAGCTCGCCATCGGCGGGATGACCTGCGCCTCCTGCGCGGCCAGGATCGAGAAGCGGCTCAACAAGATGGAGGGCGTGAGCGCCACCGTCAACTACGCCACCGAGAAGGCCAAGGTCGTCTTCGACCCCGCGGTCACCTCGGCCGACCTCGTCGCAGAGGTCGAAAAGGCGGGATACTCGGCCACCGTCCCCCAGCCGCCCTCGGCCGACCGCGACACCGGTGCCGACACCGAGCCCGAGGACGAGCAGTCCAGGGCCCTCGCGGCCCTGCGTACCCGGCTGATCGTCTCGGCGATCCTGTCCGTCCCCGTCATCGCCATGGCGATGATCCCGGCGCTGCAGTTCACCAACTGGCAGTGGCTCTCGCTCACGCTGGCCGCACCGGTCATCGTGTGGGCGGGGCTGCCGTTCCACAAGGCCACCTGGGCCAATCTCAAGCACGGCGCCGCCACGATGGACACCCTGATCACCATCGGCACCGGCTCGGCGTTCCTCTGGTCGCTCTATGCGCTCTTCTTCGGCACCGCGGGCGAACCCGGGATGACGCACCCGTTCTCGCTCACCATCGGGCGTACGGACGGGGCCGCCAACATCTACCTCGAGGTCGCCGCCGGCGTCATCACCTTCGTGCTCGCCGGCCGCTACTTCGAGCAGCGGTCCAAGCGGCGGGCCGGGGCCGCCATGCGCGCGCTGTTCGAACTCGGGGCCAAGGAGGTCTCGATGCTCCGCAACGGCGTCGAGACCCGCATTTCCGCAACGGAACTCGCGGTCGACGACCTGTTCGTGGTGCGACCGGGAGAGAAGATCGCCACCGACGGCCTGGTAGTCGAGGGCCGATCCGCGGTGGACATGTCGATGCTGACCGGCGAGTCCGTCCCGATCGAGGTCGCCGAGGGCGACGGGGTGGTCGGTGCGACCGTCAACGCAGGCGGCAGGCTCGTCGTCCGGGCGACCAGGATCGGGGCCGACACCCAACTGGCCCAGATGGCGGCCCTGGTGGAGGACGCGCAGAACGGGAAGGCCCAGGTGCAGCGTCTCGCCGACACCATCGCCGGGGTCTTCGTGCCGATCGCCATCGCGATCGCCGTTGCCGCACTGGGGTACTGGATCGGAACCGGCAGCCCGCTGTCGGTCGCCTTCACGGCCGCGGTCGCGGTGCTGATCATCGCCTGCCCCTGCGCGCTCGGCCTCGCCACCCCGACGGCCCTGCTCGTCGGCACCGGGCGCGGCGCCCAGATGGGCATCCTGATCAAGGGACCCGAGGTGCTCGAGTCCACCCGCAAGGTCGACACCATCGTGCTGGACAAGACCGGCACGGTCACCACCGGCAAGATGACGCTGGAGGACGTGGTCGTGGTCGAGGGCACCGATCGCGCCGAGGCGCTGCGCCTGGCCGGTGCCCTGGAGCACGCCTCCGAGCACCCGATCGCCAAGGCCATCGCAAACGCCGCCGCGGCCGATGCAAAGGGTCAGCTGCCGTCGGTGGAGGGCTTCGAGAACGTCGAGGGTCGCGGCGTCCAGGGCGTCGTCGACGGGCACGCCGTCGTCGCGGGCCGGACCTCGCTGCTCGAGGACTGGTCGCTGCACCTGCCGGTGGAGTTGAGCGAGGCCAAGGCGGCCGCGGAGAACGCGGGCAAGACCGCGATCGCGGTCGGCTGGGACGGCGCGGCACGGGCCGTGCTGGTCGTCGCCGACGCGGTGAAGGACACCAGCGCCGAGGCGATCGCGCAGTTCAAGCGGCTGGGTCTCGAACCGGTTCTGCTGACCGGCGACAACGCGGCGGCCGCCCGGACCGTGGCCGACCAGGTCGGCATCGACACGGTGCTGGCGGAGGTCCTGCCGGCGGACAAGGTCGACGCCGTCAAGGAGCTGCAGTCCCGCGGGAAGGTGGTCGCGATGGTGGGCGACGGCGTGAACGATGCCGCCGCACTGGCCCAGGCGGACCTGGGGCTGGCGATGGGCACCGGCACCGACGCGGCCATCGAGGCCAGCGACATCACGCTGGTCCGTGGCGACCTGCGCTCGGCCGCCGACGCGATCCGGTTGTCCCGCAAGACACTCGGCACCATCCGCGGCAACCTGTTCTGGGCGTTCGCCTACAACGCGGCGGCGATCCCGCTGGCCGCGGCCGGCCTGCTCAACCCGATGCTCGCCGGCGCGGCGATGGCGTTCTCGAGCGTGTTCGTGGTGAGCAACAGCCTGCGGTTGCGCCGGTTCAAGTAGGCGCTCCGCGCCTGTGTGCGAGTGTGGGAGCCAGGGCTTCCACACTCGCACACCGTGGCTATCCGATGTTGTCGATGGCGACGGACCCACCGACCAGAATCACCATGATCGTCTGGTACGGATTTGCAATCGCGAGCTCAGCGAGATCACTGCCCACATCGGCCGAACCGATCGGCGCGTAGATCAAGTTCCCGAGGACCGCACTCCCGGTGTCCAGAGGGCTCTCTGCCGATGCGGTGCCGGCACCAGTCGCCAGACCACCGGACAGAAGCGCCGCCGCAGTGACGGTCGACGCGATACGCCGCCTCATCGAACGAGACATTCCAACTCCATTCGCAGTGGGAACCGACGACGAATTCTTTTGGCCGTCAGCCGCGCCGACCCGGCGCTGCGCCGGACCCTACCGACTGGAGCCCCCACACGACTCAGGTTCGATCAACCCTGCATCGGAGTTTTGCCTACCCATTGGGGACGCACATCCCACACAGCTCAGGACTCCCCAGAAACTCGGTTTCTCAGTTGTCACGACACGCCTGCCTTGGTGTGGTTCCCACCGCTGGAACCACTTTCGAAACACGGTCTAGGAAGTCAGCGCCGCGCCATGGTCACGACCGGGGTGAAATTCGACTCAGCCTCACATCTGGCCGCAACCAGGGGTAGCGGGGCAGGGCCGACTACTCCCACCCAGCCCGAAGATCGGATTGAAGAGAAAATAGAGGGGGTTCGCCAAGAAGCCATCCACCGATCCGTCGGGCAAGCCCACGGCAACGGACCCTCCCGGTGGGAGGGCTTCGGCGGGTGCCGCGGACGCAGCACCTGCCCCGACGGCGAGGCCACCGACCAGCACGGCCGAGGCGACAATCTGGAAGCAAGACGACCTGCCGTGGAACTGTGCATATCTCGAACTCCGATCAGTTTGTGATGCACATGAACGAACGACCGGATACTGTTGCCGCACTTGGCAATTTGCTAAACGCAACGGGGGCCAATGGAGCCGGCTCCGATGTCAGTGCGAGGCAGCCACGAGAGTCTCCCGCCCTCGTGAAGCGGCTGTAATAGCAGCTCCACTTCACGACGGGAGTCCTTCGTTGTTCACCGACCAGCTACAGCGTGTCGTCGCAATCTCTCGACCAACCCGCCTGGGCAAACACCTAGCCCTGGTACGGCCCCATTCCCTCAGGGTCCGTACTTCCACCCATGAGGTAGTACCAGAGCAATCCTTCAACCGAACCCATAACGAAGCCCTTTCGCCAGCGAATTACCCGACGATGCATCTCACCCACCCGTCAGAGCACCGATCCGGCGCTGCGCGGTAACCTACCGGCAAAGCCACCGACCCACATCAGCATTCGAATATCCCTGCGGCAAATGATGATTCGTTCAACACAAACAAATCACCGAACTATTCGACGGTCGCCGGCCTCACGAGAGCGGCGGCGTCCAAGACCTCACCTCGAGCGCACGGTTCGATGCCCGCAACGACCAGGCGGCGACGCATCTCGGAACCAGGGCGGCATCGACACCCGGCAGCACCGGCCGGGCGTTGCGAACGGACGACGCCGTCATCGACGGCCTCTACGCGGCAGGAAACACCAGGTCACCGAGCATGGGCCACACCTATGCCGCCCAACGCGTTTCGCATACCGCTGCCGCACTTGGCAATTCGTTGAACGCGAGCTCCGAAGAAGCTCACTTCCGACGTCAGCGCCGCGTCATCCGATCGGGTCGAGCGGCTCGACCTCCGCCAGTCGCACATAGGCCGCCGCATCGAGCGTCTCACCGCGGGCGGACGGGTCGATCCCCGCCGCGACCAGTCGGCGTTCGGCCTCGGCGGGCGAGCCCGCCCAGGTGGCGAGCGCGGCACGAAGCGTCTTGCGGCGCTGCGCGAAGGCCGCATTGACAACGGCGAACACCCGATGCCGATGCTCCTCGTCGATCGGCCACGGTGGCTCGGCGTAGCGGTCCACCCGCACCAGCCCTGACTCCACCTTCGGCACCGGCCAGAACACCTGGCGGCCGACGGCACCCGCGCGCCGGACCTCGCCGAAGAACCGGGCCTTGACGCTGGGCACCCCGTAGATCTTGTTGCCGGGCACGGCGGCGAGCCGGTCCGCGACCTCCGCCTGCACCATCACCAGGGCGGTGCGCAGGCTGGGGAACTCGGAGAACAGATGCAGCAGCACGGGCACCGCCACGTTGTACGGCAGGTTCGCGACCAGCGCGGTCGGCGCGGCGGGCAGGTCGGCGGGCATCACCTTCATGGCATCGGCGCCCACCACGGTGAGCCGGTCCGCGAGTTCCGGAGCCCGCTCGGCCGCCGTCGTCGGGAGCCGGGCGGCGAGCACCGGGTCGATCTCCACCGCGATCACCGAGGCGACCACATCCATCAGAGCAAGGGTCAACGAACCGAGTCCGGGGCCGACCTCGAGCACCACGTCGTCGCGCCCGACGCCTGCCGTGGTCACGATGCGGCGCACCGTGTTGGCGTCGTGCACGAAGTTCTGGCCGAGCTGCTTGGTGGGGCGCACGCCCAGCTCTTCGGCCAGCGCGCGCACCTCGATGGGGCCGAGCAGGGCGGCCTGGCCGCGCGGGTTCCCCTCGGCGGGGTCCACCTCGGGGCTGGTCACAGGGGGTTCACCTCGGGGTTTGTCACGAGATGAACCTATCGCCTCTGCCGAGCTGCCGCGAAATCCGACACTCAGCGCATACCGAGGCGGGACGTGCAGGCCGGCCACGCGCCCCAGCCCTGGGTCGCCTGCGTCCTGCTCGCGATGGCGATCTGCTCCTCGCGGGTGGCCAGGTCGGCGCGCGGTGCGTACTTCAGCCCGCCCTGCCGCTCCCAGGTGTTCTGGTCGAACTGCACGCCGCCGTAGAAGCCGTTGCCGGTGTTGATGTGCCAGTTGCCGGTCGCCTCGCACTGCGCGAGGGCGTCCCAGGTGGCGCCGTTGGTCACGGGCGGCACCTCGGTGCCGGGCTTCGAACCGACCCGGACCACCTTCGGCTGGGCGGGGGCGGTGACGACGGCATCGAGCTGCTGGCGGCCGGTCTCGGCACCGTTGACCTTGGTGACCGCAAAGGTGACGTCGTGCACGCCCGGGGCGCCGGGGTTCTCGACGATGGTCCGGCTCATGTTCATCGTCGGGTCTTCGATGCGCTGGTCCGGCGGTGCCAGCGGCAGCGTCTCGGTCACGTTCTCGGTGCGCGTGCGGGTGACCGCGATCTGCATGCCCTCGGCGAGCTTGGTCTCGGGCGCTGGCACGACGGTGTCCGCCTGTTCGAGCGGGACGCCCTTGGCGGCCAGCAGGTCACCGACGGTCGGCGCGGCCAGGCGCAGCTCCGCAGGAGCCGCGGCCCCGTCGATCAGGCTGACCAGCTTGGGGCTCACCACGTCGAGTGCGGCGCCGTCGAGCGGCAGACGCTGCGAGCGGGAGGCGGAGACGTGGACATCGCCTGCCAGTCGCTGCTGCTGCAGCGCCTCGTCCACCGTCAGCGCGGTGGTCCAGATGGTGCGCGGCTCGCCGTCGACGGTGAGCGCGAGCTCTCGGGCGCGACGCAGGACCACCGTCGACCCGTCGGCGACGGCGGAGTCGGCGGCCGGCGCCACCACGTCCTTGTCGCCGACCGAGTAGCCGGCGTCTGCGAGGACGTCGACCACCTCGGTGCTCATGGTGCTCAACGCGATCGTCTCCCCATCGACGTCCACGGTGACCGTCTTGTGGCGGAACACCGCGAGCAGTCCACCCGCGATCAGGGTGAGGAGCAGGGCCCCGACGACCACGCGCAGCAGCGGGGAGTTGGCGTTGTTGATCCGAGCTAAAGGTGACACGAGGAGTCCTGAGGGCCGACGGTCGTCGGGGGTATTCCCGACGCGGTTCGATCACAGTACGGTAACGAGCACGGGGACTCCTGGCAACCGCGAGGCTCTGACCAGTGCAAACAAAGGTCTCAAATCGGTACACAGGGCCGAGTCGTTTGCTCCCGCAATCGTGACCAGGAATGCTCACGCGGATGCGTACACAATCGCGCCGAAGACTCGACCGACTACCCGTCGTGATCGGCATCCTCGCCCTGCTCGCCCTCGTCCTCGGAGCCGGAACCGCCAACGCGCAATCCGACCCCGACAAGACCTACGTCATCGCCACCGACGTGACGTTCGCCCCGTTCGAGTTCCAGAACGAGCAGGGCGACTTCGTCGGCATCGACATGGACCTGCTCAAGGCCATCTCCGAGGACCAGGGGTTCCGCTACCAGGTCAAGCCGCTCGGCTTCAACGCCGCCGTCCAGGCGCTGCAGTCGCGCCAGGTCGACGGCGTCATCGCCGGCATGTCGATCACCGACGAGCGCAAGCTGGTCTTCGACTTCTCCGATCCCTACTTCGACTCCGGCGTCCAGATGGCGGTCGCGAAGTCGAACGACGACATCGAGTCCTACGAGGACCTCAGGGGCAAGCGGGTCGCGATCAAGACCGGCACCGAGGGCGCGATGTTCGCCGAGTCCATCAAGGACAAGTACGGCTTCACCACCGTCACCTTCGACGACTCCGCCAGCATGTACGACGACGTCAAGACCGGTAACTCGGTCGCGGTGTTCGACGACTACCCGGTGCTGCTGTACGGCATCGCGCAGGGCAACGGCCTCAAGGCGGTCGGCGAGAAGGAGGCGGGCAACTCCTACGGGTTCGCGGTCTCCAAGGGCCAGAACGCCGAACTGATCGAGAAGTTCAACGCCGGGCTCGCGAACCTGCGCGCCAGCGGGCAGTACGACAAGATCCTCGACACCTACCTCGGCGAGGGTGCGCAGGAGGCCCAGGGCGGGAACAACTTCTTCTCGCTCCTCAAGGACACCTACCCGCAGCTGCTCAAGGGCCTGTGGATGACCATCGTGCTGACCGTGGTGTCGCTGGCGATCGCGCTGGTGCTCGGTCTGGTCTTCGGGTTCCTGCGGGTCTCGCACAGCAAGTTCCTGCGCGCGATCGGCGTCACCTATGTCGACATCTTCCGCGGCACCCCGCTGCTGGTGCAGGCATTCTTCATCTACTTCGGCATCCCGGCCGCGCTCGGCTTCCAGATGCCTGCGTTCACCGCGGGCGTCATCACACTGAGCCTGAACGCGGGCGCCTACATCACCGAGATCATCCGCGGTGGCATCCAGTCCGTCGACAAGGGCCAGATGGAGGCGTCCCGCAGCCTCGGCATGAACTACATGGCCTCGATGCGCAAGGTCGTCCTGCCGCAGGCGGTGCGCACGATGATGCCCTCGTTCGTCAACCAGGCGGTCATCACCCTCAAGGACACCTCGATCCTGTCGGTGATCGGCATCGCCGAGCTCACCCAGACCGGCAAGATCATCATCGCGAGGAACTTCGAGTCCTTCAACATGTGGCTGATCGTCGGCATCTTCTACTTCGTCATCATCATGGCGTTGACCAAACTGTCCGACCGGCTCGAAAAGAGGATCAACGCATGACGGAGTCGTCAGCGACGCCGGTTGCGTCGCCCACCACCAAGATTCAGGTCTCCGGCCTCAAGAAGGCGTACGGGGACAACGAGGTGCTCAAGGGCATCGACGTGGACATCGCCAACGGCGAGGTGGTCTGCGTGATCGGGCCGTCCGGGTCCGGCAAGAGCACCTTCCTGCGCTGCCTGAACAAGCTCGAGGACATCACCGACGGCACGGTGATCGTCGACGGCTACGACCTGACCGACAAGAAGGTCGACATCGACAAGGTGCGCCAGCACATCGGCATGGTGTTCCAGCACTTCAATCTCTTCCCGCACATGACCGCGCTGGAGAACGTGATGCTGGCGCCGGTGCAGACCAAGCGAGCCACCAAGGAGGAGGCAAGGGCCACCGGGCTCAGACTGCTCGAGCAGGTGGGTCTCGGCGAGAAGGCGAACGCCAAGCCCGCCAATCTCTCTGGTGGACAGAAGCAGCGTGTGGCGATCGCCAGGGCGCTGGCCATGAACCCGGACATCATGCTGTTCGACGAGGCCACCAGCGCACTCGACCCGGAGATGGTCGGCGAGGTGCTACAGGTGCTGCGCGACCTCGCCGACCAGGGCATGACGATGGTCGTGGTGACCCACGAGATGGGCTTCGCCCGCGAGGTGTCCGACCGGGTGATCTTCATGGCCGACGGGTTCGTCGTCGAGGAGGGCACCCCCGCGGAGCTGTTCGGGAACCCGCAGAATCCGCGCACGCAGGACTTCCTCAAGAAGGTGCTGTAAGCCGAACCCCCGCCGCTCGCCGAGTGTGCAGTTGTCGTCGGTCGCTCCCGGGCGATGCCCAAACAACTGCACACTCGGCGGCTGCGTCAGCCCGAGACCGCCAGCTCCATCACCACCCCGGTCTGCTTGCGGCAGTCCATCCCTGACACGAATGTCCCACTGCCACCGAACCAACTGGGACTCTTCCCTACCGAGGTCCGCACCTCGGTCCCCGGTAGCGGGCGCCACACGCCCGCCTCGTCCTCGCGGTACAGCTCGTCCAGCAGATACACGCTAATCACCGTGCCGGTGGTACCGACGAATCCATCCGGGACGTCCGCGCCGTGCACCGTCCCCCACAACCGCCCGCGCAGCCCGGTGGGATGGTCGGACAGGTCATCCGGCGCATCCCGCCAGTAGGCGCTGATGCCGCCTGCACTGAGCTTGCTGCCGATGCGGTCCCAGCGAACCGGTCGGTGGAAGATCTCCGGCTCGGCGTCGTCCGCGGTGAAGGCGAGCACCCACCTCGCCTCGCGGCCCACCTCGGGCGGCGGGGCGCAGCACTCGATCTCCCATGCTGCGACGTGCACGGCGACGACGTCGACGCCGCGGTCGACGGGAGTCGAATTCGTGAGCCCGTGCATTCGTCGTCACCTGTGCGGCCCAATCTACTCGTCGAGTGTGCAGTTTCCGCCGGTCGCTCTCGGGCGATGCGACCTTCCCCCAAGCACTTCGTGCAGGGAGGTGCCCCCACTGCACACTCGGCGTCAGATGCGGTAGACCCGGCGGGCGGTGGCGGTCGACGCCCGGGCCAGCTCCAGCGGGTCCTGCCCACGCGTGTGCGCCAGCGCGCGGACCGTGTACGGCAGGCAGTACGGCTCGTTCGGTGCGCCGCGGAACGGGTGCGGGGTGAGGAACGGCGCGTCGGTCTCGACGATCAGCTGGTCGTCGGGCACCAGCTTCGCGGCCTCGTGCAGCTCGCGCGCGTTCCTGAAGCTGACCGTGCCGGAGAAGCTGAGCACGTAGCCCTCCTCGACACATGCCATCGCCATGTTCGCGTCGGAGGAGAAGCAGTGGAAGATGACCGTCTCCGGCGCGCCCTCGTCGAGCAACACCGCGAGCAGGTCGTGGTCCGCCTCCCGGTTGTGGATCATCAGCGGCTTGCGCAGCCGCTTGGCCAGGTCGATGTGCCAGCGGAACCCCTCGACCTGCTCCTCGACGGTGGCGCAGCCCTCCAGCTTGCCCGGCCAGTAGTAGTCGAGCCCGGTCTCCCCCACCGCGACCGTCCGCGGATCGCCCGCCAGGCGCTCGATCTCGGCCTTTGTCGCGTCGTCGAGCACGTTCGCCCTGGTCGGATGGATGGCGGTCGCCGCGTACACCCGCGGATCCCAGCTCGCGGCGTCCACCGCGAACCGTGCGGCGGCCAGATCGTCGGCCACCGTGACCACGCGACCGACACCGACCCGCTCCGCGCGGTCGAGGATCTCGGCCACCGACGCGGCGTCCGTGGCGCCGCACGCGTCGAGGTGGGTGTGGGAGTCGATCAGGGGCGCGAGCGGCTCTGGCAGGTCCGGGGCCGGACGGTCTCTTGGCACGCAGATAGAGTAGGCGCACCATGACTGTGTCACCCGCACCCAGCCGCCCCGAAGCCACCCGGCCGCCGTTCTACATGACCACGGCGATCGCGTACCCGAACGGCGTCCCGCACGTCGGCCACGCGTACGAGTACATCTCCTCGGACGCCCTCGCGCGCTTCAAGCGCCTCGACGGCTTCGACGTGTTCTTCATGACCGGCACGGACGAGCACGGCCTCAAGATGCAACAGACCGCGGCCAAGGAGGGCATCCCCGTCCGCGAGCTCGCGGCCAGGAACTCCGACGAGTTCCAGGCGCTGGACAAGGCCCTTGGCGTCTCGTACGACCGGTTCATCCGGACCACCGACGAGGACCACGAGGCCGTCTGCAAGGTGCTCTGGGAGCGCATGGTCGAGGCGGGCGACATCTACCTCGACACCTACGCGGGCTGGTACTCGGTGCGCGACGAGGCCTACCACACCGAGGCCGAGACCGAACTGCTCGAGGACGGGACCCGGGTCTCGATGCTGACCGGCACCCCCGTGGTCTGGACCGAGGAGTCCACCTACTTCTTCCGGCTCTCCGCCTACCAGGACAAGCTCCTCGCGCTGTACGAGTCGCACCCCGAGTTCATCGCGCCCGACACCAGGCGCAACGAGATCGTCAGCTTCGTCAAGGGCGGCCTCAAGGACCTGTCCATCTCGCGCACCACCTTCGACTGGGGCGTGCCGGTGCCGGGTCACCCCGAGCACGTCATGTACGTGTGGGTCGACGCCCTCGCCAACTACCTCACCGGCGCCGGCTACCCGGACACCGAAGGCGAGTCCTTCCGCAAGTTCTGGCCTGCGGACCTGCACATCATCGGCAAGGACATCACCCGCTTCCACGCTGTGTACTGGCCGGCGTTCCTGATGTCCGCGGGCCTGGAGCTGCCGAAGCGCATCTTCGTGCACGGCTTCCTGTACAACAAGGGCGAGAAGATGTCGAAGTCGGTCGGCAACGTCGTCGACCCGCTCGAGATGGTCGAGCAGTACGGCCTCGACGCGCTGCGCTTCTTCCTGCTCCGCGAGATCTCCTACGGCCAGGACGGCAACTACAGCCACGAGTCCATCGTCACCCGGATGAACGCGGACCTGGCGAACGAGCTGGGCAACCTCGCACAGCGGTCGCTGACGATGGTCGCGAAGAACTGCGACGCCCAGGTCCCCACCCCCGGCGATCTCACCGACGACGACAACGCGCTGCTGGCCAAGGCCGAGGCGCTGCTCGAGGTCGTGCGCGCGGACTTCGACCGTCAGGCCCTGCACCTGGCGCTCGAGTCGATCTGGGCGGTGCTGGCGGATACGAACCGGTACTTCTCCCAGCAGGAGCCGT
The DNA here is from genome assembly GCF_001894865.1 of Rhodococcus maanshanensis NBRC 100610. Taxonomy (GTDB): domain Bacteria; phylum Actinomycetota; class Actinomycetes; order Mycobacteriales; family Mycobacteriaceae; genus Rhodococcus_G; species Rhodococcus_G maanshanensis. Next base: position 454 of record NZ_BCXA01000001.1, on the reverse strand, counting down.
GGGTGCTCCGCAAGACCGACCCGGCCCGGATGGCGACGGTGCTCTACGTGACCCTTGAGGTCGTGCGCATCGTCGGGATCCTGGTCCAGCCGGTGATGCCGGACTCCGGGGCGAAGATCCTGGACCTGCTCGGGCAGGCCGAGGACGCCCGCGACTTCGCGAGCCTCGGCGTGCGGATCGCGGCGGGGAATCCGCTGCCGGCGCCGTCGCCTGTGTTCCCCCGGTACGTGGAGCCCGAAACCGCCTGACTTAACACTTCCCCTGCCTAGGACAGAAGATTTCAAGCTCAGACCGCAACCGGATCATCCACCCCGAAGGGGGTGATCAGATTGTCTGAGGTCGTCAACACTTGTGTGGCCGCGTTCTGCCACAGCCAGGATCACCCTGGCAGCGTTCCGGTCGCGACCGTCGGTGTAACCGCAGTCCACGCATCGGAAGGTTCGTTCGGCGAGGT